>NZ_VZIZ01000014.1 GCF_009812035.1 Psychrobacter nivimaris | reverse complement strand
TTTAGGGGCTGTAGTAGATAAGGATTAAATATCACACCATTTTCTCAAGGTTTTCAGCTGATTAGATGGTGAGCCATAGTTGAATCTAAACTCGCACTCTTTTAAAAACAAATGGAAGTTCTTCTTATTAATCCCATTATACTTTCTGAGTGTTCGTTTGGACTGATTCCAGAAGTTCTCAATGCCATTGATGTGATTGTTCTTACCGCAAATGAACTCTATAGAGTGATTGACTCTGAAATGTTTAAACTCGCTCACATCCAGTGCATTGTAACTTCGATAGCTATCCGTATAAACAAAGCTGTCAGGCTTGATTTTACGCTTAATAACAGGCATTAGGGTAGTCTGTTTGGTGTCTGCTACGACAATGGTATAAACCTTACCGTTTCGTTTTAGAATACCAAATACAGCGGTTTTACCAGCTGCCCCGCGACCTCTTTTGCCTTTGCGTACACCGCCAAAGTAACTTTCATCTAATTCGACCTCACCATCAAAAAGCTCATCAGCTTCTAATGAGAGATGGTAATCTATCACAAGTCTTATTTTATGATAAAAAAGTGCAGCAGTATTAGGCTGAATATCAAGCAAATCTGCGGCTGTTCTAGCAGTCACTTCAGCCGTAAAAAACTCTAACAGCCTTCGCTGTGCTTTTTTACTTAGTTTACAACGGGTTATCTTCATAAAAGTAGTCTAGCATAGTGCTTATCTACTACAGCCCCTATCTTTATTATGCGTGGTACTATTATCACTATTTTTATCAGCTGCATCATTTATAAGTGAAGCCTTTTTTATTAATCCTAATATCTAACCCTTATTTCAATCAGATTATTGTCTATGTTCACTATTATTCAGTCGCACCGTACCGAAAACCTCGTTGATCAATTGCTTGTACAGTACCAGTCCAAGGATCAGCCTGTTTTTGAGCCTTTTATTGTCATTGTACCGTCAATGGTATTGGGTGATTGGTTGGATAAAACTATTGCTAGCCGTGCTGGTATTAGTACCTTGGTGCGTACTAAATTTTGGGGCCAGTATCAATGGACGCTGATGCAAGATGTATTGACCCGTCATAATGCATACTTACTGGCGCAAAACCCTGAAGCGGAAACTCTGAATGTGCCGGAAGTGGCGGTGTTATCACCGACAGTAATGCAGTGGCGATTGTTTGGTTATTTGACTTACTACCAAGAAACAATCGTTGCAGATGAAAAGCATCCAGTGCATCCGTTGCTAGCGTCTTTGATTGACGACCCACAGGTAAGTGCTCAACAGGATAGTTTACAACAGGATAAGGTGCAACAAGATGCGCGTATTTGGCAGCTGGCAAGTGATTTGGCTAGGGTGTTTAACCGCTATTTGACTCACCGTGAGGATTGGTTGGCATTATGGTCACAAAACAAGCCGTTGAACGTAAGTGAGTTGATAGCAGATAAAGACGCCTTATCCCTGCGCTTTGATAAGTATACGCGCGGCACGCCTGAGTGGTTGGTCGAGCATTATGTAGAGTTAGAAATTGCCCAACGTTTCTTGTGGTCGCATTTGTTTGCCGATGTTCATCTACATCGTGTGGCACTAGAGCGTGCGTTTTGGTCGGCTTTAAAAGGTAACAAGGCGAATGAGCGTGACCAATTGCCCAAAGTACTGCGTATATTTACCATCCAGCAACTGCCACAGACCGAGCTCGACTTTCTACAGCGCTTGTCGCAATACATGAATATCACGCTATTGCATTACAATCCATCAAAGCTGTTTTGGGCAGATATCGTCGATAAATCTTGGCTACAGCGTCAGCAGATTATCAATCCTGAAAGCGTGTTTTTGCGTGATTATGGTCATAGTTTGCTATCGCGTTTGGGCAAGCAGTCGCGCGATGCGTTTGCCATGCTTGCCAACTTATCAGGTAATGAGCAATACGACGATGCGCTAGTCGAATGGCAAGATAACTTTGATAATGGTGTAGATAATGTGCTCGGTCATTACGATTATGAAAGCATAGATGCTGCTGATGACGCTGTCAGTACTCAAGATACGCAAGGTAACTTGAGCTTATTAAAACGTTTGCAAAATGATGTGTTGATGCTTGATGAGCAATCTACCCAGCAGACGACAGCTGCTACAGTATCACAAGCAGTAAGCAAGCAACTAGAGTCAAGCTTTGATGAAGCTAAGCCAGAAACGGCTTGGTATGAAGATGAAGCGTTAGAGAATAAGCGCTTTGAAAAAGACCGTTTTTGGGCAATCTCTTCCCAAGATAATAGCCTAAGCATTCATTCGTGTCATAGTTTGCAGCGTCAGCTTGAAGTGCTGCGTATTATGATTGGTCGTTGGCTAAATGAACCTATCAAACTTGGTGAAAAGAAACGCCATATCTCTGACATTGTTGTGCTGCTACCCGATGTTGAACGTCATCATGCATTGATTGGGTCTATCTTCGTCAATGGTAAAGGTCAAGACGGCTTGACTTTGCCTGCTAAAGTGACTGGTGTTGTTGATGCCGACATTCGCCAGTTATGGGAAGCCATTATCGGTTTTTACAAACTATTGGGTAGCCATAGTGCCCGTTTTGAAGCAGCTGAAGTCTTAGACTGGCTCATGTTACCGCCTTTATTTGAAAGCTTTGGGTTGACTCATGAGCAAATGAGCCGTGGCTGTGATTTGTTGGTAGAGGCGGGCTTTATTCGCGGTTTTGACGAGCTGCATCTTAAACAAACGTTGGACAGTAATGATTACGACTATCGCTTTAGCTTTGCACAGGCATTAGACAGATTGACCCTAGGTCTGGTCATGCCAGAGGCTGAGTTGAGCGATTGCTTATATGATCTAAATGACGATGAATGGCCAAGCACTGCGTTACCAGAAATGACCTTGCCGTTACCACAAGTTAGCCTAAATGATGCGTTGATTGTTGAAGCGCTTTGCCGCATTTATACTGGCTTGGTCGCACGACGTGATGATCATACACAAAAAATGAAAGCGGAAGATTGGCTCGATCAGATTGAGACACAAGTTATCCATCGCTACTTTGGTGATGTGGATCAAACGCGTACCATGCGCGCCATCTACAACGCGATGAATGGCTTTAAATCAAGTCTGCGAGCCAATCGTCACTATAGGCAGTACGCTAGTGGTGATGTCGACAACAGAGAAGTGGAGCAAAGGCTGGCAGGTGTGGAGCAATTGCCGCTTAAGCTGAGCTTTATGCTAGACAGTATCGAAAACGAGCTTGAAAGTCAGCAGGTCAGTGCGGAGCCGACTGGGGTGATTACCTTTGGTCGATTTGGTGCACTAAGAAACGTGCCATTTGAGCTGGTGGTGATGCTCAATATGGACCTCTCTGAGTTTCCTGGGCGTGACCGTGATAACCGCTATGATTTGATGAAAGCGACCAATGCACGCCGCGGTGACAGAGTCAGTGAAGATGATGACAATGGCGCATTTTTAGATGCGCTACTGTGCGCGCGCAGTGCATGCTGGATGTTCTATAACGGTCAAAGCTTGACGGACACCCATGAGCATTTGCCAGCCAATCCAGTGAGTGAGCTATTGCAGTTTTTGCAAGGCGAGGTGCAATGGCAGGTAAACTCGCTTGAGACATTACCTGAGAATATTGACCCCACCACCGAAAGCCTCAAGCGCTATTTGCCTAAATTGATTAAACAGTGGTTGGTGACTGAGCATCCTGCACTACCTTTTCATGAGAGTCTGTTTGAGACAGAAATTGAAGGTGCTAATGTTTTTGAGCAAGCGTCTCCTGATATTGATGACAATGCTAATGTTAACGTTAATGCTCAGGATTCCAGCCCTGTTGATATGATTGATGAGCTGGATACTTTATTAAATACCGCCATGCGCAGAACCAAACTGGCTCAGAAAAAGCAGTTTCCTCCTGCACCGCTTTGGCAAGCGGTGTTTGACACATTGAAAGGGCGAGTATCTAATGAGCATAAAGAGTTGGTGGGCTTACCCACGAAGGCGCAGTATGAGTCAATCGCTCAGGTGCTTGGTCAAGGCTTGGGTCAGCTAGGTCAAGTAGACAATCAAACCTTGTCTGCATTGGTTGAACTATTGACGCTAGATACGGTTGTTGATGCTAACGATGTCGGTAGCATGACGGAAGCGCTATCTGATAGCATATTTAACATCGGAGAGATTGATATTGAAGGGGCATTGGCTTACCAAGTGCGCCATCCTGCCAAAGCATTCTTACGGTCTCAGAAGGTGCATGTGGTACAAGGTGAGGAAGCACTGTCGCATCAAGAGCCCTTATTTTTAGACAGTTTAACTACCTATCAAATTAAAGATCATTTGATTAAACAGTTGGTTACTGATGAGAATAAGAAGAATGGTAGTGATGCAGCGGATGAAACCACTACGCCAATCCTGATGTATCAAAAAATTATGCCTGCTGGAGTCGCTCGCCAAACCACGCTACCCAATCAACAGAAGAAACTGCAACAGCAATGTCTAGAGTTCAAAGAGCAGCTAATTGCTAATGGCTTTGATGAAAGCAGTATTCTCAACGAGAGTAAGGCAGATAGTAGCAGTGTATTACAGCTACTGTCGCCAACTGCCGAGCATCCCGTTCAGATAGAGCTAAAAAATATACTGAGTAGCACTGACAACGAGTCAAGCAATCAGACGAATATAGAGGATATAGAAACACTGCTTAAGCTGCTGCCAAAAATCATCAAGATCAAAGGCTCAGTACCTGTAGTAGCCCCCATATCAATTATTCAGGCGGGCGTGCCTTATGCTCAGCAATCACCCAAGCAGTGGTTAAATATATTGCCCAATTCTGCCAGCCCTAGGCATTTACTCAAGTTTTGGTTGTCACATTTGTATTGGCAAGTGGCTAGACGTACCACTGCCGAGCAAGTAGTATTAAATGATGGCGTGAGTATTTGGCGCTTTAATAAGCCTAGCTCGCAAGTCAAAAAGTATGACAAGGTCATTACATTCAAACTGAGCCCGATTGTGTATGAAGATGCTGTGATTGAGCTGATAAAATGGGCTGTTTTTGGTAAGTTAACGGGTCAAGTGCCTATTACGTTATTACCAGAATATGCACTTAACTACCTTGATAAGTATCTAAAGCATGAAGAAGGTGACAGCAACCGCTACTGGCCAAAACGAGCCGACTTCTCAGACTGGTTAAGACCTAACTACAACTCAGACACGGTATACGATACTTGCTCGCAGCATGCTATTTGGCAGTACGTACTACGAGACCAAGATGCATTCAAAGCGCTATCGGCAGCGTTGACTACATTAGCCCAACCACTGTATGAGCCGATGTTTAATGCGTTAACTAACTTAGATAGTTAGCCAGTTATTTAGAACAGCCTCTAATTAGTTTTTGCTATTTTGTTTTGATAAATAATAATTAAAAGTATGCGCCCATATGACAGACCTTAGCGATCCAACCAGTACCATTGACTTGTCTACACAACCGAATTTATTTGATGAATATTCAGATGAACTGACTTTATCTGCTGTGCCTGAGCGTAAAAATGATGTCATACCGGCAGTTGAGGTTGATCTAACGGGTAAACACCTGATTGAAGCCTCAGCGGGCACGGGCAAAACTTGGACGTTGACCGGTATCGTGCTGCGCCTACTGATCGAAGCGCGACGTGCACCAGAGCAAATCATTGCCACGACTTTTACACGAGCCGCCGCTGCCGAAATGCGTCAGCGTATCCATGATCGTTTGGTAGATTTTTATCAATTATTACAATGGGTTAATAGCCTAAGTGCCGATACTAGCAATAAAGAGAGTCTCTATCCCAATATATTGCAAGTCTTGCCTGAAAGTAATAAAGACACACAGGCAGGCAATGGTTCAAGTACTAATGCAGACGCTGAAACAGATATTGACGATTTAAATCAAGACCTTGCTACTGATAAGCAAGCGGCGGCAGAGAAACGTAAACAAGCAAAAAAAGACCGCGAAGATTGGCTGGTTAATCAGGCCAAATATGTGCGCTTAGATGGCATCATGCAAGATCCTATTAACTTGCATCTCGTCGGCTATTTGCTAGATCACGTGTACAGTTACCCCATGGCGGAAGCTATTAGGCGTACGGCACTGGTACTAACCACATTGGATAAGCTGTTTGTAGGTACGCTCGATAGTTTGGCGCAAAAATGGTTGACGGAGTACAGTAGCGAAACTGGTCACCAGCAGGGTATGGGGATTATTGAAGACAGCAGTATTGAACAAGTTACCGATAGCATTGTTCATGATGAGCTGCGTCAGTTTCAGAGCCGCTTATACTATGAGCAGCCTAAACTTTATGCGCTAATGGATCAGCAAGGTAAGCTGACTGCAGTGGGCGATCATAAGAAATATGTGACTCGCTCGCTTAATTTTATCTCTGCGCCGATTGATGAGATAAGGATTGAGAAAAGCTTTGATTTTGATGCATACGAAAAACTAATTAATGAGTTTTCTCAGTTAGATTTAGTAGATATCCAGCCTTATTTAAATCCTGATTATAGAAAGTCTCAAGGGTTTCGTGGTGGTTCTAATTTAACCAAACAGTTTGATGCCATTATCGAGGTGCATCAAAAGATATCGCAGTATCAGCTGACATTTAATAGCTATTTAAATGAAAGCGAGAATAAGATTCTGACATCATTGCAGGATTCTAGATATCCCGATGAAGATGGCAAAATTAAGAACTTTAATAAGAATAAAGAAAAAGAGCATCAGACACTTTTTGAGTTAGAAACCATTAGTAAGTTAATGGCGATCTTAGACATGCTTGATAGTTTAAATCAGCATATTTTGTTGGTATTAGCCAATCTTAACCGTCATATTGTGCTGGCTGTGCGTAATAGACTGCCAGTTATTTTAGAAGAGCGCGGCGAGACGACCTTTAGTTTGCAGATGGTACGCTTAAACCAAGCATTAACTGGTCGTCAAGGAGATAAGCTGGCGCGTTATATTCGTCATCACTATCCTGTGGCGCTGATTGACGAGTCGCAAGATATCAATGGCGAGCAAGCCATTATGATTGAAAGCATCTACTTGCCAAAGAATAAACGTAAACAGTCGGACAGTGACAAGCAAGCAACCACCAAGAAAACCAATAATGAGTTTCTGCTATTGGTTGGTGATCCCAAACAGGCTATTTATGGGTTTCGTGGTGGCGATGTAGCCAACTATAACTACATGAAAGCCCAGTTTGATAAAAGCGCCCTTTGGACACTAGATATCAATCGCCGTTCTAATGCGGGTGTGATTAACGCATTGAACTGCTGGTTTGGCATGGCTAATGCCTCAACTGCTGAAAATAAACTGTCGCAGTTGGGTACTGGGATTCATTACCAACATATTAAAGCAGCAAAACCAGAATATGAGCTGTCTTGGTTTAATGCGTCAGATAGGCTGGATGATGTACTGGTGACAGAAGTGCTTTCTGCTCAGCCCGTGAGCTTATTGCATCTGCCTTATGACAGGGACAAAGAGTTTGATTACGATGAACATGAGATAACAGCTCGCCATATAGCCACTTTGCTTAATAGTGGTCAGACACTTAAAGGTAAGCCGATTCAGCCCAGTGATATTGGGGTGCTGGCACGTGCCAAAAAAGATCTGAAGCGAGTTGAAGACGAGCTAGTAAAACTTAATGTGCCGACCTTGACTACCAGTGATGTTAGCATCTTTGAGACTATTATGGCAGAAGATGTGGCGGCGCTACTAAGTGCCATGCTATACCCTTATCGTCATGACATGATTAATCGGGTGTTGACCAGTCACCTATATGGACTGAGTATTAAAAACATCAAAGCCATGATGACGGATCATGAGTCAGGTATTACCGAAGGTAGCAGTACACCAAGCGCCCGTTCAAACCATTCTAATTCGAAAGACTTCTTAACTAATGATGCTACTGATACTAAGAAAAGCTATCAAGACTTTATTACCTATCTAAAAGAAGGGGCACAGCGTTGGCAGCACTTTGGCATATTATCGGCGCTACATTATTTATTAGATAAAAGCCCTGTGCAGCCGCAAGGCGTTTGGCAGGCCCTAGCTGCTCATCCAGAAGGTGACCGTCATATCATGGACTTGCGTCATGTAATGGACATCTTGGCGCAGTATGGCTTAGGAATGGGTGAGTATGAGTTGTTGGCGTGGTTCAGACAGCAGATAGATACAGCACCCAACAGTGATTGGGCTAAGCAATATCCGCTACCGACAGAGTCTGGCGTGCAACTGATGACCATTCATAAGTCAAAAGGGCTTGAGTTCCCTATTGTCTATGTATTGGGAATGGGTGATGCCAGTAGGAAGTCTGGCAATAAGGAAGACTATGGGCTGTATCTATATAACGCGCAACAAGCGCCCTCAGCGCTAGTGCGGCAGTCGATAGAAGTACAGCAATCGCTAGATAGTCAATCGACGGGAAATCAGCGCCGCTTCTCACCACTGCAAGGCTCTGCCACAGTTGAGGATTACTATACTGATATCGAAACACAAGAAGGTTTTGATGAGATAAGGCGGCTTGGCTATGTGGCCTTTACTCGGGCTAGTGAGCAGCTTTATGTTGTTTTGCGAGATCCGAGTAACAAGACAGGGTTTGAGCTAAAGCCAGTTTTTTATTGGTTCGAGTCTGAAGAGGCCAAGTTTGAATTGCCTGATAGGCTCAAAGGTACCATAGGCATGCTCAGAGGTCATAAAGTTAATGAGTTTTATGACAATAATTACGCAAGCAATGGTGCTAGCTCAGCAGGTATAAATGACAAAGTTCATATGGCTGCTACCAAGTCAAATGCTCATAAGCCTACGACAGAAGCTATTGAGTACGCGCCTTTTGCAGAGGTGATGAAAACCAATTATTTTTATGGCTGGGCTAAGACCAGCTTCACCGCTTTGGCGCGTCAGCTAGATGAATCTACACAAGCAATGGCGATAGTGGATGAGCGTATTGATGATGCGATAGACATTGATATGACAGAGTCTTCTGTTTCAGACCTTTCTTCACTGAATAGCAAAGAGTCTCTCGAACAAGACAGTGAACTAAGCCTCAAGTCAGAAGAGGATATCCGTTTTACCTTTGTAAAGGGTGCCAATGCCGGTACGTTTTTGCATGAGATATTTGAACAAATCGATTTCACTAATAAAGCCCAGTGGCATCAGATTATTGATAGAGCGATTAATAGCTATCAGTTACCGCTGATATATAGTAGTGCTGAACAGCAGAGCCGCAGATCACAAGGAAGGAAGAAAGGAATCAACGGTGTCATTGATTTCGATTCAATAGATACAACCAAGCATGAGGCATTAATCAATTGGATTGAAGAAGTGTTGCATGCGCCACTGTTGGCTTCCAATCAACCCTTGATTGCTCTTGATAAAGGTAAGCGATTTGCCGAGTTAGAGTTCAACATGGGATTGTCAGAGAATTTTAAAGCACAGGATATTAGTAAGCTTTTTCAACAGTATTTACCTGACGAGACAGATAAACACGTCACCCTAGTGCCACAAAATAAAGCGCATCTGTATCGTTATCTACGCGGTGAAATTGACTTGGTGTATGAGCATGCTGGCAAGTATTATGTGGTTGACTATAAGAGTAACTTTTTAGGAAATAGCCTAAGCGATTACAATAAAGATACGCTCGAGAAAGCAATGTCCAAGGCAGGGTACTGGCTACAAGCAGCAATCTATCAAGTAGCATTGCATCGGTTCCTTGCTATGAGGATCAGTGATTATACGGGTAACGAAGATAAATATTTAGGCGCTGTAGAGTACGTGTTTTTACGCGGTGTGTACGACCCGAATGCTCAAGCAGCTACTATGCCTACATCGCAATATATGGCTCAGTCTAACCACGATAGCTTGAGCAGTAATGGTTGCTATGGATTGGTTACTTGGGATATTCCTATCGCCTTTATTAAAGGTCTAGATGCATTGTTTGGCCTGCCGGACTAATAAACCTTGTATAGCAACTAGGTAGATAAAAATTGTTATAGCAGTTAATCAGATTAATAAGAGATAAATATACGATGAGTAATAATAACAATAAAAGTAAGTCAGCCATCAGCTTACAAGAGAGCTGGGCAAGTAATCTCAGTGATTATATTTTGCTGCGCCGCCAGCAAACACATGTAGCATATGACGCAACAGATGCAAAGACAAACGATGAAAATAGAAGAATCGATAAGTCAAAAGATAGCGATTTATTTACGGCTCTATTCGTTATTTTAGCGGCTCATTTGGAAGAGGGGCATACTGTATTAACTGTCGATACAGCCGATCATGAAGCTCCCATGCAAGGTCAGATTAATGGGGAAATAGTCACGTTATATGCATGGCAGCAGCAATTATTGGGGATACTGGCAACACCAATTTTTGCGCTGATTGATACTCAGATAAAAACGCAACTAGACACGCAAATAGACGATGACACTATAACGGAGACATCGCTATTTGTATTACTAGATACTTTGTTTGGTCAGCGAGATTACCTGTGGGCGCAGCTAGCACTGAGTAATCATGAAAAAGGGAAGTTGATTAAACGTTTTGATGCGATAACTACGTTATATCATCGCTTAAAAAATAGCGACTTAAATACTTTCGTTCATTCAATCCATGAGCACGCTTTATTCGCTAATGTTAATGCGAACCCTAATTGTAATAACTATCAAAATAGCCTAAGCAAAAATAATCAACCAATTATTTATAACATCGCTAAGAATAAAGAGACCCGAGGTTCAAAAATCACATTTTGGCTACACCGCACATGGCAAGCAGAATTTAACTTAGCACAGCATATCAATCATATTTTGAATCAGCAGATAGTGCCTTTAGACATTACCATGCCTGAGAACTTAAATGACCAACAGATAGCTGCTATCAATGTGGCGAACAATAATGCATTTAGTATCATTACTGGTGGCCCAGGTACAGGTAAAACCTATACCGTTGCTCAGTTAGTTATCGCGTTACAACAAGCGACGGAGAGTAGGGGAGATGAGTCTAAACATATTAGGTTTAGCACAGACAGTGCTAGTCTAGCATTAGCAGCACCAACAGGTAAGGCAGCCCAACGTATGCAGGAGTCTCTACAGGCGGCTTTAGACGACGCAAATGTAGAGCTACAGTTGCAAGAGGCAAAAACCATCCATCGTCTGCTAGGTATCGGTCGAACGGGTAGACCGCGCTACGATACCAACAACCCACTCGGTGAAGATATTATCATCGTTGATGAAGCATCTATGCTCGGAGTTGAGTTAGCCAATTATCTTGTGAGCGCAGTAAAGCCAGGTGCTAGGCTAATACTATTAGGCGATGCTAATCAGTTAGCAGCCGTCGATGCAGGAGCAGTATTGGCTGATCTCTGTCGCATTCCGCTACTGCAACCCATACATGCAGAACTAACCGAGAGCCGCCGATTTAGCGCCGAGTCAGGTATCGGTAAACTGGCCACTCAAATCAATAAAGCAGAGACAAATCTTCAAGCTATTTGGCAATTATTAAGGCAAGACGCTGCTTTGAGTTTTCAATATGTTAATACGTTACAAGCAGAGTCCATATCAAATAACAAGATAAAAAATAGCCTAAGCAAAGACAGAATCATTTCAAAAATCTCAAATAATTACCAATTATACGTAAATAAAGCTAAAAGTTTACTAAAGAATCCAATAGAAAAATCCGTGCCAGAATCAGTTAAAAATACTACCTCTTCGTTAATGGAGGTATTTAATCAATTTAGAATCCTCACTGCTGGCCATAATGGTGAGTGGGGCGACCACTATATCAATAACTATCTTACTCAATGGCATCTCGCTGAGCTAAAGTTACCATTGGGTCAAAATACATGGTTCCATGGACGTCCTGTTATGGTGCTACAAAATAACTATGAGCTTGGGCTATTTAATGGGGATATTGGTTTCTGCTTACAAACATCAGATGAAAGAAGCCAATTAGAGGTATTCTTTGAAAATAAGACACAAGGGATAGCTGTTAATTTGCTAAATGAAGAGGTGATAGCCACGGCATATGCAATGACTATTCATAAGTCACAAGGATCCGAATTTGATCATGTTGCTATTACTTTCGATAACAGCCATGCAAGATTGCTGAGCAAAGAGCTTATCTATACGGCAGTGACTCGTGCTAAGAAGCAGGTAACGATATATAGTACCAAACACGCTTTAGAAAAAGCAGTTCAAACACCAACTGAGCGGCATACTGGTTTGGCATTACAGTTTTAACGATTCATTCAAGTTGTTATCGGCGCAATAAGTCAGCGCAATAAAAAAGCATCCAAATTGGATGCTTTTTTAGGATTTAACTATTTTAATCAATTAAGTCTAGAATTAAACTTTGTCTTCTTTGATTGCATAGATACCTGGGAGGTGACGCAAGTAACCATGGAAATCCATACCACAACCGTAAACATAGCGATCTGCAACATCAATACCCACAAAATCTACGTCAAAATCTGCAACTTTGCGATCATGTTGCTTGTTAAGCAAGACACAAGACTCAAGTGATAGAGGCTTTTCTTTACTTAATTCTTCAACAACTGCTTTTAGGGTAATACCTTCGTCAAAGATGTCGTCGATTAACAATACGTGCTCACCTTCGATACTAACATCAGGCTTGAATTTCCAATCAAGCTCGTTAGTACCTTCGTTATCGCGATAACGAGTCGCATGAATATAGTGCATGCGATGGTAGAACGTAAGATGTGTCAGTAGTTGACCAGCTGGAATCAATCCGCCGTTCATCACGACCATAACAATTGGGTTTAGACCAGCATAATGTAGATTGAGCTGAGCGGCCAAACGCTCATAAGCAGCAGCTACTTCGATACTGCTGATAAGGCATTCTGAGTTGCGTAAGGTTTTTTCAATTTCTTGGTTACTGATTTGGGTCATCGGGTGCGCCTTTGGTAAAAAGTGCCGCTTATTTTAGCAAATTTTAGTGAATTTGCCCAACGTCATATGACTTTTGGGACAAAATTAATCCAACTTTTAGGGTTATTCTGGCTTTTCTATAATAAATGGACGGTAATAATTGGCCAATCTATTCAATGAGTCATTTGGTAGGTCAGGTAATAGCTTATTAAGTGCCATACTCATGCCTTTATCAATTGCCGATTTGGCAACTGGAACTGACTTACGTTTGATCATGCCTAGCTTTAATGTCTCAGCATAACGACTGATAAAATGGGTCAATGTCTCTTCGTTCATGGTTTCGAGTGCTGTTTTAAATTTGGCTCTATCCACATGTTCAGGCGTGATAGCAGCAAAACCTTCAGTGATGGTATTGGCATCTTTTTCTGATAGTTTAAAGCCGACACGTTTAATGCCTTCATTATCAATAAAGGTTGCATGATCTCTTAGAAAATGAAAACTTGGTAATACGTCTTTGTTGTTTTCTTTACCCAATAAGATATTGAGCAGAGTATCCGTCGCGCGTTCAATCGTTCCAACAATTTTGCGCATAGAGGCTTGACGCTCAGGGTTAGGAATAATATCTACCAAACCAACCAATAAATTATCAGTAAGATCACGCGCTGTCTGATGCGTAAGGGCATCGCGATAAGGGTAGTACTCTACATTCTCATTTGAAGCAACGACTTGTTCGGCCTCACTGATTAAAGCTTTTAGTTTATCTGAGGGTACGAATCCAAAATAATGTGCCATTGCACTTCCTTTATTTGTTGTTTTTTATGTCTTACTTGCGTTACATTGATCACCAAATCGGTTATTATTCAAACAAAGTTTCAGTCTCAGGCTCATCACACCAAATGCTGATTAGTGACATGCCCTAGTTGTAAGATAAATGACTTTGTTGATTGGTAATAATTTTGCAAATTGCTAGAATTTACCTAAACGATAGATGAGCTGAGTCACTCATCGCACACTAATTTAGCATATTTTTCATATTTTAATTCAAAAAGCTTGAACTTATAAGGCTATTGACTACTTGTCTAGGGAGAGATGAGATGAATAGTGCTATTGTACTACTATTCGCCGTTGCCGCTATGCTCTGCGGCTACGTTTTTTATTCAAAATTTATCGCCACCAAAATTTTAGCATTGGACAACAGCCGTCCTACACCCGCACATACGATGAAAGATGGGATCGATTATGTTCCTACCAATAAGTATGTATTGTGGGGGCATCACTTCACGTCAGTGGCAGGGGCTGCACCAATTATCGGTCCTGCCATTGCGGTTATTTGGGGCTGGGTGCCTGCCATTATTTGGGTAGTGGTAGGTACTATCTTTATGGCTGGCGTACATGATATGTCTGCTATTTGGGCAAGTATGCGTAATAGAGGTCAGTCGATTGGCTCTATTGCTGGTACTGTCATGGGCACACGTGTTCGCAGCTTGATGATGGTTGTCATCTTCTTATTACTACTGATGGTCAATGCTGTATTTGGCGTAGCTATCGCCAATATGATGATCAAGACGCCATCTGCGGTATTGCCAGTTTGGGGTGCCTTAGTGGTTGCCTTTATCATCGGGCAGTGTATCTATCGCTACAATATGAATCTGGTCTGGGTGTCCATTATCGGGGTAACGGCCTTGTACGGGCTTATCTATCTCGGCCCTATGTTCCCGATTGTGTTACCTGAAACTGTCATGGGTTTGCCTGATAACGCGGTATGGATCTTGATCTTGTTTGCCTATGCGGCGATTGCGTCGTTGTTGCCCGTATGGATGCTGCTTCAACCTCGTGATTATATTAATGGCTTACAGTTATTTGTCGGTTTGATTCTACTATATGCCGCTATTTTTATTGGCACGCCTAATATTGTCGCGCCAGCGGTTAACACTGCATTACCAGCGGATACACCGTCACTTCTACCATTGTTGTTTGTGACAATTGCTTGTGGTGCTATATCAGGTTTCCATGGTTTGGTCGCAACAGGGACCACTTCTAAGCAGATTGATAAAGAAGAAGACGTTCGTTTCGTTGGTTACTTCGGTGCATTGGGTGAGGGCATGCTAGCACTTGGGGCAATCCTTGCAGCAACCGCAGGTTTTGCAACTCTTGGTGACTGGCAAGCGGTCTACCAAAAGTTCGGTGATGGCTCTATCGGTGCTTTCATTGACGGCGGTGCGACCATCTTGAATGCCGGCGTTGGTATCGACATGGTGCTATCACAGACGATGCTTACGGTAATGGCTGCATTGTTTGCTGGTACGACGATGGATACTGGCGTACGTTTACAACGTTATATTTTCCAAGAATTTGGTGAATTTTATAATTTACCCGTACTCAATAAGAGTGTCGTTGCAACGTTACTTGCTGTCGGAAGCTGTTTGTTATTAGCGTTTGGTGCTGGTGGTATCGATGGCGCGGGTGGTATGATTATTTGGCCGCTATTTGGTACGACCAACCAGTTAATGGCTGCCTTGACCTTGATGATCGTTACTATTATCTTATTACGTAAAGGTAAGCCAGTTTGGTACACCTTAGCACCATTGTCGTTCTTGTTGGTTATGACTGTCTTTGCACTATTGATTCAGCTCAAAACCTTCTTTACTGATGGTAATTGGCTACTTATTATTATGGATATTATTATCTTAATCGCGACCATTTTGGTGACGTTTGAGAGTTTGTCTGTACTACGAAAAGAGTGGTCACTACATAAAGGTAAAAGCGGTGAAGTTTAAACATTAACCCATATTGAGTGTCTGTTTAATAAAAAACGCTAGCAGCAATTGCTGGCGTTTTTTGTATCATATAGGCATGATAGATCATAAGAATTAAGTAAAATACGAGTACATTATGGAAAATAAAAACACATCAGATAATATAGAAAACGTTCAACCACTAGAGAACACTCAACCATGGTGGCAACGGTTTAAGAGTGGATTAAATGAATTTTATCATGCGCCTTATCGTCAGACGATGGCACGGGCCGCACGTGATGAAGAAGATTTTTTTATGTTGCTCATGTTTGCTGAGAGTTTGGGGATTGATAATCCCGCCAGCTTTTATACATTAGAGCTACAACCATTATTTTTAGAGAACTTTCATGAGTGGCATACACGTATGGGGATGGATAGATGTCCATTTGACCACGTTGGGTGCTGCTAACAGTAGTGGATTGACTATATAAAAAAGTAGCTAAGCATTTATTAGATAATGAGATAAAATACGAGATAACGATATGGCATTACACCCTTTACATGGATTGGTAGAGCAGTTAGAGACACAACCGATTATATTTATCGGCGGCAAAGGTGGTGTAGGGAAGACCACCACGGCAGCAGCTCTAGCCAGCTACTATGCAAGCCAGCAGCAAAAAACCTTAATTGTCTCAACCGATCCAGCACATAGTTTGGGCGATGTATTGAATGTACGACTCAATAATGAGACAACGGTAATATCACCTTATCTAGATGCGATTGAGTTAAATCCTGACGTGATTGTCGATGAACATTTTGCTCAAGTCGAACGTACGATTAAAGCTTATGCCAACCCAGATATGATGCCCAAAATTCGTGAGCATCTGAGGTTATCGAAGTCGGCACCTGGCGCTCAAGAAGCCGCGATGCTCGAATCCATGTGTCACCATTTAGTCGAAGCGGCAGATGCTGGGTATGAACACATCATCTTTGATACCGCACCGACAGGTCATACTTTGCGATTATTGGTATTACCAGAAATGATGGGGGCGTGGACGGATGGGCTGCTTGCACAGCAGCGACGACAGGCCAAACTACGTTCGGTGGCGACACATTTGGACAATCACAATCAGAAACAGAGCACGCAAAAGAACGACGTGGCCAATCCATTTGCAGCAAAAAAATCAGATCGCTGGGAGCAAGCTGTCTCCGTATTAGAAAAGCGCAAGCAATTGTTCCGCCAAGCAGGGTTGCTATTACATGACCGTACACAAACAGCGATTGTATTGGTGATGACCGCTGACGTCTTACCATTGGCTGAGACCAAGCGCGCTATCGAGCAATTGGAAGATAGTAAGCTCATGCCAGCAGCAATCGTCATCAATCAGCTGATA
This sequence comes from Psychrobacter nivimaris, assembly GCF_009812035.1. Taxonomy (GTDB): domain Bacteria; phylum Pseudomonadota; class Gammaproteobacteria; order Pseudomonadales; family Moraxellaceae; genus Psychrobacter; species Psychrobacter nivimaris. Next base: position 162,260 of record NZ_VZIZ01000014.1, on the reverse strand, counting down.
TCAACTGCGCAGTCGGATGAGTTTTGGCGACGCCGTGCTGAGCGTCAGCAGCATTTGCTGCAGGATATCGAACAAAGCTTTACCAAGTACCCGCTGTATCCGATTTACCTGCAACAGACAGATGTACGCGGTACTGATGCATTAAGTGCGTTGTTAAGTGCATAGGGTGCATAGATAGTTCGCTAGTAATTTATGACTCACGCTTATACGACTGTAGTTTACCTGACAGCGACCATGCCATGTCTGTGCGTAATAACTGAGCTTGTTCGGACTTACCGCTGCTAAGCGACGACCATTGTGGTTTACCACGCGCTTTTTTGAGCTCACTTGGTAGTTTATGAGTTGGCCATACCGTAATTGGATTATTGTCTTCATCTGCATGGCTACTGTCGTCAGTTCGCGACGTTCCAAGACTGCTGTTTTCGCCCTTATATAATAACTGAGTGGCATCTGTAGCAGCATGACCACGATGGCGTAATGCAGTAAGTAAGTCTAATGCTCGCGTGGCTAGCAATGTTAACGTTGCAGGATCAATATACAAGCGTTTTACCCCAGTAATCCTATCGGCAATACTGCTGGTATTCGATAGCAGCCCGCCTGCAATACCACCTATAGCGGCACCCAATCCCAGAGTCGTACCTAGGGCTGCTGCATCGATACCTAGTCCTAGAAGCGCACCAGCTGCTGCCCCAGAAGTGGTACGAATACCGTAGCTTTTGAGTAGTTCAGGGTCAAAAGGATCTTGTTGATAGGCTTGTAGTTCAAGCGGCGTTGCAGCGACGGCATTGTCATAAAACTTATAAAGGTTAAGTAAGTTATGCTGCATCGCACGCTCACTTTGCCTGACCGCTTCTTGCATTTGCTGTAGTACAGGCAGTGGGTCGTCATCTTCATTGATCTCGCGCACAAAGGCAGCAACATTCAATAAAAAATCAGCGATGATGATATTGGCCTCATCATACAGCTGAGCCCAGTCTTCCGTTCGACGTTGCATCAGCTGCTCAAGCATCTCAGAGTGGGTGAGCATGGTGGCTAGGTTTTTCCATAGGCGCATCTCATCTTCAAACTCAAACGCGACCGAATCGAAACGCGTTGAAATATGCAGATTGCGTCTTGCCAGCATCGTTTGCCAGTCGTCGATATTAGCATTCTGGCTGTCTGTAAAATTAAAAACAGGCATGACGGGGATAGCAGCCCAAGACAAAATCGATAGCTCGTCTTTATATTTACCCAATACAGGCTCACGAGCATCTACCACGTAAATGGCCATATCACTTGTCAGCAGCTGACGAATGACTTTGGCTTCTTGACTATAATCATAGGGCAAGTCATAGCTGTCTGAACCTTGAGCGACATCCGCCGCCAAAAACTGTTGCAATCGTTCAATACCATCACGGCGACTGGCGGTATTGTCCTCTAGCCAATCCATAAGCCCTGAAGCATCTTCCAGACCAGGTGTATCGTATAGCGCTACCAGCACCTCACCAGTTCGGCTGTCTGTCAGCTGTGCTTGCTCGACGTGACGTGTGGTTGCAGCCTCGTTTTTGACTTCACCAAAATATACGTCACGCAGTAATGTGCGCAGTATAGAGGTTTTGCCTGTATTGGTATGACCGACGACCGCCAATTTAAGCGGTTCACCAGTGGCAATGGTTTTCTTTGTTACCCTTGCCATTGATGCTGTCATTGCTAATGCTTCGGTTGATACAGGTTGATTATCCTGAGTAGCTATTGACTGAGCTACTGTGGATTTTGAGGTGTTATCTGAAGGAATACTTGAGACATCAGGGGTTGGCTCATAAGCCTTGTCCGCAAAGAGACCTGCAGGCTTATTATTCTCATGATTATTGTTATTGTCATTATTCATAGTAACGTCTTATATTTATTGATGGCAAAAACACATAGTAGCCATTTATTGTAAAACAAATCTGATTGGGTATCGGTTATGAATGCGTATTGTCATATCATAAATCGTAGTCCACGCATTTATAATCAGGCTCTAGTCGGTTCAATATAATTTGGATACAAGGAAGGCGAGTGAAAGCACTACAAATAGTAGGCTAAGCGAGACTAACACCGTATCCAATTTATAGAGAATTGACTATATTAGACAGCACTTGGTGGACGCAGCAGTACTTTTAGCTTTTTCTTGAACCCTTTGGCACGAAAAAACCGCTGCCACATACGGTAAAAGACCCCAAATATCAGGCTGATGATATTGTCATGGCTGGCTTCACCAACCGCACCGTACTGGACGGGGTTATTGATGGTATCTTCTTCTACGTAAGTCCCAAACCAACGATCAAAAATAATGAGAACGCCGCCGTAATTTTGGTCAATATATTCGTCGTTGGTACCATGATGGGCACGGTGATTGGATGGGGTATCAAAAACATACTCCACCCATTTGGGGAATTTTCCCACGGTTTCGGTATGGATAAAGAATTGATAAATCAAATCTAACGCATAAAAGAAGAATACCCAGACAGGATGTACGCCCAACATCATCAGCGGGACAAAGAATAACCACCAACCCGTCACTGAGTAAAGCAGGCTTTGACGCATGGCGGTGGACAGATTCATATGATCATCTGAATGATGCACGACATGCGCTGACCAAAACCAATTCATACGGTGTGACGCACGATGGAACCAGTAATAGCTAAACTCAACCGCAACGAATATAGGGATGGCGGTAAGCCATGTCACCTCAATAGTAAATAAGCGATATTGATATAACCATAAGCAGATAGGTATGACGATAAGCGCTTGGACAATCAATTCAAACCCTAGATAAGAGCCACCTAAGCTAAAATTGGTCATCGCACGGCGCCAACTAAAGCTTTTACTATTGCCACGCTTGGACTGATATAGCCATTCTGCCAAAAATAACAAGAAAAATGGACCGCCAGCCAGCGGAAGCAGCCACTCCTGCCAATACGCAGGTAGAATGCTTGCCAGCATTGGCTGCCACGACTCTGGCGCAGCCGTTAAGATACTTTGGTTTAACGCCTCTCGGTAACCATCCAATAGTTGACCATACTGACCTAGGGTCATAAGGGGGCTGTCTAAAGAGATATCTGCTGCCATCTTGGGCTCCTAGCCACTATAAAACATCCTTGTCGTCTTGATATGACGTCACAGCTATCAAAAAACTGCTTTAACCGCTGTCATATGAATGACTCTACTCATTGATGATAAATAGAACCACTCATCTATAATATTTATTTATTGTATATCATGCTAGTCATAATGATAAGTTTAAGAAATATTATAGGATTACACCTTAAAATTTATTAAGCATCAATATCAACCAAGCCAATCTTTCGTGCAGAAAGAGCCGTTTGCCACTGTTGATAGCGAACGGCTTGTTTGTCTAATGGCTCATCATCGTTACGTGCGTCATTCAAGTCAGCAGCAGATGCAGATTTGGTATCGCTAAGCAGCTGTACAATAAGACCATCTTTTGCGTGAGCAGCGATTTGATCGAGTTTGCGTAGCGTACCGCGGTCGGGTAATGCGTTGCTATGAATGCCAAGTAAAACTTGCACCGGATGCGCATCTAAGTAGTTTTTAAGCCGTGTCATATCATCACGGTCATCGACGATACCAAAATCCTCAACTTCGCTTGATTGTTCAAAACCATGGTTGCTGCCATCAAGCCCTGACTGCCACCATTCGTCCTGATTTGCAGGGTATTCAAGCAGAGCAACTAACTTTTTGCCCATACTGACCGTCGCTTTTGGGGCGATAGGGGCTAGCGCTTCTATAAAGTCATCAGCATCTACCACGTGCCGCTGCCAAAAGTTTAGGATTTTTTGATAATACGGCTGTTTGATATCCAAACGCATTTTTTTGCGGCGGAACATCAATGCACAGAACGCCCATGCTATCGCTCGCGGTACAATACCGTACATCAGCAAGCTACCGACCAGTAATCCTGCCCATTGCCTTGCAACAGACAGTGGCATGGCTTCAGTGACAAGCCTGCTCTGTGCGATTGCCGTACTGTCTGGCACACCAAATCCTACCATACTCGGTAGCCAGCCTAATACTTGAGTCAAGCTCACCAGTGCCTGATCAGAGAGTAATGTTGACTCCCAGCTAAAGCTATACTGACGTACAACCAGCAAAAATATAATCGCAAGCAGCATACCGGTCAATGTCGCAAGCCATAACTGATGGCTAAACCGTCCCAAATACCAACGCATACCGCTGTGCTGCAACTGGCGCTCATACAGATCGACGGCAGCCTTAGTCACATCATCTTTACCACGTATGAGATAACTCGGACTGACAAAGCTCGCAAACCAACTGGGCGATTGCTGATCTCGATTGATAAGGGTCATGACGAGCCAGCCACCAAGCATAATGGTATGAAAACCAAGTAGACAGACCAACACATAAAAGAAGTTCACAACATTAGACTGCAATAGTGTAAACAATCCCAAAAATCCCGAGATACACCACACCACGCTCATAACAATCATGATGCCCTTTATACGACCATCAATCTTGCCTAGAACACGCGCAAGCGCCCCGTTGCTATCTATACGTGATGCACGTCGATGCAGCTTTTGGATAGGCGTGCCATCCTCGCCCTGTAGTTTTTCCGTGATTAATAACGGGTCAGTGGCAAAAACGTGCTGATCGGTCTCTAAAGCACGTACCAGCTCGGTCAATTGGTCTTGAGGTAATAGCATAAGGCGCTGATATCCGTATGAAGGCGTCAATATAAGAGATAGCAATCTAAAAACACGCGTTTTAATCGTTATAGATTATTGTAGCGTATATAGAATGAGGATGACTTGTATTATTTTTACCACAGTAAACGCTCATAATATCGGCCAAAATAAATATACAACACCAAATCTTGTCAAAAAGCGTATTAAAGAGACATATCAAAAAAGGAAAGGTGCCATATGAATAACGAAATGAATAATAAAACCTATCTTATCATCGGTGGAACAGGCGGCATTGGTCAAGCCATGGTGCAGCAGCTAATACAAGGAGCGGCGGCTAATCAAACGGACAGTCAATCTAATCAAAGCCATCGCACACAAGTATTTGCTACTTATCATCGAAATGAGCCAAACATTGAAGCAGAAAACCTGCACTGGCTGCCGATGAACGTCAGTAATGAGGACAGCATCAAAAAAGCTGCCGATACCATCAAACAGACAGTCGGTCATGTGGATTGGGTAATCAACTGTGTGGGATTACTACATACAGAGACAGCGCAGCCAGAAAAGGCCTTGCGACAGATGGAAACGGAGTTCTTTTTGCAAAATATGCAAATCAATGCGCTAGCCAGTTTGCTGATAGCCAAACACATCAAACCGTTGCTAGCCAAGGCTACTCGCAGCGCCAATCATCCTGCTATTTTTGCGACCGTATCAGCCCGCGTCGGTAGCATCACTGACAATCAGCTAGGCGGCTGGTATAGCTATAGAATGAGTAAGGCGGCGCTCAATATGGGCATGAAAAACCTAAGTATCGAATGGAGCAGATCACTTAAAGATGTATGCGTGGTAGTTATGCAACCAGGCACTGTCAACACTCAGCTGTCCGCACCGTTTCAAGGCAATGTCGCTGAAGAGCATCTGTTCTCGCCAGCGTATAGCGCGGATTGCTTATTGGAAGTACTCTCAGGTATGACTGCTACCCAGACAGGCAGTTTTGTCGATTGGGCTGGAGAGTCAATACCTTGGTAGTCGTTAAACTGACGCTAGCGTATTAGTAAGCCATCAATCTAATACGCTTCAAACAGCGACATAAACTCATTAACGGGTGTTTGTTCTAGTCTTTCTTGATCATCGCATAACTCAATGATCTGCTGACAGTGACTCTCGATAAAACGAGTGGCTAGACTGGCGTGGAACTTGGCTTCCAGTACAGGGATGCCCTCAGCGCGGCGGTGTTTATGCCCGATAGGATATTCAACAGCCACTTTTTCTGTACTGCTGCCATCGTTAAAAAATACTTGAATGGCATTAGCGATAGAGCGCTTGCTTGGGTCATGATAGTCTTTTGAATACTGCACGTTTTCTTCTACAAACATCTTGCTGCGCAGCTCATCGATTGACAAATGCTGTTCGTGATAGTCATCCTCGTAGTTCTCTGCCATCAGATCGCCTGTCAACAACGGCACAGCCACCATATACTGCAAACAGTGATCTCGATCGGCTGGATTGGCAAGTGCGCCTTCTTTTGAGATGATGCGAATCGCTGAGTCATGGGTAGTTAGGACAATTCTCTCGATATCGTCAATTCTGTCTTTTACGTGTGGGTGCAAAATGACCGCGGCTTCACAAGCGGTCTGAGCATGAAACTCAGCAGGAAAGCTTATTTTAAATAAGATATTTTCCATCACGTAACTACCAAAATCCCGCTGGAATTTAAAGCGACGATCGCCTTCAGGCTTTGTGGCTAGATCCTTATTGGTATGACTAAATAGCACATCATAGAATCCCCACTGCGGTGCGGTTAATGCGCCAGGAATACCCATTTCACCGCGCGCCGTTATATCTACCAGACGTACCGCACGACTGGTTGCATCACCTGCCGCCCATGATTTTCGGCTGCCAGCATTGGGTGCATGCCGATAGGTGCGCAGTGCCTGACCATCGACGATGGCTTGTGAAATCGCCGCCATAATGCGCTCCCGTGGCAGCTGATAAAGCTTTGCAACGACGGCGGTTGACGCCAACTTGACCAAAAATACATGATCAAGACCCACACGGTTGAATGAGTTTTCGAGTGCCAGTACACCTTGAATCTCATGCGCCATGATCATGGCTTCAAGCACTGCTCTCATGGTCAGTGGTGCTTGTCCTTGGCTGATATTTTTCTGACTGATATAGTCTGCGACCGCCAAGATACCACCCAAATTATCAGAAGGATGGCCCCATTCGGCAGCAAGCCATGTATCGTTATAGTCAAGCCAGCGCACCATACAGCCGATGTCAAAAGCGGCTTTGATGGGGTCTAGCCTATAGGAGGTGCCAGGGACGCGAGCGCCATTCGGTGTTATTTGATCGGGGCAGTCAGGCCCTAAGTGCTTGGTGCACTCAGGGAAGCGCAGCGCAAGTAAGCCACAACCAAGCGTGTCCATTAGACAGTGGCGCGCGGTATTCCACGCATCAATAGGGTTTGGGGACTGCTCGTCTATTGAATAGTTGAGCACATAATCGGCAATTTTTTGAATTTCATCGTCATATTCTGGACGGACGTTACTCTCTACCGTCGCATCGTTAATATTTGAATTGGTAGTTGACATGGTTGTTACCTCATCCTGAGTGTACTACTTCCTTGACTGAGACTGAGCTGATTGGCTCAGCCATCCTTTTAAAGGAATCATCATTTAAAAGTAGCATACTCAATATGGAACAACCAATTTGAATTATGTTAAGAATTAAGACGTTAGCAGCGATCTAAATCATTAAGTACAACAGACCTAAAACAAACAAAGCGGCCATGATAAACAGCAGGAAACTTAACACTTTGGTCGTGGTTGACGCGGTGTCTGTGCTCTCTTTTTTGATTTTATTTTTCTTTGCAACGTATAGCACCATTTTTACATGCTCGATATTGTCCTCGAGATAATGTTCTCCTTCAGGTACAAAACCTAACGACTCGTAAAAGCTAAGCAAGTAAACCTGTGCCGAGATAATAATCGGGCGCTTTTTACCGTATTTTTTGCGGCACTGTGCAATAGCCTGATTCATCATCTGCCGTGCCAGACCATCACCTCTATGCTCTGATAGCACAAGCACTCTACCGATGGCTGGCATCGCGGTGTGGTTGGTCTTAATCGCAGGATCAGCTACTGATAGGTTGGATTTTAGCTTATTAAACTCAGGTGGAATGATACGACAATAGCCCACCAATGCTGCATTTTGATGAGCGATTAGGTGCAAGCAATCAAAATCCACTTCATCCATATCTTGATAGGCACAGTTTTGTTCGACGACAAACACTTGCGAACGCGCTTTTAAAATATGATAAAGATCAACTGAGGTCAGCTCGTCAAAGGTTTTTAGAGAAAATTCACAAGTCATAGTGGGCTAGCTTTTGAAGATGGGATTAATATAAGGTTTATAACAAGCATAACTGATCGTTGTCGCTGTTACGCTCACTTTTAGAGGTTGTGATTTTGGCTTGAGTGTATAGCACCACACCTTTTATCACTAGCTTTTTGATAGCCGAAATTAAGATTTCTATCAATGCGTAGTCTGGAATATCATCTTTAGAGGGCATTTGAATAAAGGTATTCCTCATTGCTGTGCGATTAAATTTACTACCATAATTATATTTTCCGGAGGTTGAAAGCCTGCAGGTAGAAATAATCATAAAAGCAAGATTACCTGTAAATGATTCGAATTTTGGTGTTAAGTTTTGAATGTGAGAATAACCAATAAAATCATTTTTTTGATAAAACATAGTTTCTGATCCTGAGGTGGTATCAGAGCAAGTTAATGTATTTCCTTTATTTAAAGCCTTTAAGTTAGAGAAGCCCATTACTCCATTATCTGTTGAAGAGTTTGAAATTAATGGTATGTTCCCAACTTTAGAAATTATTTCATCGTTTTTAAGTCGGTAATATTTTGTAGGCTCTATATTGAATAATTCACCTAATTTAAACTCGCTCCAATTTAATTTACCCTGCTCAAAATTATCTAACGCCTGTTGTTCGTCAGCCGTCAAGATGTAATTCTTTAATCCTGTGGCTGACAGATAAGCGTCTAGATTTGTCATACGTTCAGCTTCAAGCGTGGTTGTAAAACTGTTCATAAAATCAAAATCTGGTTTACCATTTTTAATAGGAAGGGTTATTTTTTGGGATTCAATAACTTTTACACTAAAACTAGAAGCACCCCAAGAAAAAGAGCTAAAAGACTTTGTCATTGTTGATAAAAAGAACTGTGCATTTCTTTTATTAAATCTTTTATCTTTTGATTTTACTATTTTTATCTTATCCCCAGTAAAATATGGGAATTCTTGATAATACATCGTTGCAGTATCTTGTCCAAAAGATATGGTATTACCATCATTCAAAAATGATTCATCTTCGTTAATAAATCCTTTTTGCCCATTGCTTGAACCCATTCTCACAATATATGGAAATTTCCCGTTATCTAAAATATTTACTTTATTAGAGTCAAATCTTTTTTTATATGACTCGATCTCAAACAAATCACCAATTCTAAACTCACCCCACTCAACATTTTCTATCTGCTCATTAAGTGAGGTCTCTACTTTCCCAGCCCGTCATCCTCTTTATTTTGATGCTTGAGGATGTTGCTCACTTCCCACGCTAAATACTCACTGACCGTATGTTTGAAGTCTTGTAGAGTAGGCTTGGTATCAATAGGGGCGGATTGATTCCAATCTGCACCATTATTTGGGTCAATTGTGCCTTCATAATACTCTTGTTCAGTGAAAATATTGAGCTTGCTTTTACCGAAACGCACTAGGCTGACCAGCTCTTCATAACGCTCTTTGGCTTGATTGGTATCTTTTAGGTTATTGCTCGCCTTTTTACGATTGGTGCGCGTGTAACCATCGTTTGAGAAATCAATGAATTTTACCATTTCATCCTTATGATGTTTCTCATTAACTTTAAAGACATATACCTGAGTCTGTACACTTGCTTTGCCAATAAAGATGTCTATAGGCATTTTGATGCTGGCGATTAGCGTATGTTTAGTCAGTATTTTTTTAGTGTAGTCTTTGGCTTTTCCTGATCCAGCAGAGTTCTGAATGATAATAGCGGCATAGCCTTTATTCATCATGCTAAGAGCTCGCTCTACAAAATTCATGCCGTTTCCATTTGCCGAATAGGGCGGGTTAAGTACGAACGCATCGGCAGGGAATTTATCCTCAGTTTTGCCAAAACCATAATTACCATCAAAATCAGCTAATGAATCCATGTTTAAGATATTGGAGCTACCGTCACCCATTAGAATCATATTAAGAATAGCGAGCATGTACACGCTTGATAGTAATTCTAACCCTAGCAGTTGTTCCGCTTTAATTAGGATTTCTTTTTGTACCAGCTCATCAGGTGAAGTAATAGTGCGCTTAGCGTCGTCTAGCATCTCGTTCATTGCAGCGACTAATAGTCCTGCTGAACCCGTAGCAAAATCCCACACATAAGAATCTTTATTGACGCGAGCCAGCTTGACCAATAAATTTGCTACATAAGACGGCGTGAGAACAACATCATTGAGCTTATCTTGTGAAAAACCAAGCCAGCCGTACATCTCATTAAATAGCTTACCTGTAAAGTCAGTGGTCAAACCAATCTTATAATATATGCCTAAGTCATCGACAATTTTAGTAAACACTCGCTTGAGCTGACTTTCACCACCAATAACTTTATTAATGTTTTCTGTGGTTAAAGTATTCTCTAATGTTCTAACAATCAGATCTTTCTTTTCCTTAGGTATCTTTTTTTCATTCAAAAAAGCCTTTATCTTTCTTAGGATGATATCGCCATCACGGTTACCTTCTTCGATAGAAGACTTTAAATCAGACTTTTCAAGTGGAGTGACTTTTCCTGGTATGCCGAGAGTTGCGATGATTGAGGCTGCAACCAAATAAACGCGGTCATTTTCTCCCAGTCCTTTTTCATTTTGGTAAATATCATTATTAAGTCGGACTAAACTCGTATCAATTTCTTTTTCTCTTTGCGCTTTTAACTTATCAATTTCTGCTTGTGATAGGGTTAGTGTTTTTACTTTTTCTATAAAGCTATCAAAGTTTTGAGGGGCTAAAAATGATAAATCTGAAAACTCGCCAACCTTTTGCCCTGCGCCGAGATTGCTTTTTGAAACATAGTAGACCCCAATTTCATGCTGTATCTCTCCAGCTTCATCTTTATAGCCTGTCATACCAATAGCGATAATATCGGTGTAACTAGTATGATGTAATAAGGCGTTAGCATAATGTACTGCGCCATTCACTGCGAATGAGTTAATATTCTTAAAATTTGGCTGATTTTTAGCAGTTTGATTTTCAACTTGATCGTCGGTGTTGAGTTTTACTAACTTTCCCTTGTAACCTTTATACTCGATAAGTATTGGGAAATAATTCAAGTTTTTATCTTGTAATAATAACTTGGCATCAGGACGATTTGCACCTGTTCCACCATTTTTAGTAAAGTAATCAGACAGCGCTTTTTCTATCTCGGTATTTAAAAACTCTTGTTCTAATTTATAGTCTAATTTATAGTTTTTAAGCCAACCATTCGCTAAATCCGCAATATTGGGTTCTATTGATTGTGCCATTCTTGTCTATTCCTTAATATGGATATAACATTTTGATACTCTAAAGACGGTATATAAAATTGCTCTATGATACTACTATTTAACCACTTATCAACCATTGATAGTTTGACTGATCTTGTCCAAATTTAAACTATCAGACATGGCGCTAAAGATTTCAAAGTATTTGCCGCGTTGGGCATAAAGTTCCTCATGTGTACCTGTCTCAACCACTTCGCCATTTTCTATCACTACGAGATCGTCGGCATCGATAATTTGAGCGATATTGTGTGAGACCATAATGACGGTACGGTCTTTTTTGATCAGATCAAGGCTTTTTTTGACCTGTTGACTGGCTATAGCATCTAGACTGGCTGTCGGCTCGTCCAAAAATACAATGGGCGGGTCTTTTAAGAACATCCTTGCCAGCGCGATACGCTGCTGTTGACCGCCTGATAATGACTTAGCAGTGCTCTCATAGCCATCAGCTAACCCTATGACCTGCTCGTGGATAGAGGCTTTTTTTGCAGCCACGATGATGTCATCGTCGCTAGCATTCATGTCCCCATAGCGGATGTTTTCACTGATCGTACCCGAAAAAATATGATTGCTCTGTAGTACTAGGCCGATGCGCTGACGCAACTCGTGGGTATCACAGTCTGCCAAATCATGCCCGTCTAGGCAAATCGTACCAGCGTCTGGCGCATAGAACTTGACCAGTAGATTGATAATCGTGCTCTTGCCAGCGCCAGAAAGGCCAACCAACGCGGTGATACGATTGGGCTTGATAGTAAAGCTGACGTTTTTTAGCGCTTGTGTGCCATTCGGGTAGGAAAAATCAACGTTTTTAAGCTCGATATGGCCTTTGAGGTTTTCGCTACTGATGCCATCGATGTTTTCGACTTGTTTATCATCTTCTAAAATATCAAAAAAACCTTCGGCATAGGTCAATGCATTATTTATCTGGTCGTAGATGCGGTGTAATTGACGGATAGGAGCGGCGACATTTTGAAATAGCATGACATGAAAAAGAATCATACCAATGGTCATCTCACCTTGTAGGACAAAATAAGCGGTGAGAAGGATGATAACCACCACACCAATCTGCTCGATAAAGGTTTTGATGGCATCATAGATAAAGCCAATACTGCGAATGCGTAGTTGATTGTCGGTCATTTCCTTTTGAATGGCTAGGTGTTTCTCAGCCTCGATAGATTCACGGACAAAGGATTTCACCACACTGATCGAATTAATCAAAGAGATCACCAAACCGCTTTTTGCTTCTCGAAACCCACGCATCTGCCGACGAAACCCTTGCAAACGGCGTGCTTGCTTTTGGCTGATAAAAAAGTAAATAGGTATGATAATAAGACCGACCATACCAACCCAAAAATTGGTCGAAAACATGATGATAAGTGCCACAATCGCATTGGCAAATAGCGGTAGCATGTCGATAAAGAAGTTTTGTACCAGACTAGTAAGACTGCTAACCCCGTAATCGATACGGGTTTGCAATTTACCACTGTCATTTTCACTACTGGTATAAAACGCCATCCGGTAAGTAAGGATGCGCTCAATGATTTTTTGAGACAGATCACGCGACAAGTTGATACGAATCTTTTCACCAAAAAAACGCTGACCAAAAGAGATAAATATCGACAGGATCTCTTTAGTTAGCAAGACCGCGCTGATAATACCTAACATACGTAAACCCGCCTGCCATGGCTCAGCAAGCGTGGCAATTTCGGTTAACGTATCAACGGTATAACGTAGTACAAACGCATTGACCTGCGCGGTAAAGGAGCCTAGGGCAGTCAGCGCTAAGGTGGCGATGATCAGCAAGCGATAAGGTTTAGCAAATACCGCCAGTTTTTTTAGAATATCCCACAGCAGCGCCCGCCGTTCTCTTTTTTCGACGGGAGGTTTCTTGTCTAACTGTACACGGCGGGATTGGGGAGATGTTGGCATAAAACTCTATCGCAAATTAAAATAAGCCATGGCTACGCTTAAAATGCATCCGCTGGCACAAAAACTTCACCAACCATAATACGCCTTGCTGAGCGGCTCATCGACACTTTTTTGGCTTGCCAGCGCCCATCGACCAGTTCGGTCTTACCGCCGACGAGCAATGTACCTGATGGGTGACCAAAACGCACCTCTGTCAGCTCGCCAGCGCCTGCTGCTTGATTGACGATTGTGCCTTGTGTGGTTGCCGCGGCGGCAATAGCGACGGCTGCTGTACCCATCATGGCGTGATGCAATTGACCCATACTCATAGCACGTACGACCAAATCAATCTCGTCCATATCGACCGATTTACCACTAGAGGCGGTATAGCTCTGCGCTGCACCTACCCAAGCGACTTTAGGAATATGTTGGCTGGTCTGTGCCTCGCTCACGTCTTTAAATAATCCCATCGCCACACCACCTGTGGCACGGATTCTCTCAAGTTTGGTAAGTAGCTCGCTGTCGCTATTAATGTCGCTTTGTAATTCAGTACCCGTAAAGCCTAAATCTTCTGCTTTCATAAAGATGGTTGGGATACCTGCGCTAATGAAAGTAGCTTTGACGCTATCAGCCTCTAGACCGCAGCCTGACACATCAAAGTCATCGACCAAGTTACCAGTAGGGAACATGTCGCTGGTGGCATCTACAGGATCGATAAACTCAATTTTGACTTCAGCCGCTGGGAAGGTTACACCATCTAATTCAAAGTTGCCCGTCTCTTGAACTTGTACTTTATCATTCGCGTCTTTATAGACTGGAACATGCGCAATAATCGTTTTACCGATATTTTCTTGCCAAATGCGCACTTCACAAATACCGCTATCTGCATTGTCATCGATGCTATGAGCAATTTTATCAGCATCGACCAGACCCATATTAATGGCGCAAGCACCAACCGCTGCGGTTAAGTTGCCACAGTTACCCGCCCAATCAATCATAGGCTTGGCAATATTAACTTGTCCAAACAGATAGTTTACATCGTGATCTGAGCTAGAGGAGGCCGATAAAATAACCGTTTTTGAGGTGCTAGAGCTACCATTACCAAGACCATCAATTTGCTTACCGTAAGGATCTGGACTACCGATGACACGTAGCAAAAACTTGTCGCGCGACTCGCCAGCGACTTGGCATTGTTCAGGTAAATCAGACAGTTTAAAAAACGTCCCCTTTGAAGTGCCACCGCGCATATAGGTAGCCGGAACGGATATTTGTGGGGCTGGCGTCATGGTTAGGATCCTTTTATAAGTTTTTATTACTTGCTTTAAATAATAAACCGACAGGTGACTTCTTGATAGCTGCACTCTCAGCTGATATTTCTTTATAAATACTAGGAATTTCTTTCAATTTCGGCGCATCGAGAACTTGGTTGGCGGCAAACAAACCTAATCCCCATGATGGAGTTCCAGTCAAAGCTGCCGCTACTTCAATTCCCCCCATCACAATCCATGATCCGATATCGTGGCCTGCAAACTTCCATTTTTTTTGTCTAAGTTCTTCTAGCTTCTTTCTATGCACACTTAAAGAGTTATCGATATTCTTATGCAATTGATCACGAGTTGCATTGAAATTTTCTGGATTGGTTTCGATAAGATTTTGAACACTATCACCCAACATATCCCGTATCTCGTGTAAAGCTCCTTGCTTTCTTAACTCTATCAGCGATTCTGGAGGTATATCTCCAATCCAAGGCATATCTGTATGAGACAAATCATCTAAACCCTTCAAAATATGTAAACCCTCAACTGAATAGTGGTTTTCAGCTCTTAGAGAGTCGTACTCTAATTTCCAGTTAAAATACTTCCAAGATGTTGGCGCCTCAATAATAGGGACGCCTGATAACTGTTTTGACTTAAGTAGTAGCTCATTACTAATAGCCATCCTGCTAACTATTTGTGAGTGCAATATGTTGCCTGGAGTTGTTCCTATAAGAATATTTTCTGGTATTGTCTTTTTATATCTATTGAAGTTATCTCTGAAGGTTCCATTCCACTCAGTATCAAATAATATTCTGTCTTTGTTTATTATTTTATCTTCTAAATCTTCTATGGTTTTGAAATCACTCAAGAAATCAATCAGATCTTCCTCACTTGAAAAGTTAGTTTCAAACATATTTTGAGCATGAATAATAGCGTCATTTCTCCCTAAGATCCTAAAAATATTTCTTCCATCGTCTTCTTCAAGAATTTGCATATCTGGCAAAATAACAACGATAGGATATGCTAAATCTATACATGCTAAATCTTTATATTTTAGGACGTTCAAACCATGCTTTATAAAATAGTACACTCTAGTTGCATCATCGGAATTCTCGAGTACATATTTAGATCGCACGAAAGGGTCTGGTAAAGCAAGAGTATCTGTATAAATGCCACACTTGGAAGCTATATTTTCACTATATGAAGGAAAGAGATCACCACCGTAGATTCCGTTCAAATTATCAATACTATCCTCTAGGTGCCAACAACCAATATCACCAACATTTTTCCAAAACTCATATAAATTATTAATAAAAGTATTAATCTGCGGAGCTACATTTTTGATAAGTTTACTATTAGACGAGTAGAGAGATGCTACTTGATGTGCATTTATATTTTCCTCAAGCATTTTATTGAAAATACCCTTAAATGCACTTTCTATTATCTGAAAGTAATGATTTTGAATATCAGACAATGAGTATTTATTTTTTAGTTTATTTCTTTCGTCAAGATGACTAACAGCCAATGCCATAGATCTTATACGACCATCGACTGTATCTAAAATTACACCCCCATCTTCTGAATATTGAATGTTCTCGATACTGCTCTTGAAATCATCAATCAGATGGGGAGCAATTTTAATTTTTCCATCGTTTATTTTTTTCTTAAGTATCTCCAACCTAATTTTCAAATTATATTCATACTCTTCACTATTGTAATCAGCCATGTTTAAGTCACTCTTTTTTAATAGATAAAGTTTTCGAAGATCTAGTAATGATAGCGACAAGAGATAATCGTCAGATAATTATCATCGACGGCATATACCAATCGATTGGCGTCATCAATGCGTCTTGACCAAAATCCGGATAGGTTTTCTTTTAGGGGTTCAGGTTTGCCAATGCCTTCAAACGGATTTCGCTTACATTCGGTGATGAGTTTGTTAATACGTTTGAGTGTTTTTTTGTCTTGTGTTTGCCAGTACAGATAGTCTTTCCACGCAGCATCTGTCCATGCTAGTTGTTCACTCATTGTTAGACCCTTTGCATTGATTAAAGCCTTTGAGTTCAAGCACTTTCAATATCGCCATCCATATGCTCATTATTATCGCTGCTACCATCACCTTTATCACTATCTTCTACCGTATCAATTAGCTCACGCGTAACCGTCTTGCCAGCTTTATATTGGGCAATAGAGTCCGCTAAGTGCGCTGCATTGGCAGGAGATTTTAGCAGATAGACGGTTTCCATCAGGCTATTATAGTAATCAAGCGACATCACAACGGCATCATCAGCGTCACGGCGGGTCACTATAGTGGCATTGGCATCATCGTTTACCGTGTCTAGGACAGATTTTAGGTGCTTTCTGGCTTCTGAAAAACTAACGACTCTCATGGCTTACTCCTTTCATGACATTTTGCATAACTTGTACAATATATGGTACATATTACGCCATTAATTAAGTAAACTCAATATTTAGCTAATATATAGTACTTAGGAGTAAGTGACAAAACTCAGTGTATGGAACGCAAAAGCAAATAAAAGCCGATGTCATATAAAGTTATACAACATCGGCGACTTTTATACTTTACTGCTTATCACGCTGAAACCTACAGGATAGCCTTAGACGATATCAAGCGTACCTTCGATAAACTCTTTAGCAAAGCGTTGTAGCATACCGCCAGCATTGTACATTTTGACTTCGTCAGCCGTATCGAGGCGGCAAATGATGTGCGTCTCAGTGGTACTACCATCGGCACGATGAATCACTAGAGTCATCAACCCGCCAGCAGAGACTTCACCTGTGACATCAAAGGTTTCCGTGCCATCGATATCTAACGTATGGCGAGTCGTGCCTTCCTCGAACTGTAAAGGCAGCGCGCCCATGCCAACTAAGTTTTGACGATGAATACGCTCAAAGTCCTCAGCGACGACGGCTTCTACGCCAGCGAGACGCACGCCTTTGGCAGCCCAGTCACGGCTTGAGCCTTGACCATAGCCATCACCTGCGATGATGATAAGCGGCTGCTCACGGTTCATATAGGTCTCAATCGCTTCCCACATGCGCATGACTTGACCTTCTGGTTCGACGCGCGCCAGTGAGCCTTGGACAACTTCGCCATCTTCATCGCGTACCATTTCGTTCAATAGTTTAGGGTTGGCAAAGGTGGCACGTTGCGCGGTTAAATGGTCGCCGCGATGGGTCGCGTATGAGTTATAGTCTTCGGCAGGCAAGCCCATAGTGTCCAAATACTCGCCAGCTGCTGATGAGCCAAGAATAGCATTTGATGGCGACATATGATCGGTTGTGATGTTATCACCTAATACGGCAAGCGGACGCATACCTTTTAGTTTGTTCATCGCTGCCATTTGACCTTCCCAATAAGGCGGACGGCGAATATAAGTGGTCATTTCACGCCAGTCGTACAATGGGCTTAACGCTTTGCCCGTATCTTTCTTGGCTTCATCAAACATTGGGATATATACGGCATTGAATTGCTCAGGCTTAACAGCAGAAGCAACAATGGCATCCACCTCATCATCATCAAACCAGATGTCTTTTAGATAGACGTCATTGCCGTCTTGGTCTTTGCCCAATGAGTCTTTTTCGATATCAAAACGGATGTTACCAGCGATGGCATATGCGATAACCAGTGGCGGTGATGCCAAAAATGCTTGCTTAGCGTACGGATGGATACGGCCGTCAAAGTTACGGTTACCGGATAGCACTGCCGTCGTAAATAAATCATTATCGATGATTTCTTTTTCGATGTCAGGGTCTAGCGCACCGCTCATACCGTTACAGGTCGTACAAGCGAAGCCGACTACGTCAAAGCCAATCTCTTGCAATTCTGGCATCAGCCCTGCTTCTTCTAGATACATTTTAACGGTCTTTGAGCCTGGTGCTAATGATGACTTCACCCAAGGTTTACGTAATAAGCCTTTGGCATTCGCATTACGAGCGACAAGACCTGCGGCTACCATGTTGCGTGGGTTTGAAGTATTGGTACAGCTGGTGATAGCAGCGATAATCACTGCGCCATCTGGCATCAAACCGTCTTTTGGTTCAGGCAGTTTCTCGTCAGTGCCATGAGCGATACCTTTGGCAACCAAGTCCGTAGTCGATACACGGGCATGTGGACGCGAAGGACCTGCCATATTACGACCGACTGATGACA
This sequence comes from Psychrobacter nivimaris, assembly GCF_009812035.1. GTDB lineage: Bacteria > Pseudomonadota > Gammaproteobacteria > Pseudomonadales > Moraxellaceae > Psychrobacter > Psychrobacter nivimaris. Next base: position 143,616 of record NZ_VZIZ01000014.1, on the reverse strand, counting down.
AATCAAACTCAAGGACGCGTGCGTATTCTGCTTTTTCCATGCCGTCAGCCCATAGACCCGTTTGCTTGGCGTATTGTTCAACCAATTTAATCTGCTCCTCAGAACGACCAGTCAGACGTAGATAGTCAGTGGTTTGCTCATCGATATAGAACATCGCGGCAGTGGCACCATATTCAGGTGTCATATTGGAGATAGAAGCGCGGTCACCGACACTTAGCTGGCGTGCACCGTCACCAAAGAATTCGATATAGGTAGAGACCACACCTGCGTCGCGTAAGAACTCAGTCATCGCCAGTACGAGATCCGTACCAGTGATGCCTTTTTGTAATTTGCCAGTGAGCTTGACACCCACATAATCAGGTAGGCGCATATAGGATGGGTTACCCAGCATGACGCTTTCGGCTTCTAGACCGCCAACACCAATTGAAATCACGCCTAGTGCATCGACCATCGGCGTGTGGCTATCAGTACCAACTAAGGTGTCGGCAAAAGCGACTTCTTCACCGGATTTGTTGTGCACGACCTGTACGACAGGTGACATTTTCTCTAGGTTGATCTGATGCATGATGCCGTTACCAGGCGGTACGACGTTTACATTGTCAAAGGCATATTGACACCAGTTGATAAAGTGAAAACGGTCATCATTACGTCGCTCTTCAATCGCACGGTTTTTCTCAAACGCATCGTCTTCGAAGCCTGCATGCTCAACGGCCAATGAATGATCAACGATAAGCTGAGTTGGCACGATAGGGTTTACCTTGGACGGATCACCGCCTTGCTCAGCGATAGCATCACGCAAACCTGCCAAATCAACAAAGGCCGTCTGACCCAAGATATCATGACAAACGACGCGGGCAGGGTACCAAGGAAAGTCTAGATCTTGCTTGCCTTCGATATGCTGCTTCAGAGCATCGGTTAACTCTTCTGGTGGGCAACGGCGTACTAGGTTTTCGCACAAGACTTTTGAGCAAAATGGTAGCTTGTCATACGCGCCTGCTTCGATGCTCTCGACGGCCTCACGGGTGTCAAAATAATAAAGGTCAGTACCGGGAAGTGGTTTTTTGAATTCATCGTTCATTGGTTGTACTAGGGCGTTGTCCATAAGTCACCTTTGGCGGTTGGCTGGTTGGAATACAAATGTTGTTATTAAAAATAAGATAGATATTCAGTTTATAGTTACTTGTTGAACCTTTTGTTCATTTCTAATAGATCATATCTGGCATCGTTAAATTTTTTTCTAAACCATTGATTAAATGCGATTAGCACTTCGAATTTATTATTGAAATCTAAAGCAATGAAAGTCAGATATTCATCTTCTGTTAATTGGCAGGCGGTGCGCTCTAGCGTATATAGATAGTTTTCAAAGTCCTTATTGCCAATCAAGCCAATGGCATAACCAATCACATTTTGTTCAAAAAAACTTAAATCACTTGGCACACCTAATATGTCAAAAAAATCGGGGATATAGTCTGTTTCATACCAATCATCTAAGCTTTCATATATTTGTGTTAATGGGTAAGGAGAGATTTCCGTAGCCTGCTTCCAAGTTAAATGTACAACACAGACTTGGTTTGAATGAGTAATCTTAAACAAACAGTTATCACTTGCGTGCCGTGCAATAATATCGACTTCAAGCCCATATAATGGATGATCTATATAAAGCTCTTTTTCAAGTTCGTCTGTGAAATTTTTCCTAAAATCTGTACTTTTATTGGCACAAGATTCCCAAATATAAAAAAGTGGTTCATTTTTTAATGCCGATTTGATATCGAAAGTGCCGTTAAATATCATAGTATTTCAAATGCTTTAAAAGTAATGGTAGAGTGCATCAAATCGTTACACTCTACATAGCTTCTATCTCAAAAAAATTAACGAGCACTCATATCTGGTACAGGACGCAGCTCTTCACCAGTATATTCCGCACTTGGACGAATGATACGGTTGTTAGCACGTTGCTCAAACACGTGAGCGGCCCAACCAGTCAGACGTGAACAGACAAAGATAGGGGTGAATAGCTTGGTTGGAATACCCATGAAGTGATAGGCAGACGCATGGAAAAAGTCAGCATTACAGAACAGTTTTTTCTCGCGCCACATGACTTCTTCACAGCGTACCGATACGGGGTATAGCACTTCATCACCCACGTCAGCGGCCAGTTTCTCAGCCCAGCCTTTAATCACGACGTTACGTGGATCTGACTCGCTATAGATCGCATGACCAAAGCCCATGATTTTGTCTTTACGAGCCAGCATACCCATCATCTCGGTTTCAGCTTCATCAGGTGAGCTAAAGCCTTCAATCATATCCATAGCCGCTTCATTCGCTCCGCCATGCAATGGACCACGTAATGAACCGATGGCACCAGTGATACAAGAATGAATATCAGATAAGGTTGATGCACACACACGAGCGGTAAAGGTCGACGCGTTAAACTCATGCTCTGCATAAAGGATAAGCGAGACGTTCATCACTTTTTCGTGTAGCTCGTTTGGTTTTTCGCCTTTGAGCAAATGTAAGAAATGTCCGCCAATAGTGGCATCATCTGTATCGGTCTCGATACGTACATTGTCATGGGTAAAACGATACCAATAGTTGATAATCGATGGGAAGGCCGCTAGCATACGGTCAGTTTGGTCGTTTTGCTGAGCAAAATCAGTTTCGGTCTCAAGGTTGCCAAGCATAGAGCAGCCCGTACGTAGCACATCCATTGGATGCGCATCAGCTGGGATACGTTCAAGCACGTCTTTTAACGCTTGTGGTAGGCCGCGTAAGCTTTTGAGCTTAGCTTGATAGGCATCAAGCTCGCTTTGAGTAGGCAAGTTGCCATATAGCAACAAATAAGCCACTTCTTCAAAAATACACTTATCTGCCAGTTCTGATACATCATAACCGCGATAGGTCAGACCAGAGCCTGATTTGCCAACGGTAGATAGAGAGGTTTTACCAGCGACTTGTCCACGTAGACCTGCGCCTGACAATACTTTTGTTGATGGGTTTTGTGCTGCCATGTTTACATTCCTTTTGTTGGTAGCTTTTTTGAGTGAAAACGGTGTTTCTGATAATAAATTTATTGGTTAATGACTGACTATAGCGCCAGTTTAGCGTTATGCAGGCTGTTCAGGCTGTGGGCCGTCTAAATCGACCTTACAGCGCTCAAACTCAGCTTCAATAGGGCCATTTAAGACTTCCATTGCGCTGCCTTCGCCTTCTGCATTATTGATCTTCATATACTTGGCACCTAGTGGTGACTCCATAAATGTCTGAATTTCAGTCATTTCTTCTGGGGTAGGGTCAGCCATTGGCGTTGCTACTTCTTCGCCATTCATGACGCGCAATTGCTCATTGCCAAAAGCAAGTAATTTTTTACCCACATCCGACGTATAAAAATCATCTAATTCTTTTAACTCTGCATCAGTAAACTGACTCTTATAAAAACGATCGACTTCCGCTTTACCCAAACCTTTGTCGCGTGACTCGAGGCAGCTGACTTGCTCTTCACTGAGCGCGCCGCTATTGATAATTGGTGCAAACAATAGGCTGTTGACGGTATCTAATGTAATCGTCGTCATGATCAAGTCATTTTGAGCATCAGTCTCTGAAGGTGCAGCTTCGCTTTCGCTAACCACAGTCTCGCTCGTATCACTGGTAGTATCGTCGACGGTTTCTGGTGTTTTATCACAGCCTGTCATGAATAACAGCGCCGCAAGCGTGCTACTAAGTAGTGAGGATTTGACAACCGTATGAGCAGTAGAAAATGGCATAAATAACCTAAAGGTAAATGAAGACGGGTTTTGAAACGATAAAGCACACAGAGGTGGTTTATCGTTTCGGCGTTGCTACTTGGCAATTATTAGTTATTAACTACTTATTATCAGCAAATAGCTTGTCTAGTGTCTGCTCAAACTCATGATAGTTCAAGAAATCATAGAGCTCCATACGAGTCTGCATGGTATCAACGACTTTGTCTTGTGTACCATCATCTAATAAATGCTGATAAACGTTCAATGCTGCTTTGTTCATAGCGCGGAAAGCGGATAGTGGATATAGCACCATCTCGACACCCACACTATACAACTGATCAGTGGTATATAGATCTGTCTGACCAAACTCTGTCATGTTTGCTAGTACTGGAATATCGAGTACATCAGTGAACTTACGATACATCTCGATATCGGTCAGCGCTTCTGCAAAGATCATATCTGCGCCCGCTTCTTGAAATGCGACGGCACGTTCAACAGCAGCGTCCAAACCTTCTACTGATAGGGCATCTGTACGAGCCATCACTACAAAGTCAGGGTCAGTCTTTGCGTCCAACGCCGCTTTTAGACGATCAACCATCTCTGAGATACTAACGATTTCTTTATTAGGGCGATGACCACAACGTTTTTGTGCCACTTGGTCTTCGATATGTACCGCCGCGACGCCTGCTTTTTCCATCTTTCTGATGGTCTGGGCGATGTTAAACGCGCCACCAAAGCCAGTATCGATATCAACCAATAGCGGTGTGTCAACGGCATCGGTGATACGGCGAGCATCTTCTAAGACATTATCAAGGCTGGTCATGCCTAGATCAGGCAAACCAAATGAGGCGTTTGCTACGCCTGCACCAGAAAGGTACAACGCTTGATGACCAACTTGGGTCGCCATCATTGCTGTGTAGGCATTGATAGCGCCTGCAATCTGCAATGGTTGTTTGTTATCGTTTTTTTGAGTGAGGGCACTGCGAAAGCGCGCGCCAGCTGAAGATGAAGTCATGTGATAATCCTTACATGGAGGGAGAATATTCTAATTGTTGTAGCTGATTATACTCAATTATTCATGCCTGAAAAGTTTGGGTTCTTGATTGGTATTTAATTTAAATAATAATTGAATGTATTATTTTTAATAGTATTCATAATACAAATAGCATTATGCAGTTATTGGTAATTTCCTATGATAAGTATTCATATTACTTAAAATTGCAGCTTCTAGAACGTTATGGTTTTTACATTTAGTTACAATTACTAAGTTTGCTACTTCATGACTATTGTTTCATTAATTTAACGACACCTATCAAAAAGCCCCAACAGCTAGGCTATTAGGGCTTATGTTTCGCTTAAATAAGATTGTTAAGTGCTGAGTCTTATAGTAAGCAAAAAGCTTAAGCAAATAAACCTGCCATATTGGCCAAGAACAATAACGCGAAACCTGCTAAGAATATCAAGCCTGCGATAGATAGAGCATTCATACCTGCTGACAGTTTCTTATGCTTTTTAACCAATGAGTAGTTTAACCAACCAAAAATAGGCGCAGAGACGAACGCTGATATCATGGCAAACTTAAGCATTGAGCCTAGCTGTCCGGTAAAGAACGTGATAATCACTAGCCCGCCACCGATAGCATAGGTGGTCCAAAAAGCGACTTGCTTTTTGTTGATTTCACTTTCACCTTTTAGTAGGCGCCAACATTCAGCATTAGCGCGTCCATAGCCATCAGCACAGGTGATGGTCGTGCCAAACATACACATAAAGGCGACGAAAGCGACCAGCAGTCTCGACCACTCACCAATGGTTGCGGTATACATATTGATCAACTGGTTGATATAAGCACCGCCGACCAACTCAATCTCTTGTCCTGATCCGTACTGGACAAACACACCTAACGATAAGAAGAGCAATGCCAATATCGCTGAGACTGCATAGCCAACGTTAAAATCTAACAAGCCTTGGCTATGCGTGGTGTGATCTGCTTTGACTTTGGCAGAGGTCCACATAGAGGTAATCGCTGCAAACTCTAGCGGTGCTGGCATCCAGCCCATGAGTGCTACGATGAAGCCCAACGTGGCCAGGTTCCAAGGAGAGACCGCCACAAAATCTACTGCCATAACGGTTGGCTTGCCAGCAGCAATGATAACTGCAGCAACAGTAGCCGTGGTAAGCGCAATCATAATCCACTTAGTCACACCATCGAGCAACTTATAATGCCCTGCAATCAAAAAGAACCAAGAGACCGCGACGATAATGAGAGATAACGCCATTGTCGACAGACCAAGTGAGGCTGGCAACATAAAGCCCAAAATTACGGCAGCAATAAGTGAGACCGCACCCGTACTAATAACCGCTGACAAGATAGAAAGAATAAAATATACCCAAAGATATACCTTTGAGCGTTTGGCATAGCCTGCAATCAAACTCTCGCCAGTATCGTAGACGTAGTCAGTTGCAAAGCGAAAAAACGGATACTTAAACACGTTGGCCAATACAATCATAATGGCCAATTGCCAGCCATAGATAGCACCCGCCTGTGTTGATGAAATCAAATGCGAACCACCAATGGCAGCAGTTGCCATCAAAATGCCTGGGCCAAAGATGCGCCAGCTAAAGCCCTTCTGTTGCGAGGCAACGCTATCGTCAGGGGCACTTGGGTTGTTGAGTTGTTGTGTGGACATGAATACCTCGAAATGGTTAAAGCAGCAAATTATCACCTACCTGTGTCAGCTTGCCAATGATCATAAAAGAACGTCCTACAAACCATCTAAATATAAAACGATTTACATCGCATCGACTTTATCACACCAACACTGTCTAGGAGAATGATTATTCTAGTTATTATTACTATTTGTTTGCATTGCTATTCTTGTTAGTTAGCATACTTATAAAATAATATCAATATTTAAAATGAATTATTTTTGGCGGTTCTTTATAACACAATATTCATCGGATATCTGCCCATTTAGGCCTGTGACACAAAATTTTGCTGCCGATAAGTAATGCCGCGCTGTTCGTAGACGTGATAAATGGCCGTAAGCAAGTTAGGTATTTTTGGGTGTACGAAGTCTTTGAGGGTGTGTAAATAAATAGGGGAGGTGACATTTTCATGAACCAAACGTTGGTAGCTGATCTGTTCCGTACGTACGGTTTGCAAGCTGGCAGGCACCAATGTAATACCTTCTCCTGCCGCGACCAGTCCCAATGCTACCTGCAAATCGCTGACTGTCGTGGTCATAAAAGGTGAGATACCATACTGGGCAAATAGATGTAGTAAAGGCTCAGTAATAGGCTCGCTAGATGCTGATTCATGAGTAGCAGCACGGTTGACTCTACTTGTAGACAGCTTGTCGTTCGATTGGGTCGCTGTTTCTGTCGTCACCGTGGACGATACTGGCAAATGTGTTTGATGGTATAAAATTAAGCGATTGTTTGCTAGGTCTATCAAGCGTTGCTTACGTACATTGGCAAGCGGATGTGATTTTGGCAATGCCACCACATAGCGTTCATGACGTAGCAGAATCTGCTGAATCCATGGGTCTTGATGGGCAAATCGGCCAAAACCAACATCAATCTCACCAGACTTGAGGGCATCCATTTGTTGATATGAGCTAATGTCTTTTAAATTAACGTCGATATCAGGGCTGAACTGTTTAAGCGTGGCAATGATTTCAGGCAACAGGCCATATAGCACTGAGGGCACAAAACCTATATTTAAAACGCTGCTAGGTGCTGATAGACGCTGAGTCATACTAGTCACAGTATCAATCTCGGTCAATATCGTGCTTATTTTATCGTAGAAAAAACTGCCTGCTTCTGTCAGATGTAGTGGCCTGTGGTAACGATCAATAAGCACCACACCCATGTCAGTCTCTAGCTGTTTTAGCAATCGACTCAGGCTCGGCTGTGACAATCCTGTCTTGGTGGCGGCAGCACTAAAGCTGCGCAAGTCGGCAACCGCGATAAAAGCATTAAGCTGTTTTAAATCCATACTATTGAGCCTGTCATAGTCTATGCTATCTCTACATAGATCAGTTCTTAAGGTTGGTTTATCATATTATTTAGAATAGTTCTTATCAATATTAGCGTTATCCCATAAATTTTGCTTGAAGATAATAGGTCGAGCAACTATATTGTTGGCTAATAACACTGTTACACTATAGTAAGAAAATTCATTCTAGCAATCATTTAACACCAGTAGAAAAACTGGTTTGGTATTATTCTATGAGCGACGAAAAAAAAGACGCTGGCACCGATTTTGATGAAAAATTGGCTAGAATTATTGACCAAAAATCGCGTAAGCGTAATAACAATGACATCTACGAACGCTTTATTAATCGAGTCCATGGTTCTGAAGAGAACGATCAGGCTGAGTTTGAAACACTAGAAAGTGCAAAGAACCTTGCCGCTTTCGAACCCTTGAGCACAGAAGAGTTGCAACTGTTTGAAGATCAAAGCAGTGAGCAAGAATTATTGCTAGAAACAGAAAATGCTACAGCAGCAAACACTACCTCTGAAGCTTCAGATACAAATGTAGTATTTGAAAATATATCTGAAAATAATGTGCTGAATATCGCTAACGATAGCGACAGTATTAGTATTGATGTCAATGATGTAAGTGCAGATACAGAAGCCTCAGAATATATAGATCGCAACAATATAGATAGTAGCAATCAAACAGAGTCATCCTCTACGATTGACCATAGTGAATCTGTCATAACTGAGATATCAGATGATGATTCTTTAAACATCCCTTTAAAAATTGAGAATGTGTCTGAATCAGCTATCGAAGAGCCAGTCATGGACAATAAAGTGATCAAAAGCAAGAAACCTCTCATGATGGCTATGTCGATTGGTTTAATCGTATTGATTGCTATTGCATTAATGCTTGTATTTTCAGGAGTCTTATCTACTTCTACGGTTGATAGTATAGACAACAGCACTGATGGTAATGTAGAGACAGACAGTACACCAGCTGTTAGTGCTGATCCAGTACTGTCTACTGATAGTCAAACAACTACGGATGGCGTTGACCCTGTAAGTACGCAACCAGCCACTACTCAGCAAGATGCTTTGGACAACAATAGACAGGACCTGCCAGCTGCTAATGAGCGAGAGTCAACTTCTGAAGCTCCTACACCAGAAAATGATGCCACTGTTATAGATATTGAAGAAGCTGCCATAACTTATGAGGACTTTAGACAGGAGTCGCAGACTACCTTGTACCGCGAAACCAACGATTAAAGGGGCTATGTTTTATACCATTTCAGAAAGTTAAATAACCGTCTATCAATTTATTCGAGACGTTCGTACTAGAAATTGTTGCAACACAATATAAAATTCGTATCATTATGTAAAAGGCGCGGTTATGTGCCATTGATGATATGAATTATACGGTACGCAACTATGAATGAATCAGAAAACGTGAATAATGATATCGAGCCAAAAAGCATCAGACCACGTAGTCTTGTTTTTGCTATTATCAGTGTCATCTGTATTGTTCTAATATCCGCCTTCTATATGTCTAACCGTATTTCTTCCACGCTATCTCAAGCGTCGACGACTAATAACGGTTTAACAGTCAGCAATATTACTAAAGAGGCTAATGCTAATCAGACTGTACAACAGCATTCGAATAGCCAAAATCAACCTAGCAGACCTATAGTTATTGACGGTCATGAAGATGACACCGCCATTAGCTATCATGACTTCAAGCAAGAAGCGCAAAATGTGCTATTTCGTGAGGAAGAAAAGATCATACAAGCTAAGTACAGTGCACATGGTATAGCGCCTGCTGTCAGCGCTGCAGACTTTAGGATAGAAGCACACAAAACCCTATATCGTGAATCCAGCTATTAAGGCCACTATTAGTACTATAAGATTATGTTGATAGCTATAAGTCAGTAAGTGAATAATATTAAGCCCCATTTCTCCTCTCTAAACATGAGAGAAGAGAAATGGGGCTTTTTTTGTGGGCTCAGTGCTCCATGCTTTAGCTAGCTTGTGAATCGTGTTAAGCCAGTTGATTTTTGAGCGTTCGTAAACGGCTTTTAAACTCTGAGCGGTCAACATAACAGCCTTTGAGACGACGCTCACCGACGTTTTCATCAAATGCGTTACGCCCATGCAGGACTCGGCGGTTATCAAAAACCACCATTTGACCCGCTGCTAATTTTAACTCAATCTTATAGCGACTGTCTTTTAATCGAGCCATTAGCTCTCGATAAGCAAGGTAGTAGTCGTACATAACGTCACTTGGTAAATCAAAAACATCTGCAAGATGCGCGTTGTATTTGATTTCGACAATATTGTCAAAGTTGTCTAAATTGATGACGGGGTGGTGCTCACGGATATCATGGGCAGTGTCATGAAAACGAAAGGGAATGGCATATTCGGCAAGCAAGCGAAAATACTCAGGCTGCTCTTCTCGTAACCCTTCTAACACCTTTAATCCGTCTACGAAAGTAGATTCGCCGCCTATGCTTTCATTACTCAAAAAATGCAAGAATTGATAGCCTGGAGGCAACTCCTGATTTGGCAAGTCGGTATGCAAAGGTAATGAGAGCGAGGTATAAGCCAAATTGATTGGTGACTTTTCTGATATCACATCAAAGGTCATACCGAAGTTAGTCTGCCGCAGATAATCGACTCGCATGGCGGTCTGTACGCCAGCATCAGAGTCATCTGGCATATTATCAATGATAGTAAGCCCATATTTATCCAGCGCACTCATCCACTCATATAAAGAACTGTCACTGGTCATGATGCTCTGCTGGTCATACATGGGGATGTGGTCAATAAACGTGCCATCCCAACTTTCATAAGGACTGCTATGGTCCTTGACCAATGCACTAGAATACCCAAACTCACGTAACCAGCTTTGTTCAAAGTGACTGATATGCGCTTGTTCTGACCATTCAATCGTTAGCGTTGTCTCATCAAAAGAGACGGATAGTGGATGGATATCTTTTGAGATACTCAGCAAATCAAAGCTACGCTCGCCAGTGTGCGGATGAAAAGCCGATGGGCAGTTATCACGCAGCCAGATATAGTGATACGTACTGTCGATACCATCATTCCAGTGTATTTGAATAGCGCGGTCAATGAGCGCAACGGATTCTATTTGATAGTCAGTTGCTACGGCGATGTCTAGAGATGGTGTTGATTGAGGCGTTTCCATTGGAGCAGACCCTACATATACATGAAGTAAAAATATATTTTACGGTATCTTGTTCGGATCAGTTATTCAAACAATGAATTACGAATCACCTAATAGGCAATATCAATCAACGCAGTACTAAACTGCGATTGATATCTGGCGAGATATTTTTTGAAGGGTTTTGAATAATATTAAGGCTTCGCGAACGAAGCCTTAATATTTGCGACAATTGGTATAAGCTTTTTATTTATCCGAAAGCTACTTATCGAAAAGCTACCCTAACCAGTATTTCGTAACCCTGCAGCCAGCGCATTGATACTACGGATTAATGGATCTTCTACATTAAGGTTGCCATGTGCCGAATCGTTCGGGGTATCCTGTTGTCTAGCACGCTTCAACAGCTCAATCTGGATATAGTTAATAGGATCTAGATAAGCGTCTCGCCACTGCAGGGATGAAGCAAGGTTTTGCTGATTGGACAATAAATAGTCTTGCTCAAGCAGAGAGTTTAATCCTGAATTGGTCAGCGTGTATTCATCGGTGACCGATGTCATGATTTTTTCGCGTAACGGCTCATCATCACATAGTTGGCTATAGGCCTCGGCAATATTCATATTGGCTTTGGTAAAGGCCATCTCGATATTACTGATAAATACGCTAAAGAAAGGCCAATGCTGATTCATCTCTTTCATCAATGCTTCGTCTTTTTTGACGCTATCCAGTGCACTACCGACGCCATACCAAGCAGGTAAGGTAAAGCGTGCCAATGACCAGCCAAATACCCAAGGAATCGCTCGCAAGGTGGTTTTACTTGGTAGGCCTTTTTTGCGATGGGCAGGACGTGAGCCAATGTTTAATAACGAGATTTCTTGTACTGGGGTCACCTCGGAATAGAATTTATAAAACCCTTCGGTATGATCGGTCAGCTCGCGATAGCGTTGTTCACCTGCGTCTGCTAAGCGTGCAAACAGCGCTTCATACTCTGGCAACTCAGTCGGTTGTACCACAAACCGTGTAGAGCAGGCTTTTAGTGTACCCGTGATCGCCATGGTCAGCTCAAACACAGCGGTGTCCGTATTGGCATACTTAGCATAAAGCACTTCGCCTTGCTCAGTTACCTTAATCTGACCATGTAGCGTGCCAGCTGGCTGTGCAGCAATGGCTTTGTGCGTTGATCCACCACCACGGCTCACAGAACCGCCACGACCATGGAACAAGCGTGTTTTTATACCATAGTGCTCAGCAATGTTATTAATAGTTTGCTGTGCACTATAAAGCTGCCAAGCAGAGGTGATAATGCCGCCGTCTTTTGATGAGTCTGAATAACCTAGCATAATCTCTTGCGTGTTGTCCGTGTTCTGTAGCAGTCCACGATACAGTGGATTGTCTAACACGGCAGGCAAGATTTTATCGATATTTTTGAGATCTTCGATGGTTTCAAACAATGGTGCAACTGGCAAATCAGCAGACAACTGGCCTTTGTCATCAATTCTGCATAAGCCTGCAAACCGCATGAGCAGCAATACTTCTAGTAGCTGGCTAGCATTATTGGTCATCGAGATAACATAACTACCAAAAGTAGCCTGTCCCACCAGTTTGCGTAGAGTAGCGACCGAATTCATCAGTGACAATTGTTCACGCGTTTTGTCTGTCAGGTTATCAGTATAGATAAGCGGCGTGCCTGGTTTTTCTAGCAAGCGCGTCAACCACTCTTGACGTTCGGTTTCGCTTAACGTCTGATAATCAGGCAGGTTGGAGGCACTAGCAAAGATATCTGCGATCACTTCACCATGGTATGACGACTCTTGACGGATATCGAGCGCAGCCAAATGAAAGCCGCAAGTTTTGACCAAACGAATGACATCTAGCAGTAATCCATCGCTGTGTGCCGTATCGTGTGTATTGACACTTTGACGGATAATGCGCAGGTCTTCTAGTAATTCTTCTGGATTGGCATAGGCGTCTTTTTCAGCCTCGATATCCGTGCCTTTGCTTTGGATGCGGCGATTGGTTGCTTTGACTTTAGTCAGAATGATAGAGAGCAGGCGACGATATGGCTCATTGCCATAGTCATCGAGGTTATAGTCAAACACACGCTGATCGAGCTCATCATAACTTTTGATTTTGGCATATACGTCAGGTGAAACGGTGACAATGGTGTCACTATGAATCAGCTGGCGGCGCAGCTTTTTGAGTAGCACCTGATAGTGACGCAGCACGGTATCAGCATGCATCAATACGGCAAGTTCTGTGGTCTCAAAAGTCACAAAAGGATTGCCATCTCTATCGCCACCAATCCATGAACCAAAGCTCATAAAGGCAGGCAAGGGATAGTCTGTAAGCTCCGGATAGATATCGACAATGGCTTTTTTGATATTACGATATACTTTGGGAATCGCATTGAACAAACTGGCGTTAAAGTAATGCAGGCCGTTGTTAATCTCGTCATATACCAATGGTTTGCGCGTGCGCACTTCATCTGACGACCATAATAAGTCAATCGTTTGCGCAGTTTGCTCTTTGGCTTGCTCGTAGGCGAAGCTGTTTTCAGACACGTTGTTTAAAGCGTCGCTGTGGGCGAATAGACTTTGTAAGATATTCATCGTTGTACGGCGACGCGCTTCGGTAGGATGCGCCGTAAATACAGGTGTAAACTTTAGCTGATCAATCAGCTCTTGCATTTGAGCGGGCTCGATATTTCGTTCACGACATTCAAGCAAGGTACGGCGAAACGATCCTTCCCAGCTTTGCTCCGATTGCATACGCAGCTCATGACGTTGCTCACGCAAGTAGTTCTCTTCACTTAGATTGGCTAGGAAAAAATAGATAGAAAAGCCGCGTATGACGTTTTTTAGGGTTTGATTGTCCAAGGAAGCAATAAAATCGATAAGCTGCTGTTTATGTGCCTCATTCGGCTCACGGCGCTGTTGAATAAAGCCTTTGCGCAGTGTCTCAATCGTATCTAGCGTCTGCTCACCAGATTGGCGAGAAATAGCATCACCTAATAATGAACCCAACAAGCTGGTGCGTTTACGTAGTACGTTGTTATCTAGTGTCATCTTCAACCTTCCTATCAAATGAGTGGATACAATACTATGGTTATCTTATACGTAATATCCTTATGGTTTTTTGCAATTTAACATAAATAGGTGAGGCCTGCTTGATGTTGATAGCAACTTTTTTACTAGTAGATACTGGCAGACCTCTAATGCACTATTATTAGAGCAATTTTTTATGACCATGCTCATTGCTATATTCTATCCAAAAGTCCGCATTATCCACTCCAGCCTTTCTAGGGTCAAAGACAGGATTTATACCTAATTTCATCTGCTCGTCGTAGTCTTTTAGAACTTTTAGAGCAACTTTACTTAGCAGTAAAATAGCAATGAAGTTTAAGTAGCACATACTACCAAACCCTATATCACCTAACGCCCACATCATACCGATTGACTGAACACTACCAGTGAAACAAACGATTAAAAAGACCAGTTTGAGTGCATGTTTGAGAATGGGGTAGCGCAGTTTATTGTCCAAATAGACCAACGTAGTTTCGGCAATATAGTAATAAGCAACCAAGCAGGTGAAGGCGAATAAAAAGATAGCAATCGCAACAAAACCACTTCCATACTGGTTAAAGACAGTGGAGACAGCAGCTTGGGTAAATGCCGTGCCAGCTTCAACACCAGGCATATTATCAACTAGGGTTACACCTTCAGGGGTCACCACGTTATACATGCCAGTTGATAGAATCATTAGCGCTGTTGCAGTACAGACAAGCACCGTATCGATGTAGATAGAGAAGCTTTGCACTAAGCCTTGTTTAGCAGGATGTGATACTTCGGCTGCCGCTGAGCTAAAGGTCGCCTCGCCAGCACCCGCAACGTTTGAGAAAACAGCACGGCGTACGCCCCAAGAGATAGCAGTTCCAACCATACCACCAAACACTGCATCCATGCCAAAAGCACTCTTAAAGATAAGTGCAAACATTGCAGGGATATTTTGAGCGTTAAATGCCAATACAATCACCATCATAAGGATATAACCAATTGCCATGACAGGTACGACTTTTCCTGCAAAATTAGCAATACGCTTTACACCGCCAAATATAATGATACCTAATAGTACGACAAGGATAATCCCTGTTACAACGGGCGGTATGTTAAATGCTGTATCAAAAGAGTCCGCAATGGTATTGGCCTGTACACCAGGCACTAACACGCCGTAAGATAGACAGGTCACGATAGCGACGATGATAGCAAAAGGTTTTAGCTTTAATCCTCTTTCAATATAAAAAGGGGAGCCGCCACGATATTGATCGCCGACCTTATGTTTGTATACCTGCGCTAAGGTAGACTCAATAAAAGCGCTAGCACCACCTAACACACCCATGAAAATCATCCAAAATACCGCCCCAGGGCCACCTGCTGCAATGGCTGTTGCAACCCCAGCGATATTACCCACACCAATACGTCCTGATAGCGCCATACAGAAAGCTTGGAAGGAGCTAATCCCAGCTGATGAGCTTTGTTTGTCGAACAACAGCCTAATCATTTCTTTGAAATAACGGATTTGTACGGCACGAGTCATAATTGTAAAATATATGCCGACGCCTAACGCAAGATAGACTAGGGCGTCACTCCAAATATACCCGACGATAGTATTGATGATATTTTCCATAACTTTACTTCCTTGTAATGTTTTTGGTTATGCTGACTTGGGCGTGGATAGCGGACAATGTCAGTTTTTAGTTCACCAACCAGATAGTTTTGGTTTGGGTATACTGGGACAACGCCTCTAAGCCATTGTCACGACCACCGAAGCCAGATTGTTTATAACCACCAAAAGGTGTCGTAATATCGCCCTCAGAGAAACCATTAATCGAGACGGTACCAGCTTTAATAGCGGATGCCACGCGGAATGCGCGATGGACGTTTTGTGTATAGAAGGAAGCGGCAAGCCCATAATCACTCTGATTGGCGAGCTGAATAGCTTCCTCTTCGGTTTCAAAACTTGTGACAGCTAAAAGCGGACCAAAAACCTCTTCTTTAAACAGCGTCATATCCGGGCTGACATTATCAAAGACGGTAGGCTCGATATACCAGCCACTACCGAGTTCATCGTGGATATGTCCACCTGCGATCAAAAGAGCACCTTCCGTTTTGGCAGTATTGAGATGCGATATTACTTTCTCAAAATGCGCTTTTTCGATCATTGGGCCAATAGCGACCTCAGGATCGTAAGGATGACCAACCTTCCAAGACTGAAGACCTTCTTTTAATAGCGTTAACAAGGCTTCTTTTTGACTAGAATGGACAAGTAGACGTGAACCACAGCTACAGTTTTCGCTCATATTCCAAAAAGCAGCGGATAAAATATGCTCGATGGTTTGTTCATTGATAATGGCATCTGCAAAGACGATTTGAGGGCTTTTGCCACCACACTCTAAGACGACTTCCTTAAGATTGCTTTGTGCAGAGTACTGTAGAAACAGTCGACCGACTTCGGTTGATCCTGTAAAAGAAACCATATCAACATCCATATGCTGACCGAGTGCCGCACCTACTTCTTCCCCAAGCCCACAGACTAACTGCAACGCCGCCTTTGGCACGCCAGCCTCGTACGCCAATTGTGTTAATCGATATGCTGAGAGCGAGGTTAATTCAGCCGGTTTAACAATGACTGAGTTGCCAGTTATTAATGCGGGTGCAACTTTCCATGCATACATTTGTGCTGGGAAATTCCATGGTAGTACTGCACCCACTACACCGATAGGCTCTTGTACCACAAGGCCTAGCGCATCTGCGCCAGTAGGAGCAACCTTGCCAAAAACTTTATCAGCCGTTTCGGCGTACCATTCGAAGGTTTCAATCGTAGCGGGCAGGTCAGTGTTGAGACATTCTGTAATAGGCTTGCCTGCATCGACGCAATCTAGGGCAGCTAACTCATCCATATGCTCATGCATCAATTGACACCAGCGCTGCATGATAGCTTTGCGCTCTGCAGGAGACATCCGTCGCCACTCGCCATGTTCAAAAGCGTCTCGGGCTGCCGCGACCGCCGTATTAACATCTTGCTGACTTCCATTAGCAATGCTACCTATGCAGGTATTATCAATAGGGCTGTAGTTAGGGAGTGTTGTCTCGGATACTGGTGCTGTGGTATCTATTAAATGGCCTGCCCAAAGCTGTTGGTTGCTGGCGAGTTCGAAGACTTGCGCTGTGGTCATACTCATTAGATTGTCCTTTTCTATACAATGGTAGGAATGATAAGAATGGTGCGATGTATCAAGACAGAAGTGCTAAAAATGACTGAGTCTCTTCTTTTGACATATCGGTCAAAGGTAGTCGTACTGACCCAATATTGATGCTCCCGTTAATGCAGCCTGCTTTGGCTTTTTGGTTATAGTTTCCAGACTCCATAGAGTGGATAGCAGGATACATGGCTGTCATCAGCTCCTTAGCATGGTTCCAATCGCCTTTTTTTGTGGCTTCAAACAATGCGACTTGTTCTGCTGGAAATACGTTAGCCGCACCAGCGATCCAGCTCTTAGCACCCCAAAAGAAGAAATCTACTGGTTGGTCGTCACAACCACAAACCACTTCAAAGTTTTCAAAATCAGCCTGTAGCATACGTAATGCATGGCTAAAATCGCCGCTGCTTTCTTTGACACCTACAATATTGGGATGTTTGGATAAATGCGCGACGGTTTCAAACTCAATGCTTACACCGACGCGTGCTGGAAAATTGTACATAATGATAGGTAAGTCAGTGGCATCAGCGACGGTTTCAAAATGCGCAATAATACCGTCTTGGTCTGGTAGGCTATACGGATTGGCTGATAACATTAAGCCGTCGTAGCCCAAGTTTTTGGCTTGGTGAGCAAGTTCGATAGAATGATTGGTCGATAAACTGTTGATACCTGCAATTAGAGTGACTTTGCCTTTGGCAGCGTCAGCGATAGTGGTCAAAACCAGTTCACGCTCTGCAGGCGAGAACGTGTAGTATTCACCCGTTGTACCGCAAGCTACGATTCCGGTAACGCCTTTTTCTACGAATACATTGACCAGTTCGGTTAACTTTTGAGTATCGATATCTCCATTAACATCGAAAGGAGTAACGATAGGGACTAAAACGCCATGAATGTTCATATAAATATCCTTATTTGGAAGTAAAAGCCGTTAGTAAGCCATGAGCTATTAGCGACGTTGTTGGTTCTATGAGTTGTCATAGAGATAAAATGTTCGATTATTATTTAAAAGATTTACGTTTGAAGCGGTTTAGACGATAGGCAGTAGGATCTACCATGGCAGTATCGCCAAAATACAAAGCCGCGATCATCTGTGCGCTTACGACAGCTTGGGTCAGACCTAGATGCTGATGACCAAAGTTTAAAAAGACTGAATTACGTCTATCTATGACAGGTAGTGAGTCTGCTGTAGAAGGTCTAAACCCCATCCATTGCGTATTGCTGTCACTATCTAGTGGGATCTTTAGCATTGCTTGAGCTTGTTTCAACAGCATATTCGCACGGTTCATGTTTGCTGGCGCCTCAAGTCCTGCATACTCAACAGTGCCAGCCAAGCGCAGCCCTTTTTCCATTGGTGTCATAATAAAGCGGCGATCCATGCTAGAAATAGGGATGGTAAGACGCTGACTTTCGTTAGGAAGCATCAGGTGATAGCCTCGCTCTGTATCCATTGGTACTGAGACGCCTGTTAGCTGTTTGGCTAAGGCTTTAGAATGCGCCCCTGCGGCGAGCATAATTTTGCTGGCATGAAGCTGCTTTTGTGTCGTCGTCAAACGAATACCATCAGTTATTACTTCCGCGCTCAGAACACGGCAATTTTCATAAATCTGACCACCAAGCGATCTAAAAATAGTACTTAATTTATGGGTAATGGCTTCTATATTGGTGATATGACCTGTCTCTGGAAAAAACAAAGCACCCAATTGATTGTCTTTTAACGCAGGCTCAAGATCTGTCAGTGCTGATTGTGAGAGTAGGTTGTTAGAAACCCCTAAACGGTTTAAGCGTTGGCCGTGTTCAGTCAGCACTTTTAGGCTGTTGGGCGTCTCTGCGGTTAATACAGATCCTTGTATTTGTACCCAAGAATGTAATTGCCACTCTTTGGTAAAATCTTGCCAAGCTTGAAGGCTCTGTGCATTTAATGCCAAAAGCGCTTGGTGACTGCGTGCAAATGGTTCGGTACGCATATTAAGTAATAACTTGAAGGCCCATGGTGCTAAGCGTGGAAGGTAGCGCCAATCTATACGCAAAGGTCCTTCAGGGTTGAGTAGCATGGCAGGAACATGTCGTAAGATACTGGCATCAGCGATAGGGAAAACCTGTTCAGTGGCAATGTGACCTGCGTTGCCATAAGTTGCACCGCGACCGATTTTATCGGCTTCCAAAATCGCAACTTTTACCCCGCGAGACTGTAGGGTAACCGCAGCACATAGCCCGATAATGCCACCACCGATAATATGTATATCAAACACTTGTGTGTCCATGAGACTCTCGCTTTTCTGACCTTACTGAGCAGTGATTGGTTGCGTTCTAGAAGCCATACAAACGGGTATTTATAAAGAAATACCCCATTTGAATGGATCGCTGTCTTGAACGATGAGAGAGGTCTCTGCACATACGTAGGCGTACCCTCGGATCGTGGGGATAATAGTATTGATAGGGTGGTTATGAAGAGGGTTATGATTACTAAGCACATCAATAGGCTGATAGCTGGCACTAAAGACACTGCCAATGATGCTTTGCTGATACCAAGTCTCACCAGGTGCGAGTACATTGTCGGCGGCTAAGCAAGCCAATTTGGCACTGGTTCCAGTACCACAAGGAGAGCGATCGTAGGCAGATCCAGGGCATAATACGAAGTTTTTGCTGTTAGTGCCGGTGAGATCGCTCTTGCCAAACAGTTCTATATGATCAATTTCGCCATTGTTAGCACCCATAATTCCAGACTTATGAAGTGCTTCCTTAATCTGTATGCTAAATTGAGTAAGCGCCTCAACATTATTGGCTTCAATAGCTTGCTTATGATCGTTGACTAAGAAAAACCAATTACCACCCCAAGCAATATCTCCATAGATAGGACCGATATTGGGTACTTGAACTTCTACTTGTTTTTGGTAGCGATAAGAGGGGACATTTTGGACGCTACAACTACCATCATCATGCAAGGTTGCTTTAACTAGGCCTACGCTTGTTTCTAGATAGTGATCACCAGCGGTTATCTTTTGTTGATAAGCTAGAGATGCAATAACGCCGATAGTGCCATGGCCACACATACCTAAATAGCCATGATTATTAAAGAAGATCACGCCAGCCGTGGCACGAGGATCAGAAGGCGGGCACAAAAGCGCTCCGACAAGCACGTCATTACCACGAGGTTCTAGGATAATACTTTGACGTAAATGATCGAAATTCTGTTTGAAGTCTTGAAGTTTTTCTTGAATAGATTGCCCACTAAGCTCAGGAAATCCTTCATACACCATACGAGTAGGTTCACCGCCAGTATGCGAATCAATAATCTTAAGAGTGAAAAGCGTATCAAACATGACTGCCTACCTGATTCATCCGTGAGTTAATATACTGTTAGCATTATTCATAAATGAACAAAGCGTAAATATAGAATGACGTTTTTCAGAAAAGCAGTCTTGATGTTTTTATATGAATAAATGCGCATTTCTGCACAGGTTATAAGGATATTTAGGAGTATAAATATGGTGTAGCACCCTAAAATACCTGAAAAGCTCAACGACAAGCTTGAGATGCTATATGGGAATATACCGATGCGGCCGTTAGTATTAGAAACACCTACAAAACAACTGTCAAAACATCTACAGACTTATCAACCAGCCAATTTTGCTGAGTTTGTTGGCAATATATCGTTATTGATGCCTTTGTTTGACACTATGAAAAATGTGGTGTTTTTTGTTAAAGATGATCAAGCATGCTATCGAATAGTCAGTAAAACGCTCATTAGACGTAGCGGGCTTAAGAACAAAAAAGCACTGATAGGACTGACTACAGAGCAAGTATTTTTGAAGTCTCAAGGCAAGGATTATCTCAATCAGGATTTAAGAGTATTAAAGGAAGGCAGGGAGATTATTGATAAACTAGAACTTCATAGCTATGCATCAGGACAGCTGGGATGGTGTATCACGCAAAAAATCCCCGTCTATGATGTAAAAAATCATATTGTAGCAATGGTAGGTATATCAGTAGATATTGATGAAGATAACGAGCGGATATTACGCAAACACGCTCGATTGGCAAGCGTAGATCAATACGTACGAGACAATCTTGATCAAAAAATTAATATTGGTCAATTGGCGAAATTGGCAAATCTTAGTCAATCGCAATTGGAGCGTACCTTCAAAGCAGTGCTCAATATGTCACCCATTCAGTTTGTACAAAAAATGCGCTTAGAGCATGCCATTCGACTATTAGCGAATCATAAGCTAACAGTAACTCAAGTCTCCTTAAACTGTGGATACGGTGATCATAGCGCCTTTAGTCGACAGTTTAAGCAGTTTACTGGCATGTCTCCTGTGAACTTCCGTAAAATACATTTCAAAGAGCCATAAATAAGTGCAAAAAAATATGGTTTTTGACTCTAAAATAACTCTCTAACGACTCCGAAGCTCATCTATATAATCTGCCCAATCTTGCATCATCTGTACCCTAGTATCGATTTCATCAAGTCTGTTGTAAGCCCCGCCATGTGTGTCTTTGATACGATGACCCAGTTGTAATTCTGTGACGATGTCAGAATAGCGTAGCTCAGACTGTTCCATAAGCAAGGTTTTAGCCGATGCTCGAAATCCATGCGCACATTGCACGTCTTTGTATCCAAGCCGGTGGAATATCTGTACCAACGTCGCTTTACTAATATAAGCATTGCTTGAACCGCGCATCGACGCAAATACATATTCCTTATGCCCAGTAATTGACTGAATGTTTCGTAATCGAGAAATCACTTGCGTGGCCAAGGGAACAACTAAGTGCGAGACCATATCGTCACGACCTTCGCCTTTGGTCGGGGAGAATGCCCATGTATTATTGTCCCAATCGATGTCATCCCAACGCATCGAGCGCAGATCGATACTACGCACAAATACATAAGGCAATAAGTTCATCGCCTCTAATGTGATCTTACTTGCACCTCTAAAATCAGACATATCTTTTAGAAGCGTCGCAAACTGATCTGGTTTGGTGATGGCTGGCAAGTGATTGCCTGAATTGGCAGGTGCAAGCTCACCACGGGTATCAATTGCCACATTTCTATCGCACAACCCTCGAGCAACAGCAAATGAAAATACTTTTTCAGTGTATAACCGAGTGCTCGCACCAACGAAAGTCGCTTGATTTTCATTGTTTTGGATAGACTCACACACACTCAGTATCATCTCACTGGTGATATCGTCCATTCTTAAATCACCAATTTCTTGGCACATATATCCTAGACATAAATCCCAGAACTTAAGGGTTGACTCACTGTATGACGGTTTTTTAGATTTACTTTGATTGCGACCCGATGTTTTGTGTTCTCGCCATGCTTTTGCAATCTCAGAAAATGGTACATTTTTTAGGTGAGTATATTTATTGGTTTGCTCTTTTTGCTGGATAGCTTTAGGGTCAGAGCCTTTGGCAACCATATCAAGAATGGTGTCTGCTTTATACTTAACCTCATGGAGACTGACATCCTCAATCTTACCCAACATCATCCTAGGGCGTTTGCCCTCGATATGCGGATGGGAGTAACGTAAGTAGTATTCCTTTTTGCCATTTGGATAAATACGAAGACTTAAGCCAGCTACACCTGAGACACTGACAGAATAATCTTTGTCTCGGCATTCGAGCTTATTGATATCGTTTGCAGTGTCGATAGCCATAATGTATATCCGTCATATGATAATTAAGGTTAATGATAGGTTTATGATTGATGACTTATAAAAAGTCTATTCTGCAGAAAATATAGAAGTATTGGACACTGTCATGGACACTGGTATTCGTTAGTAGTTTTAGTAAAACCTTATATAATAATGAATTTAACACTAAATTATCCCCAAGGTTCACTTGGGGATAATTATAGCATAGTGGCCAAATAGTGAGTAGGCCATACGCTGAATGGGTTACACGGCATTTCTACCAGTTATTTCGATACATAGTTAAATGCGATTATCGTTTCCATGATTGATTCGGCAAGGAGTTGAGCATATTCTCTACAAAACACATGCTCCTGTACTCGCACAGAATATAAAAATCAGGGTCATAGTACTGTTCTGTGCAAATTTAGAATGCACCAATTTTGAGGGGTTTATAGAAAATATATAACGACAGGCTAAATATATTAAAAAATATCAATAGATAGCTCATTCATCTTAAAAATAGCTTGGTAACAATAAATAGAGGGCTACTGTTTATAGGTAGATAAAATTCATCACTCTGCAAGAATAAATAGCGTCAGTTCTAATGATTTAACAGTCTGTCTATGATTTAAATTTAAAAGGTTATACGTGATGACTTGGGTATAGCGTTTGAAGGCTAGATAAAATTAGAAGTATTCGAAGGAGTTATACCGTTTGGCTGATTTTTTGCAATTTAATCTATTTTGGCAATACTAGAGGATATCAAACCATACAAATGATGGTTATCGAAAATAGGCTTCTAGCATAGCTATATCAAAGATTTCATTAGCGGACATAGGTGCTAAATAAAATATCGCAGATGAATAGCCATGATGATATCGAATACAAAGCTAATAACACATTTGGACATAGCCATTAGTATTTTAGCGAAGCATAGAGCATTGATAACCAGTTATAGAGTGAGTTCAAGTTTTACCATTTAGCAAAAGTTAAAATTGACTGATGAAATGCGCATCCATGAAAACTATGAAGAATAAACCTTAACAGATGTGAGCTATGATCCAAAAGATTCGGTTGAATTAACAGGACAGAGTTAGTCGGTGAGAGCTAAATAGTTTGGTAGTATGTTTATACCTAGCAGTATTAGAAACGCATGATCGTCATGATTCTATAGTTAGTAAGGCTTAAGCCTACGACCTAATAGACTTAATTTAACATAATATACATTATGCGAAAACAAACCAATGGTTTTAGCAGTTAGGCGAAAAACTATTTATACCATGTCATTCTTGTGCCTTAGATCGGATTTAATATTAGTTATAGACTTTTACTAACGACAAGTTTCAAGTAAATGCTGACGCAACGTTTTACCATCCTGATCTAAAACCACATCTGCAACTTGGCAATTTTTATCATTGTCATCACATGACAGCTCATAATAAACATCGCTACCTTGTGCCAAGCTAACCTGAACCAATCCTTGATCAGTTATTGAAAACTTTTTGTCTTGCGTATAGTCAGGATCTTGCGAACTCCAAAGCACATCATAATCTATATTGCAGGACGTCTGAGTTTTCTCAAAATATTCTTGCTCAAGTTGCATCGCTGCTTGCAAGTCAGCATCTGCGTATTGCTGCAGCACGACAGGATTACTCATACCTTGATCATCAATATCTTGTTGGTACATTTTCGTGATGGTCGCAATCTTTATATCAGCCATGGCATTTTGTTTCTGATCTACTGTTGATACATCCGCTATAGCGTGACCGACAGTCATCAGTCCTATGGTCAATAGTAATGTCAGCGATTTATATGTTGGCATCTTATTCTCTGCGAGCTTTTGTCCCATAAGTGTTACCGACTATTACATCATACCTATATTCGGACTCTGCTGTATTATCGTATCATTCAGGTTTACTTACCAAAATATCTATTACATAGCGCTTTTGTGGTATTTTTTACTGGTTCCCATGACAATTTATAGTGATGTTTCTTTCGCTAATAACTGTGCTAAGGATGATTTTATGATGACATTACCTGCTTTTTTTAAGGAAAAATCTGCGACATTAGCCTCTAGCAGCCTTCTATTATTTACGCTAGCTGCGACGGGTTGTCAGTCTGCTTCTGAGTCCAGCGAAGCTATTGTATCTCAGCCAACCAGTAGCTCATCAACACCTAGTAATGCTGATATCAGTCAGCAAACCCTCAGGCAGCAAGCGTTACGTATACAGCGCGCACTGGCAAATAAGGACTTTTCTAGAATCACTAATGACATCCATCCAACACGTGGTGTTCGTTTTTCGATGTACGCTTATGTACGGCCTGAGTCAGATAAAGTCTTTAGCCGCGGGCAATTTGCACAGTATTTACAGCAGTCCAACATTCAATTTACTTGGGGCGAAAAAGACGGTACTGGCGATCTTCAGGTCATGCCGTTACCTACTTATTTAGGTGCTTGGGTGGATGGTAAAAATTTCAACAATGCTAGTATCAATGTCAATGAATTCAAAAATAATGGTAATTCTATCAATAATTTAAAAGAAATATACCCAGCGTCAGACGTTGTAGAGTTTTATTATAAAGGCACGGATGAGTATGATGGTATGGACTGGCGGGTACTGCGCTTAGTATTTGATGAGTATCAAGGCAAGCGTTACCTGGTGGCCATTATTAATGACCAATGGACGGTTTAAGATGTAGAGAAAGATTGCCCGACAACTTTTATAAGACTTGTTTAAATTGGCAGCCTACTCTATTTGCTTATAAATGCTATATGTATTCGAGAATATATATAGCAGCTTGTACTACATGGTCTTTGGTATAGTTTTTGATGACAAGCTTTGTCAGTTCTAAGCTCGGGACTTTGTGCGGTTTTTTTGATTAATTTTAGCGCTTGTTGTAGCTCGCTTGAGTTTTTGTAGAAGCGCTGTTGATTGAGCGTATAGCCTTGTACTAAGTATTCACGTAGTCGCTGCGTTGCCCAACGCCTAAATTGCACGCCTTGAGGAGATTTGATTCGTTAGCCTACTTATATAACCACATCTAAGTCATAAAAAATCACCGGACGGTTTGAATTTGCAATATGCATTTTTTGTATATTGCTTTTTTCAGCGATTTCTTCATCTTTTATGGCATTGGCGATATGACGAGAAATTACTGATTGATCACGACCAAACAACTCAGTCATTTGTGCTTATAACAGCCAGACAATCTCTTGCTCAAAACGTACATCCACTTGCGCCTTTCCATCAGCACTTTCATAGATTTCTACTTTTGCCACATTATCACTTATAGTGTTAGTCACCTCAGCTTCCCCAATTCCAATATGCTTATGCTGTCTTGAATACAGCTTACTATCACCATCTCTATAAATATCATTTATAGCGGCGTCTGACGAAAGAATTTCACCATAATCTGATAAATATCCGGATAAGCATCAACCAGCTTTTGTGGCGTTTCAAAAAACACTTCACTGAGGACGGCAAAAAATTCTGCAGGATTGGTTGCGCCATAACGATCAAGCCCTGACTTGCGATGTGTTTGAAAATCTTCAAAATCGCGGCTCATAATTTGTGTCCAGTTTGCAGGATCCATATCAGGTTGCATCGGTGGAAAACCATTGGCGCGACCGTTCATCATATCGAGTTTATGTACGAACTCATGAATAACAACATTATTACCATCACGTTCGCCTGAGTGCTTGGCATCTTTCCATGAAAGAATAACAGGCCCTCGCAGCCATGCTTCTCCGCTACGGTGCTGAGTGCCTTCGTGAACGATACCAAACTCATCTACCGTGGTGCTGTCACTCTTGTACGAGCCAGGATAAATGATGATGGATGACCAACCAGCATACCAATCGAGACTTAGGTTTAATATTGGCAGGCACGCTTGTAGTGCGATAGACTGTCTGACAGTATCGGTAATTTCAAACCCTTGCGCGCCTGTGATGGATTTCTCAGCTAAAAACAATGTCGCGAGCTCGAATAAATGCGTTATCTCGTCAACACTTAATCTATCGAGTATCACGATACGCTCAGCCGCATGCATCCAATCGGCATGGGTAAACTCGCTATTATCTAGTATGCGCTGTTCACGCCAGTCTTTTATGATGCCAAACATATACGCTACCCCTATTCTTTTAGTATTTTGCACATATTGGTATTACTGAATCTGGTTACTGTAGCGGCAATCAGTAATACGCCCTTATAAGTAATATATTGACATGCATAAGCAAAAAACGCTGCTCATAAATGAATTATTGAGCAGCGCAGTCTGACATTCACACATCAAGATTTAAAATTGATATTGCAAGCCTAGTTGCACTGAGCTGTCTTTATCGTCACGCGCAAAGGTTGTATCGCCATTCAGATACGCATAAACGTTTTTATGAACCTTGTTACTCACACTCAGCTCAAAACGTCCATAGTCGTCATCTTTATCTACTTGAGTGATACTAACCTCTCTTGTTTGACCGTCAGCTAAAGACGTTGTCGATAAACTATCGGTTAAACCATCGTCGATAACATGCACGTAAGCGATTTTGCTTTGAAGTTTGGCAGGCGTGCCCATCAAATCAAAGCCATATTGTAACTGGTAACCAAGCTCTGAATCCCATGCCTCGCTAGAGGTGCTATCAACCTTTAACGCAGTGCGAGAGTTTGCATTACCACTGGTATAACCATCTATATCTGTATCACTGTAATTCAGACCCAAAAATGCACCATGCGCGACGTTTTTCTTGATAAGGAAATTATAGCCAAGCTCATTGTATGCGCTAAACACATCGGCATCCGCATCACCGCGTTCGCTATTGTTGATAATGTTTATGCCGTCATTACCATCTAGTTTTACCGTTCTATTGACATCTAAATCGTGCTTAGACAGACTTAGAGACGTGGTGTTCCACCAAGCCGTGTCTTTTCCGCCCAGTAACGAATAGGCTTGAATGCCATAGCTCGTATCTTTTTTAATACCGTTTTCTACGGTGTTATTGTTTTGATTGGCCGCTTGCACACCTGCACCAACACGCCAGCTCGGCTGTACCATATATTCGCCATATAGACCAATATTGGCGCGAATGCCCTCTTGCACCTCATCAGCATCCACGTAGCTTTGGGAGCCATCTACCCAAACCTGAGTACGCGACTCGGTATCAAAAAGCTGCGCATCATCGAGAGTATGTAATGCTAAAGCATTGGCGCGCTCAAGCACCGCTGAGTGCGAGTCGGTAGCATTATTTTTTAACGCAGTGCCCATTGTATTTTGAAGATTGAGCGCACTTTTGGTTGATGCAATGATATCAGCATTGGTTTGCTCCACAATCAATCTGCTGATGATACGAGAGTAGTCACGCATTCTTTGTGCTATGCGCTCTTCACCAAAGGCCGCAGTAAGCACTTCTTCGTTATCTAATGCAGGGTTATGCCACGTATAGCCACCTGGAATATCCGGGTTTTCAGTTTGCGTGTAACCATCATAATCAGGCCCAAGGCCCCAGTTGGTTGCCTCAAATCCGACGACCTGCATGACACTATCAAAAGATTCCTGATCGCTACAGCAGCCAACGCCATAAGGCTCGTAGGGTTCGGTCTCACCTGGTGCAATAATGGCTGGATTGACTTCCAGTGTAATACCAAGCTCTTTAGCGATGCGCAGTGCATTTTCACGCAAACTTACATTGGCAGCCACTTCGTCGCCATCATTGTCGTAAGCATTTCGCCCTGCATTGGCATACATTTTGTCGCCTGTAATCAGACTATCTAGGTTAATCATACCCAACGCTGTTGATTTTTCTGCGTCCGTGAGCTGATCAACAAACGCCTTTGAACCATTGAGACCGCCCTCCTCTGCACCAAATGCCACAAACTGAATGTCATGCTCTGTCTCAATACCTGTCAGATTTTTGGTCAACTCAGTTAAGACGCCAGACCCAGAAGCATTATCGTCTAACGCTTCTAGATTTTCATAGTTTGGATAAGCGACGGCAGAATCATAATGTGCGCCGACAAATAGCGTTCTGTTGGTGTCAGCACTGCCTTTTTGGGTTACGACAACGTTATTACTCGTTAACGTCTGACCTCTGAATAAACCACGAGGCGCTACGAAATCAAACGTTTGACGATTGACTTGGTTGTTACTGCCATCGATGGTCATGCGCTGCTGCATATAATCAGCGGCTTGGACTTCTTTATCTGAACCTGTATAACGACCAGCATAGTCACGGGCAAGCGTCAGCGCGGTTTCTGTCCCATAATCACCATACTTGGCCTCTGCAAATACTTGCGAGCCTGTAAGCAGTGTCAGCGCCGCAACCACTGAAATCTTAAGCGGTGATAAGTTAGTATCCAAACTGCTTCTCCTTGGTTAAAGAACGGTAATCAACAGTGAAAAATAACCTAAAATAATGCAGTTTACAAGATAAAAGACATATGTTTGCTTATTTGATTTTTAAGTAAAGCGATGGATTATTTAAACACTATGTACCTATGTAGTTACCTATCCATGAGCAATACTTACGAATCGCTGTTTAATATTCATTGCCACCTTCATACTGCTGATTTACTGGGTTGTTCGGGAAGGCTTTGTTAAGGCTTAGCTTTGGTTAGGTCAATGGCATCTAACTGCACTTCTACCACTCGTAGCGCCATTGATTTCCAGTCCAAATTTATATCATCGGTAAACACCATGTGGTGACTGATACTGACGTACCCATGTACGATTGCCCAGATATCTAACGCTATTTGCCGACGTTGCGTCACGCTAGCCTCTTCTGATAAATAAGAACCTGCCACCCGAACCAACTTCGAAAACGCGCTGTCTCTTGCTGCAATGGCCTCGATTGAGGGCTGATATCCTGCATCAGACTCCCCAAAAATCAGACGATAGTGTGCTTCATATTTCTCGCCTACATTGAGATACCCTAGGCACGCCTCTAGCACTTGCTCTTTGCTTGCCTTGCCTTCTGGAATGACATCCATAGCTT
The DNA here is from genome assembly GCF_009812035.1 of Psychrobacter nivimaris. GTDB lineage: Bacteria > Pseudomonadota > Gammaproteobacteria > Pseudomonadales > Moraxellaceae > Psychrobacter > Psychrobacter nivimaris. The sequence goes on along the minus strand of NZ_VZIZ01000014.1, from coordinate 113,840 downwards.
CACGGACTAGGTTAAATCCTTCTATGTACAGCGCATCTAGTATGCCTTGCTTACCTTGGAAGTGACTGTATATACCGATGGTGGACAGTCCTGCCCGCTTGGATATAGCGCGTACACTCAAGGCGTCCCCACCCCCTTCTAAGAAAAGCTCAGATGCGGCGTTTAGTATTTTGGTTCTGGCACCCATTAGATTCTCACTATGTCTTGACAATTATAACAGTGTTATTCTAGTATATAACACTGTTATACACAAACAATTATGAATTGATTGTGTTGATAGTAACTCAACTTAGAGTAAGGACACTATGAGTATTCAACAGCTAGAAACGGATTATCTAATCATTGGTAGTGGCGCGGTGGGCATGGCTTTTGCCGATGTGCTGCTCACAGAAACAGATGCTAATATTATTATCGTCGATAAACATCATAAGCCAGGTGGTCATTGGAACGATGCCTATTCGTTTGTCACCTTACATCAGCCGTCATCTTTTTATGGCGTTAGCTCACGTGAGCTTTGCGGCGGTATGGTAGACGAGATTGGCTTAAACAAAGGCTTGTCTGAGCTAGCATCAGGGGCAGAAATCATGGCCTACTTTGATAAAGTCATGAAGCACACATTTTTACCAAGTGGCCGCGTGAAATACTTCCCGATGTGTGACTACAAAGGCGACGGTAAGTTTTCATCATTACTGTCTGATACCAGCTATGAGGTTGAGGTCAATAAGAAAATCATTGATGGTACTTATTTCAAAACTTCAGTACCAGCAACCCATACCCCAAACTTTGAGATTGCTGAAGGTGTTAAGTTTGGCCCGCTAAATGACTTGCCGAGTCTAACCAAATCCCGTGATGGTTACGTCATTATAGGCGGTGGAAAAACAGGTATTGATGCGGTTTTATGGCTACTAGAAAACCAAATTGATCCAGACCATATCACGTGGATTATGCCAAGAGATGCTTGGCTGATCGATCGTAAAAACACCCAACCCTCTCGTGATTTTTTCACCCATACTATAGGGGCGCAGGCTACTCAAGCAGAAGCGATTGCTGAAGCTGAAAACATCGAAGACCTGTTTAATCGATTAGAAAAAGGCGGCGTATTAATGCGTATTGATCCAAATGTACGCCCGCAAATGTTCCATGGCGCTACCATTAGCAGTGAAGAGCTTAAGCAGTTACGCCGTGTTAAAAACATTGTGCGTAAAGGGCGCGTGACTCGCTTAGATACTGACAAGATTCATTTTGGTGAGGACAGCATTTCTACCACTCCCAACACCATGCATATCGACTGCTCTGCACGGGCAGTACCAGTGACAGAGACGTACGATGTGTTCAAAGGTGATACCGTGGTGGTGCAAACCGTACGTACCTATCAGCCTGTGTTCAGTGCGGCATTTATCGCCCACATTGAAGCCAATTATGATGACGAAACTGTCAAAAATGAGTTATGCCAAGTGGTGCCAATCCCAAATCATGATACGGACTTTTTGGTTGGGCTTGTTAAACAAATGCAGAATCAAATGCGTTGGTCAAAAGAGCCTGCGCTACGTGAATGGATGATTAACAATCGATTAGATGGCTTCACCAAATTGGTACGAGCCAGCGAAGGTACACCACCTGAAGAGTTAGCTATCCTTAAACGTCTAAAAGAAGCAGGACCAAAAGCCGCTGCAAACATGCCCAAGCTCATGGGTGAAATCATGCAAATTACGGCAGCGCGTCAAGCCAAAACTGCTAATACTTAATCCGATAACTATAAAATAAAAAAGGAAATAACCATGCAAGAATTTCAGACCAATAAAGCAAACCTAACCCAAGCTCGCCTGCAAGAGACGCCTGTACATACCCTAGGCGATGGTGAAGTACGTGTCAAAGTTGATCGCTTTGCTTTTACTGCGAATAATATTACTTATGCAGTCATGGGTGACCAATTACGCTATTGGCAGTTTTTTCCGCCAAATGGTGACGAGCCTGAGAAATGGGGTATTATTCCAGTCTGGGGTTTTGGCGATGTGATCGAATCAAATAGTGATGCACTACCTGTCGGTGAGCGCTTATTTGGTTACTTCCCGCCCGCCAATGAATTAATCGTAACACCCAAGCGAGTCACGCAGAGCAGCCTGCTGGATGGTAGTGCCCATCGTGCCGAGCTGCCGCCTGGCTATAATTTATATCAGCGCGTCAATCATGAACGAGGCTATGACCGCGCTCATGACGATCAGCGCATGCTGTTGTTCGTATTGCACCTAACCTCATTTTGCTTACATGACCTACTGAATAGTAATGACTGGTTTGGTGCAGAGCAAGTGGTGATTATCAGTGCCTCTAGTAAAACCAGTATCGGCCTAGCCTATGGCCTCACTGATGATAAAGACGCACCGCACATTATCGGCCTCACCTCAAACCGTCATATAGATTTTGTTAAGTCAATTGACGCTTATGACAGTGTGCTTAGCTATGACACCCTTGAGCAAATTGATGCAACTAAGCCGACAGTTATTGTCGATATGTCGGCCAATACTGACGTGCTTAGCCGTCTACATAGACACTTAGGCGATAACATGCGCTACACCAGCAATGTCGGTCTTACGCACTGGGACGAGCCACGTCATGCCGAAGGTATCATTCAAGAACGTAGCCAACAGTTTTTTGCGCCCAGTCATGTACAGCAACGTATGAAAGAATGGGGTCCTGAAGAGTTTAATAAACGCTCTATGCAATACATCATGAATAGCACCGCAAAAACTAGTGCGTGGTTAAAGATTCAAGAGCTTGATGGAGTCAATGGCTTACTGGAGGTTTATAAAGATATCTGCGAAGGTAAAATAGCTGCTGATGAAGGTTTGGTAGTAGTCATGGGTGATTAGAATGGCTAGGCTATAAAAGCCTGACTATAGAAATTGTTTATTCGTCATTAATAAAAAAGCAGAGCGCCTATTGACTAGGCACTCTGCTTTTTCCGTATTGTATTCTAGATGCCAAACGCATACGCCCTACTGACCGTTTTCGAGGTTAATATTCGCGGTTTAATGTACCCAACCTTCCTCTTTTAAATAACCATGCAACCCTTCAGCGAACTGTCTGTAGCCTGCCGCATTGGCATGAATTTTATCAGATTTCAATGCATCATCTGACAGTACAGTGGACCAGCCATCAGAATACAGAGGTATGCCTTCAGTTTCCGCAATATCTTCATACAGTGGATTATCACTTACCTTTCCAAACAAAGCACTAGTACTGAAATACGGCTCAGCGATTAGGACAACATCAATATTGTTGGATTGCAAAGTGTCTATAGTCGCGATGATATTAGCCCGCGTCGTATCAGGAGAAATGCGCTGCAATACATCATTACCACCCACACCCAGTAAGACCAAATCAGGGTTTTGCTCAGTAATCTCATTCACGCGAGTAAGCACATCTGCAGAAGTGTCACCATTGACGCCTGCATTAACGACGTTCCATTTGCTTAGCTCTGCTAGCACCGTAGGATACGCTGTTTTAGGATTTGCGCCGTAACCATAGGTTAGAGAGTCACCAAGTGCGACCACTGTGCTACCAGCGGGCAAGGCCGTCTGTGTCGGTTCGCTACCACAGCCAGTCACACTGATAGTCGCTGACAACCCTATACCTGCCAGCATTAAGAACCTACCACGTAGCTTCATGTCTTCTCTCCTACTGTTTCTATTGAGTTAAACTTATTGGAATTAGGTTCAAGTTTTTAAAAATCTATTATTTAACTCTTGTTGTATATTGCTCAGTAACCGTTGTATAGTTCATACAGGAGATAGACTACCTGTTGGGCGCAGTACCAGTGCTACTCTACTTAGCATAGACAGTGTATTCATCATAAAGTATAACTTTACCAAGGATACGTGAGGTACTTATGAATAAAAAATCATCTCAATCCCAGAGTCAAGGTCAGAGCCAAAATCAACCTCAAGAAGAGCAGTCAATAGGTCAAATCAAAGACCAAAGTCAGAATAAAAATACAAATGAGGATACGACTACCCCTGAAGCCAGTCTAACAGACAAGGACAACACTTCAGAGCAATCGCAAAGCCAGTCGCAGAGTCAATCACAAAATAAGTCAGCAGACAGTAACTCAACAGACACTTCCCTATCACGCGCACCAAGTTTTGATGAACTCCAAACGAGTAAAGGTCAGTATCGCCCAGTGGCACAAGCTGTTGGCCGTTGGCTTGATAACATCAACATGGATGCCCTTAATTATCTAAACGAACAAGCCGAAAATATCTTTTATCGTAAAGGGGTTACCTTTACCGTCTATAGCGACGCCAAAAACATCGAGCGTATGATTCCGTTTGATATCATTCCACGCATTATTGCCGCGAGCGAATGGAAACAAATAGAAGCAGGCTGTAAACAGCGTATCACGGCTCTCAATGCATTCTTACATGATATCTACCATGACCAAGCCATCATGAAGGCAGATATTGTCCCTGCCAGCTACGTCTATGCCAGTGGCTGCTATGAGCCATGGATGATGGGCATTGAGCTCGACAAGCCTATCTATTCGCACATCAGCGGTATTGATTTGATTCGAGACGAGACAGGTAAATTTTGTGTGTTAGAGGATAACCTGCGTACCCCGTCAGGCGTCTCATATATGCTTGAGAGCCGCAATATATCAGAGACGCTCTTAGCTGATATATTTACTGAAACGCCTATCATGGGCATCAGTGATTATCCCAACCGTCTCAAAGCCTGTCTTGCCAGCTCAACATCCAAATATGATCCGCAAGTCGTCATTTTAACGCCAGGTCGCTTTAATAGTGCCTATTATGAGCATGCTTTTTTAGCGCATGAGATGAATGTACCACTCGTTCATGGTTATGATTTGGTCGTTGAGGACAGCAAAGTCTATATGCAAGGTATTCGTGGCAAGGTACAAGTCGATGTGATCTACCGCCGCATTGATGATCCCTATATTGATCCGTTAGCCTTTAAATCTGATTCCATATTGGGTGTATCAGGGCTAATGAGTGCTTATCGCGCTGGCAACGTGGTGATTGTTAACGCCCCAGGTACGGGCGTGGCCGATGATAAGAGTTTATATCCTTTTGTACCAGATATGATTAAATTCTATTTAAATGAAGAGCCTATCCTACCTAATATCGAGACATACCAGTGCCGTAAGCCTGATGATCTCAAATATGTGCTTGATAATCTGGACAAGCTGGTGGTAAAAGAAACGCAAGGCTCAGGCGGCTATGGGATGCTTATTGGTCCAACATCAACCAAAAAAGAAATCGAAGAATATCGCCTGCGTCTGCTTGAAAACCCAGCCGGCTTTATTGCTCAACCGACTATCTCATTATCTACCAATCCTACTGCCGTAAGCGATGGTATCGCACCGCGTCATATTGACTTGCGTCCCTTTATCCTCAGTCATGGTGATGGCACAGTAGATATTGTACCCGGTGGTCTGACACGAGTGGCCATGGTTGAAGGGTCTTTGGTCGTCAATTCATCACAAGGCGGCGGTATCAAGGACACTTGGATTATTGATGACAGTGATTTAGACAGCCAGCAAACCGACAAGTGCTCGCCTTTATCATCAATAGGTGTCAACTCTTCAGGGCACGCAAACTACTATGATCGCGTTCAACCCTTAGAAACAGGTTACGAGAGTTTAGATGATGCGCCCATGATACTGCTACTCTCTACCGCCAGTCACTTGATATGGCTAGGCCGATATAGTGAGCGTCTATATTACTACGACGATGTTATGAAACAACTCATCAAAGGCGATCTCAAAAAATCACAGATCAGACATCTAATTAGTCATTTAGGGTTTGCCGTTGATGGTGAAGTGTCACTGACCACCATGAAAGCACAAATGATGGCTGATTTGGAACAAAACATCATACCCAATATCGTGCAATCGATTGAGGATAATGTCCAAGAGGCCAAAGGTGTCATTGGTAAAGATACTGCTGAGTTATACAACTTGATCAAGCGTCTATCGAGTGCTGGCACGTATCGAGCGGCGACCTTGCAGCTACACGCGTGTAACGCTGCAATGAAACAAGAGAATCCGACAGTGACTTGCTTCTGGCAATTAGGGCGTCATTTTGAGCAGCTTGAGCGTGCCGTTTTGTTGGGAGAGGATTCAACAGAGATCAGTTTTGAATTCAGACATTGGATTAATGAGTTGCCGGAGAACACGCGCTGGCGTGAGCTTATCCGCTTGACCAACCAAATGATCAGGTCAAAGAAATTTAGTGATTTTGCGCTGATTAGGAAGGAGTTCAATCTCATATTGCGTCAAGGTGTATAGAAGGTGTCTAGCCAAAAACCAATAGCAATGGCTCATGAGACATATGGAATAAACAGAAAGTAGAAAGATGCTATAAGGAAAATGCCATGAAACTTCAAATCAGTCACCAAACCAACTATTATTACGATGAGCTAGCGCAGCGCAGTGTACAGTATATACGCATGACCCCCATGCAAATGCCGCATCAGACCATTCATAAATGGGATGTCATGCTGCCTAAAGTGGCGACCAACCAAAAGGACGGCTTTGGTAATGCATGGCTCACGCTCAGTCGTAACGAGGCACATAACAACTTACAAATGCAGGCGTCGGGTATCGTTGAGATCAACACCGAAACCGAACGTTTAGAGGATATGGATCATGTCCCCTACCTGCTATTTACCGTACAAACCCCGTTGACCAAATGCTCACAAGAGATGCGAGAATTTGCAGCACCATATCTAAAAACGCCCACTCATGACAGCCTAAAGGCGATGGCAAGTGCCCTTATTATGAAAATGCCTTTTGTTAAAGACGTCACGCATGTGGGCACGACCGCTGCTGAGGCGTTTGCGACAAGTGCCGGTGTGTGCCAAGACCATACGCATGTATTTTTAGGTATCTTGCGCGATCAACAGATTCCAGCGCGTTATGTGTCCGGTTATTTGTATGACGATACCGAAAATCACATGGCCAGTCACGCATGGGCTGAGGTTTGGCTGGATGGTTACTGGTATACTTTTGATATCTCAAATCAAGCATTTACCCCAAACTCACATGTGTATGTGGCGATTGGGCGAGACTATCTAGATACGGCGCCTGTCCGCGGCGTGCGTATGGGCGGCGGTTACGAAAATCTTTACAGTTTGGTATTAGTCAAAAAGCTATCATAGCGTTTGCTATTTTTTATTACGTTTATTCATCAAGGGTATTTTATGACTTATTGTGCTGCCATTCGTCTAAAAGACGGTATGGTCTTTGCCAGTGACACGCGCACGAATGCCGGTGTTGATCACATATCGACATTCAGAAAGTTGTATCAATACGGCGTTGAAGGCGAGCGCTTTATGGTGCTACAGACAGCTGGTAGCTTAGCGACATCGCAGGCAGTGTTCAATAAACTACAAAGCGACATTGACCAGCGTGCTGAGAGTAACCTCAATACAGTAGCGACGTTGTTTGATGCCGCGCAAATGGTTGGTGAATGTATGCGTGATGTTATGAACCATGCAAAAGCAGTCGCTAACTCTACTCGCGATGGTGCATTTACCAGCTCGTTTATGCTTGGTGGTCAAATAAAAGGACAGCCACCTGAGCTATACCTGATTTATCCTGAAGGCAATTGCATCAAAGCCACTGAAGATACGCCCTTCTTTCAGTTAGGTGAAAGCAAATATGGCAAACCTATTTTGGATCGTTCTGTCAGCTACAACACGGATGTAAGACACGCGGCACGTGCGCTGATGCTGTCATTTGATTCTACGATTCACTCAAATCTATCAGTCGGTATGCCGATAGATTTTGTACTTTATGACAATGACAGCCTAGCTCTGCCCAACGGCCGACGTATTGATGAGCGTGATGAGTACTTTAATACGATTCGTCATCAGTGGTCAGATGCGTTACGTCGCACGTTAGTTGAATTGCCTAAATGTCCTGATGGTTATTGGGGATAAATAGCTCCGTATAAAATCATATTTTCTGCACTAAAAAGCCCTTTGTGATAGACAAAGGGCTTTTTTATTATCAACTAATAATCAGGCAATAAAAAACCGGAGTAGCGCTGAATAAACAGCCCTACTCCGGTTTTGCTTTAAAGGCCTTGAATGCCATCATAATGATGTCACACTCAATTGTTGTGTAATCTACCTCATGACCTGGTACATGGAAGACTCACTGGACTGCACCTAGATAAAGGCCCTAGTGTCATTAGCTCGCTGGCGCAATCACGCAATCGTGATTGAGCTAATGCACTAGGGCCTTTATCTAGGTATTAGCAGGACTGAAACAGTCTTCCTTGGGTAAAATGTAATGGCTTGACTCGTGGACGACGCAACGTCGCCCCTCACCGTAAACGGTGAAACGCTAAATCTCACAACTCGTTAAGTTTGCCTCATAACAGTTATTATTGTCAATATATAATTGCAAATAAAATCGTGCGCGACGCTATATGTCGCAGACCATATATTTCCTTACAAAAGTCCTTGATATTTTCTGTGAAACGCGCTTTTATGGTGCTACAAAATTACGCGCACTGACAAAATAGAAATTAAGGCAAATTTCTATGAGTCTGTCATTTTCACAAATTCAGCAAGCTTGGCAAGTCCAAGATCCAAGTTTGGTCGATAAATTATGTACATTGGCAACTCAAGCTGTTGCGATTCCTGAAACACCCATCCCTGAGCATGAGCTTACTTTTGATCGGTTTTTAGATAAGATATTTAGTCATCAGTTTCGGGAGCAACACCCCGAAGTACAGTTTGCAGAGCGCGTGGCAATGATTGTCAAACTGGAAGCAAACGAAGGCGTTTACCCCCTCCCAGATCGCTACAAAATCCACATAATACTGACCGCACTGTGGGAAGATGGCAGCGCGTATTCTAGAGCCATCTTAAAACAAGCCATTACAGCTTTGCCAGTCAGCTATGGTGTGTGGAAGGGTTTAAAGTGTATTTATAAACAAGCTGAATTTTCTCAAGATTATGAGATTTTTGGACAAATAGCTGCCAAGATTGATTTGCAGCGTTTTAATCAAACCGCCAACTCTGCGGTCAGCCTAGCTACAAAAACCTATATGAGCCTTAGAGCATGGCGTTATTTGCGTCAACTGGGACAGCAAATGCCAATTGGCTATATTGATGCTGCCGTCTCTGTACTCGCCAGCTATGACGCAGCCATGACGGCAGGCAGCCTTGAACAAACAAACAGCTGGGTACTCAATCATATCTGCTTCCATAACAGCCTTGATTATGGCGTCAATCGATTTAGCAGCCGCTCACCTCGCAAGCTTTTTGATGCTAAAGGTCGCGCGTTCTCTGAGGCGTGGCAACGAGACCCAGAACCACTTATCCAGCTATTGGCTATCGCCAAAAACGAGGCTATCAGACAGTTCGCAACCGATAGCCTAAAACACGACTTTAAGACCCAATTACGTGATGTGAGTGGTGAGACGCTACAATATTTATCTGCCGGACAAGCGCACAGCAAAGCGCGTGATGAGATGATAGTTTGGCTATTGGAAAACTCACCGCATTTTGAAAAGTCTAAATTTCAAACATTGGGCTTGCATCAAGTGGTACTGCAGCTACTCCATTCACACTATCCTGCCGCCTATCAATATGCGATTGGCTATGCCAAAAGCTACGCTCAAGACTTATCGCTCACTGAACTGATGCTACTGGCAATGTCAGATTATGAGCCTGTTAGAGCATTTGCTATCAACAATATCTTAAGTCGTGATCCTGTTGCTTATATCGGTGTCAACGGTTGGGGTCAGCTATTAGACACAGAGCATCACTATCAAACCGCGAGCAAACAACTTAGCAAACACTTTACAAGGCGCGATTTGACCCCTGAGTGGTTTTTTGAACGACTGACTAGCGGTAGAACACACAGCGTAAAGTTTGCGATAAAAAAACTGCCTGAGCTTTATAGTGCCAAAGAGCTAGGGACTGAATACTTTATTAGCGTTGCCCAGCAGCTTGACATACCAGAGCAACAGGACTTCTCTGCTCATAATGGTAGTTACTACAATGCTAGTGATTGCAATGACAGCTACTGCATGGACTTTACGTTGGACCAGCTCAGACGTTTGGATTTGAGCCAAGTAAATGCGGCAGTATGGCAAACACTGCTATTACATCCACTATCACAATCGACTATTACCGATTGGTTTGATGAAGATATACTGTCAGCCGCGACGCTTGATATGAGCTATTGGCATGCACTTGCCTATGAGCCTGATTGGCAAGTGAGTGAATATGTTGAACAATTAAAATCTGCTGACACTCCTATTAAAAACTGGCAAAAGCACTTGGCCTTTGATGAGTACTTAGCAGAAAACGTGAGGAATTGGCTATCTGATGTGCGTCGGTTTGCGCCGATAGATTTAGGTTTCGACTGGCTTATGAACCTTGCGCATAGCGAACAAGCACTCTATCGTGAATTTGCGATTGAACGCATTAACAAAGGGTTCTTGCCTGCCGACTTTATCGCATATCTCGACAGCAATGAAGGCGACTCTACTGACAATGCTTCCAGTAACAGCACTGACAATCAAGACTCGAGTAGCGACGCTGCTACTGAAGTAGATTTAACCGGCCAATGCTATTTATTCACGGGCAAGATGCAAAGCATGACTCGTGGCGAGGCCGAAAAAGTTGTGAAAGCAGCTAATGGTGCCATCAGTGGTGCTGTTAATGGCAAGTTGGATTATCTAGTCATCGGTGATGATGGTTCACCGTTATATGGCAATGGCCGTAAAGGTGGCAAGCAAGTGAAAGCCGAAAGCTTAATCGCCGATGGTGCGCCGCTAAAGATTATTTCCGAAACTGCATTTTTACAGATGCTGAGTGGTCAATCGAGAGAGGTGTCTGAAGACGATACTTTTGCAGGTGCCAATGCACTGTGGCATATGGCAACAGATGACGCCACTGCACCCATCAGTGAGCTTGCGATCAGCTACCTTAGTCATCATCATGAACAGATCTGTATGGCACTGACAGACAGACCTGTCGATCCTGATGCGATTGTTCCTTCTTCGTTTTTTGATGCGGAGCGTGTCATTCCTTTGTTGCAACACCGTAACAGCCAGCTGCGAGCATTTGGCTTATTACTGAGTGAGTATGAGATGGCGACATGGCAACCGACGCCAGCCCTATGGCTGATGATGGCAGAATCTCCCTATACTGAGGTCACGCAACTGCTAAAGCGTGCGCTATTGGATAAGCCATCCGTTGCCAATCGACATTATCACGTTCAGTCAGCACAATTGAATGCTGGCATGTTGAATACGTTGATTGAAAGCAAAGCGCGAGTCGCTCGCCAAATCGGTATCACCTTACTGCAGCGTCATGCCAATTTCCAAGATGTGCAGTCTTTATATCGATTAACCCAAAGCACAGACCGAGAAGTACGTTATGCCGCCGTGACCATGCTATGGAAACACTATAAGGCGCGTCACGTATCCCCAAACTGGCAACCAACCAGCACCGATAAAGATGTTGTCAAAAATACAGACAGCAGTAATCAACCAGTCATAACAGAGCAGTCAGATAGATGTTTGGCACGCTTGCCTGCAGAAATCGATCAGCTACTAATGCTGCTACGCCGTGGTCTTTTTGAGCTACCACCTGGCCGTCTAGGCGGTTCGCAAGAGCCGGCTGCTAGTGACAGCAGTAAGCATAAACAACAACGCTACTCAGATAAAAGATCAGCATCATCACAGTCATATGAGGCAACTGAGTCAGATAGCAATATCACGCTAAAACCCATATCTGCGAGTCGTGCCAAATTGGCTTTGATTGAGACTTTTCGTGATGTGGCATTGGCTGACAGCACCTTTGCAGCGCTCATTATGCCAACACTATTCACCTTTACGCACTCGGCAGGCAAGATGGAGCGTCATGCGTGTTTGGTTGCCGTCACGCGGCTATTGCATCGCTATCCTGAGCTATCTAAAAATCTGCAGCCAGTGGCATCGGCTTAACGGCTTTGGCAAACAGATATAGATAAATAGCTACTAGCAAGCTTTTATATTCAAAAAAAGATACTCAAAAAAATATGACGTCACCTCAACTGAGATAACACCATGAAAACAATAACACTCCCCTATTGGGGTCAAATTATGGGCTTAGTCAGTAAGGCCAACAGTACCCAAGCGGCAACTCAAAAGACAACCAAGCAAGATGGGCGCAGTCTTTTTATTACTCGCCAGCAGCAAGCATCTGCTACGGTCTTATACGTCCTTGATCAACAAGGTGAACAATTTAGCTTATCGACAACTGTGCTGCCTTGTGCGATGCAAGCCATCACCAAAATAGATGACAGCACTATTATTATGATTGGTGATGATGGTCATCTTTATCAAACGGATTGGCAAGCCAAGAAAGTTAAGAAGACCAGTGCCAAATCCTTGCTCGATGCACCTAAAAATAACAACAATGCTATAGGCCATGCTGTAGCAATGGCACCACTACAATATGCGTTGGCTATTCTATACCCAAAACATATCGTAGTATGGCCTTATCAGGAAAGCCAAGCCAGCAGTACTGTCATCATTGAACCTTATTCGTCTTCTATAGCAGTATCAAGTAAGGAGCCTGCATTAACCGCGCTAACAACGTCAAGTGATGGCTCGTGGCTCGTGGTGGCAGATAAAGCAGGAGATGTTAGTAGCTATCAATGGGCATCAGATGGTGCTCAGCTTAATCTAAGTAGCCGCAAACAGCTCCATCAAGGTAAAGTGAACGCGCTTTGTTTTGAGCCGGTCGGTCAATACTTCTTCTCAGCAGGTGCAGATAAGTGCTTGTACCGTACTCATGTCCAAGGCGACCTGCACCCTATTGATAGAGCCAAGTCTAGCCAACACAGTGAAATGATCACGGCGCTTTGTGTCTCAGACACACGGTTATTTACCGCAGCAGATGACAAGAGTGTTAAATCGTGGGCATTTGATAAAGGTCAACCAAACAGCTGTAAAGAGGATCTAACCAAGGCTCGACAGATCGTCTTATCTTCTTACGCTGAGCAACCAATGCTCATCGTAGTCAGTGCCGATCAGAGCCTACGTTTCATACCTATTGACCATACTAGAAGTTCGTCACAGAGTAGCACCTCACAAAATAGTACGGCACAAAACAGTAAGCTGCTGCCAGTTACTTATATCATCAAAGACGGCTATCAGAAAATCGGCCAGTTACTGACAGATACCTCAAACAATAACAATGTGTCGTTTAAAGAAGGCCTAGCGCTGCTACAGGCGCAAGCAGATAACCAAACGTTAGAGCTGGTTAAAAAATTACTTGCTGATAGCGACACACTCACGGCCAACCAAGCATTGCAATTGGTACAGTGGATTGCTACTACTAATCTTGATAAAACTGCCCAGGTTTTAGAGCAGCAACTAAGCTCGGCGCACAGTGCAAAAGTACGTCTTGCTGCTTTTCATGCCTTGGCCGACCGCGCAAGTACGGCGAAGCGCCCGCTGCATTATCTAGAAGAAGCCTTTAAAAACCGTTACTACGAAGAAGTGGTGGCTTCTGCGTTACAAGGTTACCTAAAGGTCGCGATGAAGGATGCCACGAGCAAGCGCCGCATCTTACCTATTTTAAGAGAGGCGTTGTCACACAGTTTTGCGAATATTCGTAAGCAAGCATTGGCCTCACTTGAGACACTGTTGCCAGAGCACAGTCCTCAAGCAGATTTGATGGCATTAGACTGCAATCAATCAGACATTGTCCAATCAGGGTTAATTCGTCTGTATCAGCGCGGCATGCTAAACCATCTTGAAGTCTCGCGTCAGTTGATGCTGCTACAGAACCATCGTAATACAGAGATTAGGCAAACGGCATTTTATGTCTCATTACTGTCTCAACCCAAGTTGATAGAGGCGTTAAAACAGCAAGGCGACACGCAAACATTGCGTACCCTGACTGATTTTGATGACTTTCGCTTACTACGCGGCACGCTACTAGATAACGCTAGTACAGCGGCGAATAATAATGTTAAACAATCCGATGAGGCGATCCGTTTAACCTTGTCCACGCAAGATTTTATCTCGCAAGCAGATAGTACCCAAGCATCTAAGTCTAAAAATAAGGCTAAAACGGCCAAATCCAAGAAGCCTACTGCTGAATCCATAAAGCTAGGCAATGACACGTTAGAGCCCTTATTACAAAGCTTAAGCAATAGTCACGAAGATATCAGTTTCCGAGCGGCTTATGCGCTGGCTTGCCTACAAGACAAACGTGCGTTTGGTACTCTGATTAGTCTGATGAGCCATGAAGACAGTGCCATCATCCGTGCTGGTGTCGCCACCGCGCTTGGTCATTTAAATATAGAAGACGCCAAAGCAGTCCTATCGACATTACTAGACGATAAAGACGCTGGCGTGCGACAAGTGGCTATGCAAGCCTATGGCAAATTGGCAGACAATGCATTGTCTTGGGCAGCGACGGGTTTTGCTTCTAAACATCAAGACATTCACGAGCAGTCTTTAGCGCTGTTTTTAAAGCATGTTGCACCAGATAGCTCAAATAGTGGTGATAATAGCAGTGATAAAAGCGCTCAGATGTCGTCAGAGATGACAGACATATTGCTACAGGCATTGAATAATCCTTTTACCAGCATTCGGTTAGAAGTGGTTAAAGTTCTATTAAACCGCCAATTTAAGCAGTCATCTGACACTATTTCTAAAAACGTTTCTGACAGCGCCATCGTTGACATCATTGAGCTATTGCAGCAGAGCCTCTTTGAAGATGTGCATCAAGTGGCGATAGAAGAATGGCAACGACTGTTGCTAGCGATGAATTCGAAGCATAAAACAAATAAAATTGAAGAAACGAATCACCAAAAGACTAATCAAGCTGTCTTAACCTTGTTTTTTGCAGATACGTTTGCCGCTATTCGCAAACAAGCCTTTGACATCGCACTCAAACAAAGCAAGCATTTAGGGTTTGCTGACGTAATGTTAAACGCACTTGCCAGCCCTTATGCGGATACCAAGCAACTGGCCCTTACGACAGTGCAAGCCAGAGCGAATACGACTCAGCTGACACAACTGATGCCAGCTCTCGTGGTTATGTTCGCTGATGACAGTATTGAGCTGCGTAAACAAGCTTTGACGGTCGCTTTGGCACTAACAGACTTACAGCCTACTATTTTAGCCGATCACAGTAGCCTAGATGATAGTAGCACCGATGATCAATCGAATCATCATGAAGCATTGATTACCGCAGCCTTAAACAGCCCTTATCCTGACATTCAGCTGACAGTCGCTCAACTACTGGCCAGCCAATCTCGTTTATATGCTGACGAAGAACAGGCAAAGCGAAGTGATGAGCAAGCGTACCAAGTCTTTAAGCATTACTTAGATCTACCAATACCCTCTCAGGACAAAAAAAGTGAAACATATACTCAGTGGTACAGTCATGTAGGCCAAGCATTATTTGGTTTATCAAAGCTAGCTTATCCCTCAACATACAACGCGCTTAACTGGTACGATAAATATTTAAACCACCCTGACGCCGATTTTAAATCACTTGCTCCAACACTTACGCAGATAGTTTCTTTTGAGGACATTGATCTACTGGTGAAATGGCAAAAAGATGAGCGCGCCATTATCAGTCAATCAGCCAGTTTATGTTTGGCTATTTTAGGTGATGCTCGCGGGCAGTACTTCCTTACTCATGACATAAGAGACGAAACAGACAATCTTAGTACGCTTATTGCACCGATGACCCCTACGCATTGGCTACAAGCGCAGCACGGTTTAGGTATTACACATGCACGACAATTACAGCCTTTGTTTGAGTCAGAGTCCTATGCAGTAGCAGCCAGACTGTTATTGATATTTGATGATTTACAGAATGGCTTGCAAGGTGGCAGGCAAGCTCCTGAAAAGACCGCTACTAGCACTGTCAGGCCCGATCGACTGATAGAAGCATTAAGCTTTGCTGATAATGACACGGCAGTAGTCTACGCCAACATACTCGCTCGTTACCCGAATGACGTACAACAACGCAATAACCAGCAAGCACTATCGTCAACGTGGCAGTACCTAAGTGATTACTTGTCACGTCAATTAGGCGGTATTTTATCCGCTCACTCTGAAGTCATTACAATGATGATGGATGCCATGCCAAACACGGCAGATAAAGGTGGTATTAAAGGACAGTCGCATAATACGGTCTCTATCCGAGCAAGTATTCTGACAACCGTCAGTACCGAAAACTTACAACAGCTCGCCAACCTCAGTCGACATCATCAGCCATTGGTACGCGCACAAACCATTAGTGTCATTTGTAACTTATCTGAATTACTCGCCCATGACTACTATGACGATGAGGACGATGTTTTTGAGACATTACAAAAATGGCAGCGCAGTTTACAGGCCTTGTTAAGTGCTCACCCAGTTACGACCACTGTTAATGATGTAGCAGGCGATACGCAAACAGTCGATAGCTCTCCTACTGAACAACAAGACAGTTCTGAGTTGCATTATCCTTACCAGTCTCTTGCCTTTGGCGCTTGGATTGGCGTCATACGCGCAGGCGATGATTATTATGCGAATAGCAGCACCACAGACCAAGCCATTCGAGGGCTAATGTGGCTTGCTACTCAATCATCAGAGTTTGACACTAATAACGATGAGGACTGGCGAGACAGTACCAGTCGCGTGTTGTTACCACTACTCAACCACAGTAGTTTTGACACTCGTGAGCTGGCTTGGGCATGCTTGTATGAGCTGGACATGCCAGCCAAAAAGCTGGCTGACTATGCCATGAGCACGCCCTACCGTGATATGGTCAAACGCGGCTTGGATCTATTGCTAGATACCGTAAATAACAATGCCGTACAGCAGCAAAGCAAACCATCGGATACAGTGACTGTCATCAGTAGCGCTGATCAACAACTCATTGATTTGTTAAAAACCAATAATCACACCTTAGCAGAAGAGACCTATCAGCTGCTAAAAGGCCGACTAGGCCATCTGCCAGCCAGCTTGCTTGGGCTACAGACTTATTGTCAGTCGTTACTGCCTCAGATCGTTACTGAGTGGAAACAAGTCATTGTCACGCCTTTTGCAAACAGTCAGTCGCCGTCAGTGCAGCGTCAAGACAAACTGACGTTTTTGCTGCAGGCTGTGAAGGGTGATGATTGGAATGCAAAATATCAAGCACTGAGTCAACTGGTCGAGTTTCATGACGTACTCTTTGCGGACAGCACGCTATTTGATAGTTTATTTGATTTTGCTGAAGACGCTCAGGCCAGTAATGAGAGTTACCGTAGCTGGAACTTGCTTATCGATGCACTCACATCGTACCAGTTCATACATAAGAATGTTTTAGATGGTAGCTTTGAAAGTGGTTTAGAGAGCAGTTTTGATATTGCAACTGCTGAACAGGTTGCCAATGAAGCGCACTTACGATTATTAGCCTTACTTGATGATCCACATATCAACAAACCCAAACAAGTTATCTACTCAGATATCGCTGACCTACGTAACACGCATCTGGCTGCGCCATTACTACAGCGTTTAGAGAATCTGTTTGAGCACACACCGCAAAAAAATAAAGAAGAGCGTAAATATTTATTTGATACCTTAGTAAAAATCAGCGGTTACGATCAAAACGTCGACGACTACCTAGACGAGCGTGAAGACACCCGTTGGTTACAACGTCAGCACCCTAGAAACTCGCAAGTCTTGTTGTCACTGTTTACCACGCTTATGAATCATAGTGATTATGCTCATGCCGCGCAGCTATTACCGTCACTGGCATGGGTACAATCGGGCAACAGTGATTTATCCTCGCGCATTGATACTGCTTTAGCGCTAGCCTACGAGCAGATGCCAGCCAACCATACCTTTAAGTTGGTCGAGGCACTGGCATATCGAGCCAAAAGACGACACGGCAGCATTGCCTCATTACAAAACGCTCTACGCAATAAAGACGCCGATGTGCAATTTGCCGCAGCTGAAGGACTCGCTAAATGCGGTCATGCTGATGGGGTCAATATCTTGATGGCCACGATCGATTATAACCCTGATGCTGAATTCCGCAGCTGCAGTGTGTTAGCCATTGGCGAGTTGCTAGGCAACAGTAACAACCAAAATCAAAATACTCATTCGCCTAATGCTAGCTCGCCTACGGACAATGCTGATAAAAACTTACAGGTTCATACCTTATACAAAGCCTATGATAAGTTAATCAAACTGGCCGAGGACGACGAGCACTACTTACAAGACGTGGCTAGCGAAGCCTTAGGTCGCCTTGCACAAGGTGGTGACTTTGAGCATAGTTCGCATATTTTTGAGCTATTAAGATCGCACTTGTCAGACCCCGCCGTCCATTTCACCAATCCCGCCATTGTCCATTGGTTAAATGGACTGCGCTGGCTCAACACAACGCCTGCTTGGGAACAAATTCGCACCTATATCCGCACTCATATCGATAAAGCCATATTCTTCCGTCCACAAAGGCATGCGGTATGGCTACTGCAGATGAACGATAGCGATGCCAATAAAGCATTAATTTTAGATATCTTAAAGATGAGAAACCTAGACCGTGCAGTGCTTATGGTGGCTTATACTGCGGCACAGAAAACTTGGGGCAGCCTCGCATCGCAGGTTTACCCTTATGATTGGGCAGCCATTCAAAGCTATAACACTGACTTTATAGAAGAAACTGAGCGTTTGAGCCTAAAGCGTATCATTGATAATAGCAGCATCGATGAGCTGACAGCATTTATCACCCAGCATGGCGCGCACTTACCAGCCGACACCTTGATGGCACTGCAAAATGCCATTATGGCCAAGCAAGACATGCCAACATCGCAGCTTACCGCGTTGATTAGCAGTAGTAACATACTGACACAGCATATTGGACTGTGCTATCTGACCCAATATCCGACCAGCTATCTTGATAAAGAGATGGTTGCGATGTTGCAGCAGCGTTTTGACACTGCAAGCGAGCAATGGCACACGCTTATCGATACCATCAACCGCAGTCCGACGACCATCAATAATAGTCAGTGGATTAGCATGGTTGAGCAAGTACGCACCACCATCTCGCAACTGGTGTGGTTAATCATGCGTCATGCGTCCATCAAAACTGCTAAAGGTGCTGTCGATAAAGTAGCAGCCAAGCAGATCGCGGCAATGCTTGAGTGGCTCAATGATGCTCGTCAACCATTGACCATCACCTCTATTCCACTGCTCTCTACGACTGTTAGCGGTTGGTGGCAGCAAGCGCTGTTAGCATTGCTGGCTAGACCTGTCGCTGAAGATAAGATGCTATCAAGCATCGTGCCAACGTTGAGCGTTGTCTCGACAGCAACTCAATCGCAGCTCACTTACGACAACCAATCCTTGCTAGGAACTGTGATTGCTCGTATTGAACAAAGCGGTACATCTACCCAAAAATCCATAATAACTGTAGTAAAGAATGCGCTGAAAAACAATGCGCTAAAACATAACGGCTCGTCTACCGAGATACCAATCAACCAACAGCTACTACAGTGGATCAGAGCAAAAGACGCTGACGCACTTTATCATTGTGCAAGTAATGACAACATGGAGATGACGGTTCGCATCCGTGCTATCGAAGCGCTTGGACAGCTACATGATCCAAATATCGAACAATGGCTGACGATGCTCATGGCACATGAAAATTCAGACATTCAGAAGCTTGCTTATAAAGTACTACGCCGCTGGCAACGTGCCATGATACGAGCACAGCAAAAGCGTCCGTTGGCGTATAGTCAGGACAGCAGTCAAAAAAGCAATCAGGGTGAAGGAGACAGTCAATGACTATAGATAATCAATTAGACCAAGCATCAGAAACAGAGTCAGAAGTAGTGGCAAACACTGATGGCCTGATGATGCAGTTGGACTACGCCGCACCTAGCCAAATCAGTCAAGTTAACGAATCGTCAGACTCACTGTCGGAGGCGCAAACGACCGAACACACTCAGCATGTGGCACTATTTGCTCAGCTGAATCGATCGGAGGTTAACTTCCACGGTAAGGTCAAATCTCCCCTTGTCTTTCGTGACAGTTTGCTAGCGCTGTTTGATGTGGTGAGTAGTGATTATCGCTATGTACCAAAAGACCGCTCAGCGTATACGGTATTTATGCAGATGCGCCGTGCTAGCAGCAATAAAAACCTATTTACTGCGCAGCGTGATTATTTCACGTGGTTGTTCGACAATGACCCACTGGCTTTTTGTATTTTGGACCCGATTATTCAGGTGCATGAGCAAGGTGTTAGCTTTGAGGTGTTTAGCCGTGATGAAGGCTGCTATGCTCAGCTGACCTTGACCAATGAGATTTTTGAGCAAAGTGCCGAAGCTATCCTTGGCACAACAAGCATTGATTACAGTACGGCATTGTTTAACGGTATTGAGAAAATCCGCGATCATCAACAAACGATATTAGACATTGGTCATGAAGCGGTCGGTTTACAATTACTCGAAACCATGCCAGAGACCGCTGAAGCAGATACTGATAGTACAGTAACCACGCCCACCGTGAAAAAACAGATCATAGAAAAGCGCATCAATGTGCCCAAAAGCTGGGTCAGAGCACTTCTGCAAGTACAGTCTGCAGGTCAATTGCCACAAGACACCATCCATCTCGATCCAATCGCGCTATACAACGTGTTGTTTGAGCTGCGCATGCATGCTGATATCAAAGGCAAACGCCGTGGACTATTAATTGAGCTTAGACCTCAGCAGCTGCCGGTGATTATATTAGAACCGTTTGACATCACTGTTACTAGCCAAGTCAGCCAACAGCAAAAGCCCTATCAAGGTCAGCAAGCAAAGCTCATTCGCTTATGGGGTCGCCGTCGTCTCAGCCTATTAAAACGTCTGTTGCCACATACTGATAGCGTTTCAGTATCGCTACTGGGTCAAGGCATGCCAAGCTATTGGACACTAAAAGGTCAAGGCTTTCATTTCACCTTTGCCATGACAGGCTTTAGCCAAGCCAATTGGTCACAGTCGTTAAACTTTGACTTGTTACTGCCAAAGCGCCCACTGCAAAATACATTAGCTGCTATTGAAGGGTTATCAGACAGTAGTAAAGCAACCTTAGATGATAGTAATAATGATAATAACGATGAGCATAATGGCTTGTCTGTATTAATTAAGACACTGGAAAATACCCCTAGTACGCTAGAAGATTTGGTAAAGTCGCTATCAGCAGATGCTTCATTAACGTCTGTGCCTGTTTCTCACTCACAAGTACAGCAGTGGTTACTGTCAGGTACTCAGCAAGGCTTAATTCGCTATGAGATAGCGACGCAGCTGTATCACTACAGACCTTTGAGCCAAGTGCCGCTTGATATGGCACAGTTCGCTTATCACAACGAAGCAGAAAAGCAGGCTTTTGATTTGATTGGCCGTACAGATGCTGTGCAGAAATTCACAGTTGAGACTGTCGCTGTCAAAGGTATTACTATTCGTGCAGATATTCATGTCGAAGAAGACAGACGTACTTATCACAGCCAGCTGCAATTAGGCGATGAAGGGCTAGTTACCAAGGCGGAATGTAGCTGTCCGCAGTACTTGCAACATCGTCTCACTCATGGCGTGTGCGCGCATCTTATTGTGCTACGACTTAGATATAATCAATACGACCCAAACAATACGGGCAATGATAGTTGGCATGACACTCGTGTCTTGAGTAAACGCGTACCGAGTAAGCGCTTTAATCAGCCTAAGAATAAAAAAGAAAGCGTACAAGTAGCATCCAATAGCTCGTTGATGACATTACCTTCTGCACCGACGCTTGATTTAACGGCCTTAGCCCAACCAGCTGCTCAGATACACGCGACTACAAGCGATAAGACACAAGCGTTAACCGCACAAGAGACCGCTATTGCTTATGTTTACATCACCATTGCCCATAAGAAGATTACCATTGAACAAACAATAGGTGACAAGGATACGCGCCAGCAGCTGGTGTTCAATCAGCCTGCTCAAGCCAAAGCCGCATTTTTACAACATATTGCCAGATTTGAAGCCAAAGGCTTTATCGAAAACCAAGGGGTGTAAGGTATGACGACGCAGACAGAGCAGCAGAATGATTATATAACCCCTGTGCCTAATGCCACGCCCTTTGAGCGTCAGTGGCAGCAACTATGGCAAGATATTGAGCTGGCAGGCGGACGTTACCAATATGTTCAGCAGCAGCTAGTCAGTCAAGGCTTTATGGTCGAGCGTCAACCTGTCGACAATATGAGCCCAAAAGAACGGGATCGCTATAAAAAAGCCTTAAAAAAGGAAGCAGCTGAAGAAAAAAGTCTCAAAAAGGCTGCTTGGCAAGCATACAAAGCGCATCACATGGTTTATCTTGGCCGGAAAGTATATTGGACGGACGATACCAGTACCGATAAATGGGATATCAAAGACGCGGCCAATCGGCTGATTGAAAACAAACTGCCACTGCTGCGTAAACATAATGAGTTAGCAGAAGCAGTTAACCTTACCATCCCGCAGTTAAAAGGATTGTGCTATCAAAGAGAGGTTGCCACCAATCTGTCTTATTCGCATTTTACTATTGCCAAACGCAATGGCACAGCGCGTCAAATATGGTCGCCGATACCACGTTTGAAGTTTGTGCAACGCTGGATTTTGCACAATATTTTGAATAACTTAACGACACATGGTGCCGCCCATGGCTTTGTACGTGGCAAATCTATCGTGACTAACGCAGCAGTACATAGCAACAGCGAGCTCCTTATTAAGTTGGATGTCAAAGATTTCTTTCCTAGCGTGAGCTGGCGCCGTGTCAAAGGGGTCTTTCGTCATGCTGGCTACCCAGAGCAAATTTCGACATTACTGGCATTACTCTGTACGGAGTCGCCCAGACAAGTGGTGCAGCAAGATGGCGTTACCTACTATGTGGCATTAGGTGATAGAGCCTTGCCACAAGGCGCGCCTACCAGTCCTGCATTAACAAACATCGTTTGCCTAAATCTTGATCGCCGCTTGACAGGGTTGGCAGAAAAGTTGGGGCTACGTTATAGCCGTTACGCCGATGACTTGACCTTTAGTGTTCCCGCTATTGAAGACACCAAACCCAAATCGAAGGCTAAAACAACGATTAAAGCCACGACCAGCATCGCAAAGAAACAAGCCGATACGCAGCACAATAAGCTAATCGGGCAACTGCTCGGCTCAGTCCATAAGATACTACGCGAAGAAGGTTTTGCGTTGAATAATGATAAAACGCGCGTGATTCGTAAAGGCAATCAGCAACAAGTGACAGGCATGGTGGTCAATGGACAAGGCGTACCCAGGGTATCTCGTCAAATCAAAAAAATGTTGCGTGCAGCCGTTCATAAACTAGAGTCAGGTGGCAAATTACGCGCGGATGAGACTTTAAATACGCTGGCAGGATATGCCGCTTGGATAGCCTCGGCAG
The DNA here is from genome assembly GCF_009812035.1 of Psychrobacter nivimaris. GTDB lineage: Bacteria > Pseudomonadota > Gammaproteobacteria > Pseudomonadales > Moraxellaceae > Psychrobacter > Psychrobacter nivimaris. The sequence continues at coordinate 90,405 of NZ_VZIZ01000014.1, read as the reverse complement.
AGCCAGAATTGGGACATAGTTATCTAGATAGGATTGAGCGTTTGCAAGTGCAGCAAGAGACACCTGCATAGATATTTATTTATATTTATAAAAAATGATTATTAGAAAAATTCTATTTCTAATACTCATTCAAGTGAAGCATATTAGCGCAGAATTATATTTTCATTAGACTGATAAGAATGGTGCGGTGCGACTGTCTTTTGATTGGGCAACGTCGTATGGCGTACCTTGAGCGACAATCATTCCGCCCGCATCCCCTGCCCCTGGCCCAATATCAATGATCCAGTCGCTATTGCTTGCCACCTGCATATCATGTTCAACCATGATGACAGTATTGCCCGCATCGACAAGACCATTTAACTGTGTCATTAGCATGGACACATCAGCAGGGTGTAGACCTGTGGTTGGTTCATCTAAGATGTATAGCGTGTCGCCTCGCTGCGTGCGTTGCAGCTCGGTAGCAAGTTTAATACGCTGTGCTTCGCCGCCTGATAATTCGGTGGCAGGCTGACCCAGACGTAAGTAACCAAGTCCAACCTGTAGTAATGCCTCTAACGCACGCAAAATAGGTGCTTCATCAACAAAAAACTCATGAGCCGCTTCAACCGTTAAGTTCAATACTTCAGAGATTTTTTTGTCTCGATAAGTGATTGCTAGTGTTTCCTCATCATAACGTTGACCATGACAAACCTGACAAGGTGCATAGACGCTTGGTAAGAATAATAATTCAACACTGACAAACCCTAAACCTTCGCAATTTGGGCAGCGGCCTTTAGTCGTATTAAATGAGAACCTGCCAGCATCATAGCCTTGCGCTTTTGCTTGCTTGGTCGCTGCAAACAGCTTGCGCACATCGTCAAACAAACCCGTATAGGTTGCCAAGTTAGATCGCGGTGTACGTCCAATTGCTTTTTGATTGATATTAATAAGGCGACGGACGTGCTCCATGCCAGCGATGATTTCACCGCCAGTTACTGACTCAAGCTCCTGCTCAAGTAAGTCCGCCTCACCGACAGGCGCTTCTGTGACTGTCTTCTGCCCCAACGCTTCATTGATAAGCTCTACCAATGCTTGGCTGACGAGACTTGATTTGCCTGAGCCCGAGACCCCTGTGACGCTGGTCATCACCCCAAGCGGAAACTCAACGTCTAATCCTGTTATGTTATTTCGCTCAATATTGGCAAGCTTAAGCCATGCTGCTGGCTGCCTTGTATTAGATTTTGACTGTGCGTTAGACGTAGCATTGGCAAATAGATATTGACCAGTATGCGACTGCGTAACTTTACGAAGTCCATCTACAGGGCCACTATAGACAATCTCGCCGCCATGCGTGCCTGCCTTTGGCCCGACATCGACTACCCAGTCGGCATGTCTGATGACACTCACATCATGCTCAACGACAAACACCGAATTACCAGTGGCAATCAGCTCATCCAACGCACCTAGCAATGCTTGAGTATCAGCAGGATGCAGACCTGCCGATGGCTCATCAAGGACATATACCACGCCAAACAATTGCGAGCGAATTTGAGTGGCCAAACGCAGTCGCTGTAATTCACCAGGAGAGAGAGTCGGTGTGGTACGCTCAAGCGAGAGATAGCCCAACCCTAACCTTGTCAGCGCTTCAACACGAGAGAGTATGTCACTGGCGATACGCTGGGCGACGATGGCTTTTTCGCGGTTTGGTGTCTCATCGGCTACCTTGGTCCGCGCTGTTTTTTCCAGTTTCTGCGCCATTTCCGTCAGTGTTAGCTGTGATAGCTCTCCGATATCGAGTCCTGCAAACTTAACCGATAGCGATTCTTTCTTTAGTTTTTTACCATGACATTCTGGACACTCAGATATCTGCATAAACTGCGAGACACGCTTTTTGGTACGTGGGCTCTGAGTGGTGGCAAAAGAGTGCAAAATGAAGTTTTTGGCACTGGTAAACGTACCCATGTAGTTTGGCTTTTCGCCCTTTTCAATCGCATCACGCGTTTGCTCAATGTTGTATTCAGGATAGACAGGCACCGTCGGCGTATCATCTGTAAACAAAATCCAGTCGCGTGTTTTTTTCGGCAATGTGTGCCATGGTTTATCGATATCATAGCCTAATGTGGTCAATATACGGCTGAGGTTTTGACCTTGCCACGCTGGTGGCCATGCTGCAATCGCACGCTCACGGATGGTCTTGGTGTTGTCTGGCACTAGCAACTCTTCAGTAACTTCAAATACGCGGCCAATACCTGAACAAGTCGGGCAAGCACCATCTGGCGTATTGGGAGAGAATGCATCGGCATATAGTATTCCTTGACCTGCCGGATACTCTCCTGCGCGTGAGTACAACATGCGCAGACCATTGGATATCGTCGTTACGCTACCCACAGACGAGCGCACTGAAGGCGTACCTCGCTGCTGCTGCAAGGCAACAGCTGGTGGCAACCCCTCTATAGAATCAACATCTGGCTCATCGACCTGATCAATGAGCCGTCTTGCATAAGGGGATACCGAATCAAGATAGCGGCGTTGTGACTCGGCAAACAACGTACCAAATGCTAATGACGACTTTCCTGAGCCTGAGATACCGGTAAAGACCACCAAAGCATTGCGAGGTAAATCAACATCAACGTTCTTCAAATTGTGTACACGCGCGCCTCTGACCTGAATATTGTCTTGATCAGGGTTATAAAGGGCATTTTTTACTGTGTTTGTTTTACTTGTTTTTTCTTCTAATTTTTTTGGGTTCGCCATAGCGTTATTGTTCCTATGAATCGTTGTTTATTCCTAATTAGCAGAAAGGTTAACACGTACTTATGCAAGGCTGTGGCTAGGCTTACGTATCAATAGCATAGATAGACAAAACGATAACTCAAGTCATCCAATCATTAATAATAAAAAACCCGCATCAAGGCGGGTTTTGTTTAGCAAGAAATGCTATTAAGTTGCTAAGAGGCTGGCAATTTAGGTATTAAGATACAACCAAGCGCATCAACTGCGTGCTGATATAACCACCAAATGTCCCTACTGCGTAACCTAAAATACCCAAAAACACTCCTACTGGTGCTAGCGATGGATGAAATGCCGTAGCAACAATCGGTGCTGACGATGCACCGCCAGTATTGGCATTAGAACCAACCGCCAAAAAGAAAAACGGTGCTCGAATGAGTCGAGCGACAGCAAAGATAATCACGACGTGAATACTCATCCATAACAGACCGATTAGTAATAGTCGCCACTGTGAGACGATACCTGCCAGATTGATTTGCATACCGATCGCGGCGATTAATACAAAGATAAATACCGTGCCGATTTTTGACGCGCCAACATGATCTAACCTACGTATCTTAGTAAACGAAAATATAACGCCTATTACCGTAATAATCACTACCATCCAAAAGAACGAGCTGGCAAAGCTATATTGAACGGCCCAACTATAAGGCGCAAAGAACTCTGCAATCTGGCCACCGGCAAAGTGTGCGACCCCGACCATGGCAAAGCATAAGCCAAACATCACCATTAGATCGTTAATAGTTGCTGGGCGGGCATGATCACGCTCATAGCTCTCGACTGCTTTGACCACTTTATCAATACTACTGGTATCAGCGCGCAAAAAACGGTCTATCTTGTCGCTATGTTTTGCCATTACTAAGATAGCTAGCAGCCACAGTGAGGCATTGGTCGTATCGACTAAAATCATCATACCAAACAAATCATCACTGACCCCAAACAGCTCTTTCATCGCTGCTTGGTTGGCCGCGCCGCCTATCCAGCTGCCCGCTACTGCCGAGAACCCACGCCATAACGTATCATCGGTAAACATCGCAGGCGATATCCACTTGGCGACTCCCAAACTGATTGGACCACTGATGACAATGGCAATACTTGCAGCAAAAAACATCGCGATCGCTTTCCAGCCTAAGCCCAATATTTTGGGCACATCCATAGATAGGGTCATCAACAACAAACTTGCTGGCAGCAAATAAGTCGCAGTAAAGCCATAAATCTGCGAACCAACGCCATCGGCAAAAACGCCTAAGCTATTTAAAGTGGCTGGTATAAAGCAGCAAAGTACAATACCAGGCAGTACAGCATAAAACCGACGCCAAAACTTACCTGGCAAGCCTTGGGTATAAAAAACCAGACCAATAATGGCCATGATGATGCCAAAGGCTAATGGCAAATTATCAATTGCTAAATTTGAGGTGGCTGGCATCAAGGCGCTCCAAGAGTGACAATGGGCAAAAGTAAATCAGTATAGACAAGGCAAAAAACTCCTGCAAGCAGCCATCAACTATTAGCTAGGATTTGCTGAGTAGTATTTGACAGGATGAGCAGCAAGGTAATGGCTAGACACGTAACGTCATACGCCCATTATTGAGCAATACAAAACAGGTAAACGCAAAAAAGCCAGATAACAAGTATCTGGCTTTTTTAGTGCTATCTTTTAACGATTAATGAATAAATGATTTTAATCGTCTAATATAGCTGTATTACGAGTTGTTACCACGGTTGCCACCGTTTGGACGACCTTGGCCACGGCTGTCAGAACGACCAGCTGGACGACCTTGGCTGCCGCTTGGACGACCGCGACCAGTTGCAGCACGCTCACCGCGTGGAACGCCATTGCTATCACCGCGGCTTGGGCCACCAGTGCGCTTGCCTTGATACGGCTTGCCACCTGAACGCTCATTTGGTTTGCCTGACGTGTCACGTGGCTTACCTTGATAACCGCTGTCGTTGCTAGCACGTTGACCAGTTGGAGCACTGTCGCTTGAACGACCACGACCTTGACCACCACCGCTAGATTTACCAGCATAGCCACCGCCTGAACGACCACGGCCTTGACCGCCACCGCCGTTAGAACGACCACGACCACGGCCACGACCATTACCTTTGTTTTCGCTAGGTACGTAAGTTTTCTTAGGCTCCATACCTTCGATAACACATACTTCCATTTTGCGATCTAAATAACGGTTGATAGCGTTAAGCTGTGGACGATCATCCATGCTACATAGGCTGATAGCAACACCAGTACGACCAGCACGACCACAACGACCGATACGATGGACGTAATCTTCAGTCTGACGCGGCAAGTCATAGTTGATAACGTGCGAGATAGCTGGGATATCTAGACCACGAGCAGCAACGTCAGTCGCTACTAGGATTTTTACTTTACCATTACGCAAGTCTTGAACGATACGGTTACGTTTGCTCTGTGGCAAGTCACCATGTAGGAAGCTTGCTTTATGGCCCGCTTCTTGTAGCTGCTTAGCCAGTTTTTCAGTGCTACGTTTGGTAGCAGCAAAGATAATGATTTGTTCCATATCTTGCTGGCAAACGATTTTGTCAAGTAAACGGTTTTTGTGATCAAAATCATCACAGTAGTACACTTTTTCTTCGATGTGTGCAGATTCTACTTTGATTGATACGCGCTCAGGATTCTTAGTGAAGCTGGCAGCGATTTTACCTACTGGGCCATCCCAAGTTGCTGAACACATGATCGTTTGACGATCGATTGGCGCTGCACGAAGGATGTCACTGATGTCATCAGCAAAACCCATGTCTAGCATACGGTCAGCTTCGTCAAGTACCAATACTTCTAGGTTTGACAAATCAACGCGACCTGCATTGATATGGTCAAGTAGACGACCAGGAGTTGCAACGATTACTTGAACGCCCTTTTTCAAAGCAGTGATCTGACCGTTGTATGGTGCGCCGCCAACTAGTGGTACACAAAATAGACCGCGCATATCTTTAGAATAAGTGCGAACGCTGTCATGTACTTGCTGAGCAAGTTCACGCGTTGGCGTTAGGATAAGTGCTTTGGTTAGTTTGTCAAAGCTAGTAGCACGGCTCAAACGGTCAAGTACAGGGATAACGAAAGCCGCTGTTTTACCACTACCCGTTTGCGCTGACAATAAAAGGTCACGACCAGCTAGAGCAAAAGGAATGGCTTGTTCTTGAATAGGGGTTGGATTGGTATAGCCACTGCGATCAAGGGCAGTAAGAATTGGCTTAGCAATGCCAAGATCAGTAAAAGTGATTTTGTTTTCTTCAGTGGCGTCAGTAGCAGCCGCTTGAGTATTGTTATCAGTATTTGGAATGTCAGTGCTTTCGATGATGCCGTTTTCAGCGGCGATTGCAGATAAGATGTCAGTCATAAGAATCCTTGGTAAGTATAAGTTGCTGTAAATTCAGCAAACTTGATGCATACCACTGATAACCGTTCACCACGCTGCTTTTATTAGCATTACCGAGCAATATAAAATTGTCGATAATTAGAAACCAAGCCAATAGAGCTTAGCGTCTTTATAATAAATGCGTTCGTGCTGTCTGACGTATTTTGGTGGTAGTGCCGAGTGTCTTATCCTTGCTTGATATACGCTCATTATCAATGCTTTGTCCAAAGCAGATAAAGGCAAACAGCAACCAATCTAGACCCTAGTTATAGGCCAGTAGATAAGATATGAGTCAAAAATAACGGATATTTTTAAAGGTTATTTAAGTACACAAAATCATCGGCAACAATTACTTATGGTCATCCTAGACCCAAAATCGCAGGCGATGTTATCAATCTCATAATTCACGAAAGCCTAAGCTAACGTGGCGACGCAGTATAGCACAATAAAAAAATATATGTACCTATTTCTTCAATTACTGAGTAAATAAGCACTAACAGTGTTGATAATAAACAAGTTTAGATGTTTTATTTAATGACTACAGCAAAATTTAATAACTAAAGAAAATGAGCTACTGGCTATTTATCTATCGTACTACTTTGACTTCTGTTACATAAGTAGGTAGCTGCCATGCCCCGCCCGCCTCAATTAAGCGGCAAAGTCCTGTGGTACTTTCATGGCTTTTTTCAAAGGCACGGCCCGTCCATAGCCAATCGGTTTTACTCATGCAATCACCGATGCCGCGTCCTTTTTGTACAGAAGTAAGCTTACCTTTATCGTAGCCAGTAGCATTGGTCGTTACCAATGTTGGCTTATAAGGTTTACTGTCATTGATTACCCAAACCCCTGCTCCAGCGTTATAAGCGCCTGTCCAGCACTCATGCTGTGCCAACAGTTGCGAGCCATTTAGACGACTGATACGCCAAGGTGATTTGTCTGAAAGATTAGGACAAACGCTGTCTGCATCTTTCATTGTGCCTTTTACCAATGATGCCAACTGAGAGGACCTCATAACAAATTTTTTGTCATTACCATCATCAGCTTTAGCGCTTGGCACGACAAACCGTAGTACCGGCGCAGCTTTAGGAGGTAATATACCGCTACTAGATTTAATAGCATCTTCATTTTTGATAAAAGCACTGGACGTACCAACACGACCTTGGAACTCATCGGCTTTTAGCATAGCAGCACTGGCACCTTTGTCAGAGAGCTGCCAACGTGAATTGCGCAAGGCCAACGTAATCTTGCTAGATTTGGTCAACGCCTCTAACAATGCAGTTACCTGTGCCTGAGTAAGCTCAGCGTTACCTGCAGCGGCTGAATATGGCTTCGTCTCACCATAGTCTTTATCATTAATAAATAGCGAGATACGATGACGGTTGCCGAGCTGCATTAAGGCTTTAGACGAGCTGTCCTTTGCCCCGCCAAGCTTTACTTTACCATCCACGCCAGCATTCGCACCTGCACGGCGTACGAGCAATATAGAAACCGGAAACTCACTGTTATTCTCTGCTTGATACCCTGCCAGCCGGCACGTACGCGTATTATCACAAGCGACTTGCCAGTCTTGACTAGTAAACTCAGTCGATGTATTGGCCATACTGGTGGTACTAAATAAAGCGGTACTAAGCGCTGCAAGTACAGGCAGTAATATTTTATTTTTTATCATATAGGTGGATTGTTCTTTTATTTTTTTAGGTATATTTTCTGAGTAATACTCTACAATGATGTTTTTGGGATTTTTATTAAACTGGGCACTATCTTTATAGCTATTGTCATCATACTTATTATCGTCATAGGTAATCCCTGACCTACTAACACCAGTTAAATCAACGCCTTTTGATAGCGACATATTGTTTATATAATTATTGTCTTTCATAATCATCACCTTTCAGTAGAAGAAGTATAAACACCTGTCTATTGTAATGGTGCTCGGCTATCTTAACGCACTAGTGTTTCTATCTGTTGTACTAATGTATCATTGTGTAAATACAAAAGGAAGACCTAGCATACGTTATATTCATTTTTATGATATATAAAAAGGCTGATAAGCTATTTGCTTATCAGCCTTGCTGCTCTGTTTAAGGTTTATTTATGCTTAAACTGTACTGTTAGATCTAAGCTGTACTGAGTACTTAGTTTAGTCGATTGGTTTTAGCTCTAGCGCTACTGCACGTTTGACCGCAGGACGTTCGGCGATTTTCTTAGCCCAACGCTGCAAGTGTTTGTAGTCTTCTACTTGTAAAAATTCTGCCGCGTCATAGAGCTTACCTAGTGCCAACTGACCATACCAAGACCAGACAATCATATCCGCAATGTTGTAATCAGATTCATCATTGCCGCACAGGTACTCATTATCTTTTAAATGCGTATCTAATACATCGAGCTGACGCTTGGTTTCCATCGTATAGCGGTTGATTGGGTACTCTAGAGGTTCAGGCGCATACGCATAAAAGTGTCCAAAGCCGCCACCTAAGAAAGGCGCGCTACCCATTTGCCACATAATCCAAGACAAACAATCTGCTCGCGCTTTGCCAGTAGCCAGTGGTAGGAACTTATCAAACTTTTCTGCTAGATACATTAAGATAGCACCCGACTCAAAGAGTGCTATCGGCCCCTCTGCTGTATCAGTAGAATGATCGACCAAGGCTGGAATCTTTGAATTAGGGTTTATCTCTACGAACCCTGAGCCAAATTGCTCACCTTTAGAAATATCGATTTTATAGGCATCATATGCTGCTCCGTCAATGCCAAGCTCTGCCAGCTCTTCTAATAGTATGTTTACCTTGACACCATTTGGCGTATTTAACGAGTACAGCTGTAACGGGGCATCACCAACGGGCAGCTCTTTATCATAGCGAGCTCCAGACGTTGGACTATTAATACTAGCAAACTTGCCGCCGTTGTCTTTATCTTGTGTCCAAACTTTTGGTGGTACGTATTTATTATTATCTTGACTCATAATTTATCCTCGGTTTGTATTTATGACTGCCGTGAAGGTTTACTATAACGAGAACTCGTAACGACTTTAAAGTCCTCTCTTGTAATCAATGTTGTGTTTCTACTGCCAAAGTAAATAGAGAGGAGCTATTAGCACGCATCGAATTTCTTGTCATATTTCGCCTCTTTGCCTTTTTATTAGCTACCCTTCGCATCGTTGCTCTTATATAAGTTATCTTATATCAGTTACTTTGAGTCACTTTTATTATGAGCTAGGCTTTCTTATACTACTCAGCTTGCATAGTGATCTGCTCGCAAATCCGCTATTTTCTTACTTCATAACGAGACGTTCAATGGGATTCACATGGTAACGCTCACCCCAACTCAAGAGAAATACCTGCCTTATGTACTAGCGGTAGCGTTATTTATGCAAATTTTAGACGCTACTATTTTGAATACCTCATTGCCACAAATGGCGCAGGCACTGGGTGAGTCACCACTAAAAATGCAATGGGCCGTCATCAGCTATGCATTAACCTTAGCGATTTTTATCCCTATTAGTGGTTTTTTAGCGGATAAATATGGCACACGCCGCGTATTTTTATCGGCGGTCATCATTTTTTGTGTTGGCTCATTACTGTGCGCGGCCTCACCCACACTAGATTTTTTGATTGGCTCACGCATCGTTCAAGGTATTGGTGGCGCGATGATGACGCCTGTCGCTCGTTTGATATTGGTTAAGTCTTATCCGCGCAATAAGCTGCTCACTGTGATGAATTTTGCTGTAATACCTGCATTGGTTGCACCATTAGTCGGTCCAGTATTGGGCGGCTATATCGTGCAATATGCCAGCTGGCATTGGATATTTTTGATCAATATACCGATGGGTGTGGCAGGTTTTATCATGGGCAAAAAACTGGTTCCAGCGCTATTTGAAGATACCAAGCGCCTTGACTGGACAGGGTTTGTATTGTTTGCCGCCGCTGCTTGCGGATTCACTCTCGCTGTCGAGTTTGGTTCACAGACTGGTCGCGGGGTTTATGGGCTATTACTCGGGTTAGGCGCAAGTCTATTGATCGGTGCGTACATCTGGCATGCCAAACGGCGAGCAGCTCCCCTGTTTCCACTCAGCTTGTTTGATATTCGTACCTTTCGAATCGGTATTACAGGCAATTTGTTTACGCGACTTGGTATCAGTGCAGTACCATTTTTGCTGCCCTTATTACTACAGGTGGTATTTGAGTACTCACCTTCGCAGGCAGGTTGGTTGCTTGCCCCGATTGCAGTGGGTGCTATAGGTATCAAACCTTGGGTTAGCAAGATTATTCAGCGGTTTAGCTACCGTAAAGTGCTGGTCTACAACACCTTGTTTATGGGTTCGCTTATCATTGTGCTAGCGCAGTTTAATGATGCCTCGCAGTGGCTATGGTTTATACCCATCCTGACCATCATGGGTGCCTGCAACTCTATGCAGTTCAGTGCGATGAATACGATTACGATTGGCGATTTACAGGGCACACAAACCAGTAGTGGCAATAGCTTAATGGCGGTCAATCAGCAGTTGGCGATTAGCTTTGGTATTGCGTTCGGTGCTGCTGTATTGAATTTATTACGTGAGCGTCTGCAGATGGATACGTTAGTGGCGTTCCAAACCACTTATTGGATATTGGGTATTTTGACCATTCTCTCGGGGCTGTATTTTTTACGTCTGAAACCTGAGGATGGCCGCGGTTTATACTAGGGTGTGTCTTCAATCGAGATAAGCTTTCTATTGAGTGAGATTTTACGTACGACAAGTCTCTATTCTGTATAGCCAAAATGTTAAAAACAGCTTATCTATAGAAAGAAAAAAGCCAGTATGTGATTGGATTATCAATCTTATACTGGCTTTTTATTACGACTTACATCAATAATAAATACTATTATGCGTCATCATCACTCATTTGCGATTGGATGTAGCGCTCTACACCAATACTCTCGATTAAGTCCTGCTGCGTCTCTAACCAATCTTCATACTCTTCATTGCCATCTTTTAACGTGACTAATAGCTGGCGAGAGACATAGTCAGACTTTGTTTCACACAAGGTGACGGCATCGGTAATAATATCGAACTTTTGTCTCTCAAGACGTAAGTTGCACTCGATAATTTCTGGTACATCTTCACCAACCAATACCTTGCCCAGTTCCTGCAAGTTTGGCAAACCGCCTAACAGTAAAATACGAGCAATTAGGTCATCTGACCATTTCATCTCAGCAATAGACTGCTTATATAATGAGTCATTAAGCGCCTCTAATCCCCAATGACGTGCAATACGTGCATGCAAAAAATACTGGTTGATGGCAATCAATGACTGCCCAAGTACTTTATTTAACGCGCGAATAACTTCTTTATCCCCTGTCATTACCTTTCTCCCTTAATCTCTGTTATTTATGCTAAATACTGTGAATGCTACTTATATGTAGGATGATATCAGACAATATTAGGAGTGACTTCAGCCATTTGGCTTTGTAGGTAATTCGGTAGACCAATCATGTCGATGAGACGGAGCTGCTGCTCAAGCCAATGCGCATGATCTTCTTCGGTATCTTTCAACTGCTCGACCAACATCTCACGCGTGACATAGTCATGCTCTGCTTCGCAAAGTGCGATGCCTTCTTTTAGATGCTTTTGTACTTGGTACTCTAAATCTAGGTCAAACTGCAACATCTCAGAAACAGTCGCACCAATATGGATAGCGTCGACCGACATCTTTGGCGTGCCACTCAACATCAAGATACGGCGAATGATATTCTGTGCGTGTAGCGTTTCGTCTTCCATTTCATGATGGATACGGTCGTATAACTTGCCATAGTGCCACTCAGCGTACATCTCTGAATGAATAAAATATTGGTCACGAGCGGCAAGCTCACCACCTAGTAAGAAATTCAAATAATCAATGACTTTCTGGCTACCTATCATAACGCGTACTCCCCTATTTATTTTTACCGATCACCATACATCCACAATTTATCATATAAGGATAGCATAATTGGCAAACTGATCAGTAAAATCAAAATCAATAAAATGGCTTCTAATCTTAGGTAAATATAGTAGCATACAGGCGCAGTATAGGGTGTAACGTTATGAACTAAGAATAAGATGCTAATTGAGAATCATAATTAGCTACAACTAGTATTGATATGTGTTATGTAACATGTTGGCGTTTGAGTGAGATTATATGGACGCTTGCACCCGACCCTTTAGGTATAATAAAGTTAGATGCAGAATATTGAATATATTTTATCGTATTATATTACAAGGTATATAATTGATAATATTTAAACAGCGTATGCTAGATTGTCGAGTTTTGCATGGTGTTCGTCTAGGTAGTCATTGACCATCGGCTCACAACAGCCACAGCACGTTGCTACATCGAGCGTATCTTTTAGACCATCGAGCGTATCAACACCTGCAGCAATAGCTGCTTTGATTTGCTTTTCTTTTACGTTGTTGCAGATACATACGTACATGGATTGGCTCCTCGGAATACCACTATTCGATAATGACAGCATACGACACTTATATAAAAACCTTTGTGATAAGTGTCATTGATAAACGGATAATTTACTGTTTTTTAGCAATGAAAACTTAGTCGTTGAAATCACGTTTATCGCTTGCAGTATAATAACGATAATTATTATCATTTTCAATCACATTCGATATATTTATTTTTCGAGACAGTATCCTTATATTACAGGCAGTTCATTTATGTAAGTGGATATAAGTGTGCGTGTAACCGAATATTGTCAAAGGTAGTGAATTGACGATGAACTGTAAATTTGATTATTTTTTAATCGATTTTGTAGATAACTGCTGTTATATTGAACCCCTATTAACGAAGCCCATTGGAATTCACCTATGTCTGATAATAATTTTACGATACGACCTATCGATTTATTCAAAGTCCTATCTGATCCGACACGTCTAAAAATATTTCAAATTCTTTTTAAAAAAGAAGCACGTTGCGTGGGTGATTTGGTAGATATGCTGGACCAGCCACAACCAACAATATCACGCCACCTAAACCATTTGAAAAAATTGGGTATCTTGAGCTGTGTGCGTGACGGTACTTGGATGTGGTATGAGGTCGCTGATGATTTACCAGATTGGTGTCAAGATATCTTAGACATCACCTACGAGCAAATCACTCCTAGAGGAACTAGTAGAGATGTATCGGATCTTGCGTAGATACGATTGTCCGCTTGTGTCCGCTTAGGTTTTTGGCTCTTTGACTACGCTTTATAAAAATCGTTTGAGACAATATATCTGCGGCAATGCGCCAAACCAAAAAGACCTACTTTCGTAGGTCTTTTTTTTGGCTTAAATATTGATAATTGGACCTACATTGCGCTAGATCAAATAATTATACAAGATCTAAGAAATCGCTGATAAAGGCGTTGGCTGGCTGGTGTATCAGCTCCTCTGACGTGCCCACCTGCTCTACTCGGCCCTGATTCATCACGACGATCTCATCTGATACCGCACGTGCCTCTTCTTGATCGTGCGTTACCATGATACTTGTGATACCAAGCTCGTGGTGGATATTCTTTAGCCAAGTGCGCAGCTCTTTACGTACTTTGGCATCTAACGCACCAAATGGCTCATCCAGCAATAGCAGCTTTGGCTTGACCGCAAGTGCCCGTGCTAGCGCAATACGCTGACGCTGACCACCTGATAGTTGGTGCGGATACGCATTGGCAACTTGTGGGAGCTGTACGAGATCTAACAGCTCTGCCACGCGCTTATCGATATCCGCTTTGCTAGGACGCTCATTCTTTGGTAGTAACGTCAATCCAAAGGCAACGTTATCTGCGATGTTCTTATGACGGAACAACGCATAATGCTGAAACATAAAGCCAATATGGCGTTTTTGGACTGGGGTATTGGTCACATCCAGCTCATCGAACAATACCTGCCCAGAGTCAGCATACTCTAGACCTGCGATAATACGTAGCAAAGTGGTCTTACCGCAGCCTGACGGGCCTAGTAACGTCGTCAGTTTGCCAGTCGGCACAGTGATATTGATATTGTCTAAAGCGGTAAAATTGCCGAATTTTTTATTAACGTTGCGAATCTCAATGCTCATAATCGTATCTCTTATTATATCTTTTGTCGTATCGTGGCAAGTAGCTGAGTAGCGACTGCATCCGTAGTATTAACATCATTTATCAGATAATGGCAGTTATACCTTGCCAGTACTGTCCGCACTCGTCGATTCAGTGGCGACAGTGGCGTTAGCACTTACTGGCAGCTCAGGTGCACTGGCAAGCCGCTCAGACTTGGCAAATTTACGCTCTTGTATCTTAGTCATGACTTGCTGAATCAGTAGCGTCACTAAGGCTAATGCAGCCAATATGCTTGATAAGGCAAACGCAGCGGTAAAGTTATAATCGTTATAGGCAATCTCAACCAATAGCGGCATGGTGTTGGTCTCGCCGCGAATGTGACCGGAAACCACGCTGACCGCACCAAACTCACCCATCGCGCGGGCATTGGTCAAAATCAAACCGTACAACAGCGCCCATTTGATATTAGGCAATGTCACATGCCAAAACGTCTGCCAACCAGTCGCACCTAGTGTGAGCGCTGCTTGCTCTTCAGAGTCGCCTTGAGTCTGCATCAATGGGATCAGCTCACGTGCAACAAAAGGAAAGGTCACAAACAACGTCGCCAAAATGATACCAGGCACCGCATAGATCACTTGGAAACCCATGCTCTCAAGCCAACCGCCGATAGTAGAGTTCAGTCCAAACAGCAGTACAAACATCAAGCCTGCAACCACTGGTGATACCGAAAATGGTAAATCTAGCAAAGTAGTGACCAGCTGCTTACCTTTAAACTGGTAACGCGTGACAAGCCATGCAATCGCAATGCCCATTACCATATTAATCGGTAAGACAATTCCTGCCGTGATGAGCGTAAGCTTGATAGCTTGTAAAGCTTCAGGGTCTACTAATGAAGCAATATATAACTGCCAACCATTTTTAAAGGCTTCGTAAAACACAGCCAGTAATGGAATGACCAACATGACAATCATGAATAGCACAGCAATGGCAATAAAGGTACGGCGTATCCATGGGGTATCTTTGGTCGCAGCGTTGCTTTGGTAGTCGTAGCTATTAGATATTTGCATATTAGCGAGCTCCTACACGGCGCGACAGTTTCCACTGCATGATATTAATAGTCAGCAAGATGACAAATGATATGAGTAGCATAAATAATGCCACCGCAGAAGCACCTTGAATATCAAATTGCTCAAGCTTACTGATGATAATGAGCGGCAAAATCTCAGACTGCATCGGAATATTGCCCGCGATAAAAATAACTGAACCATACTCACCAGTGGCACGGGCAAACATCATACCTGCACCCATTAGCAAAGCAGGTAACAACTCCGGCAAAATCACTTTACGAAAAGTTGTCAAACGATTGGCGCCCAATACTGCAGCGGCTTCTTCAAACTCTACTGACAGCTCAGCGAGTACTGGCTGCACCGCGCGGACAATAAAGGGAAAGCTAACCACAACCAGTGCTAGCCAAATACCTATTGGCGTAAAGGCGACCTGAATATCGAACTTGGCAAACCATTGACCGATCAAGCCATTAGGCGCATATAAAGTGGCAAGCGAGATACCTGTAACGGCAGTTGGTAGTGCAAATGGTAAATCAACCAAGGCATTAATCAGTGACTTTCCCCAAAACTCATAGCGCACAAGTACCCATGCGACCAATGTGCCAAATACCATATTAGTCAACATCGCCAAAAACGACATCCATAAGCTCAGCTTGATAGCGGCAGTGACTTGTGGCTGGGTAATGGTTTCCCAAAAGCCAGTCCAACCCATCTGCGTCGTGGTATAGGCCATCATGGCAAACGGTAGTACCACCAATAACGACAAGCTAAAGACAGTAATACCCATGCTCAGACCGAACCCGGGTAGCACATTGCGCTGACGCAAACGGGTCAGCCAACCTTTTTTATTGCCGGGCTTACTGGCAGAAGAAGATGTTGCACTCATAGTGATGTCCTATTGCCTAACTGATGGTACTTAGCGAGGGTGCTCACTGTAAGACCATTATTACCATTGTTATCAAAATTATTATTGGTCGGCTTATGATATAAAGGACATAGTGCGTACGACCATGTCCTTTATGGGGTGCTTCATGACTGACTGTACGAATAATTGAGTTAATCCGTTTCAGTGTTTAGCGCAGTAGCTACTCTAAGTACTTAGCAAGTGATTACTGAGGCGCGTTAATTGCCAATTGATCAAATACACCGCCATCACTGAAGTAAGTGCTCATGATCTCATCCCATGTGCCAAATGCATCGTTCGGGCGGAAAGTCTCAACTGGCGGTAATTTGTCACCGTTTTTGTCAAGAACGCTCTTAACACTAGGACGTAGATATAGATTGGCCGCTAGCTGCTGAGCAGGCTCACTCCATAAGTAATCAAGATACGCTTTGGCAGCGTCTGTAGTGCCTTTTTTATCTGTTACCGTCTTCACAACTGCCACAGGGCTTTCTGACTTAATCGAGTATTTTGGATAAACGATGTCTACTTGACCTGCGCCAAAATCAGTTGCTGCAAGGTTGGCTTCGTTTTCAAAAGTAACCAACACATCACCGATACCGCGCTGTACGAAAGTTGTCGTTGCTGCACGTCCGCCGTTTTCATAGACTTTGACATTTTTTAGCATGTCTTTGACGTAGCCTTTAGCTTTCGTTTCATCTTTATTAAAAGCATGTAGACCATAACCGTATGCACCTAAGAACGCATAACGACCGTTACCTGTGACCTTTGGATTGGCCATGACAATCTCAACACCATCTTTGGTCAAATCTTCCCAGTCTTTGATGTTTTTTGGATTGTCTTTACGCACCAAGAATACAATCGTACTGGTAAAAGGAACCGCGTTGTCTGGGAATTTGCTTTCCCAATCTGACTCAACCAAGCCTTTCTTCTCAAGCAGCTCAATATCAGACCCTTGGTTCATGGTGGCAACATCCGCTTGCAGACCATTGGCCACAGACAATGCTTGCTTACTTGAGCCGCCATGTGACTGTTTGATTAGGATATTGCTGTCTGGGTTCTCAGCCTTGTAATGCTCGACAAACAACGGGTTGTAATCTTTATAGAAGTCACGTGCCACATCATATGAGACATTAAGTAGCTCGATATTTTGCCCTTCTGTCGTCGCTGAACCATCGGCTGTGGCCTCAGTAGTCTCACTGTTGCTACAGCCAGCTAGACCAAGGGTCAATGCAACGCCAGCAATACTCAAGGCACTAAGAGTTTTACTTTTCTGTTGATAACGAGCTACGTCTGTCATAAATACCTCAAAGATGTCTGTTGTGTAATGCAAGTATGCTAACAGCGCCATCTTATTATGTTTAATGATGAATATGCGTATGTTATTGCCAAAAGGGAATAACCAGTAAACAAATCTAGACATATCAATAAGTTGTTAAAAGAATCTATATGTATAACCGACTGTTTGTTTATTGATGGTTTTAATACTGGCATGCGCCCTATCTATCTTGTCCGCGTTTCATTGAAAGCAGCTAAGATAGATAGCTATATAAACTGAGAATTAACGACTACTTCGTGGTTGCCAGCTGAT
Source organism: Psychrobacter nivimaris (assembly GCF_009812035.1). Classification (GTDB taxonomy): domain Bacteria; phylum Pseudomonadota; class Gammaproteobacteria; order Pseudomonadales; family Moraxellaceae; genus Psychrobacter; species Psychrobacter nivimaris. The sequence goes on along the minus strand of NZ_VZIZ01000014.1, from coordinate 72,639 downwards.
CAAAACGGCCGCCATCTACAAAGAAAGCACCCATAATCTCTGCCCATGAGCCAAATACAGCCACAGGTTCAAACGTCTCAATATCAGGCAAAGTATCTTTGTGAGCAGCTAAAATTTGCTCATCACTTGGACGCATGTACATTTTTGCCATGAGCTCTTGGGCAGGTTTGTCCCACAAGCCTTTTAGATAAGCACTAGCTGCTTCCGTCTTACCAGATTTTTCAGTCACTGCCGTTACGACCGCTACTGGGTTGGCAATCGTAATCGAATAGCTCGGATATACGATATCAACGCTACCCTTTGCAAATTGCTGTGCAGCCAAATGTGCTTCGTTTTCGGTCGTGATCAATACATCACCTAGACCACGCTGGGTAAAGCTGGTAGTCGCAGCGCGCGCGCCATTGTCATAAGTGACGACATTGGCCAGCAGCTTTTTAATAAAGTCATTGGTTTTTACAGGGTTTTCATTATTGCTTTCTTTGAATTGGTGCAAGCCGTAGCCATAAGCACCCAAGAAAGCATAACGCGCTGTACCACTGGTTTTCGGGTTTGGGATGACCACATCGATATCATTACGGGCCAAATCTGACCAGTCTTTGATATTTTTTGGATTACCAGCGCGAACCAGTAGCACCATGGTGCTGGTGTACGGCACGGCATTATTTGGTAGTGCTTGCTGCCAGTCAGCAGCGACCAAGCCTTTTTCCACCAATAGATTCATATCGCTCTCTTGGTTAACAGTCACTACATCCGCTTGCAAACCGTTGGCGACAGAAAGCGCTTGCTTACTAGAGCCGCCATGTGACTGATTGATATTTACTTTGCTGTTTGGGTGAGTCTTTTGATAGTCAGTACTGAATAAAGTGTTGTAGTCTTTGTAAAAGTCGCGAGACACATCATAGGAGACGTTGAGTAGTTCGACATCTTGCGTCCTGCCACTGGCACTATTTGCCGCGTCATCTTGCGTCGCTTCTGTTGGACTGCAGCCTGTCATCATTATCGCTGCTGCGAGCATGCCGCTAGTGGCAAGTACACGTGCTTTTACAGGCTTATTATTAGTTGATTGAATGCTAGCAATGCTGATTTGTTGGAATTTTTTTTGCATGATGCTCTCGATAAAAGTATTAGAAGCGTTTTGTCAAAATCTTGACCATCATCACAGGGCCTACAATCTTTTGAGTTCGGTTGTCGGGATGATGCAGGCTATGCTAGCAGCATAAATAGCAAACGCTTAGTGATGAATTAGCTTATCGACTAGTGAAGTTGGCATAAGTGATAGGAGTAATCGTTTTGCATCATTAAGAATAAAATGGGTTGAGTAGTTGCTGGCAGGTTTATCAAGTAGACTATGATTTGGGTAGGCTGTACCATTATTTTTACGTTATAAAGTTTGCTGTATCAATGATACTTTCATTATCCCGATACTATGCAAACCTTACTTTTCTACTTGACCAAAGGCCCTTATATGAATACCTCATACCGTCAATTTCATTCTATTGTAGGGCTAATAATAATGACCTCTACCCTAGCGGCTTTAACAGGCTGTAATAGTATGTCGCCCACTATGAATAGCGATAGCCACAGCAAGGTCAAATCAGTTGCCAGTACAACATCTAATTTGCCAACTATTGAAAGTAATATCTTGGGTGACAATGTCTCAGCAGACAATTTTTCAACAGATAAAGTTTCAGCAGATTACGCTACTGCCGACTACTACAAACGAGCACAAGGCTATGATTGGGTTGGCGTGTTGGTACGAGCAGAGAGTGATCGACAGATTGACATTAAAGTTCGCTCACGCAGCGATATCAAAAAACCTACTTGTCACTTCGATGGTAAGGCGACATTAATGGGCCAAGATACTGCTCATGGTATGATTTTTCAGTCAAAGGTAAATGATAGCACTACCTTTTTTCAATTTAAGGACGATACCCTCATCATCGACAGCCCAGACAAATATGCACTGAACTATTTCTGCTCAGGTGGTGGCTCGCTTGCTGGAGAATATAAGAAGCTGGCAGCAGGTTTGGAGATTTAATAGTCATCACTAGCATGTGTTAGGACGTGCTTTTCATTTTAAAATAGTGATAAAAATAAAAAGGTGCCAGACAATAAGTCTGACACCTTTTTTACGACTGATTCAGTACGGGTTATTTATACTGATGATCAGTCTTTATACCGCAGATGCACCCGTTAATTTAACTTCAGCACGCTCTTCTTTTGCGATGCCAGCATAGTAGTCACGCAAAATCTGTAGTACTTCTGGGCGACTAAAGTTATCTGGTACCTCTTCGTCTTCTGATAATGCTTTACGCAGCTTGGTACCTGACACTTTAACGTGCTCAGAGGCGTCATGCGGGCAAGTCTTGTCAGAGGCCATAGCATTACAAGCATTACACCAGAACGTCCAGCCAATTTTGAGCGGTTGGGTGATAAGGTCGTCTTTACCAACATGTTCAAAAATCGTTTGCGCATCAAACGCACCGTAGTAATCGCCGACACCCGCATGATCACGACCAACAATCAGATGGCTACATCCGTAGTTTTGACGGAATAGCGCATGTAGTAACGCTTCACGTGGGCCAGCATAACGCATATCTAACGGATAACCTGCTTGGATAACAGTATCTTGTCTAAAGTAGTTATCAATTAATGTTTTAATGGCTTCTTGGCGGACTTCTGCTGGGATATCGCCAGGTTTCAATGCGCCTAATAATGAATGAATCAGCACACCATCACAGATCTCAATTGCAATCTTAGCCAGATATTCATGTGAGCGGTGCATTGGATTACGCGTCTGGAATGCAGCCACTGTTTTCCAGCCTTTAGCATCCAAAATTGCGCGCGTTTCTGCTGGCGTTTTGTAGATTTCTGGATATAACGTTGGGAACTCACCTTCGCTCAACACTTCGACACTACCGGCAATATTGACGGCTTCTTGGTTCAATACTTGCTGTACGCCTGGATGCTCTGAATCCGTAGTCGTGAATACTTGCTGGCACTCGTGCTCTTTATCGATAGTGTAGGTTTCTTCTACCGTCAAGATACCCATGACTTCGCCATCTTGAGCGACCAAGGCTACTTTGTCACCTTGACTCAAATTATCCGCAGTCTCTTTTGGCGCAGACAAAGTGATAGGAATTGGCCAAAACAAGCCTGCGTTTTCGCCGCTTTGCAAGCGCATGTTGTCTACTACACCCTGCCAGTCCGCTTGATTCATAAAACCATTTAACGGAGTGAAACCGCCGATACCGAACATGATTAAATCGCCACGCTCACGTGAGCTTAAGGTGATGGTTGGCAATGTGCTGGCAAGTTCTAATGCTTGATCGCGTGCTGCACCATTTAGTAATAGTGGCTTAAGCTCTGCACTACCGTGTGGAGGAACCAGCTTTGATTTGAATTGGGATTGGGTTTGGCTTTGAGTCTGAGACATATAGTTATTAAAACCTCTTATAAAAAGAATGGTTGGAAGAGATGAGCAAAAATGCAACAGCAATTAAATGTACAAAACTGAGAAGAAAGCCGTCGCTAGATAATAAATAGCGTGCTAACGATTGGGCATTGAATTTGTTACGCATAGGCTACCTAACTTTCGTTATGAAAATTTATGCTGTGTTTGGATATGGATATGTCTGAAAGGAATTTATGTTTCTGGGTACAAGCTTATATGATGTATAGCTGAATTATTTACATTGCGAACGGCAATAAAACCTATTACACACGCAAATCATTTTCGTCGCTGATTTTAAGATTAAAAACAAAACTGAGATTACGTCATGTATCAATATAATTACGCTGACCAGACTTTGGTAGAGGAACGAGTTGCCCAATTTCGCGACCAAACCGAGCGATTTTTGGCAGGTGAGCTGCCAGAAGAGCAGTTTTTGCCATTGCGATTGCAAAACGGCCTGTACATCCAGCGTTATGCTCCGATGTTGCGTATCGCCATTCCTTACGGTTTGCTTGCCAGCTACCAGTTGCGCAAATTGGCCGAAATTACTCGCAAGTATGATAAAGGCTATGGGCACTTCACGACCCGTACCAATATTCAGCTGAACTGGCCAAAGCTAGAAGATGTGCCAGATATCTTGGCTGAATTAGCATCAGTACAAATGCATGCCATCCAAACCTCAGGCAACTGTATCCGTAATACCACCACCGATCCATATGCTGGTATCCATAAAGAAGAAATCGCTGATCCACGTCCTTATTGCGAGATTATCCGCCAATGGTCAACCTTCCATCCTGAGTTTGCTTTTTTGCCGCGTAAATTTAAGATTGCTGTGATCGGTACTAATGATGACCGCGCGGCAACCCAAGTACATGATGTCGGTCTACATGTAAAAACCAATGATGAAGGTGAGATTGGTTTTGAAGTATTGGTTGGTGGTGGTCTAGGACGTATTCCTGTCCTTGGTAAAGTTATCAATAAATTCTTGCCACGTCAGCATCTGCTTAGTTATTTAGACGCCATCTTGCGTGTCTATAACTTGCATGGTCGCCGTGACAAAGGCAGCAAATACAGATCACGTATCAAAATTTTGGTCGAAAGCATGGGCGGTCCAGCCTTTGCTAAATTGGTCGATGCCGAGTGGGAAGCTCATACCAAAGATGGCCCATTGACTTTGACTGATGAGAACTTTGCCACTGCGAGCAGCTTCTTTAGTGAGCCTGACTATGTATCGTTTGACGCACTACAAGTACAGTCTGAGCTACAACAGCAACTGAGCGCTGATAAAGATTTTGCCAATTGGTATAACCAAAACACCGTAGCCCATAAAATAGCGGGCTATCGTGCCGTGGTTATTTCTCTCAAAGCAGGTTTGGTCGATGGCAAATATGTACCATCCGGTGATGTCAGTGAATCACAGATGGATGCACTGGCTGACCTTTCTGACAAATATAGCTTTGGTGAGCTGCGTGGTACTTATCAGCAGAATCTAGTATTCGCTGATGTGCAAACCAATAAGCTTTATGAATTGTGGCAGCAGCTATCAGAATTGCATTTAGCACGCGCAAACATCAACACCCTAACAGATATGATTGTCTGCCCAGGTTGGGATTACTGCTCGCTTGCCAATGCAACGACGCACAACATCGCTGAACAAATCGAAAAACAGTTCGATGACCTAGACTATCTATACGACTTGGGTGAGATTCGCCTGAACATGTCTGGCTGTATCAATGCTTGTGCGCACCATCATACAGGCGATATTGGTATCTTGGGTGTCGATAAAAAAGGCGAACATTGGTATCAAATTAGCCTTGGCGGCAACTCTAGCGACGACGCCAAACTTGGCAAAATCTTAGGAAAATCTGTGCCTGCCCTTGAGGTTGCTAACACCATACAGCAGATCGTTGATGTCTATGTGGACTTACGTGCCAGTACTGATAACGATGTAGAAAGCTTTGGTCAATTGGTTGAGCGCGTTGGTATTGATCCATTTAAGGAGAAGGTCTATGGCTAATCACCATATTTTGGACAGTCATGGCGTCGATATTGGCAGTCAAGATACATGGCATGTACTTACTACTGATGCACTGCCAGAGAGCATTGTATCGACTAACATTACGTTGCTTGAGCTATTACAAAAACAAGAAAAACCTGATGTCATCGTGCCACTTGTTGATCTATTAGATCTTACGGGCGCACAGGCTGGTGGTCTGATTAAAGAAGTCTATGAGCTGATCGTACAGCACAGTAGCCGGCTTGGATTGTGGGTTACTGCCGATACTGACGCTGATGCATTAGAGGGACTTAGTGAGTTCTTATCAACACACGCACTTATCGTAATTGATGTGCCTAAGTTCGCTGATGGCCGTCACTTTAGCTTTGCACGTACGCTGCGCCAAATTGGTTATATAGGCGAGATTCGAGTGGCTGGCGCGTTTGGCCGCGATCAAATTGCCTATATGCTACGTGTGGGCGTTGATAGCTTTGTATTGAGCGAGCATGACCTAGAAGCAGATTCTAAATTTGGTATTGAGCAAGCCTTTACTGCCCTTGCTAGTAGCTCTGACGGTCGAAGCGCTTCAGATTTACCGATGTTTGCACAACCGTCAGAGCCTTCAGTCGCATAGCTGTCGCACTGACCATAATTTTTATAGTAATACCCGATATTTTTATTCAACATTTTTATATTAACAACAATTAAGGAACGTATTATGAGCCAATTACACCCAAATCTAGATCTTGACCAAGCCAACAAAGACCTGCAAGGTAAGTCACCTGAGCAAATCGTTGAGTGGGCACTGACTCAAGCAAAAAACCCAATCATCACGACGAACTTCCGTCCATATGAATCGGCTATTTTGCACTTAGTTGCTAAACAGCGTCCTGATATCACAGTATTGTGGGTAGACTCAGGTTACAACACTGATGCTACTTATCAGTTTGCCAACAAGCTTATCCATGATTTGAACCTAAATGTCGTTACTTATATCCCTAAGCAAACGGCTGCACACCGTGACGCGACGATGAATGGCATCCCAGGTATCGATAACCCACAGCATGACGAGTTCACTGAGCAAGTTAAACTTGAGCCATTCCGCCGTGCGTTAGATGAGCTAAAGCCAGATGTGTGGTTCAATGCTATTCGTAAAGACCAAACTGAGTTCCGCCAAGGTCTTGACGTACTTAGCTTATCAAAAGACGGTGTGCTAAAAGTAGCGCCATTATTTGAAAAAACCGATGCTGATTTAGACGTATATCTAGAAGAGCACAACTTGCCAAACGAGCATGACTACTTTGATCCAACTAAGGTAGAAGAAAGCCGTGAGTGTGGTTTGCATACTCAGCTATAGTAAGGCACTGACTATAGCTATTGTTTATTGAATAACGGCTATAGCTGTATAAATAAAAAATCCCGCTTGGCTCTTAATAGAGTCGTTAAGCGGGATTTTTTTGTGCCTGTTCTATCTATAGTCAAAGAAATCTAATATGGGTACAAGGCAGTCGATTGCAGATTGTACAAATAGTACCTCTAGGGAGAGTAACGCCGTAGCCTTTTACTAGTTCTCTGGCTATATATCGAAAACTTACCGCTATTCCTATTACTAGCTAAAATATGAATTAATATCTCAAAAACGAATATACTAATGCCAATTCACTAGGTGAGAGTGTGCTTGTGATACCTCATAATGGCGGCATTCCTTATATCTTTTCTACCTTTTATAATAAACAATTAAATATATGGTGACACTATGAACACCTTCCCGCTATTTTTTAAATTAGAAGACCGTAAAGTGCTTATCGTGGGCGGCGGCGAAGTGGCACTGCGTAAAGCGGATTTGCTCAGCCGTGCAGGTGCCTGTATCACTATACTTGCACCCGATATCAGCCATGAGCTACAAGCTTTGCTAACTGATGATAAGCACCAGTTTATCTATGAGAATTATAATAAAACCTATATGTCAGGCGCACGGGTAATCATTGCTGCGACTGATGATGAGACGCTGAATCACCAGATTCATGCAGATGCGACTGAGCTAAACATTCCAGTCAATGTGGTCGATACGCCGCATTTATGTGACTTTATCTTTCCAGCGATTATCGATCGCAATCCCATTGTGATTGGTATCTCATCAAATGGTAAAGCGCCAGTACTGGCACGTCTGTTACGGGCACGCCTTGAGACATTAATCCCGCAAGGCTATGGAAAATTGGCCAAGCTGGCAGGTGAATTCCGCAGTGAGGTAAAAGCCAAGATACCGACGCTTACTGGCCGTCGTCAGTTTTGGGAGCGAGCATTTGAAGGTCAGGTCAGTCAGCTGATGTTTGCCGGTAATGAAACTGAAGCGGCTGCACAGTTAAAAGCCGATTTGGATAGTACCGCAGCGGCTATCAGTAAGAAAAGCGACGATGCAAACTCGGTTAGAGAGTCGGATACCATTAAGCCTGTCGCATCGGATGAGCCAGAAAAAGCCTTACCAGCCGTTGGTGAAGTATATATCGTTGGCGCAGGCCCTGGTGATCCAGAGCTGTTGACCTTTAAAGCCTTGCGTCTAATGCAGCAAGCGGACGTGGTGTTTTATGATGCACTAGTTTCACCGCAGGTGTTGGACTTATGTCGCCGTGATGCTGATAAAGTATTCGTCGGTAAAAAACGCAGCAACCATACGGTCGCGCAGTTGGGCATCAATGAGCTACTCGTCAATCATGCCAAACAAGGTCGCCGTGTCGTGCGTTTAAAAGGTGGCGATCCATTTATCTTTGGACGTGGCGGCGAAGAGATCGAAAGCCTGCGGGCACATAATGTGCCATATCAAGTCGTTCCTGGTATTACTGCTGCCAATGCCGCTGCTAGCTATGCAGGCATTCCGCTAACTCATCGTGACCATTCACAGTCGGTGCGTTTTGTGACGGGATTTTTGAAAGCTGGTGCACCCAACAGTAATTTTGAGAACTTTTTAAATACTGATGAGACAGTCGTGTTTTATATGGGTCTGCACTCGCTGGCTCGTCTGACTGAAGGCTTGGTTGATGCTGGTCGTAGTAGCGAGACGCCGATTGCTATCGTCTCTAATGCGAGTATGCCCAATCAGCAAGTATTGACAGGTACGCTTGCAACGATTGTTGCCAAACAAGAACAAGCACAATTACCAACGCCTGCCCTTCTCATCATGGGCGACGTGGTCAGCTTGCATCATGATTTGGCTTGGTATAATTTACAAAATCAGCAGCACAGTCAAAACAGCGATGATATAGCCAAAAATTGGTTGCGTGAAGGGTCGAGAGGTGAAGCAGTACAACAACCCATAGACCAACAAGCTCATGCCCTATCGATGGTCGCAAATCTTGCAACGCAGCAAGGAGATGGTCTGGAGCAATTGATTATTGACTAGCACTTACTGCTAACCTGCAAAACGATGAGTCATGAATAATGAGTAAACCCTACCAGTATATTATTGGTAGGGTTTTCTTTTGGCAACAGCGCAAATCTCAACGATTCTTGCTAGAATGAAGACTTTCTACTGCTCATAATCATAGTCTACTTATGCCCATACCTGATGCTAGCTTGTCTTGTTCTTTAACCACGCGAATGAAACCTTTAACCATATTGCATACCTCTGACTGGCACTTGGGGCGACGTCTGTATGGGCGTCTCCGTTACGAAGAGTTTGAGTCATTCCTGCATTGGCTACAAGACACCATCAGCGCGCAAAAAGTAGACATATTGATCGTCGCAGGTGATATTTTCGATACCATGACCCCTAGCAATAAAGCCCAAGCGCTGTATTATGAGTTTTTGGGTAAGGTCTCACGCTCTTGCTGTCAGCATGTGGTTATTGTCGCAGGTAATCATGATTCACCAACTTTTTTAGATGCGCCAAGCAATGTGCTTAAATTTTTAAATGTCCATGTGATCGGCACGGCTTGTGATAACTTGGACGACGAAGTATTGGTCTTGGGTGATGACGACAACAACCCTCATTGTATTATTGCCGCTGTGCCCTATCTGCGCGATCGGGATGTACGTAGCAGTAGCGCTGGCGAGTCCGCAGATAGCAAAGACGCCAATGTTATCGCTGGTATTTGTGCGCATTATGACAATGTTGCAGACATTGCGAAAACTAAACAAGCCGATTTAATCAAAACGCATCAGCGATATATTCCTATTATCGCGACAGGACATCTATTCGCATCTGGTGGCAAAACAACTGAGGATGATGGTGTACGCGAGCTCTATGTCGGCTCACTAGGTAAAATCTCCGCCGATATGTTCAATGATGGCTTCGATTATGTCGCACTTGGACATTTGCACGTGCCGCAGCGCGTTGGCGGTCGTGAGAGTATTCGCTACTCAGGCTCACCCATCGCCATGGGTTTCGGAGAGGCCAAACAACAAAAGCAAGTATTGCTCGTACAGTTTGGTGCCGCAGAACATTTCAATAACGACAGCTCAGAGCTAAACGTTGCACCTAATAGTATTACTCCTCATGCTATCGATACAACTGCTGACATTGAAGTCGCCCAAGTGAAAAAATCAGTAGATAAATTAGCAGAAAAAACCGCTAAAAAAGTGGCGAGTCAGGAACTTCCTTTCATGGATGATTTGTTTGGCTTTGATGAGCCTTCAGATAATGAAGAGGTAGCACAATCTACTGCCATAGAAAATACTCCTGTTGAGCAAGATACAAACAATCAACCAACCTCGACTGATGCCGTGACTAGCAATGAAATCCTACATCGCGATGATGCTAATCAGATGCAAGTAGTGTCCCTACCCATCCCAAAGTTCCAACAATTGGCGCAAATATCTGGTGACCTAACCACGATTGAACAAACCATTAGAGCGCTTACGCAATCTGACTCTATTTGGCTGGAGGTTGTCTATACAGGTGACGAAATCGTCAGTGATTTGCGTGAGCAAGTGCAAGCAATGGTAGAAGGGTTGCCATGTGAAGTGCTTAAGATAAAAAACACTCGTACTTATAACAAAGTGCTTAATCAACAGCAGACCTCAGAGAACTTGCAGGACTTAAATGAGATGGAAGTGTTTGAGCGCTGCTTGACGATAAATGATGTGGCTGATTCTCAAAAAGACTCATTGCGCGATGCCTATGGTCAGATACTTTATAACTTACGTCATGAAGACAAACAGGCGGAATGATATAAGCGACATATCATGACCACACTTCCTTATCTTCCTAAATTTTTCGCAGTTGCGGCTATTACCAATATTAAGACTTATCCATGCGCCTAATCGAACTCAGACTAAAAAACCTCAACTCCCTAAAAGGTGAATGGCATATTGATTTTGCTGATACTGCCTTTACCAATGAAGGTATCTTTGCTATTACAGGGCAAACAGGTGCTGGCAAGACCACCATATTGGATGCTATTTGCTTAGCGCTATATGGTGAGACGCCAAGGATTAATAGTATCAGTAAGAGCAGCAATGAGGTGATGACGCGGCAGACGGCAGAGTGTTTCGCTGAAGTAGTGATTGATTTGAATGGTGAGCAGTATCGCTGCCGCTGGGGACAGCGCCGTGCTTACAATAAAGCGGATGGCAATCTGCAAGATGCGACTCATGAAATTGCTAAGCTAAACGTCAATGATTCGTCAAAAGAGGATGAGCTGTTAGAGAGCACCTTAAAGCATACCAAAAATAAGATCATTGAACTGACTCGGATGGATTTTCAGCAGTTCACTCGCTCTATATTGCTGGCTCAGGGCAGTTTTTCAGCATTTCTAAAGGCAAAGGCTGATGAACGTGCTGATATTTTAGAGAAAATTACAGGCACTGATATTTACGCAACTATCTCCACACAGGTTCATGATAAAAAACGTACCGAAGAGGAAATTCTCAGCAAACTGCAATACGGTTTAAACGGTTTGATGCTTTTAGATACCGATGAAGAAAATCAGTTAAAAGCTGACTTGCAGTCATATCAAAGTGCCCAAAGTGAACAGCAGCAGACCATTCAAGATTTGGCCGAAAAGATAAAGTGGCTAGATAGCGTCACAGAGTCAAAAGAAAAACTGAATACTTATCAAAATGATCTAGATCAGGCTCAGCAGGCTCAGCAAGACTTCATCCCTTATGCCAAACGCTTAACCGCTGCTAATAAAGCACTAGAAATTGATAGTCAGTTCAGCCAACTTGTCCATAGTCGCGATAACCTAAAACGCTTGCAAGAAGAACAGCAGCAGATCAGTAGCATCTTACCACAAAAACAAAATGATTTAGAACAAGCAACCACACATCTAGAAACAGCGAAAACTCATACACAAGCTACTCACGAAGCTTTGCAAACGGCTCTACCCAATATTGCGCAGGCGCGTAAACTCGATGTGGAGATTACGCAGAACACGCATATCTTAAAAGATATTGAGCAAAGACAGCAAACTCTAACGGGCAGCACTCAACATCTAAATAAAGAGATAGACAACCATAAACAACAGGCTGCACAAAATAAAACCCAGCTCGCAAGTGTCGAAAGCTATCTTAATGACGCCCATGAATTAAGCAATATTGATAGTGACATAGCGAATTTCAAAAGTCATTGCGGCCGACTAAAAGTAGTATTGCAAGAGAATACCGCCCTATCAGATGATAAAACAAGCCAGCAGCAGCAGATCCACCAGTATCGCGCCAATCTTGACGGCTTAAATCAACAGAAAAAGACAAAAGACACCACCATATTGTCTATACAGGATAAATTGGCCGCTTTACAACAAGAGCAAGCAGCATTAACCCAAGTGCAGTCATTGGCTGATATGCGAGATGAGCAAGAGCAGATTGATGACATCAACCGTCAACTTGACCAAGTGAGCGTTAAGGCACAACAGCTGCATGAGCTTAGTGTACAAGTAGAGAAAATAGTTGCAGTCTTGCCAGTAATGAGTAACGACCTCACAAAGCTGGCAGGCTTAATCGCTGATAATGAATCGGCGCTCGGCGCTACCAAAGAAAAGCGTCAAGACAAACAAACCCAGCTGCATTTACTACAAAAAGTCGCCAAATTAGAAGACTATATCGCGGACCTAAAAGATGGTCATCCTTGCCCACTTTGTGGGTCGCTAGAGCATCCTTATAGTGCAGACCATCCGCACTTAATGCAAGAGACGGAAGTAACGCAAACTCAGAAACAGATAGCAGAGCTAGATAAAATTATAGTGGATTTAGAAGATAATCTTTCTAAACATCGTATTAATCAGGCAACTGTACGACAGCAGTTTGCGCAGCAGGAAGAGCAACAAACCATATTGAACGACCAAATACAAAAGTTAAAGACGGATATCGACCAGCTTATCAGTTCATTAATCAATAAAGGTTATTCTCAATTTATTACTGAAACATTAAAATCGCTAGCGCAGATTGAGACGCATGTAGATGCGCTGTCATTATTAGACAGTAGCAAAATCGAGCTAGGTAAGCGTAGAGAATCTCTTAAAAATACGTTAACTCAATATGAAACGCTTAGCGAGTCGCTCTCTACGATGCGTAATGACATCGAAGCATTAGACAAGGAGCAGCGTGAGCTGACCAGCACTATTAACGAGATTGAGAGCAATAGTGAAAAAACAACATGGGCTATAGAAAACTTAGACAAAAAATATCATGATAATTTTTCTGAATTGACTGTGCTCAAAACCGATATATTAGCTCTGTTAAATAAATATTTCGCTGACAAACATCAGTCAGATGCAAAAACGGCGATACGTTCTTCACTGCACTCATTACAACCGCTGATAACCAGTATTGAAGGCCAAGCCATACTAAGTGAAGCGGAATATCAATCGCATATCAATACCCTGCGCCAATGTCACAGTGCCCTTTTACAAATCAAGAAACAGTTTAACGACTACAGAGAGGATCAACAAACCCTAAAAACATCACTCGGTCAACTAGAAACAAAAATCGAGACCAAGCAGTCTCAGCTCGACAAAGAAGGAAAAGAGCTTGTTGAAATTTCTCAACTCGCGGCTGAAAAAGCGAACATGCTTGAGCAATTAAAAACAAACAGAGATGAGGTCTTAGCTGATAAAGATCCTGAAGCAGAAGAAAAGCGTTTGCGTGAGGCGTTAGAACAGTCTCAAATTGAGCAAACCTCTGCGCAAAGACAGCTAGACAATGCTGAACACATACTTAGTCAATTGCTTGATAAGCAGCGTCACGTGACTGAGCAAGTGACCATAGTACAGGGAACACTCAATACTCAAGAGGATAGCTTTAAGTTAATACTTGCTACTTCTGATTTCGCTGATGAAATAGATTTTACTAATGCACGCCTGCCAATTGATGAACGTAACGCACTTAGACAGCAGCAGCAGCATATCGATTATGCGCTAAAACAAACGCAGTTTTTATTAGAAGAAACCAAAAAGGCACTTGCAGATAAACAAGCCAATCCGCTGACAGTAGACGATAGAGAAACGCTTGTCCAACAGCAATCACAAGCCCAAGATGAATTTAACAAACGAATTGAGTCAATCGGTGCAATCAGTCAGCGTCTAAAGGACAATGAAAACAAGAAAACCACCCAACAGGCGCAGCTTGAAGCCATCACTGACCAAAAGGACAAGTTGCAAGTTTGGCGACAGTTGAATGACTTGATCGGCTCAAATAGTGGAAAGAAGTTTCGTACTTTTGCTCAAGGGCTAACCTTTGATCTCATGGTCACTCACGCCAATACGCAGCTGCAAAAAATGAGCGATCGCTATTTGCTGGCTCGTGATGATAACAGTCCGCTTGAGCTCAATGTCATTGACAATTATCAAGGCGGCGAGATCCGTAGTACCAAAAACCTCTCAGGTGGTGAAGGATTTATTATCAGTCTTGCTCTAGCATTGGGACTATCACAAATGGCCAGTCAAAATATTCGCGTGGACTCGCTATTTTTAGATGAAGGCTTTGGGACATTGGATGAAGAGTCTTTAGACATTGCGCTGGATACGCTGACTAATTTGCAGCAAGAAGGCAAGTTAATCGGGGTAATCTCCCATGTACAGGCGCTAAAAGATCGTATCTTAACCCAAATCAAAGTCGAAAAGCTGTCAGGTGGATTTAGTCGAATTAGTGGTCAAGGGTGTCATAAAGTCGTCAGTGAAAAAGCATCATAAGTTAATCACTTTACTACTTAATACTTTCAATTAAACCATTTCGTTTAGACAACAAAAAACCACCGAACATTAAGAACGATGGTTTTTTGTGCGACAGTTTGGGTTAATATTACTTCATTACTTAGTAACTAAACCGCTAAGCTCACTCATCAATACTGACAACGTTGAAAGACCGATTTGGCCTTCTTCATCGTTGCTATGCAGCTCATCTAATTTATTCATCTCTGTAGTGACTGCTGCAAGCTGATCGACGTGTCTTGCTCTCCATTCACTAAATGCTTGCTTAGCATCTGGTTTTGAGAGTACCGCATCCATCAATAGACGCAAGCTGCGTGACAGCTCGTTCACTAACGCATGGCGCGCACGGCGATCCCAATAGTCTTGCTGTGGTAAATTGGCAATATTGTCCATCATCCAGTCTAATTGCAACACTTGATAGGCTTCAAAGTACAGGGTTGCAATCTCATCAACAGGACGCTCATATTGCTCGGCCAGCAATGCAGCATCAAGCGCATCGACATGGTACGGTAGCATCGCAAATAGCGTAGCATCGTTATCAGACAGCTCTTTTTGCATCAAACGCTTGGTATCTTCTTGCAGATATTGTGCAAACTGCTGCTCGATAAATCCACTTGGCTTAGTCAGTTTTTCTACACTTTCGCTAAAGCGGCTAATCATGTCAGCGACTTGCAAGTTTTGACCGAAGGCGTTGATGAACCAGACCACACCGCGCTCAAGCGCATCACGTAAGCGTAGCTCAAGGTTCAGTAGTAACGTCGCTTCAACTTGATTGTCTAATGCTTCCAGTGCTTGCCAAGCACGCGATACATTGAATACATCACGGCTAATCGCATAACCACGTACGATAGTGGCTAGTGATTGATCGGTTTCTTCAAAGAGGCGGAATAGCGCTTCAATACCTAAGCGGTTGACCACACTGTTGGTCAAGTAAGTACTGATAATCTCGCGATGCAAACGGTGCTCAGTCATCTCATCAAAGAAGCGTGAAGCAAGCTCATCTGGGAAGTACTTACGTAGCTCATTGATAAAGTACGGATCATCTGGTAAATCAGATAGTAGTAGATTGTCATAAACCCACATCTTGCCATAAGCCAAGACCACTGCCAGTTCAGGATTGGTCAGACCAGTATCCGCTTTTTGACGCTTCGCAATCTCTTCGTCTGATGGCAGATACTCAATCGCACGATCCAGACGCCCTTCACTCTCTAGCATCTGAATAAAGCGCTGATGATCACTCAGGTTGGCTGCGGCACGGATATGGCTCAGCTCAATCGCTTGTGGTTGCAAGTAGTTTTGACGCAGTACCAATTCTGCTACGGTCTCAGTCATACTCTCAAGCAGCTCATTACGTTGCTTCAGTGTCATATCACCTTGCTCGACCACTTTGCCAAGTAAGATTTTGATATTGACTTCATGATCCGAGCAGTTAACACCGCCTGAGTTATCGATTGCATCTGTATAGATTCGTCCGCCCTTTTGAGCGTACTCGATACGACCTTGCTGAGTTAGACCTAAGTTACCACCTTCACCAACCACGGCTGCACGTAGCTCATTACCATCGATACGCAGCGAATCATTCGCACGGTCGCCCACGTCAGCATGCGTTTCGTTTGCACTTTTGACATAAGTACCGATACCACCATTCCAGATAAGATCGACAGGTGCACGTAGTAACGCACTGATCAAATCATTTGGTGCAAGGCTGTCTTCACTGATATCGAAGAGCGACTTCATCTCAGGGCTGATAGCGATGGTTTTGTCTTGGCGCGAGAAGATACCACCACCCTGACTAATTAATGATGCTTCATAATCTGCCCATGATGAGCGTGGTAATTCAAACAAGCGTGCGCGCTCAGCGTATGAGGCGGCCGTATCTGGATTAGGATCAATAAAGATATGCAAATGGTTAAAGGCAGCAACGAGCTTAGTATGCGTTGATAGCAGCATACCATTACCGAACACATCACCACTCATGTCACCAATACCGACAACGGTAAAGTCGTCACGGTTTTGAATGTCCATACCGCGCATACGGAAGTGACGTTTGACCGACTCCCAACCACCGCGAGCTGTGATACCCATTGCTTTATGGTCATAACCTACTGAGCCACCTGAGGCAAAGGCATCATCTAGCCAGAAGTTGTACTCTGCTGCTAGCGCGTTGGCTATGTCAGAGAAAGTAGCTGTACCTTTGTCTGCTGCGACAACCAAGTACGGATCGTCTTCATCATGGCGTACCGTGTTGGCTGGCGGGACGATGTTGCCATCTACAATATTGTCTGTGACATCAAGCATGCCGCGTAAGAATGTCTGATAGCAAGCGATACCTTCTGCTTGGAACGCCTCACGACCATCAGCCATGCTCTTGGTTTTTACAATGAAGCCGCCTTTAGAACCTACAGGGACGATTACTGCGTTTTTGACCATCTGTGCTTTGACAAGGCCGAGTACTTCAGTACGGAAATCTTCCATACGATCTGACCAGCGCAGACCACCGCGAGCGACTTTGCCGCCACGTAAGTGCACAGCTTCGACGCGTGGTGAATACACAAATATTTCAAACATTGGCTTTGGTTTAGGCAAGTTTGGAATGTCTGCTGCCAAGAATTTAAATGACAGACGATCTTTGCGTTGACCATCACTATCCACTTGATAGAAGTTGGTACGTACCATCGCATTGATCAAATCTAAGTACCAGCGCAAGATACGATCTTCATCCAAGCTATCTACATCTGCTAGCGCAGCAGTGATGTGCTCTTGAATTTTCGTTGTTTTTTCTTGGCGCGTCTCATCACTATATTCAGGATTCATGCGCGCATCAAATAAACTACCTAACGCCACGCTGATATCGCTGTTTTTGACGACTGTTTGCTGAATATAAGCACTAGAGAATGGCGCACGAGCCTGCAGCATATAGCGAGACAATGCACGCAATACGACGACATCATAAGTATCGAGCTTGGTCGTTAGTACCAATTCGTTGAATGAGTCGCTTTCAACGCGACCTGCCCAGATTTGCTTGAGGCTGTCTTCGAACTGACCACGCACGACTTGCATATTGACCGTATCGACATGCTCTAGGGTCAGCTCATACTCTTGCATCCAGATAGGCTGCTCTGGCAAGTCAAACTCATAAGTCTGTGCTGAGATAACCGATACCCCAAAGTTTTCAAGTATTGGCAATACTTTTGACAAGATAACCGGCTGCTCGCGACCGTATAGCTTTAGGTGGAGCTGGTTACGTGCATCGCCTGTTGACTGGTATAAATGCCAAAGCATCGGTTGCTCTGCGGTCAGTCCCGCCAAACGCTTCGTGTCTTCGACTGCGGTACGAGCATCAAAACGCTCTTGGTAGGCAGCAGGGATATAGTTTAAGAAGCGACGATTTAAAGCGTTGGCTTGTTGTTCGCCAACATTATCGAGGAGCATTTTTTGATAATTATCATCCCATGATTGCATGAGTGCTGATAATTTGGCTTCAAGTGTGGCGATATTGACGTCATTTACTTGACCAGGCACGGTACGTACGTGGACGTGCACACGAGCATGCGCAGATTCATTAAATTCAGTGGTAAACCCTGAAGACATACCGTTATAAGCGTCTTTTAGGACGTTTTGGACTTTAATGCGTAGCTCGGTGTTGAACTTATCACGTGGGATATAGACCAAGCACGAGACAAAACGCTGATAATGGTCGATACGGCTAAATAGACGTAAGCTCTTCTTGTCTTGTAGTTGAGTAATGCCCGAAACAATTGGGTATAGCTCTTCGACGCTGGCTTGGAACAAATCATCACGCGGTAAGGTATTGATCACATGCATCATCTTGTGATGAGCATGACCGTCACGTGGCAAGTCTGCCATCGCCATAATCTTATTGGCTTTTTCGCGCAATAGCGGTATTTGCTGTACAGTCAGCTGATAAGCTTGTGACGTAAGCAAACCGATAAAGCGGTATTCACCAATTAGGTTACCGTTATCATCGAACTTATGAATGCCCAAAAAGTCCATATATACTGAGCGATGGATCGGTGATACACGGCTTGATTTAGACAGCATTAATACGCGTGGTTCAGTCAATAATTGCTTTAACCCTTTAGGTAGTTGGCTAAAGCTTTCTGATAGCTTGTCTTTCTCAGAACCACGTAGTAGACCAAGTCCACTGTTACCAATCGCAAATAAATCTAAATCGGTCGGCTCAGAAGTCACTTCGATAGACTGACCGCCTTCTAAGCGGTATTCACGATACCCTAAGAATATGAAGTGATCGTCTAAGATCCAATCTAAAAATGCTTGGATTTCTTGTTGTGAATAGAATACTTCCGGTAGCGGCTTAGTTGAAAGCTCAGTTTTGATGTCATTCAACTGCGCACGCATCTGTTTCCAGTCGCCAACGACCGTATCAAGCGTGTCAATTTTTGACATCAGCATCTGTTGAAGTGCTTCCAAGTCTTCGTTGTCTTGGTAAGCAATTTCACAATGAATCAATGACATATGTGAGGTGGCACTTTCATGTGCGCCTTCGATATGGGTAATATCACCATTGTCATCACGCTCAACACTGATAATGATATTGTAAGTACGATGAACATCGATACCTTCAGCTTCTAGGCTCATCAAAATCGTATCAACTAAGAACGGTCTATCATAAGCTGCGATTTGAATGACAGTGTGCGAGCTGTGAAAGTGCTGCTCTTCTGCTGCTGGGTTTAGTACTGTCAGCTGTGGCTTGCTGCCGTCGTAAGCTTTGAGTAGTGTAAAGTGATGTAGCGCCATGCCCGCCAAGTCAGCATTACTAATCGCCTCTGCAGTTTCTTGATGCAGCGGTTGATAATAGCTATGAATAAAATGATCAAATAACGATTTGTCTTTTTGTACATAACTGGTAGCAATATCGCTTATCTGGCTAATGCGCTCTTTTGCGATACTGAGGGAGTTTGGCATTTCCTGCGTCCTTTTTTTATAGATTTGGTTTAACATTTATTTATTTAAGTTTATCGATTTAGATTGACTACTGTTACTGCATATTCATCATTGGTGCAACGGTGCAGTATTTCCATTCACGCGACTTATTTTATTTTTATAACAGTTAGAAATTTTCTCCTTTTTTGCTCTTATTTTTTATTAATATGTAGCCATCAGAATTTAATACTACCAATATAGTGAAGTGTAACGCACATAAGGCGCGAGCTAAAGTGTACAACATCATTTCATGAATCAGCGATGTGTCGATAACCTTTACTAATGAGACAATGCGGTTTTGGACATCGATATGGATGATTCGGTGCTGGCAGGCGGATACTCATGGTAATTGAAGGCGTTTTTTTGTTAGAATATGCCAACATATTTAAGAGCGTACGACTCGCTCACTATTAACTTTAATGCTAAGGGCAAAAGGTATGATGAATATTTTGGTGGTTGGCTCAGGTGGTCGCGAACACGCATTGGCATGGCAATGTGCAAAAGATGACAATGTAAAAAATGTCTACATCGCTCCTGGCAATGCTGGCACCGCCCTTGAGCCTAAATGCCAAAACGTTACGCTAGAGTCTACTGACGCAGGCGAGCATAGAGCTGTTATCGCCTTTTGTCAAAATAATGATATCGACATGGTAATTGTTGGTCCAGAAGCGCCTTTGGTTACGGGTATTGTTGATGCTTGTCGTGAAGCGGGTATCAAAGCATGGGGCCCTACAGCGTACTGTGCACAGTTAGAAGGCTCAAAAACTTTTGCTAAAGAGTTCATGGAGCAAAACAATATCCCAACCGCTGCTTATCAAGGTTTTACCGACGCAGTCGCTGCAAAAGCCTATGTTGATGAGCAAGGCGCGCCTATCGTTATCAAAGCAGATGGTCTTGCTGCAGGTAAAGGCGTTATCGTTGCTGAAACGATCGAACAAGCACATGAAGCTATCGACGATATGTTAGCAGACAATAAGTTTGGTGATGCTGGCAGCCGCGTGGTTATCGAGCAATTTTTACAGGGTGAAGAAGCCAGCTTTATCTGTATGATTGATGGTGACAATATCCTACCAATGGCAACCAGCCAAGATCACAAACGTGCTTTTGAAGGTGATACTGGTCCAAACACTGGCGGTATGGGTGCCTACTCCCCTGCTCCAGTTGTTACGAGCGATGTTCATAACAAGGTCATGCAGCAAGTGATTCAACCAGTAGTCGATGCAATGAAAAACGCAGGCCATCCTTATACTGGATTCTTATACGCTGGTCTTATGATTGATAAGGCAGGCGACCCGTATGTCATCGAGTTCAATTGCCGCTTTGGTGATCCAGAAACGCAGCCTATCTTAATGCGTTTGCAGTCATCAATGGTCGATTTGGTCGCACAAGGTTTGGCAGGTCAATTACCTAGTGAAGCCAAATGGGATGCGCGCCCTGCTCTAGGTATCGTTGTCGCATCAAAAGGCTACCCTGAAACTTCATCTAAAGGTGATGTGATTGCTGGCTTGCCAGAACTAGATCCTAACAACGACGAAGCTGTTAAAGTTTTCCATGCTGGTACGGCACTTTCTAACGATAATGATAAAGAAGTCGTCACAAACGGCGGGCGCGTCTTATGTGTGACTGCGCTAGCAGATAGTATTTCTGATGCTCAGCAAGCTGCATTAGCAGTTACCGCTGCTATTAGCTTCGATGGTGCGCAGTATCGCCGTGATATTGGTCATCATGCCATCACTCGCGAAAATGCTTAGCAGCTAAGGCATCCCAAGAGACATATTGAGTAACGTCTTAGGCAATATTTTAGATAATACGAAGGTTTCACTCAATATGTTCGATTAATAATATTTTTCTATTTTATAGCTCTACATCATTATTTGACCTAGCACCGTGCTAGGTCTTATTTTTTATTATCTGTTTGACACTGACCTATTGGCTATAAATAGATTTCACTAAATTTTAATAACCAGTGAACTTGCTAGAAAATCCTAGCTATTTATGAATCATACTCAAATTAGTAAGCACCTATTTATCAATAGTTACCGCTAGATATTAGCTTACAAAGTAACTATCAATGGCCAGTTCAGGCTCATAAAACCCACACGCTTTATATGATACAATTTTGTACCTGTGCATCACGTCTCCCTTGTATTGTAGGTTTCGAACCCGCAAATCAATACCAATTGGATGAATGATTATACTTATGGCAAATGATACGTCTAAACCTTTTAGCAACAAGCAGTCAATCGATAGCCTAAAAACCTCAGGGTTTGATCGTCGTATGTCGATTGCAAAAACTTCTTTGAATATTGGTCGTCGTTGGGCGGGTAATAGCGTGTCTGGTATGTTCTTAAATAAAGAAGCACGTACCGCACGCAATCAGGCGTTTATGGAAACTCAGGCAAATTATCTGGCATCAGAGCTGGGTAAATTGAAAGGTTCGGTCGTCAAGATTGGTCAAATGCTAGCGATTTATGGTGAGCATATACTGCCGCCAGAGATCACGCGTGCTTTGCAAACCCTTAATGATGATACGGCGACATTGACTTGGCCGACGATTGAGCAAACATTACGCCAGTTACTGGGCAACAAACTAAACGATCTAGACATTGATCCTGTCCCCATCGGAACCGCTTCTCTGGCTCAAGTTCATCGTGCGACCGTACTCGCGACTGGCGAACAAGTTGTGTTAAAAATTCAGTATCCAGGTGTGGCAGACGCTATCAACTCTGATCTTGCCTTGTTCAAACGATTGTTAAAAGTAAGTAATATCGTCCCTCAAACACGCGCACTCGATGCTTGGTTTGAGGAAATACGTGACCTACTCCATCACGAAGTCGATTATGAAGCGGAAGCGGCTACGACGGAGCGTTTTTACGAGCGTTTAATTGATGATCCGCGCTATATCGTGCCTAAGATTAATCGTACTTATTCTAAAAAACGTCTGCTATGTATGTCATACGAGCCAGGTATCACTGTGGTCTCGGAAGCATTACAATTATTACCTCATGAACGCCGAAATGCCATTGGTCAAGCAGCCATAGAAATCATGATGCAAGAGATTTTTGTATGGGGGGAGATGCAGACAGATCCTAACTTTGGTAATTATCTAGTGCGTGTGAGCGAAAATGAAGAAGATATCGATAGATTGGTTTTGCTAGATTTTGGAGCGATTCGTCAGTTTGATGGTAACTTATTAACGATTGCTCGTGGTCTACTACGTGCGGGATATCGCCATGACCAGCAAGCAATGAGCATTGCTATGAAAGGATACGACTTTTTCGATAGCATGAGTAATAAAGTACGTTCGGATATTGCCTCGTTATTTTTGCTTGCTACCGAGCCTTTTAGTGACCCTGAGAAAAATACCAACATCCCTAGCGAATGTTTAGATGAGCAGAATCGATATATTTGGGCCAACAGTAAACTACATTCACGTCTATCCACTACGGCCACACGTGCAATGCAATCTTTTGAATTTAATCTACCACCAAAAGAATTTATGTTTATTAGCCGCAAGTTTATCGGTGCATATACTTTTCTGACTGTTTTAGATGCGCATACCAACTCTAATAGCCTCGTAAAACCTTATTTATAAACCGTGCAAATTTTTGGCCGTCCTTTAGTGACGGCTTTTTAATTTTTTTATTTTATTTGCTTAGGCTATTTTACATCTAATATTACTAACTTTACTGTGTATCACTGATATAAGTCCTATATTTACTTAGGCTATTATTTTTCGCTTATAGCACTTACCTGCCAATCATCAAATCTTGTTTTATACCACTTCGGCTTACGAATGCTTAGCTCCCAACACACTTCTTGTCGGGCAAGGTATTTCACTTCGAAATGAGTGCGCTGACTGGTCGCTGGTACTCGAGAACGTGTTGATGGTAGACACCATACTTTGGTTGCTTGGTGTTCTGCATTGTCCATATAGGATTCGATATTAGTGACTAATATCACCTCTCCGCCCACCTGTAAGCGTGATAATAAAAACTCAGAAAAAGGCATGTTCAGCCATTGCTGATTTGGATTGTGCTGTTCAGGATTGGGATAAAGAATATATATTTTAGCCAAGCTATTTGGTTTAATGGCATGCACTGTCCATGCAATCGCATCCGCATGAATCGCGTCTAGGTTTGATAAATTTTGTAGAGTAGCTAATTTTGAGAATGCTTCAAATTTATTACGCGTGCGTTCAATGGCTATCAGATGCTTATCAGGATTTTGTGCAGCAAAGCTAAGTGCATGCTTACCCTTCCCTGCCCCAATCTCTAGCATCAACGGTTTTTCATCTTTATTATCATTGATGATATTTGGAATAATAAAGTCACGCGGTGCTGACAGTTTTTGTGGTTGAAAGGCACGCTCTTGCTGATGCGTGAGATCAATATTGTCGGTCATCTACTATCCTTAAAGCATTTGTCTTTTGTCATTATTCGGCCCCATGCTATTATATAGTCAATCCACTTGAATAGTAATACAGCGATAGCAAGTACGCCTCGTTTAGTCGTAATTTCAATGACGGATGCGTTTTATGCTTATGCCATATGCAACCAATACTAATAACATTTAGGACATTTCTCTTTTATTATGACTGATTCTACTGCAAGCACGCCCCCAAAGACCTACCCTTGTCCACGTTGCGGTACTCAGACGGCCTGGCAAGACAATAAATATAAGCCGTTTTGTAGCAGTCGCTGCAAGCTGATTGACTTAGGTGCTTGGGCAAACGAAGACTACACCTTACCTGCAGAAACCACGCCTTTTTCTGACGAGCTATAACCCACACTCTTACTCAATTATTATACAAAGGATGCTTTACATGTCTGCTACTTACCTGATGCCCACTTATAATCGTCAACCAATCAGCTTTACACGCGGTGCAGGCAGTTGGCTCTATACCAAAGATGACACGCCTTACTTAGATGCCTTAACTGGTATCGCGGTATGCGGCTTAGGACACTGTCATCCACAAGTCACTGACGCGATTCAGCAGCAAGCAGGTACGTTAATTCATACAAGTAACTTGTTTGGCATTGATTGGCAAGAGCGCGCTGGAGAGATACTATGTACCGCCGCCCAAATGGACAGTGTGTTTTTTGCCAATAGCGGCGCTGAAGCCAATGAAGCTGCATTGAAACTGGCACGTTTATACGCGTACAAACAAGGTTTTAAACGTCCAAAAGTTATCGTAATGGAGCAATCGTTCCATGGTCGTACGTTATTATCTTTGTCAGCTACTGCAAATCCAAAAGCGCGCGAAGGGTTTTATACGCTAGATGAGGACTTTATTCGTGTGCCATTTGGCGATATAGCTGCCGTTAAACAAGCTGCTCAAGAACATGATGACATCTGCGCTATCTTTGTAGAGCCGATTCAAGGCGAAGGTGGCCTAAATACGGCAGCCAATGGCTTCACTTATCTTGAAGAGTTGCAAGCAGAATGTGACGCTCATAACTGGCTATTTATGCTGGATGAAGTGCAAACAGGTAATGGCCGTACGGGTAAATATTTTGCTTATCAACATAGCAATGCTCGCCCTGATGTGTTGACGACAGCCAAAGGTCTAGGTAATGGTTTCCCAGTCGGTGCGTGCATGGTACGTGGCCGCGCCAATGGTCTGTTTGGTGCTGGTAGCCATGGCTCTACTTATGGTGGTACGCCATTGGCCAGCCGCGTGGTACATAGCGTATATGACGTGCTAGCAAATAGTAATATTATGGAAAACGCAGTAACTGAGGGTTTATTTATCAGAGAAAGTATCGTTGATACATTTGGCCAACATGGCGTTAGTAGTCGCGGTGCAGGTATGATGATTGGTATCGCGCTACCTGAAGATATGGATTGTAGCCAACTGGTGGATCGTGCCCGTGATGAGCAAAAGCTGATCATTAATGTGACCGGTGGTCATGTTGTACGTTTGCTGCCGCCGCTTAACATGAGCCGTGATGAAAGCACACAAGTCGCTGAGCGTTTAATCAATCTGTTGAAGCCATCATTTTAAAGCATGCTTCAACGTTAATAACAGACAACAAAAAAGCCTATAGATGATTCATTATCTATAGGCTTTTTGCTAACTGCTTATTGCTAACTAAAAACGTTTCGTGCGTAGTGAGAACAACACTTAGTTTGCATGGAAGTATTTTTTCAGTACTTCTAGGCAACGAGTAATTTTAGCTGGCTGTTGGTCGCGATTTAAAGTGACCGCATATAGCACAAAGCTTGGCAATTGATAGCCAGTCAACACTTCTACCAGCTCTCCACTTTCAAGCTCTTTTTTGACGTCCATTTCTAACATTCTAACCAAACCATGACCTTCTTTAGCCAACGTCGTTGCCATAAACACGTTATTGGTATAGATACGTGAGTTCATTTTGACACGCGTTTTTTTGCCAGTTTCAGTCTGAATCATATCGATCTGATTGGCATCTTTCATGATTTCAATACAGATTAATTGATGCTCAGCCAAATCTTTAGGCGTATTTAGCTTACTGTGCTGACGCAAATACTGAGGTGAAGCAACCAACAGTTGGCGCACATCGGTCAATGGATGACTGCTCAAACTAGAATCATTAATCGATGGACTCATGCGAATAGCAATATCAATACGCTCATCAATCATATCGATATAATGATTGTCAGCTAGATAGGTGACGCTTAAATCATCATGTGCCGCCATCCACGTAGAGAGTGCCGGCAGTATGTGATTAACACCAAGCTCAGGAGTCGTCGATACACGCAAGCTACCTGCTAGCTCATCACGCAATTGATTAACTTTGATACGCCCTTGCTCTGCTGCACTAACGACATCTTTTGCCGCTTCATAAAAGCTCTCACCAGCTTCTGTTAAGCTTAGCTTACGAGTCGAGCGATGTAGCAACACCACGCCAAGCTCGTTCTCTAGCGAACGAATTTGCTGACTGACTGCACTGGTTGTAATACCTAGCTCACGTGCAGAGCCACTAAAAGAGCCATGTCCGACCACACTGGCGAACACAGCCATACCGCGTAAATTATCCAACATATTCTCACCTAAACGTCATTTCAGTTTTTAATATAACTTAACCATTATAACGACTTTGGATTCATCTTATCGTTATCAAATGGTTCTCTCTTGTTTGATAAATATATTTTGACCCGTAATAAAAACAAAAATACCAAGGTGACATATTGCTATCACCTTGATATTTAATATAAAACTATGTTCAATATATAAATATACTTTTAGATATTTTGAGCAAACACTGCTCTAAAATCTCAATACAGCTGTACTTTACCCATTTTCCCCTCACCGCGTTCAGTTAAATACTGCATTACTGGTGTTTTTAGCAATTTCGTTTCAGCAACGGTTTGCGCTTGCTCTAAACGTTTCTTCTGTCGGCGCTCTGGGGTTTTATCTTCGGTCTGCATGATACTACTATCAATTTTCAAGTCAATGTCAGCTTGCGTAAATTGCTGTTGTAACTTAGCTGCCAATTGCTGAAAAGTGACCTGCAAATGCTTACTATCAACACTGGTCAAAAACGTGGCTTTGCCATTACATTGACCAGTCATTGTACCTTGTCGTGCTAGTGCTAGCTCATCTTGTGCCAATACCTCGCCTTCACGAGCAGTTTGTAACCAGTAGTCCCACTTTTCTGGGTTCCACTCGCCTGTCAGTTCTTGAGGTGGACAACGCAGTAATGTGCGTGGGTCTTCATCAGAGTGTGCTGTTAACTGAGAATCATTTGCGCCAGGCTCAACAACTGGTTCAGGCTCAACAACTGGTTCAGGCTCAACAACTGGTTCAGGCTCAACAACTGGTTCAGGCATAGCACTAGCCACTGACTGTGCTAAATTGTCATTATAATCAATACCGCTTTGTAGCTCAGCGTGACTTGAAGTCTGATAATCAACACTATAAAGCTCTGGCGGCGGTGCTGAGGCTTCATGTGCAATTGCATCTGAGGCTGATGTAGAAGAAACTGGTTCTATAGCTGGTACTTTGGTAGCAAGCCCATCACTATCATAAGTATTGCTCAAGACTTCATCGACTGGCAATGGACGAAACGCCAATAAACGCAAGATACACATCTCAAGCGCTTGCATCGGCGTACTTGCAAGCTTGACACCTTCACGGGCTTGCACAACAATCTCATAATACAGCTGCAAGACATCAGGGCTGATATGCTGAGCTAACGTATAAATATCTTTTGCTTGCGCCTCATTGACATTAAGAGCGACTTCAGGCAATAGCTGAGTCAATGCCAACTGATGTAGCAGCTCAGCGAGCCCATCAAACATACTAGTCGCATCGACCATTTGCGCGCGCATTTGCTCAATATGAGCAGCAACCGCCGACTTATCATGATTATAGATATCTGTGATTAGACGCACTAAGTCAGCAGCATCAATGAGACCAAGCATTGCATTGACAGTCGCATCATCCAGTGCGCCTTGACCAAAAGCAATGGCTTGATCGGTCAATGATAGCGCATCACGTACAGAACCTTTGGCTGCACTTGCTAACTGCCAAATAGCTGGCTGAGTATAGTCAACCTGCTCTTTGGTCAAGATATTTGCCAAGTGCTCGCTAAGTAACGTTTGAGGTAATGGGCGCAGAACGAACTGCAAGCAGCGCGAAATAATCGTAATCGGTAGCTTTTGTGGATCAGTTGTCGCCAACAAAAACTTCACATGTTCAGGTGGCTCTTCTAGCGTTTTTAATAGCGCGTTAAAGCTGTGCGTAGACAGCATATGTACTTCATCAATCAGATAAACCTTATAACGCCCTTGACTTGGTGCATAAGGCACGTTGTCTAACAGCTCACGAGTGTCTTCGACCTTGGTACGAGAAGCGGCATCAATCTCAATAAGATCAATGAAACGCCCTTGATCAATAGCAACGCAGTTATCGCATACGCCGCAAGGAGTGCTGGTAATACCTGTATCACAGTTCAAACATTTAGATAAAATACGCGCAATCGTTGTCTTACCCACACCGCGCGTACCTGTAAACAGATAGGCATGATGCAAACGATTGTAATCAATCGCATTAATCAACGCTTGAGACACATGCGTCTGCCCAATCAACTCATGAAAGTTTTTTGGTCGGTATTTGCGAGCTAAAACTTGATATTGCTGCGTCATAAGAAATGCCAATGTAAATAATACAAATATAAATGAAGCGTCGGGCTAATGAATCATACTATGTTTTGGTTATAACTGAGCTTGAAGTTGGGCCAGCCGGTCATATAAGCGCTGAGTACTTTCATCAATCAATGAGCCTGCTTGATGAAATATATCTAGATAAACCTCAGTATTTACGCTGTCTTCGCACGGCCTAAACTCTACACCCAGTAAAAATAAATCATCCATTACAGGCTCTTGTAACTGGACATTGGTATCTGACAATAAATCTTTATAAGAGAGCCTAACATTCTCTGCGCTTAGCGAACTGCTATCGTCTTGCGCATAAAACACCATGAGATAATGGCGTCCAAATACATGATAAGAATGCTCATGACGGATATATCCATTCCAGCGCGAGTCTTGATCCATGGTTCTATAAGCTAAGATTTTTTCTACTAGACACGCATAGGTATACATTGACTCATCTACCAAAATATCAACCTGTTCATTTGGTAAAGGTGTACCTGCTTCATGATAACGCTCAAGCACACTGTTGAATAGCTTGAACCACATTCCAGTATTTTTTTGCATCTCAGCCATTAGAGCATCGGCAAACACAGTCTGATTCGGCTCTACTGCTTTAAGTAAGCGTAATTCAACTTGCTCAATTAACTCACTATCAATTAGCTGTTCTTGTACCCTAATCGCTCTTTGGTGAAAGTTCGGTGATTGTAGAAATTGTTTAAGCAATGTCGATTCGTTTTGAAATGATGCAAAGCTAGATAGTTGACGACGATGGAAATTCAAAAAGGTTGTTAAATCACTTGGCGTAACCAACTGATTAAGGATATCAACGAAGTTTTGATGACTAAAGACTTGTAGGATACTCTGCTCATCATCTAAGTCTAAAACACAGTCTTCTGCAAAAAACCGACTGCCATATTCGTAGCCAACTGCATAAGATGAATGGCCCGACTGATTGTCTTGATGATTAATAGACAATGACGTTAAGCCAATAAAATAAACTGCTTTATCAGTTGTCGCGGCAATTCTATCTACAATTAGGCTATCGTTTTTTTGATAAATCTGAGCGTGGCGTTTGATAAGTTGGTTAACAACTTCTTTTCTCCATTCACGAACTTTAGCATTATCTACTTCTTGCTTATTTGCCTGCATCAAAACCGTATTGACGAGCAAATAAATAGTAGCGCCGGAAAACTCAAAAACAAAATCATAACCCTGAAAATGATCAGAGTCAGTGATTTTGTCATCAGGCAACTCATACAATGATAAAAAACATTGCTGAATCATTTTTTGCCATGGCGCATGTGATGCTTGCTGAATATCCATAATACCTCTATAAACGATATTTCACAAAAAAGCTTATACCCATTCTGTGAAAATGAGCAAAAGCTTTTTATGCTGAGTTAAGTATCAGTTTGGATTTACAGCAAGCAAACCCACCTTAGCTGTCTTGTTTGCGGCGCATATGCGGGAACAAGATCACATCACGGATACTAGCAGAGTCGGTAAATAGCATTACTAGACGGTCAATACCAATACCCTCACCGGCTGTCGGTGGCAAACCATAAGACAATGCTTCGATATACTCTTCATCGAAATGCATAGCTTCATCATCGCCCGCATCTTTTTCAGCAACTTGACCACGGAAACGCTCGGCTTGGTCTGCTGGGTCATTAAGCTCACTGAAGCCATTGGCCAACTCACGACCACCAACGAACAGCTCAAAGCGATCGGTAATCTCAGGATTGTCATCACTACGGCGCGCTAGAGGTGAAGTCTCAGCTGGGTACTCAGTAATGAACGTTGGCTGACGTAATTGATGCTCAGCCGTTTCTTCAAAGATAATCGTCTGTAGTTTACCCACACCAAACACATCTTTGACTTGCTGCTTAAGTGTCGTAGATGCATATTCTGCTAGGTATTCACGATCATTGATACGTGTCATGTCAAAGTTTTCAGCATATTTTGCAATCGCATCAGACATTGACAGACGAGCAAATGGTGCTTTTAGGCTAATGGCTTCTTCTTGATAAGTCAGCTCTGTTGTGCCTAGCACATCTATTGCTAACTGATTAAACAGACGCTCAGTCAAATCCATCAAGTCATGATAATCAGCGTAGGCTTGATAGAACTCAATCATGGTAAATTCAGGGTTATGACGGGTTGAAACCCCTTCATTACGGAAGCTACGGTTAATCTCAAATACTCGCTCAAAACCACCAACAACCAGACGCTTAAGATAAAGCTCAGGCGCGATACGTAGATATAAAGGCATGTCTAATGCATTATGATGCGTCTCAAACGGACGGGCTACTGCACCGCCTGGTATCGGATGCATCATTGGCGTTTCGACTTCCATAAAACGCTCATTGAGCATAAATTGACGAATACCACTAACGATCTGACTACGAACCATAAAGGTATTGCGAGTCGTCTCATTGGTCATCAAATCAAGATGACGATTACGATAGCGCGCCTCGACATCAGCCAAGCCATGGAACTTGTTTGGCATTGGACGTAGTGATTTGGTCAGTAGCGTAATTTCTTCAATATGCACATACAAATCGCCTTTACCTGAGCGACCGATATAGCCTGATACACCAACGATGTCACCCAAATCTAGTGATTTAATGCTCGCACGCGTTTCCTCATCAAGCTCTTTACGTGCTACATATAACTGAATACGGCCTGTCATATCTTGGATCACGATAAACGAACCACGGTTGAGCATGACTCGACCTGCCACGTTGACCTGTGTTTTTTCACCATTTGCTGCTTTTTCTTCAATTTCCTGCTTTGAGACACCATCAAAAGCCGTCTGTAAGTCTTGCGCATAATCAGTGCGTTTGAACGTATTAGGATACGGCTGTTTACCTGAAGCACTGATATCATCTAGCTTGGCTTGCAGTTGTGCGATTAGCTCGTTAGCATCTTCTACGACTGGGGTTTGATCTTGGTTCTGATTATTGTGCTTTGACATAACACTCTCAATATTTTTAGGTAATTAAATGGATAAACGAAAACAGAAAAATTAAATCAATACTTATTATTATAAGAACAGACATGGTGATAAAAACGATAAAACTACTGGTACTCTTAAAGACTAGCTACTAGTCATTGCCACCGATACTGGCCATCAAATCAGCCTGATGCTCACGCAGTAGTGCATCAAGAATCTCATCCAAATCGCCTTCCATAATGGAATCAAGCTTGTATAAGGTAAGGTTGATACGGTGATCGGTCATACGACCTTGTGGAAAATTATAGGTACGGATACGCTCTGAGCGATCGCCACTACCGACCAAGTCACGACGTATAGAATCCGCCACATCGACCTGTGCTTGCACTTTGGCTTGTTGAATTTTAGAGACCAGCATTTTCATAGCATGCGCACGGTTTTTGTGTTGGCTACGCTCTTGCTGACACTCTACCACGGTACCTGTCGGAATGTGTGTCAAACGTACGGCAGAGTCAGTCGTGTTCACGTGCTGACCACCAGCGCCGCTTGAGCGGAAAGTATCCATTTTGATATCAGCAGGATTGATATCGACGGTATCATCAATCTCAACTTCCGGCATGACCGCAACCGTACAAGCTGACGTATGCACACGACCTTGGCTCTCGGTTTCAGGGACACGCTGTACGCGGTGAGCGCCTGATTCAAACTTTAGACGACCATATACACTATTGCCAGATACACGAGTGATGATTTCTTTATAACCGCCATGCTCACCTTCATTTGCAGAGAGCACTTCTAGTGTCCAGCCTTGGCTCTGCGCGTATTTTTGGTACATACGGAACAAGTCACCAGAGAAAATCGCTGCTTCATCGCCACCTGTCCCTGCACGAATCTCTAAAAATGCTGGTACTTTATCGTTAGGATCTTTTGGTAGCATCATCAGATTAAGCGCTTCTTCCATCTCTACGATGGTATCACGCGCACTCTCAATCTCATCGATCATCATCTCTTTCATGTCAGGATCTGTTGCATCGGCTAGCATCGCTTCTGCATCAGCCTGATCCGTTTCTGCACCCACGTAGTTTTGCCACAGCGTCGTGATCTCCATCAAGTCGCTGTGCTCAACAGACAATTCACGGAACTTATTATTATCACTAATGACACTAGGATCTGATAATAAAGCGGTGACCTCTTCATAACGGTCTACCATCTGGTCTAAACGCAGGCGTAAGGATTCTTTCATAAAAGGACTTTTAATTAGATAAGAGGAATAAGCCCGTGATTATAGCAAATTTTTTGGGGTAAATTAAAACCTCTAATCATTCTTGTTGATATTGTCGGTAATCTCGATGTTATCTTCTCCAACATCTCTGTTTATATTTAGATGTCACAGCTTAATTTCAATAGCAAAAACAACAGACAAAAAAATAGCTAAGAATATTCTTAGCTATTTTTATCAAAACAAGTAGTCAAAGTATTAGACCTTGCGAACTAAGACCGATCCAATAGAGTAACCTGCACCAAATGAGCAAATAACGCCCAGATCGCCTGATACTAAGTCATCTTTGTGGCGATGGAATACAATCATAGGACTCGCTGAGCTAGTATTGGCAAATTCAGCAATAACACTCGGAGCAATCGATTTATCGGCATCTTTACCAACCACGGTACGTAGAATCAAATCCAACATATTGGCATTGGCTTGATGCAACCACATCATCTTAACATCAGATGTTGGGATGTCGTTTTCTTGCAAGTGCTCAGTGATAATCTCTGACACTTTCGGACAGACTTCACGGAATACTTTACGACCGTTTTGCAAAAACAGCTTGTCAGTGACCGGTGCTTTGATATCTGGATACATTTCAGTCTGTGCTGCTAGATACTCTGAGCGATCCATAAAGCCATATTCGTTTTTAATGTTGGTCGAAAACTGAGTAAATAGCTTAGAGTTTAGAATCTCATAACCTTTTGGCGTATCTAATTCTTCAACGATAGAAGCAGTCGCTACATCACCGAAGATAAAGTGGCTGTCACGGTTGCGCCAGTTTAGATGCGCTGAGGTAATCTCAACGTTGACCACAGCAATACGCTTGGCCAAACCAGAGATGATAGAACCATGTGCTTGTGACAGACCAAACGTCGCCGCACTACACGCAACGTTCATATCATAAGCAAAGCCGCCAATCATACCAATTTCGTTTTGGATTTCGATGGCAACCGCAGGATAAGTACGTTGGAAGTTTGAGCAAGCAAGGATGATACCATCTAAGTCGTTGGCCTCAAGTCCAGCATCAGCCAAAGCGTCTCTCAGTGCTGCTGCACCCATTTCGGCCATTACCGACAGCTCTTCGCCCAAGTTACGGTAAGGAATAACTGGCGCCATGATTTCAGTATTTAAGATACCTTCTTTTTCCATCACATAACGTGATTTAATGCCAGATACTTTTTCGATGAAAGCAGCTGAAGAAGGCTCTAGTGCCGTCACTGTCTCTGCAGCTATCTCTTCAGCATGTTCGGTATTATAGTTTTCAACATACTGGTTAAATGACTCAACTAGCTCTTCGTTACTAATGCTGTAAGGTGGGATATAAAGACCAGTGCCTGTGATACAAGTCGTCATGATAAGCTTCCTTGTCTACTACTGTGGTGCTTGGAATAAGCATAAAAGTGGAAAAATAATAGCCATTCAAATTCAGTGAATAACTGTAAACTTAAAATCAGTGTGTTTATTATGCCTGAATATTATAATTTTTCTAATACTTTGTTACAAATAATCTGTTTCTTGCCATAAATTAGCAAAGACTGCCGTCCTTTTTGGATAGCTACGTTATAATTGGCATCATTTATTCTGTATTATTCGTCGAACTATCTTAATTATTCAGAACATCGATACGCGCTCATACTTAGGAATGCTAATGGCAGAACTTCTCAACTGGTTATTTGGTCAATACGCTGACTACTCTACGATATTCATCATTCTTGAATTGATTGCTGTTGTCTTCGGCGTAGCAAGTGTCTTACTCGCCAGCAAAACCAATATCCTAGTTTTCCCTATCGGTCTGGTCAGTACTGCTATATTTGTGTACCTACTGTGGAAATGGCAACTGTTTGGCGATATGTTCATCAATGCTTACTATACCGTGATGAGCCTGTATGGCTGGATTAACTGGTCAAAGAACAAGAAAAACCAGTCTGCTGAGCATAAGCAAGCAGACGCTAATAATGTCCGTATTGAGCATCTGCATGCAGGTGACATCCCGATCCTCTCTGCTTTGGCAGCAGGAACGATAGCTTTTGTAGGATTGGTTTATTATTTCCGTCCAGTGATTAATAATGGCTTTAGTTTCGATGGTGCAGTACTTGGAATCCATCTATTTACTTGGGTCGATTATACTGACATGCTCACTACGGCTTTATTTTTGATGGCAATGTGGCTCATGGCACGACGTAAAATCGAGCATTGGACACTCTGGATCATCGCTGATGCGATATCAGTACCGCTATACTTCTATAAAGGTTTTACTTTTACCGCGCTACAATATGTAGTCTTTACTCTTATCGCAATCTGGGCATACTATGAATGGCAACGACGCTACCGTGTACAACCTCGAGCAGCATACGCCTAAATCTGTCATCAACGTCGCGGTTTTAGGGGCAGAAAGTACGGGTAAGACGACCTTATGTCGTGATTTGGCCGAGCATTTTGATACTCCTTGGGTGTCAGAATATATGCGCACCTACTTACAGGCAAAGTGGGATGATGAGCAGCTGACTTGTACGTGGGAAGATCTACTCCCTATCGCACAGGGGCAGATTACACTAGAGAATACCTTAGCCAAACAGGTCGCTCAGACGAATAATGCCAGTCATTATTTGTTTTGTGATACCAGTTTGTTTGAGCTGATGGTTTATTCTTATTGGTATTATGGCGACTGCCCTACGGCCCTTGAGCAAACAGCATTGGCGCATCACTATGACTTAATATTATTGACTGATGTTGATACGCCATGGGTCGCCGATGACCTGAGAGACAGTCCACACCAACGCGATGAGATAAGCGACTACTTCGCCAGTCAATTAAGCAAGCATCAGAAATCATTTCAGCGTATTAGTGGCAATAGAAAAGAACGCGTCCAGCAAGTAGTAGCGAAGCTCGCTAATATAGACAACATATTGCCTGACTAAAGCTAAATAGCTATATCTACAAGCTTACCCATATTTATGTCTTACAAATTTTTCGTCTTTAAGACTTTCTTGTCTTTAAAACCTAAGAGATACCCATGCTAAAGAAGTTTGAGCTTTATTTAGAAAAAACCATATTTAATAGCCGCTGGATACTGGCACCTTTTTATCTAGGGCTGGTGTTAGGCATTATTTTATTATTTATTAAGTTTGTCCAAAAACTATGGAACATGTTTGCTGACATTCTGACGGCCTCTGAAGCCAGTGTGATTGTAGATATATTGGTATTGGTTGATATCTCTCTGGTTGCTAGTTTACTGCTTATCATTATATTCAGTGGCTATGAGATTTTTGTCTCAAAAATCGATACTGGCACTCATGATGATCGTCCTAGCTGGATGGGCAAAGTTGACTTTTCTGGCCTAAAGCTCAAAGTCATCGGAGCGATCGTCGCTATCTCGGCGATTGACCTTTTGAAATCCTTTATGGATATTTCTAGTGGAATGAGTGAACTTGATGCCGACAAACTCATGTGGAAGGTTATTATTCATATGACCTTTGTATTGTCTGGCTTGTTATTCGCTATTATGGATAAAGTCGTTGGCGACACGAAAAAGCATTAAGCACATGAATAATCGAAAAATAATTATCCGAAAATATCAACTTTCGCCCTTTCACAGTTATTCCATATTTCCTGCACATCTTCTCGTTATGCCCTCTCTATGATGTCTTTTAAAACCACGGTCTGCTATTTCGGCAGCTGTGGATTAAAGGCACTTAGGAGGCGACAACATGCAAAAAACATTATTGACTAAGTTATCCATCATTATAGGACTTTGTATCGTTTTTTCGATTGGTCTCACTATGATTAGCGACATCATATACGAGAGGCAATACTACGCAGAATCAGTGATAAAAGAAATCACCCAGCAGCATGTCAATCCACAAGAAGTCATTAATCCATTTATCGCCATCCCTACGACAGTCACACCGGCCTGTCAATCAGATGCATCTGATACACCAAATATAAAGAGCAAATGTGAACCGTCATACTCGAAAATTGAGACGATTTTTGCCTCTCAGACGCAAGCAGCGCAGAACTTAAAAGTAAACACAGACACCTATAAACGCGGTATCTATAGCGCTACTAGCTATGATGGTCAGCTGACATTCGATCAGAGTTATACGTTCGCAGAGACTTTAGAAAATTTAGATCAGATTGGCAATACAATCGACAATGATACAGATAAGACACAGCTAGCCAAAACCATTACCCACTGGAACAAGGCAAAATTGATCATTCCCGTGTCTGACTTACGCGGTGTCGCTACCCTGCCTACTGTCACAATCAATCATAAATCAATTGCAGCAAACTATCCGCAGATACCAATAATAGAGAACTTAACCTATGTCGAAGTAGATATTCCTAAAGATGTATTGGATCAATTAATCAATCCTACTAGCCAGCAGAATAAAGATAGCTTGGCTACCACAGGCTCAATAAATACAGATCTAAATAAATCAGAGGTGAGTAGCAAGTTATCTAATCCTAGAGACAATCAAGCGCTCAATATTGTGATCGACTTGCCGTTAGCTGGCATTAGTAGTGTGACGACTGTCCCAACTGGGCAGAACTTTACTCTGTCTATGCACAGTGACTGGCAGACACCAAACTTTATCGGTAAAGCATTACCAAACACTAAGAACATTATGAATAAAGGATTCGATGCCAGTTGGCAAAATCAGTATCTAACTGTCGCCAATAATCAGTACCTCTCTCAATGTTTCAGCGCGCCTAACCATCAATGTACAATCATAAGTGAATCAACGCTCAATACCGATAGCCAGTCTTACAACCCTGATTCGTTTGAGTCCTCAAGAGGTCTGACGACAGACAGTGCAGCAGTAGTTGGTAGTAATCAAAGTGTTCTGCTAAACAGCTTTGGCGTTAGTTTTGCGAGCCCTAACGATGTCTATCTACAAACTGAACGAACCATGAAGTACACCTTGTTATTAATGTTGGTATCGTTTGGCACTTTCTTTTTATTTGAAGTGCTCAAATCAAGTCGCATCCATCCTATTCAGTATCTGCTCGTCGGCTGCGCACTATTTGTCTTTTATGTCTTATTACTACCACTTGCAGAACAAATCGCATTTTGGCAAGCCTATATGGTGGCAGCCAGTGCTTGTGTCGGGCTTATTGGCTGGTATAGCTATTATGTATTTGGAGGCTTCAAACGGGCAGTAATCTTTACCACGACGCTTGCTGGGCTATACGCTGCGTTTTTCGGTATTTTAAGTACAGAAGATCTCAATCTATTACTGGGTGCGATATTCTGCTTTGTGATACTTGCCTGCGTGATGGTGATGACTCGCAAACTTGACTGGTACAAAGTCACGTAAATTATGCAAGCCACTTAACCCACGTTCTTTATGAAATAAGTTAGACAAACTGTCAGTAAATGAAAGGTTTTTATCTAATAATTTGAAAAAACTTAGCTGCCTTAGTTTATTAATTGAGCTAAGGCAGCCAAGTAGTAATATTATTTGACGATATGATTGTTTAACGCCTTAGCCCAGTTATTGCAATTATCCTCACAGCGTGGGCAACAATGATTGGGGTCAGAGATTTCATCGACGTAACCGCAATACATACAAGCATAATAAACCCCTGCTTCTACTTGCTCGACCGGTCGGTATTGCTTAGGGAAAAGCGGCATACCGTAATCTGTCTTTTCAGAGGTATGCAATAAAATACTAAAATTGCCATCAGCTTCGAGCAAACCAGTACGCACTTGACCTAAATGCTCAACCCCTTGTTGGCGCATTTCAGCAAAAAACTCATCGTGTGACATTTCCCCTTGTTTAATCTTATCAAGCACCAGCATGCCATCTTCTACAATATACATTGAGCGCCCCTCTAGCAGGTCCTCAAAAGGCTGGAACTTCATCATCGCCCAAGTACAGAGCCTATAGAGTGAAATGACCGTACCCATGATGAGTACCGCTTGGATAATAGGCAGGTCTTCGGTGAACATGGGATCACCTGCAATAGAGCCTAGCGATAAAATAATGGTTAGCTCAAAAATAGAGAGCTGACGGACGCCGCGCTTACCAGTGAAGCGCAAAAATGTGATAATTAATACAAACATTACAGTGACACGTATTAAAATTTCCACGGCAAACAACCAAGTTGTGTCATAAATAAAAATACTTGCCCAATCCATACTATCTTTTCCTATTTATTTATCTGATTTATTGTGTTTAATGAATGTTGTTCTAATAGTTCGTTTGACGCGAAGCATATCATCCCTATTTTTAGACCTTATCGTCAATACAACTATCGTTATTCTGATTTAAAAGAGACTTTTTGCCATAAGTACGACAAAATATCCTGTCCTGTGAGACAGCTATAGATTAGATTGATAATTTATCAATCTATTATTTTCGCTAAAAAATAAGCGATCGCTATAACAGCGTATCTAGAAACCTAAAATTGTCATCCTATGCTTGCCTGTTTTGTACCATTTATTCATTGTAGGAATTACTTTTGAAAGCCACTATTTATACCATTATTGCGTTAATCGCCTTTGCCGCAAACTCCCTGTTTTGCCGAATGGCATTGGCAGAAGGCTACATCGATGCTTGGAGCTTTACGGTCATTCGTCTGCTCAGTGCGGCTGCCTGCTTAGTGGTTATCATGACGATTCACGCCTACAGACTACAGCGTCAAGCACTCACCGCTGACAAGCCCTCTGTTGATGCTATTTTAAATGATAAAGGCAGTTGGCTCAGTAGTGTCAGTTTGGTCATTTACGCGTTATGTTTTTCGATTGCGTATGTAGAGCTGGATACTGGCACTGGGGCATTGATTTTGTTTTCAGCGGTTCAGCTGACGATGATTGGCTGGGGTATCTACAAAAAGGAGCAATTAAGCGCGCTACAATGGTTAGCATTTGCCGTTGCAGTGGCAGGGTTCGTGTATTTGATGCTGCCATCAGCTGCCATACCATCACCATTGGCGGCAGCGTTAATGGCTATGAGCGGCATAGCTTGGGGAATATACAGTATACGAGGCAAATCATGTGTCTCACCGCTTCGAGCGACAGGGTTCAACTTTGTGCGTAGCTTAGTCGCTGTGCCTATACTATTACTGGTAGGTATGACGTATCTAGATGACTTGGGTTTTAAAAATATCAATTTGGAAGGTATTACGACTGAAGGTGTACTACTCGCCTCTGCATCAGGAGCGATCGCCTCAGGGTTGGGCTATAGTATCTGGTATACAGCAATGCCACTATTGAAAAACACACAAGCCGCTATCGTTCAGCTATGTGTCCCTGTGATTGCTGCGTTGCTAGGTGTGATATTTTTGTCTGAACAGCTGACTGTTCCATTTATAGTTGCAAGCACAGTCATTTTGGGCGCGGTCTTGGTATTTACTTTAAATAAAAAAGTACCAGTATAAATTAAGACTATTAGTGATTTATCATTAATAATCTGCTCAGAAAAGGTTCCAGCTAATTACGTTACCGGACAACATAAAACGCCCCGACTCTTATAAATCGGGGCGTTTTATATTCGAGTTATTATTTTAATATTGCTAGTCTATGATCAATAGTCTGTACACAACAGCCTTTAAACAACGGTCACTTCTAGACGAGTATCGACATTGCCACGAGTAGCATTAGAATACGGGCACACCTGATGCGTGGCTTCTATCAGCTGCTGCGCCTGCGCTTCATCAATACCTGATACTTCTACAGACAACTCTATCTCTAAGTTGTAGCTACCGTCAGCTTTCATACCGATACCCACTTGCGCAGAAGTTTTTGAAGCGGTAACAGGCAATTTCATGTGCTGTGCTGTCATGCTCAAAGCGCTATCAAAACAAGCCGCGTAACCCATGGCAAAAAGCTGTTCTGGATTCACGCCTTCTTTGTCTTGCTCTTGAAAAGACACCAAGTCAAATCCCAACGAACCATCGTCTAATCCAGTATGGCCAGAACGTCCACCAGTAGCGGTTGCGCGCGTTTTATAAAATATTTTCATGAGTAATTATTCCTTGTTTCATATTATTAGAGGTCGTACTTACGCTGTTGCGATGAGATTATTATAGAATCCTCTGCATTTATACGTTAGAACAAACCTCTATAACTCTTGCCTAATCCTACAAATATTTATACTATCAGGCAACTCTATAAAATAAGCACTCGTGATGAATCAAACGACTATTGACCAACTTTTAGCAGTACTGCCTAGAAATAAAACCATCGAGTCCGCTGTTTCAGGCTTGTTCTTTTACTGCGCGGACAAACCAAGCAAAGCCGTAAGCTATATTCAAGAGCCAAGTATTTGTATTGTATTGCAGGGAGAACGCGAGATTTATTTGGGTGCTGACTGTCAAAGGTTTGACAATAGTAACTTGATGTTCTGTCCAGTTAATATACCGCTAAGTATGCATATTAAACATGCTTCGATAAAAAACCCTGTCATTGTTTTATCAATGAAATTAGATTTAGCCATGATTAGAGATGTATTAGCGCAGCTACCGACCACACAACCAATGGCAGGCAGCCATTTAGGGATAAAGTGGCACCTAGATGACACCATAATGGACGCGTTTGATCGATTGATACGCTTGCTTAATTATCCAAACGATATTGATTTTCTGTCTTCTTTAATTCAACAAGAAATATACTATCGCCTACTCTTGGCTGAGCAAGGCAACAAACTTAAGCAATTGGTCGTTAGCGGTAGCCATACACACCGCATTGCTCAAGCGACTGACTGGATAAAGGCACATCTAGATGAACCTATCATGGTTGAGAGCTTGGCTAGTAGATGCGGCATGAGTGTCTCAGGGTTTCATCAGCACTTTAAAGAAATAACCCAGCTGAGTCCACTACAGTATCAGAAAAACTTACGTTTAATGGAAGCTAGGCGCTTAATTAAGATGCATGGAGCGCAAATATCACAAATAGCGATGCAAGTAGGCTACGAAAGCCCTAGTCAGTTTAGCCGAGAATATAAACGACTGTTTGATGTGAGCCCGAGTAGTGAGTTGTAGTTATAATTTTATTTTTTAATAAAAAAAATTTTTGCTTAGGCTATTTACTATTATATTTACGAAAGCATTCCTTAAAAAATATCATTTTTAAGTTGAATAATTTGCGGAGTATTTTAAATAAATAGAAAAATTGGTTGACTCGACTATATATTCGTATTATAACATATTATATATTTAAAAAAAATGAATGTATGGGAGTAGCTTTATTCTGCGTACGATCGATGTAAAGCAATCAATAGAAAGCTTAGGGAGGAGATAACATGATTCGTTTAAGCTACACTCTCAAATGCTGGGCACTTGGCATCACGTTTTTTACAGTGTTCTACTTTATGGTAGTCATGAGTGACCCTGGATTTAGTAAGTACATTTATATGTTAGCTTTTAGCACCTTGCTATTCCCTATTGCTAAGCGTGCAGTCGATGTCATGACCGATTTTTTCGCACCAGATATTGAATTGTTCAATGGATTGCTACCATCACTTTTAATCAATATTGTGATTTGGATGCTTACTCCATTTATCGTCGCATTAACCGTGATTGCCTATGTACTTTATAGCATGGGTGTACTGACAGAAAAGATTAGCCATTAAATATTATACAAATAGAAAGGCTAGATTAGTGCTTGCTAACTTAAACTTTCTATTTGTGCATTAAAGTTCTAAACAAATACCTGATAAGATCTTTTATATCACGTCTCAATCCGCTCACTATATGTAATATGGATTTTTAAATGCTTACTTACTAACTTCATTTCCTCATATATTTCCCGTGTATGAGACTTTCTCTGTAATGTGTCTGAAGAGTTTTTTATAACGAGATAAGAAATCAAATTCAAACTACGGCAACCT
This sequence comes from Psychrobacter nivimaris, assembly GCF_009812035.1. Lineage (GTDB taxonomy): Bacteria > Pseudomonadota > Gammaproteobacteria > Pseudomonadales > Moraxellaceae > Psychrobacter > Psychrobacter nivimaris. Next base: position 29,881 of record NZ_VZIZ01000014.1, on the reverse strand, counting down.
TCAATAAGATTTGATTCGCTTGGCATTCTCAATATTTTTGCAAAAACACTATAAAGTAAAATAGCTTGTTTCTTTGCCAAAATCATTGAAGATAATCTTATAACTTCATTTTGTACATCCTTATTGACATTATCATTTATAAAGCCCGATTGTTCTCGAAGAAATAGAGATGAAACTTCTCCAAGTGTTTCTTTTAACCCTACTATGGGTTCTAAAATCAACTTTAAAATAAACTGACCTATGACAAAAATTGTGACACCTGCAATTATAGTTAGAAACATTTTATAAACCTCACAATTAAAGAGAATTATATACAACCTTCTAACTCACCTTATCCCACATCTTGCTTAGACGCTTGGGCGATACTGCCATACGAGTTTTCATAGGCTGGGCAAACAGTTGAATACGGTATTCCTCCACCATCCAGCGATACTCACTGATGGCTTCTTTGTCCGCACGTCCTGCTAGCCGTTCCATATGCAAGTCAAGAGCATAAACACCATCGAGGTCGGCGTCGAGATTGTGCTCCAGACGCTCTAGCCGAATCTGTAACGCTTCAAGATAGCGTGGGTACTGTTGCCAATGGCTGTAATCCATCCGATAGACAAAATCAGCCAAATGTAAATCTTCTAACTGATCTTCGATATCATCGATAGACTCACCAAATATTTCACGATCTAACATCAGCAACCCTTGGCGAATACGCTGCCAACGAGTGTAGACATTCTTAAGCGTTTTGATAACGCTTTGACCAGTTAATAAGAAGTTATTCACCACCACTTCAAGAGTCTGGGTATACTCTTCAGAGGTAAACGGTAGCTCCTCGCTCAATCCAACTGCGATATCATCGGCGCTTTCTGGTAAATTCTCAGAATGATCAAATAAGATATAGTGCTCTTCGAGAGCCGCGTCTAACGCAGCATCTATAACGATCGTTTTGAGTTTATCCATATCGCCAAGTGGCGCAAATGCCAGTTTAAATATACTATCGATTTGGCTCGTTAGCTGCTTTTTCTTTGCACCAAGTTTGCCTTTGATTAAAGTCAGTACCCCGATACGATGTGCTTGAAGTGCTGCATTGACATCAGTGTATTGATGAATCGATACAGCTTCTCCCGCTTCATCAGCGACGAGCGCCGCAAACTGTTTCATCACCACGCCTGCACTATGATGGTTTTTGCTAAAAGCAAAATGCTCAGGGAACTCAGTATGCACGCCTTGCTGTTCATTTACCGCTTGACTGGTTTCAGATGCATGACGAATCTGTAGGGTTTGCAGGTCACGGCCTTTTTCGATGATACGGTTTTTCTCATCGACCACACAGATTTGTGGCTGTAAATAGCGATCAATCGTAGATGGATTGAAGTTCTCTGGCGTCACCGACATAATACCGCGACGATGTAATGCCTGACACAGCTGCTTCAGCAATCCTTGTCCACCCTTTGGCTGCAACTCATCAAACAAACTGTCTGCGGTATTGGGTATCGGTACGATTTGACGACGTATCTCCTTTGGTAGGGACTTGAGCAGCTGCAATACCAATTCATAGCGCCAACCAGGCACACCCCACAGTAGCTCAATCGCGTCGAGCTGCGGTAATGCGGCAAGCGGTACACGTATGGTCACACCATCATCATCGCTGGCTGGATCAAAGATATAGCGGAGCGGCAGTTTTAAATCGCCCAGCTTCCACACTTCTGGGAAGTCCCCTGTGGTCGGCGCTTGGCTATTAAGTACATCTTCATCAGTAAAGAATAGATGCTTGGCATCATGCTTTTCGACTTCTGCACGCCAATCCTCAAACGCTTTGCGACTGGCAACGTGCTCAGGGATTTTCTTATCATAGAACTGATAGAGCGTCTCCTCATCTACCAATAAATCACGGCGGCGCAGCTTGTCTTCGATACGCTCAACATGAGCAATCTTATCCATGTTATGTTGCAAAAATGGTGCATTGCGACCAAAGTTACCAGTTACCAAGCCATCACGGATAAATATCTCTCGTGATTCAACCAGATTAACTTGCTCATAGTTAGTCAGCTGCTTACTAATAATAATCAGCCCAAACAAACTAATCTGTGCGTAAGCTTTGACGCGTCCTGTTTTCTTGGACCAATGTGGTTCGAAGTAATGATATTTCAGCAAGTCACCTGCTGCTGAGATAATCCATTCTGGTTCGATTTTGGCAACAGTACGCATAAAGACTTGTGAAGTCTCTACCATTTCAAATGCCATCACCCAAGGGGGTATTTGTTTAAACACCGTACTGGCTGGGAATATCTTGGCCTTTTGCTGACGCGCAGCCAAATACTCACCGCGGCTTTCAGTCTTATGCGCGATGATAGACAACAATCCTGTTAACAACGCTCTATGCAGATTGGCATATTTGACCGCTTTTAGCGCTTCGTCTTCGATCGCAGTTGGGTCATTATTGGGAATGCTCTGATCAGAAGCTTTTGACTCATTGACATTAGTTAACTTCAGCTCAGTGACCATTTGTACCAATTGACGGTGTGTCTGATGCCATTCACGTACACGTGGGAAGCTTAAATAGTTTTTCTTAGCAAACTGCTTACGCTGATTACCAGACAGTTTATTGCCGTCTTCATCTTTTTCAAACAGCGCCTTCCATAGGCTCAGATAAAACAAAAAGTCAGAGTCGTCTTGACGGAAGACCGCATGCTTTTGATCCGCTTGTGTACGTTTATTGGCAGGACGCTCGCGTGGATCCTGTACAGCAAGCGCGGCCACAACGATCAGCATTTCACGAATACAATCAAAATCAGAACCAGCCACCAGCATACGTGCCAGCCTTGGATCGATTGGCATACGTGCCATTTTCTGACCAGTCGCTGTCAAACGTAGGTGATCAAGCCCTTTTCTCGCTTTTGGCTTGTTAGCTTTGTCTTGAGCAGCAATGTCTTTCTTAGAAGTAATAGCGCCCAATTCATCTAGCAGTTTATGACCATCAGTAACCAATCGGCTATCAGGCGGCTCAATGAATTCAAAGTCATCCACACTACCTAGACGTAGATTGGCCATTTGCAAGATTACTGACGCTAAGTTAGTACGTAAAATCTCAGGCTCAGTAAACTCAGGGCGGCCACTAAAATCTTCTTCACTATAAAGACGAATACAAACACCTGGAGCAACACGCCCACAGCGACCTTTACGCTGATTGGCAGCTGCTTGCGAAATTGCTTCAATCGGTAAACGCTGTACGCGTGAGCGATATGAGTAACGCGAAATCCGCGCAAAACCCAAGTCAATCACATAACGAATACCCGGTACGGTTAATGCGGTCTCAGCAACGTTGGTCGCGATAACAATACGGCGACCTCGACCCGATGGTTGAAAGATACGCTGCTGCTCTTCATAAGTCTGCCGTGCAAACAATGGCAGTACTTCTGTATGGCGAGGGCCATGACGCTCAAGCACTTCCTGCGTCTCACGAATCTCAGCTTCAGTTGCAGCAAATATCAAAATATCAGCCTGATCGGCGTGACCTTTACTCTGCGCGTCGCTAAAGCACTCTTCGACCGCAGCAACCACAGCGCGCGGCAGGTTCTCTTCAAAATCATCGTAGCTGTCATCTTCTGAGCTGTTCACTGGCTCATCTGTCAACGGACGATAACGGACTTCTACTGGAAAGCTACGCCCTTCTACATTAAAAATAGGCGCAGGAACTTGCCGTTTGAGCTTATTGTCATAACGGCTGAAGTATTCACTAAAGCGCTTAGTATCGAGGGTCGCTGACGTAATAATGACTTTTAAATCTGGGCGCTTGGGCAGCATCTTTTTGAGATAACCCATAATAAAATCGATATTTAAGCTACGCTCATGCGCCTCATCGATAATAATCGTATCGTACTTACTCAAAAACCGATCATGACCCAACTCAGCGAGCAGAATACCGTCCGTCATGAGCTTTACAATAGATTGCGCTGTCCCTTGCTCATTAAAGCGAATCTTAAAACTGACCGTATTACCTAATGGCTCACCCAGCTCTTCTGCGATACGGTTTGCCACACTACGAGCAGCCAATCGTCTCGGCTGTGTATGCCCTATCTGCCCTGTAATACCGCGCCCTGCTAGCATTGCAAGCTTAGGCAACTGCGTCGTTTTACCAGAACCCGTCTCACCAGCAACGATAATAACTTGATTATCGATAATCGCTTGTACTAAGTCTTCTGCGCGTTGGCTAACAGGCAGATCCAGATTTAGCTTGGCAGGTAAATCACTTGGAATACTATTGATACGTGCCTGCACAGCTTCTTGAGAACGCATTTTTATTTTCTCGTACTGAGCACGTTTTTTAGCGAGTACATCATCTAGCTTCTTTTCTTGCTCAGAATCATGATTAGATTTTTTATTCTTAGGCACAGCAGCACGTGCCAGCTCACGTTCAAGACGGCTTAAGTAATAGCTATCCTTGGCAAGTACTGGTAGATCCGCCAGTGGTACTGCTGGCTTCTTAGTATCTTGAGTTTCATTTACAGTAGATGTATCTGAATCGCTGTTTTCAGGAATATTGGGCTTAGAAGTATTGGGCATATTCGCTTAGGCTATTTATTATGTAGAAGTGGTTAGATTATGGGGGTAATTGGGGTATGATTCAAGTTAGTCGAGTCCTGATTGCTCTCGTAAGCTGTCCATTAGGTTTATTTAATCAAGCATGTATTGAGTTACTTTTATGAAATTTAGATAAATCTATTATAGCGCCAATTTCTTTAAATTCTTGATGCTTAGATAGCCGACGTACTCTTTGTCTTCTTTAGCATTCAGCTCATCTGTATCACTAATAGGCTCAATCGAAAGCTGAACATTGGAGATAAGATCATTTACGTTATATATGTCATCTATATCTACTGCAAACTTATCATCAATATGAGAAGCTGCATTGAAAGGTGACGTTTTATCTTTAAAAGTAGATTGCTTATAAAAGTCACTTTTTTTTGCTTGTTTGATCGCGTCAGCTTGGTTAGGTGCAACGATGAGTAGCTTATAATGGAATTCTTCAAAACTGTCCTGCTGATAGCCACCTAGATTGATAAAGAATAACTTTAAGTCAGCAGCAGCCTTTAATTGCTGACTTGGTTCAATTAACTTAATGGCATAACTACCCACTTTGGCAATCGCTCGATACGAATCAATATGCCATTTATTTTTTACCTCAGGCCAATGTTCATTGATATCTCCTATCAAGTCACTCACTTGACTGGCTGCACCAAAGAAAATATCGTGTTGCTCAATCAGACGGCCTTTAGGACGGCCGCCCAATTGAACCATATATAGTGTTAGCATTTTACGTAATCTCTATTAAATAAAAACCCATAGTTAATCTAAAGGTAATGCTGTCATTGCTAGGATAGAACGTTTTTAAGTACTGTCATACTGGAATCACTCTACCCGTCTTCAATGCAAATGCCCAATCTTCACGTCCGTTTCTTAGAGCCATATTTGCTGCTGCTTCATGGTCATAAGCGACCCTGACATGCTCAGTTTGCCAATATTTACCTTGTTGAGTCTCAATACATTTGATAAGAGCATAATTAGCATAAGGCGAATAAGTTTGCATCTTATGAATAATAGGCAAATCGTCTTCGTAAGCTGGATAGCCAACGCTACCACTATTCACAATAGTTTGTCCTGACGACAGTACTACTGTACGCGGGATGTGTGTATGACCACATAAGATAACATCATTATCAATACCATCAAGTAACGCCAATATAGTCGCATCATTACGCACTACTGGTTGACCCGTTTCGATATCCTCTAGTAAATATATCATATCATCGGTCGGCGAACCGTGGCAGAGGTATACATCCTGACTTACATGAAAATCAAATGGCAAAGACCGCATCCATTCAATCGCTTTTTTAGAGAGATCTTTGATAATAAAACCCATGGTTGGATTATTAGCAATTTCTGCCGTAGTGGCTTCATAAATCTGCCTATCCTGATTGCCTCTAATGGTAATAATATCATCTCGATTTGCCATTAATAGCTCATAGGTAGCATGAGGCGCTATTGGCCCGTATAAAATATCACCCAGATTGACAATCTGATCAACATCTCGATATCTTATATCGGTAAGCACAGCTTCAAGGGCGTAGACATTACTATGAATATCTGAAATCGCAGCGATGGTTGTTATCTGTTTCTTTTCTAAGTTATCCATTTCCTGACTCACTAATTAAAAACTGCTTTACAACGTCAACGGTTGCTAACGGATCTTCTTCGTGCGGTACATGACCTAAGTTATCAAATATTTTAAGCTGACTATTACGTATATCTCTATGAAATAACGCGGCATTTCCTACAGGAATAAGATCATCTTTTGCACCCCATAAGATCAAAGTCGGTATGTCCAGCTGCTTTATTTGAGCTTGATCACTGTCATCATCAGTCTCATTTAGGCGACGACTTAATGCTTGACGATTACCTTTGCGTAGGGTCAATTCATAGTATCTATCAACCAAGGCATCGTTTACTTTACTATTGTCTGCATACACACTTAAAACGCTTTTCTCAACAACACTTCTGGGTAGGATACGATTTAAAATTGGTGACATCATTGGATATTTAGCAAGTTTAAAACCAATAGGAACATGTTTTGGGGTTGCTGGATAACCAACTGAGTCTACCAATATCAATCGGTTGACACGCTCAGGATACAAAGCGGCGGTGCGCCACGCTACCTTACCTCCTAATGAATTACCAGCTAGCGTGACACGGTCCAGCTTCAAATGATTAAGTACTTCAATGACAAACGCCGCATAATTTTCGCTACTATATTGCGTGCTCTCGTCCACATAAGGACCTGTCAAACCAAACCCTGGCAAATCCATGCTCACGACACAGTATTGATCAGACAGCGCCTTAGTCCAACCTTCCCATGTATGCAAACTTGCCGATGTACCATGCAATAAAACGATTGTTTCGGGTCGGTTTTTTTCGGCTGCATCGCCACGGTGTGTATGACAATTAGCTGACTGCACTACATGCACCTGCATACCTTGTATGTCTATAAATTCGCTGTTGGGTAGTTGCCATTGTGTTAACTCAGCGACGGTACGATCAGGTGCCCAATATTTTGCTATAAATACTATTACCACAGCAATTGCGCCTAGTAATATCAGAACAGTTGCTTTTAATAAGTACTGTGTCATGTGATCAAATCCATTTAATAAGATGACGTTAATAATAAACATTCTATACCGCTAGCTCGTATGATAAGCGATAAAAAACCCCAACGTTCAATTTGTCTTGAACATTGGGGTTTCATTTATACTAAGCAGATATGACTAGGATTGTAATGACTACTTGATTATATCAAGAAAAAGTACGCCCATAGCCCGATAACGATAGTAGCAATGATGTTTAATATGATACCTGTACGAATCATTTCTGTTTGCTTGATCAAACCTGTACCAAACACAATAGCATTTGGCGGTGTGGCAACTGGCAACATAAACGCACACGATGCACCAATACCGATGACCAATACGAGCACCTCATGTGGCAAACCCATCTGCTCTGCAATAGCGGCAAATACAGGCACTAACAATGCTGCCGAGGCAGTATTGGAAGCAAATTCTGTCAAGAAAATAATAAATGCTGAGACTGCCATCATCACAATGATAAGTGGTGCAGAAGACAGCGCAGTTGCTACAGTTTCCCCTAGTACCAAAGACGCCCCAGATACTTTCAGAATTGTCGATAGCGCAATACCACCACCGAAAAGCATGAGCACACCCCAATCCGTATTGTCTGATACTTGCTTCCAAGACACTAGCCCTAAGCTCACTACTGCTGCCGCTGCTGTTAGTGCAACGATAGCATCAGTATCCGTGATATCTAAAGCTGCTCCGATCTTTTTGGAGAATATCCAGCTCAATGCCGTAACGATAAAGACGATGATAGTGACGATACGTGGCTTGTTCCAAGCAATCGGCGCATCATCAACGAGGACAATAGTACGATTTAGGTTCGGCTTTAGGAACACATACATCGCACCCAACAATAATGGTAACAGTACCAACATCATTGGAATACCAAACTTCATCCAGTCTACAAAGGCAATATCGAGTGCTTTTGCAGCAATGGCATTGGGCGGCGAACCAACAATCGTACCCAAACCACCCAGACTTGCTGAATAAGCAATACCTAATAGTACAAAGACAAACGTACCGCGGTCTTTTTCACGATCAACTTGCGTCAAGATACCGAGTGCCAACGGGAGCATCATCGCAGCCGTAGCGGTATTTGATATCCACATCGATAAAAATGCCGTCACACCAAATATCAAAAATACAGCTGTACTCAGTTTGCCACCAGACATCGATAGAATCTTTAGTGCGATCTTTTTGTCTAGCTGCTGCACATGCAATGCTGCTGCCAAAGCAAAACCACCAAAGAACAGATAAATAGTAGGATTGGCAAAGCTTTGCAGACCGATTTCAGCATCGAAGTCTGGTATGCCAACCAAGGCACCGATTACTACGACAAGTAGCGCTGTTATGGTGACGTGCACAGCTTCTGTAAGCCAAAGCACCCCAATGAAAAACAGGACTGCGAGACCTTTATTAGCATTGATATCGAACGGCAACACATTATAAATAATCAACGCAATAATCGCGGCAATAGCGACCACAATTAACCCTTTTCCTGTACCTTTTGGGAAGGTATCAGTAAGTAAATAAATATTCATTACCATCATTAGGAAGATGGCTATCTAGCTTTTGCTCTGACATAGAATGTCCTTATTGAATCAAAGACGGTGTAAGAAACCTAAAAATAAAACATAAATTGTCGGTTAGTGTATTTTGATAATACACATGACCACTGAGGTAAATCTAATTATCTACAAATATCACTTAAAATATATACGTCGAAACTCGTCTTTTTACAACTTATGCTAGTAATTCGTAAACTTCGTCATTAGCCATGTAACTGGCTTCATTATTAGTTGCATCGTTAAGTGCAGCATCAGTTACACATAGTCACTAAACAAGTGTACTCTGTATATGTACAAGACTATGACCACATTGCATACTAGGTAAGTTAAATAAAAGCCAAGCGCTAATAAATACGAGCGTCAACGAATAAAGATTTAATTAAAACATCTCTATTAAGAAGTAAATAAAAACACTGGAGTACTTTATGACAAACGCAAATAAAACGGACTCAACGACCAAAATGGCACCAAAAGACATCAATCAAGATGGCCTAGCCAAAGAAGATCAACAACGTACTGACGACTCTATGCTCGATATGATGCAAGGGATGCATGAGCACGAAGATCATAAAGAATAAGACCAAAGCATGTTTTGATAGCTCGCTATTCTACACCTAAATAAACATGCAAAAAACCAATACAGTTAATAATAGGCACGATAGGCGTTTATCACTATGATAAGCGCCTATCTTTTTTTGGTTCTCTCACCTCTGGCAGATGATCTGAGACATAGTTATATATAAATGCTGCTGTTAGAACGATTGCGATGGGTACAAGCAGCGCATCATAGCTAACTTTGGCAAACAAAAAAGCCCCCACTGTACTGCCACCGCAGAAGCAATACCAAATAATGGCTTGAAAGCCCAATGTCGGCTTACTAATGGAGCGACCCGCAAGCCAGTTACCGATTGCTGCACCCATATCGGATGTCAGTCCTGTCAAATGAGTTGTGCGAATAACTGCTCCACTATAAGTGGCTACCATCGCGTTTTGTAATCCGCAGGCCATCGCTGCTGCCAATTGTCCGAGATAGTCATGCTGCTGATATAACCAATAACTCACCAACAGTAGTGCTGCTTCTAGATATAGCGCTCGTCCATAACGACGACCGAGTTTCAATGATGTCTGTCCAATGACAAAGCCGCTTAGTATAGCCCCTGCCAAAAAGGACAGCAACAAGGTACCAATATATAAAATACTACGCGCGTCTGAATGAGCGATTGCCGCTGCAAACAAACTCACATTGCCCGTGACGTGCGACACTGATAAATTGGCAAACCCCATTAACGCCGTCGTATTCACGCAACCAGCACTAAATGCCAATACTGCCCCGCCCCATAGTATCCACTTTGGTAACTTGGTTATCATATCCCTCGTCCAAAGGCACGTAGCTAAAAAGCCGCATTGCTAAAAAAGCACGTAGCCAAAAAGACTCATAGTATAACTAGAAAAGACAGCCAATTGGCTGTCTTTTCTATTATCAAACGAATCATCTATAACAATTACTGTGCTGGTTCATCAAGCATCATCAACTGCTCGCTGATAGCAACTGTATTGAAACCCGCATCAACGAACATAATCTCACCTGTGATACCAGATGCCCACGGCGACAATAAGAATAACGCAGCGTTACCTACTTCTGTCTGTGTGATATTGCGTTGTAATGGCGCAATTTTTTCGCTGATATCGAGCATTTTACGGAAAGATTTGATACCACTAGCCGCTAGCGTGCGGATAGGACCTGCAGATATCGCATTGACACGGATACCTTCGCCGCCCATAGAAGTCGCTAAATAACGAACACTGGCTTCTAAACTGGCTTTTGCCATACCCATGACATTGTAGTTTGGCAATACTGAGATACTGCCTTCATAAGTTAATGTCAGCATAGAACCATGACGCATTGCAAGCAACTCACGAGCTGCTTTTGCCAATGCCACAAAGCTGTAGCTAGAAATATCATGTGCTATGTGGCTGCCTTCACGCGTGGTAGCATTGACAAAGTCACCATCGAGCTGATCCATTGGGGCAAAACCAATGGCGTGTACCACACCATCAATACCATCACCCCAATGGGCGGTTACTTGCTCAAAACAAGCAGCAATCGACTCATCAGAGGCGACATCACACTCTAGCACCAAATCCGCTTCGAACTGTTCGGCAGCCATGTCCACACGCTTTTTGATTTTATCATTCGGATAAGTCAGGATCAGTGAGGCGCCTTCGCGGTGTAGCGCTTCTGCAATAGCCCAAGCGATAGAGAGTTTACTTGCGATGCCAGTTACGACAAATCGTTGTCCTTGCAATAGCATAAGATTTCCTTTTGAATCAATCGAGATGATTTAGAGTATAGGTTTATTTAGAGTAATCAGAAAGTGACGCGTCATGAAATGATGCAAATCAAAAGATGACTTATTATACACGAATTAGTTTAAGTAAACAGTCGTAAACTGTACTTGTCGACTCTCATTAACGTTGTATTAACCTCTCATTTAGTAAACCAATCAGATATCTGCCATCCATAACGGTCTTTATATAAACGTTCTAAACGGTATACACCGTTATAGTTATGACCCTATTGATTTGTCTGACGACTCTGAACAGATTAAACACTCAACTGCTTGCTACAGCAGTATGAAGTTCAGCAGATTTCGAGTATAATCACAGCCCTTCCCAGCTTGCACAATTTTATAAGAATCCTGACATGATAGGATTCAACGTTAAGCTACACCCACATTTTGGATGGCTGCCAAACTTATGAGTAACACCCCAATAATAACCCCAGATTATAAAGAAAGTACCGAATCCTATCGCCAACTGATTGGTTCAACTGGCGAAGACTTAGATCGTCCTGGTTTATTAGACACGCCTGTACGTGCGGCAAAGGCTTTTGCTCACTTAACCAAAGGCTATCATCAAAGCATTGAAGAGGTGGTCAATGATGCGGTTTTTCCATCGACCAATCGTGAGCTAGTACTGGTACAGAACATTGAGTTTTATTCACTGTGCGAGCATCATATGCTACCGTTCCATGGTGTGGCTCATATTGGCTACCTGCCTGATGGTCAAGTACTGGGGCTATCGAAGTTTGCCCGCATTGTCGATATGTTTGCCCGTCGTCTACAAATACAAGAAAACCTGAGTGAACAGATTGCACAAACCATCATGGATGTTACTGGCTGCCGCGGCGTGGCGGTAGTTATGGATGCATCGCATATGTGTATGATGATGCGCGGTGTTAGCAAACAACATTCAACCACGCGTAGTACCGCGATGCTTGGTGAATATCAACACGACAATCAAGCCCGTAATGAATTTTTGGGTGCGGTACCTAAACGTCAGCCAGCGTTTTAATTGGCTGTTAATTGCTTAGGCTGTTGCGAATAATAACTAAACAAAAAGGACGCATATGATGCGTCCTTTTTGTTTGGCTGAGCGATAGAAAAATAGTACTAACCAACTGGTTTTACATCATCTATCCAGTCACCATAACCAGCAGCTTCCATATCTGCAAGCGGAATAAAGCGGAGAGCTGCTGAGTTCATACAGTAACGCTTACCTGTCGGTGCTGGACCATCATCGAATACATGACCCACGTGTGAGTCAGCGTAGCGACTACGAATCTCAGTACGCGTCCCAAAGATACCGCGATCTGCTTTTTCGACCACCATATTCGTGTTCAATGGACGAGTGAAGCTAGGCCAGCCTGTGCCAGACTTGTATTGATCACGAGAAGAAAATAATGGCTCACCAGATACAACGTCTACATACAATCCAGGCGCTTTATTATCCCAATACTCATTTTTAAAAGCGCGCTCAGTTCCCTCTTGTTGCGTGACTTTATACTGAATGTCACTGAGCGATTTTTTCAGCGTATCTTGTGATGGTTTTACAAAGGTCTCTGGATTGAACCCTGTACTTGCTTGGTCGTTTGGCATTTGGCTAGACGTTACTGTCTGTACACTGGCTGCCGTAGGCTTGAACTGAGTAAAATCAAGTTCATAATCCTTACCATAGACGCTTTCGATAAACTGATAGCGTCCTGAATTGAACGTATAAGCCTTATAACGTATTGGGTTCTTTTTATAATAGTCTTGATGATACTCTTCAGCAGGATAAAAATTGCCAGCAGGAACAATTTCAATCACGACTGGTTTGTCGTATACGCCAGACGCTTGCAGCGATTGCTTAGCCGCTTCTGCTATTTGCTTTTCTTGCGCATTATTATAAAAAATTGCTGGACGATACTGTGTGCCGCGATCAACATACTGTCCTTTATCATCAGTAGGATCAGCGATTCTCCATAGCGCCTGTACTATGCCATTGTAAGTAATTTTCTTAGGATCATAATACACCTGCGCCGCTTCTGTATGCCCAGTACCACCTGCCGACACCTGCTTGTAGGTTGGGTTTTCAGCGGTGCCACCCGTATAACCAGACACGACTTCTACCACGCCAGGGATTTTTTCATAACCTGCTTCAACACACCAAAAACATCCACCCGCTACTGTGGCTACTGCCAATCCTGGCGTAGTCGGTGCGTATGGGTTAGCGGCAGTTGTGTTCTTTACAGTAGAGCTGTTTTCAGTTGATGCGCAGCCTGCGTAAATCGCACTACTCGCTATGATAACTAACCCTATAATTCTAGATGGTAATATGCGGTTCATGAAAATCTCCTAAGCGTAATGTCCTCTAAATATCCTAATGCTTTTGTATCACTGAAACATTCCTATACTGTTATATATTTACAGTTCATTAAGATATTTTTTATCAACTGAGTGTAATAACAAGATAAATTAAACGGTTGTTTGATAACGATTATATATTTTAGTATGAATTAACTATGAAAATAAGACAGAAGCTTTATTATCTCAATGCATTAAAAAAGCCTATCCTCCAAAGAGTAATAGACTTTTTTATTTTAATATCAGTAGCTCTATAAAAAACTATGACGCTGTTTCATTATTACTATCAGCACGTTCATCACTAGCCTGCTTAATCTTCGTTAGAATTTCCTTGATTTCAGCGGCTGATAGATAAGTTGGCACGGCATAAGTATCGCTGACCTCTTTTGCTGCTGCCTTTGCGATATCATTAAAGTCGCTAGTTTGCATACCATTGACAGTTGGATCAATATTTAGATCTGCAATCAAGTTTTTAACTTGCGTGATAAGGTGATCTGCTATCTCACTATCGCCATTGGCTGCTTGACCATCCTGTACCATACCGGTTCTTTTCGCCAATGCAGCCAGTCTTTTTTTGCTCGCTTTGCGATTGACGTCGAGCACATAAGGCAACACGATGGCATTAGCACGGCCATGCGGAATACTATAGTAAGCGCCTAACTGATGCGCAATAGCATGCACATAACCCAGACCTGCTTTGTTAAAGGCAATCCCGCCATAATGAGCGGCGATACCCATCTCTTCTCTTGCTTTTAAATTGCCACCGTCTTTATAAGCTAGTGGTAGGTAATGCATAACAGATTTTACGGCAGAGGCTGCATAATAATCTGTCTCTACGCTAGCATTGGCACTCATCCATGCTTCTAAGGCATGGGTCAATACATCAATGCCAGTATCTGCTGTTATATGGGCTGGCATGCCTTTCATAATAACTGGGTCAATCGCAGCGGCTAGTGGTACCATTCTTGGGTCGATAGACAATGCTTTTTGATGCGTTTTGTCATCAGACACTACTGCACCAAGTGTCGCTTCTGAACCCGTGCCAGCTGTCGTTGGTACGCAGTATAGCGGCGTTGCAGGCTTTCTTGCTTTAAGAATACCGATTAGCTGCTTTGGCTTGCACTTATTGCCTTGAGACATTGCTATCATTTTGGCCGCATCGATCACTGAGCCGCCACCAATGGCTACGATAGAGTCACAATTGGCCTCTATAGACTGACGTAGTCCTTCTTCAACTACTTTAAAAGTAGGATCTGGCGTAACACCGTCATAGATGTGGTAACTGATATTTTTCGCATCTAGATAATCGGTAACTTTTGCTGGTATGCCCAGTTTGTTGAGCACTGCATCCGTGACAATAAACACATTGGTATTGCCTTCATTGATAAGCATATCGCATAGCTCGTCACAGGCAGTCTCGCCAACGAATAACATCGGTCTTCTGATAGGTATCACATAAGATACTGCTTTTAATACCTTTGCCCGAGTCTTAGCCACAGCCAAATAACCAGCATGCTGCAAACTGTTGTTCTTTACCAATTTAGTAATACTGTTTTGTGTTTTCATGAGCACAAAAATCCTTTTTAATGATGGTTTTAACTGCAATAAAGACCGTTAAAGACCGTTTTTGCCAGCCAGTTAAATATTACTAATTTACGAGCGCCAGAATGTATAAAGATACGCATCACAGCATTATAAAATGGGCAGCTCTCTAAAATTATTGTACCACTGCTTTTTTCGTTATGTCGCTATTATTATGAACTGTGATGTGTCAATTTTATACCAAGCCGCTTATTTTAGTCGCTTAGTTTGATTGATCAATCTAAGTGGCTACAGTAAGTCGTTTAAACTAGTCAGTACTTGCCCTTAATAATTGCTGAGTGTAAGTATGTTGTGGATGATTGAAAAGATCTTCGGTACGTCCAGATTCTACGCAAGTGCCTTGTTTTAACACCATGATATGCTGACACAGTGCCCGTACTACCTTGAGATCATGACTAATAAAGACATAACTGATTTCTAGTCTTTCTTGTATTTCACGTAATAAACTAACTACTGTGACCTGTGTGGTACTGTCGAGCGCAGAGGTCGGCTCATCCAATATAAGTAGACTGGGTTTCATAATGAGGGCACGCGCCAGCGCCACGCGTTGACGCTGACCACCTGACAGCTCATGAGGATAACGCTGCGCAAATGCTAAAGGCAAATGTACCGTAGCAAGACTATCTAGCACCGCTTGCTGACGGGCGACTTTATCCACGCCTTGTACTAGCAATCCCTCTTCAACGATTTGCATGACTGTCATACGCGGATTAATACTGGCAAATGGATCTTGAAATACCATCTGAATTTGTGAGCGGAAATTACGTAGTGCTTTTTTGGACAATACTGAGATATCTTGACCATTGACCACTATCTGCCCATTCACACGTGCTTGGTTGCTCAGTAGTTGGCTAAGCCCCAGCGCAATGGTGGTTTTTCCAGAGCCAGACTCACCGACGATACCCAATGCTTGGCCTTTTTGTAGCGTCATATCGACATCTTTGACCGCATCGAACCAGCGCTTGGTACCTCCAAGCAGACCTTTTTCAATTGGGAACTGTACGTTAAGACGCGTCACTTCTAATACGATTGATTGTTTATCTGCGTTATCGTCTTCTATGGTTAATGCTTGCCCAAAGTCTTGCTTGATAAGTGTGCGGGTATAATCAGCTTTAGGCTGATCAAATACCGCTGACGTTTGACCCTGTTCGATGGTTTGACCTTGGCGCATAACGATGACCTCATCACTATAGCGCCTGACCAAATTGAGATCATGACTGATTAATATCATCGCCATATTGTGCTTGCTTTTGAGATCATCTAGTAGCGCTAAAATCTCATGTTGCAAGGTAACATCGAGCGCAGTCGTTGGCTCATCAGCAATTAAAATATCAGGCTGCTGAGCCAATGCCATCGCAATCATTACTCGCTGACGCTGGCCACCCGATAACTCATGTGGGTAACGGCTCAACTTGTTAGAAGGATCTGCAATATTGACATCATTTAGCAAAGCAATGCTGGTGTCTCGCCATTGCTTCTTAGGCACGCCAACTAGACGCAACGATTCAGCGATTTGTTTGGCGACCGTATGTAACGGATTTAATGCGGTCATTGGCTCTTGAAACACCATACCGATACGCTGTCCACGAATAGCACGTAATGCGGCATTACGCGCCTTATCATTCGCTATGGGCAAGGTCGACATGCCTGTTGTACTTGCCAGCTGCACTGTACCCGTGATGATCAAACTATCAGGTAACAGGCCTAATAGCGCAAGACTGGCAATTGATTTACCAGAGCCTGACTCACCAACGATGGCTAATGTTTGTCCCTGTCTTAGCTTATAAGACAGTGCATCGACCAACTGGACACCTGTAGTCGTAGTAATAGTTAATCTATCTACGGTTAGCATAAGTTTATCTTGTGCACGATTAGGGCTTTGACTTGGTGCGCTGTTTTGCTTAGTGGCGATAATATTTTCAGTCATGTTAAGAACGCCTCGGATCAAACGCATCACGCAGCGCTTCGCCAACGAAGATGAGCAATGACAAAATAAAGGTCAAACTAAAGAATCCTGACAAGGCAAGCCATGGTGCATCAAGGTTATTTTTACCTTGTACCATTAGCTCACCAAGAGACGGCGAGCCAGGTGGCAATCCATATCCTAAGAAATCTAGCGCAGTCAAAGCGATAATATTGGCCGTTAGAATAAATGGTAGTTGCGACAAACTAGAAGCTAACGCATTGGGTAAAATATGTCTGAGCATGATTTGGCTGTCCGAAACACCTAAATTGCGTGCAGCTCGCACATAGTCAAAGTTGCGGGCTCGCAAAAACTCTGCCCGTACCAAACCAACCAGTCCCATCCAACCGAACAGTAGCATCATAGCAAACAGCATAATAATGCTAGGACTAAACAGACTGACCAAAATAATAATCATAAATAGCTGAGGCATACCGCCCCATACTTCCATAAATCGCTGTCCTGCCAGATCTACCCAGCCGCCATAATAGCCTTGTACCGCACCAACGATAATCCCAATCAGTGCGCCCGCAAGCGTCAAGGCCAAACCAAACAGTAACGACACTCGCATACCATAAAGTATCCGTGCCAGCACATCACGCCCCATATCATCAGTACCAAGCCAGTTCTGGGCATTGGGCGCTGCTGGATAAGGCAAACCAAGCTCGACGTTCGGCGTCTGGTCGGCAAACGGAATAGGCGGCATTATATAAAACCCTTGCTCATCAATCAGCGACTGCACTGCAGGGTCTTTATAATTGGTTTCGGTCTCAAATACACCGCCAAACGTCGTTTCAGGATAGGCCTTTAATACCGGAAAGTAATAATCGTCTTGATACTGCACTAGCAATGGTTTGTCATTGGCGATGATATTAGCTGCCATACAGATGACAAATATCACCGCGAAAACAAACAGCGATATCACCCCTAGACGATTTTGGCGAAAGCGATTTAAACGCGCTTGCCATATAGGGTTCAATCGTTGCTTTTTTGTGGTAGATAGCTGCTCAGGCATTGGCGCTTTATCTGGTTCGCTATTAATAGTACTGCTCTTTGATGAAGATTGATTATTTGACATTAGCGGCCCTCAAAATCAATACGAGGATCAATTAAGTGATAACTTAAATCACTGATTAATTGCAGCAGCAGCCCCACTAAGGTAAAGATAAATAGCGTGCCAAAGATCACTGGATAATCGCGTTGTTGAATGGCTTCAAAACCTAGCAATCCCAAACCATCAAGTTTAAAAATAATCTCAATTAAAAAGTTACCCGCAAAGAAGATACCAACAATAGCGGCTGGAATACCTGCGATAATAATCAACATTGCATTACGAAACACATGACCATACAGCACTTGACGCTCACCTAAGCCTTTAGCACGAGCGGTCAGTACATACTGCTTGCCCAGTTCCTCTAAAAAGCTGAATTTGGTCAAATATGTCAAGCCCGCGAAACCGCCTACAGTACTTGCCAGTAACGGTAACGCCAAATGCCAAAAATAATCTTTTACTTTACCAAGCGCACTTAGCTGATCAAAATTTTCGGACGTCAGTCCCTGTAATGGAAAGATATTCCAATAGCTGCCACCCGCAAAAAACACCAATAAAATCACTGCAAAGACAAACACAGGTATCGCATGTCCGATCGCTAGCAGCATAGCCGTGGCTTTATCAATGCCTGAGCCATGATGCATCGCTTTATAGACGCCTAGCGGAATAGCGATCATATAGATGAGCAGCGTACTCCACAGCCCAAGCGATATCGAGACTGGCAGCTTCTCTATGATAAGTTCTGTCACCGACTGTCCTTTAAAAAACGACTCACCAAAATCTAGCTGAGCGTAGTTCTTTAACATAAGCCAAAATCGCTCTGGAGCAGATTTATCAAAGCCATATTGAGCATTGATTGCAGCGACCATCTCCTCAGAGAGACCACGCGTGCCTTGATAAGTACTGTCATTACCACCTGCACTGCCCGCACCGATATTACCGTCAAGCGCATTGTCTTTTGCACCCTGTTCGATGAGCGCTAACTGCTGCTCAACAGGCCCGCCAGGTGCTGCTTGCACGATCACAAAGTTGGCAAGCAAGATCAAAAATAGTGTCGGCAATATCAGTAGTAGTCTTTTTAAGATATAACGACCCATAATGGCGACTTCCTAAATAAAGAGAGAGGGCAATGACATTCAGCAGCGAATTGTTGTGTGTTAAATAGGTGCTTAAAAGCAAACTATTTGTTAAAAACTTGCTTTAAAAGTTATTTTTCAGCTCACGTAACGCTGCAAATACCGTCAATAACTTCTCATCATCGATAGACATTTTGGATTTAACCCCTGCGATTACACTTGGCTCTTGTGTACGTAAAAACACATTTATCGCGCGCTCATGCTCTAGTGTCACTGGTAGTGTTGCCATGCCTTGCTCAGTTTGTGCCTCTGCTCGTGCTAAGGCTTGCTGCATCGATTCGTTGTCAGGTTCAATAGACAGGCCAAAACGCAGGTTACTGGCCGTATATTCATGTGCAGGATATAGTAGCGCCTCATGAGGTAAGCCGTTCAAACGCTTAAAGCTCTCATGCAATTGCTCAATCGTACCAGTAAAGACACGCCCGCAACCTGCACTAAACAGAGTATCACCGCAGAAGCAGTGCTTTTGCCCATCGATATCTAAGATATAGGCCATATGGCTAGCGGTATGCCCTGACACATCCCAAACTTGCGCAGAGCAGCCCCATGCGCTCACCGTGCTACCATCTTTGATAGTTTGATCTTCATCGACGCCATGCTCACTATGTGCAACCAGATGAGTCATCGGATACGATTCCTGTAACTCTGCGACGCCGCCGATATGATCATGATGATGGTGAGTCGTCCAAATCGAGGTTAGCTCAAGCTCGTGCGTTTCTAGATAGTCAATGACCGGCTGGGCTTGGCCTGGATCGATGACAATCGCTTGCTTATTATTTTCATTAATCAATGTCCAGATATAGTTATCGCTAAATGCTTTGATTGGGTGAATACGGATACTCATGTTAAATCCTTACCGGTAGTTATTTTTGTTGCGTGTTATTTTAAATTGTTTAACCTAACTGTTATTTGATAACAGAAGCATATATTTGATAAAAACAGCATATATGCTCAGCTGTCTGTTGTTATCGGGTCAAACTTTATAATAAAAACTGTCTACTGCTTTAAATATTTATTGATACGCCCTTCTGCCTCTTTATCCACCCACCAGTAATCGATACCAACAGCATTGGTCGGTAGCTTTTCGGTATGGCGATACTGATCCCAATAGGCGACATTGGTGCCAGACTTGCCGTATAGCGGTACGACATAATGTCCTGCGCGCAGCAACCGGTCTAGCACCTGCGTATACAGTACAATTTCGTCACGATTTTTAGCATTACCAAGGGCAGCAACGACTTTATCGACGGCTGCATTCTTGATACCAGCACTATTATGATTGCCCGGCTCGTCAGCAGCATCGCTACCCCAGAATGCCGCTTGCTCAGCACCAGGAGATAGACTTTGAGCAAATACGTCCACGACCATGTCATAGTCAAAACGGCGCATACGCTCATAATATTGCGGCCCATCGACTTGGCGCAATGTTGCATCGAATCCCAAGCGTTTTAGATTACGAATATAAGGCAACAATACACGGCCCATGGTCTCGCCTGTCATCAAAATCTCAATCTGAGCAGGCGATCTATCAGGTTGATATAGTTTCATATTCTTATAATAAAACCCAGCCTCTAATAGAAGCTGGCGCGCCTCTAATAATCCTTGACGATTAAAACCATTACCATCACTGGTGGGTAGCTGCCACTCTGCTAATGTTGCTTTACGCTGAATCGGTTCGAGCTCAGACAATAAAGGCGTCAATACCTGCATCTCTGCATCAGATGGCGTACCCGTTGCGGCAAGCTCTGAGCCATGAAAGAAGCTCTGCAAGCGTTCATATTGCCCGTGAAATAGGGTTTTATTCATCCATTCAAAATCATAAGCAGCCGTCAGTGCTTGGCGAACTTTGATATCTTGAAAGATGGGACGGCGCAAATTCATCACCAACGCTTGCATCGGTACTGGATTTTGACTGGTTATCGTCTCTTTTTGGATAAGCCCTGCTTTGACTGCGGGGAAATTATACCCAGTTACCCAGTTAGATGCTTTATTTTCGGGGCGAAAACGGTATTGACCGGATTTAAAACCTTCAAAGGCAATTTCATCACTTTGATAATAAACAAACTTGATCATATCAAAGTTGTAGCGGCCACGATTGACCATCAAATCACGGCCCCAATAATTGGGATCACGTATATAACTTACCGAACGTCCTGCATCGACGCGACCCAATTTATAAGGACCACTACCCATCAATGGTGACAGACTGATTTTCTCAAAATCGGTATCAATGGAAGATTTGGCAAAAATAGGAAATTGCCCAACAGTCAGTAAAATCTCTTTGTTGTCAGCAGAGGCAAAGACAAACTTTACTTGTTGATCATTAATGATTTGAATGTCTTTGATATCGCTAAGATAACTGCGAATATACATGGGGCCTTTGTTCAATATCGCCTCAAAAGTCGCTTTTACATCGCGACTGGTCACACCCGACCCATCCCAAAAACGAGCATTAGGATTGAGATGATAGATAATCCAGCTGGTATCATCTGGATCATATGTCACTTTACTTGCCAGCTGTGGATACATGGTAAATGCTTCATTTAATGAGCCAGTCATCAAAGTATCATACAGATAGTCTGTGCCAATCATCGCGACGCCTGTGGTCATCCATTTATTGGCGCTATTAAACGTACCGCGAGCATCTAGAGACAGCGTGCCCCCTGATGGCGCTTTTGGATTGGCATAAGGTAAGTAAGGTGCATTGATGTACTCAGTAGGGCTATTGTGACCAAGCGCGGTCGTCGTGATAGGTGCAGCGATACTGCTCGGTATCCAGCTGACGGTGATGGTTAGCAACATGGCTTTTAACAGGGCGTTTTTTATTATCATGACGTTATAATAAACCTCTATGCTAACCAATATAAATATCAAAACGTAAAGCCTGACAGCAAAATAGCGTTATAGCAAAATTTTATCATAACAAACTTAGGTTTTTTAACCTAATGGTTTGCCATGGATATGACTTAATGGTGATAGCATTCAGCGATATCCACGACAAACCATTATTACTACGCGCTAATATGACCAAACTGTCTGTTTATACATATAAAAAGGCGCAACCATGACTAGTTGCGCCTTTTTCGATATGAGTTTATATATGAAGACTCTATACGCTAGCAGTTACTATTTCGCTTACGCGTGCTTTTTTTCGAACGCAATCATAAAGTCAACCAGCTGCTGTACCCACTCAATTGGTACGGCATTGTAGATGCTGGCTCGCATACCGCCTACGTCACGATGACCTTTTAGATTTAACAAGCCAGCTTTTTCTGACTCTTCTAAGAATACTTTATCAAGGCTGCTGTCTGCTAAAGTAAATGGCACGTTCATGATAGAACGATACTTAGAATCTACTGGATTATTATAAAAACTGCTCTCATCGATTGTCTTATAAAGTAAGTCAGCTTTTTGCTGATTGATTTTACCGATAGCAGCTACACCTCCCTGCTCTTCCAACCAATCAAACACCAGCCCTGCTAAGTACCAAGAATACGTCGCTGGCGTGTTAGACATAGACTCTTTGTCAGCTTGATGCTCATAGTTCAACAGCATAGGACACCATTCACTTGCTTGCCCCATCAAATCGTCACGGATAATGACAATGACTAGACCTGCAGGACCGATGTTTTTCTGTGCGCCAGCGTAGATCATGCCAAATTTAGACACGTCTATCGGCTGTGACAAGATACAAGATGACATATCAGCAATGATTGGCGCATCTACTTGTGGTGGCTCAAATATCTGTAGGCCATGAATTGTTTCATTGGCACAATAATGAAAATAAGCGGCGTCTTCACTGATATTCCAATCACTTTGCGCTGGTACGTCAGTAAAGTTATTCTCTTTGCCAGTTGCGACTAAGTTAATCTCGCCCAAACCCAACGCTTCATAGCGTTTGGCTTCTTTGATCGCTTTACCTGACCATGCGCCTGTCGTCAAATAGTCACCGCGTCCACCATTCAACAGATTCAATGGAATAGCAGAAAACTGCAAACTTGCGCCACCTTGCAAAAACAGCACTTTATAGTTATCTGGTATTTCCATAAGCGTGCGTAGCTTAGCTTCCGCCTTGTCAGTAATGGCCATATACTCTTTACTACGATGGCTGACTTCCATGACCGACAGGCCGCGACCTTGCCAATCAAGCAGTTCGCTCTGCGCGCGCTCTAATACGGCTGTTGGCATAGTAGCAGGACCAGCACAAAAATTTGGCAGGCGATGCGGTGTGGCAGTTGCTGTAGACGTTGGGGTTGTAGGCATAATCACAGTCCTAGGTATGATGAAATAAAAGGATGTTTTTTATTTCAGTTTGTTGATAAAGGCAATGGTATCGATGTTAGTTTTTATACAACTCAATGAGATATCTGCTCCCACAACTGACGTTTAGCATCACTGTCTGCGAGCATTGCTTCTAATGTCGGCACAGTGGTCAGATTGGGATGTTGGAGGCCGTTAGGCAGCGCTGTCAGTGCAGCAACTTGTATCTCTTCACTCCGGCCAATTCGAAAGATATATCCTGCAAGACTGGCATTGGCAAGCTCAGCAGTATCCATACCGTCGCAAATCGGGAATGATGTTGTCTCGCAAGTGATTGATAGCGCTTGAATGATGTTTTGCCATAGTTTCTGACTGTCACTATTTAGCGCTTTGATATCAACCACTATTACCCAGTCACCATAGCGGCCACCTTGCAAGTCAAATGGTGCTACTTTTTTTAAGCTATCATCATTTATGCTGTCATCACTAGCACTCTGTGGAAAACTACTTTGCGGAAAATTATTCTGCGCAAATTGAGGTTGCTCAATAGGTGCATTCGTAGAGGTTACAGCAGTTTGGTTCGATGCAGTACTTGGGATGTCATAATAGTTAGACTCAGCAGCATCTGAACTGACCGTATTTGAATCAACAGAATCAAAACTATAGGTAACAGGGCTTTGCTCGCTAGCCGTCTGTTCAGTGGTAGCTTGCAAATCAGGATCATACTCATCGGTAACATAGCCGTTAGCATTATAGTCATTGATATCATAACCATCAGCCGGCTGATCAACTGCGTTTACAGCTTTAGCGCTCACTACTTCGTTGTTGTTAGACTCAATATCAGCAGAGTCAGTATTTGATGGCTTCACCGAAGCTGTCGCAATATCAGCCATATTGATGGTTTCTGACTCAGGCTGTACCCACTGATTGATACACATCATCGCTAGAATTTGGCGTTGCTGCACACGGCGCTGTAATACAATTAGCGGGTCTTGGGTATCACTCATTCGACTCTACTATCCTACTCATTTTTTTATATCATTTATAGATGTTTTTATGGTTTTGGCAGCTTTTATTAAGCATTCGTCATACTATCAATTAAGTACTGAATAAATACCCATCAAAACAGCTGTCGAATGCCTAGCCAATGCTCTGACATTGCCAGCAAACAATCGTATTCATCTTGGCTGATTATCGTATCGTGTAACATCACCGTATGCAACGTACTTAACCATTGGCGATACTCATTATGAGTCGGCTGGTTCATCTCGCTTTCATTATAATCTATTTGGCTACCATCCTGTTGCTTCTCTCGATAATTATCAGCATTCTGATCACCTACCAAGCGCTTGAGATAGTGATTGGCAGATACAGGAACCGCAGAAACAATCGCCAATAACTGAATGCTATTCAAACGCTGTGCGGTCAATAATAGCCACTGCAAATTAACATCGCTTACTGTCACGAGATCAATATCAATCAAGCGCGCATGCCGTCTCAAATCTACAATATAATGCGCCACACTGTCGTTACCTTCACTCAATAGCGATCGGTCATGCATTGAGATCATCTGGCCTTTGGCATCTTTTGATAGTCGATAAGCCAATAAGACAGCAATTGACACGTCTGATTTATTAAGTCCTGTAAACACCTGACTTGAAGGATCTAGTTGCGCCCTTACGTCTTCCATACCAGTCTTCAGTATTTGCGGCCATAGAGACTGCGCGTCTGTATCTTGTAAAACTTTAGACAATATCGGTAGCAACTGCTGCAAATGTAACGCTTGCCATAATGATAATATTGGCGATTTTTGATGTGCTAAAGCTAACGAATTATTCAGAGCCATAGCATTGGAGTTATCACTAGATATATTTTGATCTGACGAATCAGAAGCTAAGCTTTTGGTTAAGTCAGATGTCAGCTGTTGGTTAAATAACTTAAATATGCCCTGCTGATAACGCAACAACATCGTACGGCATTTCTCTTGTTTTTTATAGTACTGATGACTGTCGTGACTATGATCGTCTTTACTTTTGAGCTTTAGATTTTCGATACATAGTTCAGATAAATCCTGTTGACGCAATTGGTTTAAGGCGAGTTCAATCAAAGCGCTGTCTAAACGCCTGTCCAAACTGGCTACTACTGTCATCAGCTTAGTATCTATCCTATGCGGTAATATTTTCTCATGGGAAGTCGAGTCAGTTGCACTAGAGAAGTCATCATTCCAAATATCATTCAAACTATAAGTGGCAGTCGTTGATATTGGTTGATGCTGATGACAAAGCAAGACAGCTTCGATTAATGCTAGCGCACCTAGAGGATGATGACTATGGTTTAGTATGTACTGAGGTAGCGATACCTTTTTAATATCATTAAACCCAATTAATGTGTTTTCTGGTAGGTCAGCGTCAGGTTTGGACTGCCACGGTTTTAATAGCTGATGAGTACTAACATCTTCGGACTGTACTTGAAGCCGCCCCTCAATTACCACATCAGCTTCTACGGTAAACTCTAAACCATCATCACCTTCTGATTCGCCACTATCTTTATTACGACTGTCGCTTATAGATTCAGCAAGAACTTTTCTATCATTTGGCTGTTTAGTGTCACCTGTATTAATCGTTGCAGCTGTTTGAGATCCAAGTAACGCCGACTGCTGCAAGTTTTTTTCTGGGAAATCTTCACTTAGGCTATTTTCTTTTATTGCTCCCCAATCACCTAAGCGGCGTTGCCTATATATTTCTTTAACCTTTTGCTGATTTATTCGCTTTTCTTTGGCGATTTGTACCGCAAACTGATGATAAGCATCCGCATTAATAGCGCTCATACGCTCAGTCAAGCTTGGATGGGTGGCAAACCATGACACATCACCCAAGTCTGCCCCACTACTAGCAAAGAAAAAATGACTGAGTCCATTGATATCGGCGATGCCAGACAAACGCGAGCCGATCGAGTCTTGATGAATGGCTTTTAAGGTTTCGATAATCGCAGGCGTACGTGTCAATTGAACACTAGTGGCATCAGCAAGTAGCTCACGCTCACGATTAAAACTGTGCTTAATCAACT
This sequence comes from Psychrobacter nivimaris, assembly GCF_009812035.1. Lineage (GTDB taxonomy): Bacteria > Pseudomonadota > Gammaproteobacteria > Pseudomonadales > Moraxellaceae > Psychrobacter > Psychrobacter nivimaris. Next base: position 3,375 of record NZ_VZIZ01000014.1, on the reverse strand, counting down.
GCGCGCTTGCCATGCTAGAGAAGCTTAAACCATGCAGTAGCAATGTCCAGACACTACGCGGGGCTTGACGATCTATTATAGGTGGCGTTTGTACCCATTTAGACTGACGCTTGGCTGAGGACTGCTGTTGTTGTGATTGCTGCTGCCAGTAGGCGACCCATTCACTATGCGTGGTGAAATTGGCCGTTTGCGCTTCTGTGTTACGCGCTAGCATATCAACCTGTCTCTGTGATAGAGACTTTTGGGAAATACTATCGCTATCAAAGTGACTATAATTAGAGAGGCTATTAGAGATGTGATTGGATATTGGGTCACTCCAGTCGTATAGTATCTGCAAGCCTGCCAATACCACCATCAGCTGTAAATTGAACGTAGCATCGCCGTGCAATATATGACCATATTCATGACCGATGAGTCCGTATAGCGCCTCATCAGACAGTTTATCTAGCGCACCTTGTGTAACGACAAGTACCATATCTTGGCTATGGCGACCAGCGACAAAACCATTGATACCCTGCTCGTCAGGTAACACATACAAAATAGGGGTTTGCAAACCTGCCGCAATGGCCAGTTGTTGAGCGATTTCATAGTAGCGACGATAAACGGGCGGAAAATCGCGCTCATCACGTACTGCTATATGACGTGAACTATAGCGAACCTTTTCTTCAGCTTCGTGTTGATGAGCGACTCCTTGACTGTGCTCCCATGCTTCTTGACTTTTATCAATGAACAGCCTAACCGCTCCTACTCGCTGAGCAATAGCGCGACCACCTGTTCGCAGGCGTCGATACTCTAAAAAACTACCACCAACGAAACTGCCTAACGTCAAGACAATGACCAGAACCAATACCCAATGATATATGCCGCCTGTAAATACTGTCAGCAGTATAGACATGAGAGCCAGTCCTACAGCCATATGAGCAAGTACAATCAGGAAAAACAGTCCATAAAGTAATAGACTGCGCCGCGTACGTATCCGCTGTTCACCAAAAAAATCCATCTGATTAGGCTGCCTAGAGTTCGCCAAAATTATCTCAACCTTAGCCCATATTGACAATCGGTGCCTGAGCAATCGCTTCTCTGTCTTCAAATACCAACGGACTGAGTGGACGAAAGCCAAAAGTCGTACTAACGAGGTTATTCGGGAATACTTCGCGATCATTATTATAAAACATCACGCTGTCATTATAATGCTGACGCGCAAATCCGATGCGATTTTCCGTATTGGTTAGTTCGTCCATGAGTTCCTTGATCATACTATCGGCTTTTAGCTCTGGGTAGGCTTCGACGACAGCGGAGAATTGACTCAACGCCTTAGACAACATACCTTCTGCTTTTGCAAATAGTGCCATGTGCTCTAGCGAGTCTGGCTGATGCTTATTAGAGTCTTGTAGATCTTGAGCATGATTACGCGCGCTAATGACGCGAGTGAGTGTTTCTTCTTCATGACTCAAATAACGCTTGGCGGTTTCGACCAAGTTTGGAATCAGATCATGACGACGCTTTAATTGCACATCTATCTGAGCAAAGCCGTTCTTTGCTTGGTTACGTGCGCGTACCAATCTATTAAAAACGGATACCCCAAACACAACTACCAACACCACAAATGCAATGAATAGCCAAACAAACATCTTCATAATCAAACTCCAAGGTGTCTAGAATGTTAATAAAAAGTTAATACATTGTATTTTAACTCATATTAATCAATAAAACCTCGGAACTACAAAGGAAATCGAACAGGAAATTAAATTGGAAACTCCATAAGCAAATAGATAACCATCAGACAAAATTTTGACCAAAAAAAAGCCCTTTACAATGAAGGGCTTAATACATCACAAATAGATTTTTTGTACTTTATAAATATAATTATCAAATTTTAGGCAAAAAAAAGCGACTCCATCAGTCAGCATTTATTAATAACCTTTATAAACTTTTATAACCTTATATTTCAGGCTGTTATTTGCCATGGCTTGTTTTAATGCTTGAAAAGTTGGTAAAAGTATAGCAAAGTTGCAAAACTTAAATGGTAATCAACTGGTAATCAAGTGGCTAACAACAAATTAAAAGAGCTTGGCATTAAAACCGACTCACAAATCAAGCAAGCTATCAAAGACCATAACAGCGGTGATGACGTTTATGCTATCCAAGGCTATAAGGGATTAAACCTTTATATTCGAGATAATAAGACTACTACATTTAGGCATCGTTTTACTAGCCCTGATAATGGCAAACGTCGTAACTTCACTTTGGGTGCTTATCCAGTGTTCACACTTGAGCAAGCGCGTGATATGTACCGTGACAACCTATCAATGTTAAGCAGAGGCGTCGATCCAGTCACCTACTACGAGCAATTAGCAAACAAAGCCGCAGCAATGCCTACATTCGCTCAGATGGCGCATGAATGGCTGCAAGGTCAGATAGCATCAGGTCAATTCGAGAAACGCACTATCGAGCAAAAGCGCAAGCATATTGAATATGCGTGTGAGCACATCGGGCGCATGAGTCTGGACAAGATAGGAACGCCTGACGTATTGAAGGCAATCAAGCATATCGAGCGTGACACGATACCAACAGCTAAACGTGTGCGCGGTGTCTGTCAAAAGATATTCGCATTAGCTATTGGTCAAGGTTATATCGCGAGCAATCCGGCTATTGCGGTCGCTGACTTAATGCTGCCAAAGCCAAAAACCAAGCATCATAGCGCGATTATTGAGCCAGTGGCGTTCGGTCAACTGCTGCGCGATATAGACAGCGTGACGGACTTTTACGGCCACGCTCAAAACATCATCAAGCTGCAGTCAATGCTATTTCAGCGCAACGGTGATATGTGCTCGATGCGTTGGGATTGTATCGACTTTGACGATGCTACATGGTCGTTTAATCCGCTCAAAACAGGCAATAGAACCGACATGGTGAGCAGTTTGATAGTGCCATTGCCAAGACAGGCTATCGAGCTGCTACGAGCCGTACAAGAGCAAACAGGCGATACTGACTATGTGTTCTATAACTCACGGCGCAAAGATAAATTTGAGCATCAGCAACAGCTTAACAAGTTTTTGAACCGCATTGGCTATGAGGGTATTCACATGCCGCATGGTTTTCGTGCGTCTGCTCGAACCATGCTTGTTGAACAGTTGGGAATATCCGAACAGTTGATAGAATTGCAATTAGGGCATAACGTGCGTGATGCAAATGGTCGTGCTTATAACCGTGTCCAAATGCTTTCTGAGCGAGCTGACATGATGCAAAAATGGGCTGATTATTTAGACTCACTCAAAACCTAGACACAAAAAACGCCCCGCCAAATTAATGACGGGGCTTACGGTTATGGCAGGACTCGAACCTGCGACACAAGAATCTACCAACTGAGATACA
>NZ_VZIZ01000013.1:8851-199971 GCF_009812035.1 Psychrobacter nivimaris | reverse complement strand
AAAAACTTGGTAATCCGCCTCTTCAGTTTGATTTGCTTATTTCAAGTTGAGAGTGGGGTTGTAATATGTAAATTTATAAGGACATAAATTATTCAATTCAGCTAAACAGTGAATCGCAAAATTAGCCACAATTTATACCTAATGTTGCTAAGATTTTGTATCACTAAGAGCCATTGCCCGTAATCATTGTCACCTTGATCTATGTACAGTTACGGACAGTTACTTGAGCGTTGTACGGAAGCCAGCGCTATTCAGCTAACAGATAAGAGTAACCGTTTATGTTCGCTACGTTTATGATTGACCAGCTCGATGCGCTGACACTCGCGCGCATCCAATTCGCTTTTGTTGTCTCGTTTCATATCGTCTTTCCTGCATTTTCTATCGGTCTTGCCAGCTGGCTTGCCGTACTAGAGTTTCGTTGGTTAAAAACTGGCAAGCCCATCTATGCTGAAGTTTATAAGCACTGGGTCAAGATATTTGCCGTAGTCTTCGGTCTAGGTGTGGTGTCGGGTGTGGTGATGTCCTACCAGTTCGGTACCAACTGGGCAGTATTCTCAGATAAAGCTGGCAACGTCATAGGCCCACTACTTGCCTATGAGGTATTGACCGCGTTTTTCTTAGAAGCCTCCTTTTTAGGTATTATGCTATTTGGCTGGGGCCGTGTAAGCAAACGCATGCATTTTACCGCCACTGCCATTGTTGCCATTGGTACACTGATATCAGCTACTTGGATTTTGTCGGCTAACAGTTTTATGCAAACCCCTCAAGGTTTTATGGTGGGTGCAGACGGCCTACTTTATCCGACCAACTGGCTTGAGATTATATTCAATCCCTCATTCCCTTACCGTTTCGCACATATGGTGACGGCGGCGTTCTTAACCACTGCCTTTGTCATTGGCGGTATCGGTGCCTACTATATCCAGTCCAAAAAACACGCCGAGCACCGTCAGCATGGTCGTGTCATGCTAGGTATGGCAATGATTATGGCCATCTTTGTGGCACCAGCACAGGTGTTGATCGGTGATGAGCATGGTTTGAATACGCTTGAGCATCAGCCAGCCAAAGTGGCTGCGATGGAAGGTATTTGGGAAGATGAGCGTGGGGCCGCATTGCGTCTCTTTGCGATTCCTGACCAAGAAAATCAAACCAATAAATACGAAGTAAAAATCCCTTATGTCACAGGTTTGATTCTCACCCATTCGTTAGATGGTGAAGTGAAGGGTCTCAAAAACTGGGCACCAGAAGACCAACCGCACGTCATTATTGTGTTTTGGGCGTTCCGTATTATGGTCGCTATTGGTATGTTGATGGTACTGGTCGGTTTATTTAGTGCCTATAAATACTTCAAAAAACAGCAGTTCAATACTGACAGTGTGTGGTTCCACCGTGCTTGGATGATGATGACTCCGCTTGGTTTTATCGCTTTATTATCAGGTTGGTTCGTAACCGAGACAGGACGTCAGCCTTGGACGGTTTATGGGGTCATTCGCACTGCTGAAAGTATGTCTCCGCTTGCAGCACAGCAAGTAGCAACAACATTGATTGGCTTTATCGTGCTGTACATATTTGTCTTTGGTGCAGGCAGTTTTTATATCTTGCGCTTGATTGCTCAAGGGCCGAAACCTTATACAGATCCTGCAGAAGATAATTTCTACGAGCACTCAGTAACCGAGAGCCAAGGCCGCGCGTTAAGTGGTGATAGTAATCCTGCCAAAGGTACTGAAGAAGGCTTAGATGAGCCTGCAAATGATGTCGATGATGGAGGATTACGCTAATGTTTAACTTCGGTGATGTATTAGATTTACCTCTTATTTGGGGCGGTTTAATTGCTTTGTCTGTCTTTGTCTATGTACTGCTTGATGGCTTTGATTTGGGCTGCGGTATCTTGTTCCCATTTGCAGGCTCAGATAAAAACCGTAGCCGCATGATGAACTCTATCGCGCCATTTTGGGACGGTAACGAGACGTGGCTAGTGCTAGGCGGTGGTGGTTTATTCGCAGCATTCCCTGTTGCTTATGGCATCATTATGACAGGTCTTTATTTACCCGTGACTGCCATGTTGTTCGGTCTTATCATGCGCGGCGTGGCGTTTGAGTTTCGCTTCAAATCCTCTTCGCGCCGACACGTATGGGATACCTTTTTCTTTGTCGGCTCAGTCGTTGCGACTTTCTCTCAAGGCATCATGCTTGGGGCGTTAGTGCAAGGGTTAGAAGCCAGTAACCGCCTATATACTGGTGGCCCATTTGATTGGCTCACGCCCTTCTCGATTGTGTGCGGATTTGCCATGATTATCGGCTATGCCTTACTTGGTTCAACGTGGCTTATCATAAAAACAGAGCACACATTACAAGTATGGGCGCGCCAAGTTTCTAGATGGATGCTTACTGCGTTACTAGTAGCGATGGTTGTGGTCACAGCGTTTATGTACTTCTCAGACATTGACGCATTAGAAGGATGGTTTAGTTTCCCAGATTTATTGTATCTTGCTCCTATGCCTATCATTGTCATGCTCTTATTCTTTATCATGCGTAAAGACTTAAAAACAGAGCGTGAGTATCGTCCATTTTTACTAACGGTTGCCTTATTTTTAATGGGTTATATCGGGGTTTGTTTCGCCCTATTCCCTTATATCGTACCGTATCAAATGACGATTTATGAGGCTGCTGCTGCCGATACTTCATTATCATTCATGCTGATTGGCGCATGTATCATGTTACCGATTATCTTGAGCTATACGGCATTTGCTTACTATACCTTCAAAGGTAAATCTGATCATAATCCGATGTACTAGTCGCTAATCGCGGCGGGCAACGGATCAGCTAAAGAGGATGGCTATCATCGTTTACAGATGATAGTCACACTTCATACGCTAATCAGGAGATCTCTATGAAAAAGTTCAGTAAAAAACAATCGCAATGGGCATGGTTCGTGGGTCTATATTTAGCAGGGTTTTTAGTGGTGTTTACCATTGCTCAGCTAATTAAACTGGCCATGGGTGTTTAGCGTAATCGCCTACTCATACGATTGAGTGCTAGTTAGTTAGCTAATGAATAGCTTGCTAGATGTTAAATTTGCATTTCTATCTTGCCAATATACCTTGTAGATGTATCGTAAAAAATAATTCTATATGCATAAAAAAAAGCAGCGTTGAATAATCGACGCTGCTTTTTATTTATTTTAAATTTATCAGTTTGGTTTACCTGCATGCTTGATATCATGCTGTTCGATAAACTCATTAACCTGTGTTAGACGCTCTGGTGTCCCCACATCTATCCAATTATCTGTCGTCACTTCAGCGGTAATCTGAAACTTTATCATTGCTTGCTTTAGCAGTGGTGCCAATGCAGCAGGCTGTCCTGATACCAGACCTTCTACCAATTTGGGTGACATTACGCTAATACCAGCGAAGGTATACTTATCTGCATCGCCTACCGGCTGTTCACTCGCTAGGCCATTATTAATCGCAAAATCGCCGCCATTATTGTGCTCTGGATTATCTATCAATAACAAGTGCGCGCGCTGATCCGCTCCCAATGTATAGTCTGTTAATTGAGAGAAGTCATAGGTAGTCCAGACATCAGAATTAACCAGAATAAATGGCTCATCCTTTAGCTTACCTGATTGTAATGCCTGAAAAATGCCGCCTGCGGTCTCAAGCGGTTCATCGTCTTCTACTGACCAATGCAGCTTTACGCCATACTGTGAACCGTCGCCTAAGCTGTCCATTAGCTTATCTGCCAACCATGATGCATTGACCGTGATATCGGTAATGCCTGCTGCTTGTAGTGCTTTAATATGCCAAACTATAAGCGGTTGACCTGCGACTTCAACCAAAGGCTTGGGCGTCTCAAGTGTTAATGGACGTAGGCGTGTGCCCTTGCCCGCTGCCAAAATCATGGCTTGTGTAATCGTAGAGGTAGACATCTGCGTTCCTATCTTTATTATTTAAATTAATTTAGCTGAGCGTCATCTACGCTGAAGCAAACTTCTCTTTATAAGCAGGTAGCACTGCCTCTTGTAGCCATTGATTAAACGATATAACTGATTGTTTGAGTTCATCGCTGCCATGTTTGGCAAGCCAGTTTAATTCAATAATCAAATCACGCATAACTTTAGGGATATCCGCCAAATAGCGGTCTTTGCCATCGCGTTCAGACAAACGAATAAAAATCCCTAATACCTTTAGATGACGTTGTACGCCTATGACATTTACATCGTTTTCAAACTGCACCGCGCTATCAGCAGTGGTCAGTGATTTCTGCTTTTGTAGCTGCCAAAAGTCATTAATCCATGCAGATATTTGGCTCTCTGACCACTCAACATAAGCATCGCGTACTAACGACACTAGATCATAAGCATACGAACCAATGACGGCATCTTGAAAATCAATCACGCCCAACTTTGATTTATCTGCTTGGTCTTGCATGAGGTTACGGCTGTGGTAATCACGATGGACCACCACTTGTGGCTGTTGCAAAATCTCATTCATTAACGCTGTTTTTAGGTTTACCCAAACCTGCTCATCTAGCGCGACACCAATGTAAGGCATAAACCATTCGCTAAATAAATCCATCTCGCGGTCTAATAGTGCTGTGTCATAATCTGGCAATTGGTGTTGCGACTTTGCCGTTTCTACTGGTACCGTTTGTAGCGCGACTAGTGTCTGCATTGCTAGTTGATAGTAGTCATTGATTTGGTCTGCAGTGGCATCGACAAGCAAATGAGCAAATTCTACTGTGCCAAAATCTTGTAATACCAAAAATCCTTTTTCTACATTTTGTGCAGCCAGTGTCGGCACGTTGACAGCAGGTGCCATCAGCTTAGCCACACTGATAAACTGCAGCATCGCATCTTGCTCGTCAGCGGAGTCCATGACGATATAATGCTTGTTGGCGCTATTGTCTGTCTCTGATAGTTCGATACGATGATATCGGCGGGCACTAGCGTCACCAGGTAAGCTATCTAGACTAAATGTTTGATCTAAAAATACTTGCTGTAACCATTGTTCTAATTGCTGTTGGCGGTTGTTATTTTCATCGATCATATCAGTCTCTAAAGTCGTTTTGTCAGTCATATTGGGCATCGCTGGTTAAATATAAGTCATAAATAATTAAAGTAGTGATAAGTCGGACAAATACTTGCTAAAATAGCGATACGTGTCGGTGCTATACAAGCTGCCACAGACGTATTGCTATATCATTCAATACTTGATGTCGGATAGAATCGCTATCGCTACTTAAAAATCAGCATGGCTATATTATAAATTTTGGTAAATAGTGTAGCTGATTTGGTTTTTTTTGACTATGATTAGTCGTCATTATATGTAAAACATCCGAATTTTTGAGAATACATTAGTCATATTTTAGTCGCTCGTTCACTGCTTTATATCGTTCGGTGAAACCGCTACTAAACTCAGTCACGCAATCCAATAAGCTCTGCAATCATAGGTGTGCCCTTGTTATATTCTCCGCTTTACCAAAGCATCCGCTTGATCTTATTTGGTGCCTTAGGCTTATCTAGCCTAACTGTCAGTGCTGCCATTGGTGATGCCAATACGCAAAAAACTGAACCACTCACTACGGATAGTACAGGCAGCTATGCGTCTAATAGTGTGGCGACTGACGCCAATAGTATTAGTCGTACTCAAAGCAATGATGGCTATCAAGAAGCAGATATTCTAAATGATAGCTATCCAGACGATGCTAATTCTGCTAATACGAATAACGCTACTTTATCGAATGATACTGCGTTAAATAGCAGATTTTCTGAGAACAATGACCTAGATATTACAGAGATTAATGAGGCTGCTGACTCTAAAGCTTTTAGCAATGAAGTTTCTAATGCTAGTAATCTAAATACAGAAACCAGTAACCAAGTAAGCAGTAATACACCAGATAGCAGTGCCTTTGTCCCTAAAGCGATAACAACAGACAATGGCAAGCTAGACCTTAATGACGAGAGTATTCAGGCCAGCCTAATGCGCTTAGCAGAGTTTTATGAGCTAACACCAGATACTGATGCTTCAACATTAAATAATGACGGTATCAGCACTGAAGCAAACAATACTCATAATAACGCCATGCCTGCCGCACAGACGATTCCAAAGGTCGGTAGAGATTTACGTCTACTGCCGAATGCCGTGGACAGTGCCCAGCGCTGTGAAGGTCAATGGGTATATCCGCAGAGTAACCCTAATTATCAACACGCTGTCAATGAAGCTGGTACGGCAAACGGACAACCAGCACCAAATGTGGCTAGCGTTCCGAACAATCAAGCCCCTTTATTTACCGAGTCAGATTACGGTTATTACAACAATATTAATTATGCCGAGCTATCTGGCAATGTAAAAATTGACCAAGGCACTCAGCATATCGAAGCAGAAAAAGTCATGATTGACTTGAGCAATGGCGTTGCGGCGGCTCAAGGCAAAGTCATGTTTACAGATAATGCGACTGGACAGCGTACAAGCAACGTCTCTACAAACAATGCAGCTACGAATAACGGCCAAGCCAGCTTTAATGATAGAGCGGCACAAAGCGGCTTAATTGGCGTTGCAGACAGCTTGAATTACAATACTGAGACTGGTCAATCAACAGCCAATGATGTGGCGTTTGCCAGTGTCGGTCTACAAGCGCACGGCTATGCCAAACGCTTAAACAAACCTAACGAAAGTGAATACGAGCTGGATCAGGTGATGTTTAGTACCTGTCCACCTACCAACCGCAAATGGCAGTTTGAAGCCAAAAGTATCGATCTAAATACCGATACAGGACGCGGCGAAGCGTATAACACCACTTTCCGTGTGGCTGACATACCCGTATTTTATCTCCCCTACTTTAACTTCCCGATAGACAGTCGCCGTAGTAGTGGGTTTTTATTACCAAGTGCCAGTGTCAGTAGTAAAAGCGGCCTTGAAGTTGACGTACCTTATTATTTTAATTTAGCGCCGAACTACGATGCCACCCTTAATACTCGCGTTTATACCAACCGTAACCCCATGCTCTCCGGTGAGTTTCGTTATCTAACTGAGGAGTACGGCGAAGGAATTTTTAACGGCTCTTATTTGCCCAATGATAAAAAATATGATGGCGAAGATCGTAGCAGCTTTTTTTACGATCATTATTGGTCATCTACCAGTATTCCGCGCTTAAGTGGCGACGCAAAATATAGCTATGTGTCAGATGCCGATTATCTCAACGACTTCGATACCTTGGGTTTGTCAGACAATACGTTAAACCTACCACGCCGTGCGCGGGTGAATTATTATAACGATTATGTCAATGGTGAATTAAAAGTCGAGACTTTCCAGACTCTAAATGCATTTACTGATAGCGGTGAGGCATTAGAAGACAAAGACAAGCCGTACTCACGCTTGCCACAGCTCAAATTAAATTATCGCCTGCCTTGGGCTGAGCGCTTCGATATCACTGGTATTCATGATTCTGCATACTTCAAAAAATCTATCGATGATGGTTCTGAAAACGAAAAAAGTGGCGCACGTATTTATAATAAACTAAGCGCTGCCTATCCGATGCAAACCTCTTGGGGTTATATCAAACCTAAGCTGAGCTTGCAGCATCTATATACGTCATATGATGAAGATAGCTTGGAAGATAATCAGCTTAGTGAAGAAGATGGCAGTCAATCGGTGTTTGTTCCGCAAGCCAGTATCGATGCAGGTCTACACTTCTATCAAGCAGGCTCACCATTTGGTGCGTTTGACGATACGATGGGCGGCTATCGTTTACTTAGCCCACGCGTAAAATATACGTATTCACCGTATAAGAACCAAAACGACATTCCTAACTTTAATACGCGTATTGCCTCTATTAACTATGAGCAGCTGTTTTCAGACAGTTGGTTCTTAGGTCATGATCGTTTGCAGGATTTGCATTCTATTACGCCTGGCGTCAATTATCGTTACATCGATGCAACGGGTGTGACACGTTTTGATGGTAGCATTGCAGAACAGTTCTATCTAGATGATGGACGTGTAACACTTGATGACGATCAGCCAGTATTTACCTCGTCTTCTTCAGGTATGGTATGGGATACCAGCACTCAGCCTTATAATAATTTTTGGGTTGATGTTAGCGGTGCCCTAACCAGTAATTATGATTTGAACTACATTACGACTGAGCTGCGTTATCAGCCATCAGACAACAGCTTATTTAATGTAGGTTATGTTAAGCGTCAGCGTGATGATAATACCGATCAGTTGCCATTATCGGCGTTTACCGCTTCCGCTGTTTTCCCTATCAATAACAGCTGGCGTATATTGGCTCAAGGTCAGTACGATTATAATCGTAACAAGATGCTTGATTCACTCATCGGCGTTGATTACGAAGACTGCTGTTTCGGCTTTGCTGTTTATGGTCGCCGCTATTACAATGACCTAAACGTAAAAGACGAGCCAACACAAGCTATTATGGCAGAAGTTAGATTAAATGGTCTTGGCAGCGGTAGTAGCCGCTTGACACGATTGCTTGCTGATAAGATTTTGGGCTTTGAACCTGTACAGACGGCATGGAAAGACTAACCAGTTTTTTGCTAGATTAGAATTATTTACGTAAATATTTATAAGACACTATTTGAACCCCTATTATGGGAAACGCTGTCGAATATTTTATTATTAAGAGTATTGGATAGAGTTGACCGACTACCATCCGATGCAATGACATTGATGAGGAGCATCATGAGATTTTTTTCTTTACGTCAGACTAGCAGAGCAGTATTGCTATCTATGGCAGGCCTTACGCTTACGTTAAGTGCCAACGCTGCTACTGTCAAACCTGCAGCAGCTCAAGCTTCTACTCCTGCTGCGCAAAGCTCAATTGATCGCTTGACGCCAGCCAATAGCACAGACGGTATTATTGCCCTAGTCAATGAAAATGCTATCTTAAAAAGCGAATTGGTTGATGCTATCGAGCAAACTCAAGCACGTGCAAAAGCTGCTGGAGAGCCTATCGCAAACTCAGCACAACTACAGTCTGAAGTGCTAAACGCGCTTATTTTGCGTGAACTACAACTGTCTATGGTCAAACGCGCGGGACTGTCTGCCGATGAAGCAGAAATCAATCAACGTCTTGGTCAAATCGCTCAAGCTGAAGGCCTTAATAGCATCGCAGCATTGCAGCAACGTCTAGATGCAGCGCAACCTGGTAGTTATGCCAATCTACGCGCCAAACTGATCGAAGAGGCATCTATCCAAGCGCTACAGCAGCGACAAATTACTCGCCGAGTACGTATTAGCGAGCAAGATATTGATGCATTTTTAGCCTCCCCTGAAGCCAAACGTCTGAATCAAAGCGAATATCAAACCATTCACGTACGTGTGCCTTATATAGATGACTATAGTCGCCTATCGGCCGCTCAACGTGAAGAAGCATTAAAAGTCGCGCAAGCATTACGTACGCGTTTGCTTGAGCCAAATGTCAATGTCGCTGAAGCCGTTGCTGCTAGCCAAGGAAGCTATCCGATTCCATTGCAAGGTGGAGATATGGGCTTTCACAAGGCCGCTTCTTTACCAACAGAGCTGTCTAGCAAAATTACCAAGCTAGACGTTGGTACTGTAAGCGAGCCATTATTGACTCCTGAAGGGATTGACATCATCAAACTTGCTGATAAAAAAGCCAGCAATACGATGCTGATACCACAGTGGCATACTCGCCATATCCTAGTCAAAGTCGATGATCTACAGACTGACGCGCTTGCTGAACAAAAAATTAATGATCTATACGAGCAGCTTCGTGGCGGCGCTGACTTTGCTAGCCTGGCCTCAACGTATTCAGACGATCCAGGTTCTGCTGGACGTGGCGGTGATCTTGATTGGGTTAGCGAAGAAGATATGGTTGGTCCATTTGAAGCCACAATGAAGAATACGGCTGTTGGCGACTACTCTGCGCCATTTAAGACACAGTTTGGTTGGCATATCCTAAAAGTCGACGGTAAGCGCGATCAAGATATTAGCGAGCAATATCGTCGCAATATGGCACGTCAAGCATTGTATCAACGCTTAGCACCACAAGCTCAAGAAGACTGGTTACAAGAGCTACGTGCTGGCGCTTATATTCAGATACTTGGCTGATATGTTGAATGAGCTAGTAGTATTAAGTTAGCTAGAATATTGAATCGATTTAGATAAAGAAGGGTATATGCCATTGCATATGCCCTTCTTTTGTTTGCACAGTCAAATATTTAACAGAAAGCTTTGATGAGAAAATCTCAAAGTTAAATAGTTTACATCTTGATAAACCAAAATCCACACAAAGAAAAACCCCGAACCTAGGGCGATTGGTTCAGGGTTTCAATACTTCGTGTTATTGTTATTATCTCTCTTCCGTGCTGACTCATCCTAAGTCATTTAACGGTATCAATATAAGACAGCGGGCTGACCTGTGCTTTTATTGATACTGTCTCAACACTACATCCATGCGTATCCTTGTGTTGATGGATGTATTATAGGCCAATGGATTTGGTGCCGATAGAAGCTAAAGACTCTATTTTGCGTAAGCATATGCTTACATCACTTTTATGCATTACTGAGGTATGCTGAAGAAACCGTAGAATAAAACTTGGTAAACTAACAACTCGATAAGGAGTTTACCATGACTAAAAAAACAGCACGATACAGCGAAGAATTTAAAGCCGAAGCCGTCAAAAGCATAGCTGAGCATAATGGCAATATCAGCGCCGCAGCAAGAAAGCTTGGCATACCGATGCAGACCCTAACCAACTGGCAGAATAAAGCCAATCAGGGCAAGCTTAAGGGCACCAAACAATATGATCCTGAGCTTATGGCGCTGATAGAAGAGAATAAACAACTCAAGCGTAAGCTCAAGATAGCTGAAGAGGAGCGTGAGATACTAAAAAAGGCCACGGCGTACTTTGCGAAAAACGGTTAGTGAAGTACGCCTTTATCAAAGCCAATCAGCGACTCTTTAGTATTACTCGGATGTGTGCTGTTTTAGAGGTTCAACCATCCAGCTACTATGACTGGATAATTCGTGGTATCAGTGATCAGCAAATACATCGTAACCATTGCCTATTGCTGGTTAAAGCCGCTCATACTGAGACAAAAGAGCGCTATGGTTATGAGCGTCTACAAGCCCATATAACGGCTCAAGGGTATAAGATTAGCAAGTACATGATCAGAAGTATTAAAGAAGAGTATGCTATCAAATGCAAGCGTCATAAGAAGTTTAAAGTGACCACTAACTCAGATCACAATAAACCAATTTATCCAAACCTATTAGAGCAAAGCTTTGAAGCCAAACGGCCCAACCAAGCTTGGGTCAGTGATATCACTTATATCTGGACCTCTGAGGGTTGGCTGTACTTAGCAGGGGTAAAAGATATTTATACCAAAGAGCTGGTCGGCTATGCCATTAATAAGCGAATGACAGCAGATTTAGTCTGTAACGCGCTAAATATGGCGATTAGGAATAAGAAGCCCAATAAAGGCTTAATCGTGCATTCAGATAGAGGCAGTCAGTATTGCAGTCATGACTATCGCAATTTGATCGAACATCATAAGTTTAAAGGTTCAATGAGCCGTAAGGGCAATTGTTACGATAATGCCCCTATAGAGAGCTTCTGGGGCGTGTTAAAGAATGAGCTAGTGTATCACCAAGAGTATCAAACAAGGATGGAAGCCATTAGCGATATTGTTAAATATATTGAGCTTGAGTATAACCAGACTAGGATTCAAAAGGGTTTAGGCATGAAGTCGCCAAGACAGGTGTGGTTTGATCATTATCGTCAGGCCGCTTGATTAAAATCTCCCAAGTTTAGGTCTACGGATTTGATAGCATAGGTCATTACAGCTAATAAACAGCCTCTTTTATCAACCAAAACTGCGCTGCTCTTGTCTGTGCTCTTCTGACACTTTTTCGCCTTCTTTTTTGCCTTCTTCGATCTTGTTATCAGTTTCTTGGATATCTTCTGCTTGTGCCGTAGGCGCATTGCCTTCTTGATTGCTTGCCTCTTCTGGCTCATATTGCAAGGTAGTCATCACAGGAAAGTGATCAGATCCTACGGATGGCATACGCTGAATATCAACTACTGTAAAACAGGCACTATGAAAGATATGGTCTAGAGCCCAACGCAGAAATGGGTATTTAACATGGAAGGTATTAATAAAATGTCGACCAATACGAGGATCTAGTAATCCTGAGATACGTTGGAAACGACGTGTGGTTTTTGACCATGCAACATCATTGAGATCACCTGCCAGTATCGCCGTTTGGTCGTTTTCTTTTATATGTTTACCCACCATGAGCAGCTCAGCATCACGCGTGGTAGACTTATCTGCCTCAGTTGGGCTAGGCGGCATAGGATGTAAGCAATATAACCAAATGACGCGGCCTCCTTGCAAACGCAATTGAGTATGAATAGACGGTATATCATCTATCATCAAATACTTAACTTCAGGATCAATCAGCTCAAGCTTAGAATACAAGTGCATACCATATAAATTATCTAGTGGCACTTTCACGGTATAGGGATAGTCAGACTCAACTTGGAGTAAGGCTTGCTCCCATTTCTTATCACTCTCTAATGTAATTAAGATATCAGGCTGTTTTTGCTTAACCAAATCGACCAGCTTTTGCGTTTCATCATTGGGCGTCAATACGTTCGATACCATAATTTTTATTTGATGCGCTTGCCCTTCTGGCTTATCTTTTGCCTTTTGAACTTCTTTTTTCCACAATTTAGTATATGGCAGTACCATTCTCAGCTGAAATGCTAACGTACCGCTCAGTACAACAAATAATATCCACTGCCCTAATTCCCACTCTGAGGAAAACACTAACATGCCAAACCAAGCAATAATACCAAGCACCATTATTTGAATACGTGGAAACTCAACACCCCGCACCCACCAGTTATCCAGCGGTAACCAGCCCCAGATTGTGACAAAGGCGATGAATCCTGCTAGACCTTGTAAGGCGTAATATAATAGTGAGAGATCCATAAGTAGGTACTAACCGTTGATTAAAGTGTCGATAGAGCCGATGATGTATATTGGTTAAGCTTTTGTTTGATAAGAAATATCGTGGTTGTAACTCACCTGACATCAAATAACTAACGTCGAGTAATTGTGTTTGAGACTTACTTTAGCATTTCAGAAGATTCTCGCCTACTGGTGAGTCTCAATTATGCGACAACTATCATAAAACGTTACAATGTTGGCTCATTCAATGTAATGCGTGATTTATTAACATTATATTTTTGAGGTCGTCAGATAGCCAAGTATCTATTCAATAGTAATAACTTAAAGTTATAGTCGACATAGTTAATAGTGTATGGAAAACGACCAAATAATAGCCAAAACGCCTTGCTTTTTCACGCCATTCACGGCATTGTTATCGGTTGACGATGCAACAAATAATTGTAAATAGGATTGAACTTCATGAGTGATTTAACAGTAGGTTTGGTAGGCTGGCGCGGTATGGTAGGGTCAGTATTGATACAACGTATGCAGGAAGAAAACGACTTCAACGGTATCACACCCGTGTTTTTTTCTACCAGTAATGCTGGTGGTGATGCACCAAAATTCGACGGTATTGAAACCGGCCAACTAAAAGACGCTCATGATATTGAATCACTTGCTGCTTGTGATGTCGTTATTACTTGCCAAGGTGGTGACTATACGTCAAAAGTCCATCAACCACTACGTGATAGTGGTTGGAACGGCTATTGGGTTGATGCGGCAAGTACGCTGCGAATGAAAGATGACAGCATCATCATTCTTGATCCTGTTAACCGCAGTGTGATTGATAAAGCACTGGCAAATGGCAAAAAAGACTTTATCGGCGGTAACTGTACCGTATCATTAATGTTGATGGCTATCGGTGAGCTGTTTAATAAAGGCTGGGTCGAATGGGTCAGCGCCATGACTTACCAAGCTGCTAGTGGCTCTGGCGCAAACAACATGCGCGAGCTCATCAATGGCATGGGTGTGTTACGTGATGCCGTCCAAGACGAATTGGCTGACCCTGCTAGTGCTATTCTTGAGATTGATAAAAAAATCGCTCAGACTCAGCGCTCAGCAGACTTTCCTACACAATACTTTGGTGTACCACTGGCAGGTAGCTTGATTCCTTATATCGATGCACAGTTAGAAAATAAGCAGTCAAAAGAGGAATGGAAAGGCGGCGTTGAGACTAATAAGATCTTGGGTAATGATGAAGCTAGCACGATTCCTATCGATGGTATGTGTGTACGTGTCGGGGCAATGCGTTGCCATGCGCAAGGTCTAACCATCAAGCTCAAAAAAGATATCCCTCTAGAGGAGATTGAAGCCGCCCTAAAAAATAGCGGCAACGAGTGGTTAGACTTGGTCGAAGACGACAAAGAAGCCACTATGAATCGCTTAACGCCAGTCGCAGTGACTGGTACATTAACAGTTGCATTAGGCCGCTTACGTAAGCTTAAAATGGGTCCTGAGTATTTAGGTGCCTTTACCGTTGGTGATCAGCTACTGTGGGGCGCAGCAGAACCATTGCGCCGTATGCTGAATATCATTCGTGAGCAAAACAACTAAATCGAATAACCAAAATATCAGATAAAAAAGACAGCAAGTGCTGTCTTTTTTGTGCGGTTAATAACCTAAATGGCTAAGAACAATGACTATATACCCTAGTATCCTTGTATTACTTTTGCTCATACGCAATCATTACCTCGTTACGACGTAAAAATGGCAATGCCCATGGCTCATCGTAACGTGCCAATTCTGGCTCACCTGTAGGCGTTAAATGTTTGCTTTGCATCCAATTTCGCAGTTCTTGTGTCTTTTTATCTACTTTATCACTTCCAGTAAATCCTGAGAATTTGATAATGTCATAATTTTGAGCTCGTACTTCGACGATTTCGACTTCTGGGTTATTTGGTTTTGGTGACGTCTCCATCGTATATTTACTGGGCATCGTGAATTGTACGCACCTCTTTCCATCATCTTGCTGCATACTGACTGACTATATTGACAGAATGAATATCCATGTCCAAAAAAATCACTAACAATGCTATAATTAGCGCCATTTTCATAGCTTAAATAGCGGTTATCATATGCAATTTGTCTTACATAAAACGGCCAGCGGTGCAACGCGTGCACGCCGTGGTACGGTTCATCTCAATCATGGCGACGTGCAAACGCCTGCTTTTATGCCTGTTGGTACTTATGGTACGGTCAAAGGCATGCTGCCACGTGATATCGAAGCCATCGGTGCTGATATTATTTTGGGCAATACCTTTCATCTATGGTTACGTCCGGGAACCGAAGTCATTGATAAATTTGGTGGCTTGCATAAGTTTATGCATTGGGACAAGCCTATCTTGACCGATTCGGGCGGTTTCCAAGTATTTAGCCTCGGCGCAATGCGTAAAATCACCGAAGAAGGCGTCAATTTTAAATCTCCTATCGATGGCGCTAAGGTATTTCTATCACCAGAAAAATCTATGCAAATTCAGTACAGCTTGAACTCAGACATCGTTATGCAGTTCGATGAGTGTACGCCGTATCCAGCCACTCATGACGAAGCGAAAAAGTCGTTAGAGCTATCATTACGTTGGGGACAGCGCTGTATTGATGAGCACAACAGACTGGGCAGTACCAACGCATTGTTTGGTATCGTACAAGGCAGTATGTATCCTGATTTGCGTCAGCAATCACTTGAAGGTCTATTAGAGATCGGCTTCGATGGTTATGCTATTGGCGGTCTATCAGTTGGCGAACCTAAAGAAGAGATGATAGACGTCCTAGACTACCTGCCTGATGATATGCCAGCAGATAAGCCGCGCTATCTTATGGGTGTTGGTAAGCCTGAGGATTTAGTTGAAGGCGTACGCCGCGGCGTGGATATGTTCGACTGTGTGATGCCAACACGTAACGCGCGTAACGGCCATTACTTTGTGACGGGCGATGCAGACAATGCTGGTGTGGTACGTATCCGTAATAGCCAGTATCGCAATGACGAAGGCCCACTAGATCCTGAATGCGACTGCTATACTTGCCAAAACTTTAGCCGTGCTTATCTGTACCATCTTAATAAATGTAAAGAGATGCTAGGTGCTCAGTTAGCCACTATTCACAATTTACGCTATTACCAACGTTTAATGCAAGGTATCAGAGATGCTATCGAGCAAGATAAATTTGATGAGTTTGTCAGCGAGTTTTATGCCAAACGCGGTCAAACAGTTCCTGAGTTAAACTTGCGTTAATCCTGTTTAACATTCACAACCGTGTAACGATATCTGTTGAAATAAAAAAGGGCTTAAGAATAATCTTAAGCCCTTTTTCTGTGCTGCTTTTATCACTTAAGGATTCAAATAGTGTCAATTCTGACTACTATCCCATCAATGACGTCACAAATACTACAATAACAGCGATTGGTGCGATGAATTTTGCAACGATTTGCCACAGTTGCCATGTACCATTAGATAAACCAAGCTCTTGCTGAATGTTACGTTGATCCATTTTCCAACCAACAAATACAATTGCAGCCAGACCTGTTAGAGGCAATAGGAACTTACTAGTAAGCTTATCTAATGCATCAAAGATACCGTTACCCATGATAGTAAAGTCAGACCATAGATTGAACGATAGCAATGCTGCAATACCTAACAACCAGATTACTGTACTTGCCACGATGGTCGATACAGTACGACTCATCGACGTACGCTCTTCTAACAACTCAACGGTTGGCTCAAGTAACGAGATAGATGAGGTGATAGCAGCAAAGGTAATAAGCAAGAAGAACAATGCACCAATGATGGTACCCGCTCCCATGCTACCAAAAGCAATTGGCAAGCTTACAAAGATAAGACCAGGACCTGATGCAGGATCTAGACCATTGCTAAAGATGATTGGGAAGATGGCAAGACCAGCAGCCAACGCAATAACCGTATCCAAAATAACAACGGTACGTGCTGTTTTTAGCAAGTTGACTTCACGGCCCAAATACGAACCATAAGCGACCATGATACCCATACCAATTGATAGGGTGAAGAATGCATGACCTAATGCTGCAAGCATAACATCAGCCGTTAGTTTGCTAAGATCTGGCGTAAATAGGTAAGCAACTGCTTCACCAAACCCACCGTTCATCACGTTATAACCAACGATAACGAACAGAATCACACCCAATAATGGCATCAAAATCTTAGCTGTTTTTTCGATACCACTTGTCACACCAATACCAACGATGACAGCGGTTAAAATCATAAATACCGTATGCCAAATCGTCAATGTGCCAGCTGATGCAAGCATAGCATCAAAGGTTGCAGCAACAGAATCACTGTCTTGACCAGCAAAGCTACCTGTTGCAACTTTAGTGATATAGTTAAGCGCCCAACCACCGATCACACTATAGAATGATAGAATTAAGAAGCCACCTAAGATACCAGTAGCACCAACGATGCCCCAGCTACGCGACTTACCTTCAGTCGCTGCTACGTCTGAAAAGGTATTGACTGGGTTTTTTTGACCACGTCGACCAATTAACCATTCAGCAACTAATATCGGAAAACCGACCAGCGCGATACAGAACAAATAAGCAATAACGAAAGCTGAACCACCGCTTTCGCCAACCATGTATGGAAATTTCCATATGTTTCCTAAACCAACTGCTGAGCCTACTGCTGCCAATACGAAGCCAAAGCTTGAGCTCCATTGGGCATGTTCTTGTTTATTGATAGCCATTTTTTTCCGTCCTCGTGCTTCAATTAACGTTACTGATAATCTTCCTTGATCAACATAAATAGTCGGCCTTACCGTTGGACTATTTAGTAAACGCATCGATGTGAAGCGCCCAGCAACATTAAGAAAGAATTGATTACAATATCGTAAACGCTCAGTTTCTGCTAAGCGACCAAAAAAGTCAAGTGCTCATAAATATAAAAAGCC
Source organism: Psychrobacter nivimaris (assembly GCF_009812035.1). GTDB lineage: Bacteria > Pseudomonadota > Gammaproteobacteria > Pseudomonadales > Moraxellaceae > Psychrobacter > Psychrobacter nivimaris. The sequence goes on along the minus strand of NZ_VZIZ01000013.1, from coordinate 182,066 downwards.
ATAACAAATAGTTATGGCTTTCATATAATTCGCCTTCATTCCATAAGAATTTAGCTGATTAAAAGTATCAAACTCATCATTAATCGAGTTGTGTTTTCTTTAGCGCACAACACCGCGGCTGCTATTTTGTAAGGAATCAATAAGTAGCTGAATTTTTGGCTCTTTAGCCAATAGCTCACTATGTAAGACTTCCAACGCTTGTGCAGTAGTCAAACCTGACCTGAAAATCGTACGATACGCTTGACGTAATACATTAATGGTTTCTTTTGACCAACCTTTACGGCGCATACCCTCTATATTGAGTCCATGAGCCTTTGCTGGATTGCCAGACACCATCGTAAATGCAGCCACATCTTTTAGAATGAGGCTGGCTCCGCCAATCAAGCTATAGTCATCTACTGTACAAAACTGATGTATGCCTGAGTTACCACCAATAATGGTATGATCGCCGATAGTCACATGCCCCGCCACACCAACATTGTTGGCCAGTACGTTGTGATCGCCAATGACACAATCATGTGCGACATGGGTATTTACCATCAGTAGATTATGACTGCCGATTTTAGTCAGCTCGCCGTCTTGCGCTGTACCACGGTGTAAGCTACAGGCCTCACGAATCGTATTATGATCGCCGATTTCAAGCCAAGTGCGCTCACCTGCATATTTCAAATCTTGAGGATCTTCACCAATACTCGCAAACTGATAAAACTCATTGTGTTGGCCAATACGAGTCAGTTTAGTCACAACGACATGTCTATGCAAAACCGTATGCGCACCAATTGATACTTCATCACCAACGATACAATAGGGCCCGATGATAGCAGTTTCGTCAATCTGCGCGGACGGTGAGATGAGTGCTGTAGGATGAATCTGACTCATAAGATGGGCCCTTGTATCATTTGATGCGAGTAAATAATAAAAAAGTATCGCTATTTCAGTGTTACTAACGAAGCTAATACCAGTTGTGTTGTTGAATTTACATATAGCTGTTTATTGCAATTATATTGAGCGATTTCAATATCGCTCTTTGTACAGTATGGCTTATTAAAAACTTAAGCACCCTTCGTATTAGCAGGTTTTTGTTGCTCTTGACGTGCAATCATGATTTGCGCACTAGCAGCCAGTTCATCTTCGACATGAACAGTACAATCAAATTTATAGATGCCGTGTCTTTGCATCACGGTCTTTGCACGAATGATAAGCTGATCACCAGGAATCACACGGCGTTTAAAACGGACTTTATCCACACCTGCAAATAGATAGAGGTAACCGTCTTCTGCCGTCAGCCCTGCACTGATAAAACCAAGCATTCCTGACACCTGCGCCATTGACTCCACCATCAATACCCCTGGCATAATCGGCTCGTCAGGAAAGTGACCGTTAAAAAACTCTTCATTAATAGTCACGTTTTTGATACCAGTAATACATTCACCTGGCGTACAAGCTACAATACGATCTACCAGCATAAATGGATAACGATGTGGTAAGTAATGTTTAATCGTATGATACGTCAATGGTAGCGTAAGACCTTGCTCAGCCAAGCTTTTAACGTCTTCATCAGTTGGGATATCTATATTGTTATTGCTCATAATGACGCTTCCTTGCTGTGTTTTGAATATCTATTATTTGTTTGTATTTGCATTAGTTATTGCCTAGCTGACGAAAACGTACAGCAGCACGTCGCCAATTAGCAGTTGGCATTGCAGCCGTACCAGATGAATATGAGCCAGCGGTTTTAATGGATTTGGTGACCATGGTCATGCCAGACAAAACGACATCGTCTGTAATCTCGATATGTCCTGTGATACCGACAGCGCCGCCTATTATACAGCGCTTACCTATCGTAGTACTACCCGCAATGCCAGTTTGAGCAGCAATAGCAGTGCCGTCACCAATACGGACGTTATGGGCAACTTGTACCAAATTATCAATAATCACGTGATTGCCAATAACGGTATCATCGATAGCGCCACGATCGATACACGTCTGGCTACCAACTCGTACATAATCACCAATAATGACACGGCCTAACTGGGCAATGCGTTCCCAACCTGTGTTACTAGGATCTTTAGTCGGGGCAAACCCGAACCCTTCAGATCCGATGCTTACCCCTGCATGCAATCTAACGTAATTACCAATGACACACTCAGGCCCGACAACGACTTGCGACTTAACCACACAATCGGTACCGATACTGGTATTGGCCTCAACCACAACATGAGCATCGAGTGAGCTACGCGCCCCTATTTGCACATTGTCACCAATCACGCAAAAAGGGCCGATATTAACTTTCTCGCCAATAACAGCACTGTCTGCAATCACAGCACTAGGATGAATCCCGTTAGATAAAGAATGACGTGCAAACAGCTGACTGGCACTGGCATAAGCCAAATATGGATTTGAGACGACTAGCGCTATCGCTGAGGTAGGCACTTGGTCACGATATGCTTCCGTTACCAACACCGCGCCTGCGTCACTGCTAGCCAAGCTAGAGATATAGTGAGGATCTGCCAAAAAGCTTAACTGCTGCTGACTGGCTGTCGTCAAACTACCGACGCTACTGAATGGTTGACACAATTGCTCAGTATCAATCTCGGCCTTATTAATAATAGGCTGACGCTGCTCAATTCGAGTAATGAGTTGCTCAATCGTTATCATAATGACTATTAATAAAATATGGTTATAAATGAAACGGTCGCCAAAATAACAATGCGTTTTGACGACCTACTAAGCTCTAATGATATTTCCGTCTATTTGAGACAATCTCTAAAACTGCTCAAATAGATGAGAATGATGTCATTAATTTAGAATGTATTACCAATTTGGAACTGGACTTTTTCGGTCTTGTCGTCTTCTTTGTCGCCAATAGGTACCGCATAACTGATCGAAATAGGTCCGATAGGCGTATACCAAGTGATACCAGCACCCGCACTGTAGCGGAAGTCATTATCTTGGGTCAGTAATGGAACATCTGAATCATTAAAAGTACGATCTTCTTTATCAGACGTGTCAAAGACCTGACCACCTTCAGCAAACAATACTGGGCGTACTTGATCTGCCCAATCACCTTTAAACGGCATTGGTAAAATTAGTTCAGCACCAAACGTTGCTAGTGCATTACCACCAACCTCTTCTGCGGTAAAGGTTTGGTTGTCTGGATCATTGACCGCATCATAATAGACTTGTGATTTAGGTCCCAGAGTAGATGATTTATAACCACGAACCGAACCATAACCACCAGCATAGAAGTTTTCATAGAATGGCAAATCATTACCATAGCCAAGCTTGGTATAACCACGTGCGATCACATCTTTATAAATAGGGTAATATATATTGCCGCTATAAGTTAGCTTTTGGTAGTTGGCATCGCCAAGACCGATGGTTGCATCAACCGCATGGCTCATCCCTTTGGTAGGAAATACTGGACGGTCTAAAGTGCTGTAGTCCCAACCAAACAATAGATTGTAAGTCTGATAGTCATTCTTGAAAGTGGCAACACCATCAGTATCAACTTCAGGCGTTTTCGTACCGCCCTCGTCTAGAATTTCTTGAACATTAGATATACCCAGATAACGACCACCACGAACCTTTGTGTTGTCCACATTCAGACCCGCACTCAGACGTTTGGTTTCATCAATAGGATAACTATAATTCAGCGTCGCACCATATGAATCGGTCACATAGTTACTAACGTTGTCGTCATCATATTTGGTTTTGCGATAATAACCGCTGATGCCTTGAGAGACACCGTTTTCTGTAAAGTACGGATCGGTATAACCTAGGCTATAAGAGTCGCGTGTTTCTGAACGAGAAAGCGCAGCCTTTACACGGTTACCGGTACCCATGAAGTTATTTTGAGTCAGATCCAATTGGAAAGTTACCCCGCCACTTTGAGAGTAACCAGCGGCAATCGTTGAGCTACCTGAGGGTTGTTCTTCAACGGTATAGTTCACATCGACTTGATCCGGTTGGTTAGGTACTGGCTTAACATCGACAGTGACATTTTTAAAGAAGCCAGTACGCATCAAACGCGTGCGTGACAGCTGAATTTTATCATTAGATGACAGCGTACCTTCTAACTGACGCATTTCACGACGTAATACTTCGTCTTGCGTTTTGATATTACCCGTAAAGTTAATACGGCGAACGTAGATAGGACGCGCAGGGTCGATATAGTAATCGACATCGACCATTTTAGTATCGTCATTGATACGTGGTACTGGTCTGATTTGAGCTAGATAATAGCCTTCGTTACCATAGCGTCTTTTGAGCGCAGCAGTTGTTGCATCAAGCTTAGCTTGCGAGTACTGCTCATCAGCATTAAAGGTCACAAGCTCGCTTAGATCATTGACATCGAATTTGGGATCGCCCAAAAAGCTAATATCCCCAAACTGGTATTGGTCGCCTTCGGTTAAGCTGATTTCAATAAAGACGCTTTTTTTATCTTCACTAATATTGAGTATGGCGTTGTCAACGTTAAAGCGCACATAACCATCGTTCTGGTACAGCGCTTTTAGGTTCTCTAAACTTGCGCCTAGTTTTTCTTTGGCGTAGCGATCTGACTTAGATAATAGACGCGTCCATGAAGATTCTTTTACCGCGAAAACGTCTTTAATCTCTTCATCACTAAAGTGCTTGTTACCAATGATATTGATATCGACAACTTTAGCAGGCTTGCCTTCTACAAAGCGCACGTCAAGTTTCACGCGGTTACCATCAAGTACCGTTTGATCTACTTCGATATTACTATTGTAGTAGCCTTGGCTAATATATTGCTGTTGTAGCTCATTGGCCACACCTTGCAAAGTAGACTGCTTGAGCACGTCACCAGCAGAAAGGCCAGCATTCTTCAATCCCTGCTCAAGCCCTTCTTTTGGAATGAGCTTGTTACCTTCAAAGGTTACTTCAGCGATCGTTGGACGCTCAATGACGTCAAATCTTAGCTTGCCACCTTCGACACGGCTTTGAATATCAGCAAAGTTCTCAGTTGCATATAGCGCCTTAATACTGGCAGCTAAGCTACTATCATTCACCGTATCGCCTACCGTAACAGGTAAGACCGGATAGAGGCTATCAGGGGTTAGGCGTTGTAAGCCATTAAAACCGATGTCAGTTACTACAAATTCTGCAGCCTGTACTGGCATACTCATCATCGCTACAACTAACGGCAACCCAGCCGCGCTCATAATTAAAGGCGTACGCATAAACACTATCCGTCAATAAAAAAATTGCTTAAGTTAAGTTAAAAGGCACGTATTGTCTAACCCGTGCGCATAAGGTTATAAACCCATGCAAGGGTAACTCAGAACACTTTATATAAATTGCATCACAAAATAAACTAAAAATTACGATTAGTACAGAGGCTGCGACACAGAGTAGCATGCACATCATAACAATAATCAGCCTATAATAGGCGTAAAACCATTAGTATATCGTGCTTTATCAGCCATATTGCTCATCAGCTGACTAAAATAGCCGGCTGATGTCATTACCAATTGCTAACACCATGAAACCTGCCAGTAAGAGTAAACCGATATTTAGACCGACCATTTGCACACCTTCAGACAGTGGCTTACCGCGAATCAGCTCAATAAAATGATAGACAATATGTCCACCATCCAATACCGGAATCGGCAAAAGGTTTAAGACGGCAAGACTTAAGCTAATAAGCGCCGCTGTCGATAATACCATCTGCCAACTGATATCAAAGCTTTGCTTGGCGACTTTGGCAATGGTAATTGGCCCTGATAGATTGTCTAAACCAATCATACCTGACAGCATTTTTCCCATCGAACTTACGGTCATTACTGCGAGCTGCTCAGTCTTTTCAAACGACTTAACTAACGACTCACTAGGGCCATAGACCACGGTAGTCTTGTAATCATCAGGAATCACAATCTCAGTCTGATCCACCATCGCACCAATCTGTCCGTAATCATTACCCAAGTTGTCTTTTTTGCCTTGGGGCATAATTTGCAACTGTACAGGCTTGTCATCACGCAACACCGTAAAGTTCAACAGCGTTTCAGGATTATCACGAATGATACGCGTCGCAGTAATCCAATCTTCGATTGACTCATTATTAATAGCAGTAATGCGGTCACCAACCTTTAGACCTTGGCGGCTAGCGGCACCATCGGGAGCCAAACCACCTACAATCGGCGCAATCTGCGGCTGCCATGGCAACATACCAAAGCTGGTCAGTGCGTCTTTGCCTTGAGCTTCACCTTGCATAAACTGCGTGACGGGGGCTTGATAGGTTTTAGTCGACTGACCGGTTTGGGCATCTGACTGCAAGGTAATGCTGACATTATCCGTCTCACCCATACGTCCTGCAAGGCGATAGTTAATACCTTCCCATGTCTGCACATCGTGCCCATCAATCGCAACAATCTTATCACCGACTGGCAGCTGTGCCATCGCAGCAGGCGTATCTGGTAGTACCTGTCCAATCTTAGTCGCCAACTGCTCAGATGGTGTCATAAATAGCACCCAAAATAGCGCGATAGCGATGACAAAATTCATGATAGGGCCAGCTGCAACGATAGCAATTTTCTTTAGCGGATGCTGCCGATTAAACGCAAGATGCTGCTCATCTTTTGCGACATTACCTTCACGCTCATCCAGCATCTTTACATAGCCGCCGAGTGGCAATGCTGAGATACGATAGTCGATGCCGCTCTTTTTACTGGTCCAACCAAAAACTTTAGGACCAAAACCGATAGAGTACGTTAGCACTTTGACACCGCAAAGCCGCGCCACAATATAATGTCCCCACTCGTGTAAGGCAATAAGCGGGCCTAAGACAAATATAGCGGCAAGAAGTGTTAGTAAAAACGTCATGATTTTTTCTCAGTATTGTCTCTCAGCATTTTCATCAACATCTTCGCTAATATCGTTTATCAATATCATGTATCAGCTAAGAGACGCTTGCTACGATTATGTCAGCTTTGCTACCAACTTATCAGTCAGATGGCGTGCAATCTTATCGATTGCCAATATGTCTTCTATGTCAGCAGTTTCGTTTAATGGGGGCAGCTGTATGCCATTTAAGGCCTGTTCGTTAATATTAGCAATATCAGTCAAACGAATTTTCCCATCGAGGAACGCCGCTACTGCAATTTCGTTTGCCGCATTAAGCACAATTGTGGCTTGTGTTCCGGCTTGCATAGCTTGGCGAGCCAAACGCAAACAGGCAAATTTTTGCAAGTCAGGCTCAATAAACTCTAAACCACTAAGTGCAAATAAGTCTAACGGCTGCGAGCCACTATCAATCCGATCAGGGTAGCTAAGCGCGTGCGCAATGGGCGTTTTCATGTCTGGACTACCCAGCTGCGCCAAAAAGCTGCCATCGCTATATTCTACCATTGAGTGAATGATACTTTGTGGATGAATGACCACATTTATCTTATCTTCAGGCAAATCAAATAAGTGACAGGCTTCTATCAGCTCAAGCCCCTTATTCATCATCGTCGCCGAATCGACAGATATCTTTTGACCCATTGACCAATTCGGGTGTTTGACCGCTTCTGCGACGCTTGCCTGCTGCATTTGCTCAAACGACTGCTGCAAAAATGGCCCGCCAGAGGCTGTCAACCATAGTTTACGAACACCATGATTTGACTGATGGATTTGCGTATTGTCTTGTTGAATAGCAAGTGGCAAGCATTGAAAAATGGCATTGTGTTCAGAGTCCAGCGGTAGCAAAGTGGCTTTATGCTTCTTGACCGCATCAATCATGACCTTACCTGCCATGACTAAGGCTTCTTTGTTGGCCAATAAGATACGCTTACCTGCACGGGCTGCTGCTAATGTAGACGGCAACCCTGCCGCCCCTACAATCGCCGCTACAACCGTATCAGTCTGTGAGTCAGTGGCAATATCTACCAATCCTGCCTCACCCCCTACGACCTCACTATCAATCCCCGCGGCTTTAAGCCTGTGAGCAAAATCATCTACGGCTGACGTCGGCACACTGACGCGTTTCGGCAAAAACTGCTGACAGAGTGCAAATAGCTTATCTAAGCGATGATAGCCTGACAAAGCATAGACTTCGTAAGTGTGCGGTTGCGCCGCCAATATTGCTAAGGTGCTATCGCCAATCGAGCCTGTCGCGCCTAGTACGGCGATGCGTTGCGTCATAACCATCAATGCCCATGATACTTAAAAATAATAAAAATAGAATATCGTCTATTAACTATAAACCTTACACCACTATCAAACCAAACTGCTGTATCGCCCAAAAGCCAAGGGCAAATATCGGTGTAGCAGACAGCAGCGAATCGATACGATCAAGGATACCACCGTGACCTGGCAAGATAGTGCCTGAATCTTTTACATCCGCACGGCGCTTGAGCATCGACTCGAACAAGTCCCCAAGTACAGAGGCAAGAATAGTGATGGCCGATAACGCTACAAATGCGATTAACGGTACACCGGTCAGCTGTAATTTAAAGACGCTAATGGCTACCACAACTAACAGCCCTGTGACGAGGCCACCAGCCAACCCTTCCATGCTCTTATTGGGTGAGACATTGGGTGCCATTTTTCGGCGACCAAGTTTGCGTCCAACGAAATATGCGCCACTATCTGCACACCATACTAATAAGAACACATACAGCAGCCACCACGCAGATAACTGCCAGAGATAGAACATCGCCGTAATAGATGCCGTCAAAATAACCGCGCCCATCATTGCTAATTGGTTGCCGTACCATCTCGTCTGTGTTGGGAAGACTCGAACCCAAGACAGCGCCATCAGCCATATAATGAGTGACGCCACCCACCAAAACAACCAAGTTACCTTGAACATCAGTGAGAATATAGTAAGCGCTAAAATCAATAGAACGAATACCACAGGCTGGCGCCATTTAGGCATCAATTTAGCCCACTCATGAGCGGCGATAATGACCCCAATGGCCAACAGTGGTGCAAATAAAATAGGCGTTTGGCTCGCAAACATTGCAATACCAACGATAATAACGAGAACAATTGCCGTCTTAATTCGTTGCCACATACTTATCGAGCCTTATAATAATGAAGAACAGATGGTCAAAAAATGCATTATAGCAGCTAACTAACGATGGCCTAGTGATAGCATTCAATGCTCATTCAAGCCGTTTATCATTGCATAAACCAACCCTATTGACCAGTTATACAATACTAACTGAACTGAGCCGACTAAACTTATCTATCAGCTCACTGCTCAGTGACCTTGCTGCTCTATCACTACCTGCTCGCTGGTTTTGCCAAAGCGACGTTGACGTTTAGCAAACTCTGCGATCATCGAAGCTAGCTCTTCTGCTGCAAAATTTGGCCATAATGTAGGAGTGAAAAACAGCTCAGCATAAGCAGATTGCCACAATAAGAAATTAGAAATACGATACTCGCCGCCCGTACGCACCAGCATATCTACTGCTGGGGTATCGGCTAATTGTACGTAGTTACCTAACAACTCTTCGCTGACATCTTCAGCTTTTAATTCGCCAGCTTGCACTTGCTGAGCCAGCTGTTGTGCTGCATTTGCAATATCCCACTGCCCACCGTAACTAATCGCAATCACTAGCGTCATCGCATCAAACTTCGCCGTTTTTTCTTCTGCGTCAGCCATTAGCGTTTGCAATGACTCACTAAGCTGGCTGCGATCACCAATGAAACGCAAGCGAATACGATACTCATTCATGCGCGGCATTTGCTCATGGATCGTCGATGTGAGCAGCTGCATCAACAGTGCCACTTCACTAGGCGGTCTCTGCCAATTTTCGCTAGAAAACGCAAATACAGTCAGCACTTCAATGCCTGTATTGACACAATACTCAACGATAGGATCGAGTGCATCTTTGCCAGCCACATGTCCTTGACCGTGGCCCAAATCATTGGCCTTACCATAGCGATTATTACCATCCATAATGATGGCGATATGACGAGGAAGAATAGCGGGCACCAAAACGGCTGAAGTGGACATAGGCGAACTTGCTTATTGTTGAGGTAAAATAATAATAACGTGTGCAACAGCGATTAAAAAGCGCCATTTATATAATTCACTAACTTATCACAATTGCGTTGTTAGTTTTTAGTGCTCAGAATGCGATGGATCCAGTTCAATCAACCACACCTTTGGCTTGCTTTAGATATGGCTTCATACAGTTGATTCAGTTTAAAAGAGAGACAGGACAACCGAGTGCAGATGTAACTGTGATACTTTAAGCGAGGTTAACACTGTAGCTCTTTTATAAAGGATTGACTATATCAGTCTACACAATAATAAACAGCCAATAGCTACAAAGTATTGGCTGCTCAATTACAGATAATCCACCGAACTGATTCTTGCTACAAATAGCAAGTATATCAGTATTAAACTTCCATCAAATCGCTTTCTTTCTTACTCAAGCGAGCATCGATTGTTTCGATATACTTGTCAGTGATTTTTTGAATATCATCACTAGCGCGGCGCTCATCATCTTCTGAGATTTCTTTTTCTTTTGCCAAGTCCTTGATGTCATTCATCATGTCACGGCGAATATTACGAATAGAAACACGGCTGCTCTCAGCTTCACCACGTGCAAGCTTTTGCATATCGCGACGGGTATCTTCTGTCAATGCTGGCATTGGCACACGAATCACATCAGCAGACATTGGGTTTAGACCCAAATCTGCTTCACGAATAGCCTTGTCTACTGCTTGCACCATCGTACGGTCAAATGGTTGAACCAGTAAGGTACGTGAATCTTCAACGTTCACGCTTGCTACTTGGTTCAATGGTGTATCAGAACCGTAGTAGCTGACCATCACACCTGACAACATACCTGGATGCGCACGGCCAGTACGAACTTTACTGAAAGTGCTTTCAAGCGCTTCCAACGTTTTTTGCATGCGTGCTTCGCCGTCTTGCTTAATCTCTTTAATCATTGTGTATCCTTATTTATCGTTACCGACAAATTTTTTATTTGCTATTGGGATATTAATTATGTGTTGCTAATCGTTAGCTATTTACTGGCGTTAGTTGCCAGTATCGCATTAATTAATGAAAAACTCGTGTGCCTTCATTTTCACCCATAATGACATTCAATAATGCATTAGGCTTTGTCATATCAAACACTTGTAGCGGTACGTTATGCTCACGGCACAATGCGATAGCCGTTAAATCCATGACGCCTAGCTTTTGCTCTAGTACCTCATCAAAAGTCAAACCGTCATATTTGACTGCATCATCATGTAGGCTTGGGTCTTTGTCATAAACGCCATCGACCTTAGTCGCTTTTAAAATCAAACCAGCTTCGATTTCGATACCGCGCAAACATGCAGCAGTGTCAGTGGTAAAGAATGGGTTACCCGTACCTGCCACAAAGATACAAACTTCGCCGTTTTTAAGATAACGAATCGCATTACGACTGCTATAGCTTTCGGTGACTTCACCAATCGGTAACGCTGACATCAAGCGCGTTTTGATGTTGCGACGCTCAAGCGCATCACGCATCGCCAGTCCGTTCATAACGGTCGCTAGCATGCCCATCTGATCACCAGTAACACGACCAACCAGGCCTTCTTTTTGTAACTGCGCACCGCGATATAAGTTACCACCACCGACCACGATACCAACTTGGACACCAAGTCCACGCAAGTGAGCGATAGACAAGCTCATTTTATCAAGCACTTCGGTATCAATACCCATGTCTTTACTACCAGCTAAGGCTTCACCGGAGAGTTTCAGCAAGATACGAGCGTAACGCGGGTTTTTGTCAGACATGAGGTCACCTTGTTATCATGAAATTATAAAGAAAATTATCGGTAAAATACAAATCGAGTTTGCCCACAACGCTACACTTACAGCTAAGCGTATTAAAAAGGCTAAATTGCGCTAATTGTAGCAAAAACTGCCCGCCATTGGGCAATTTTCACTCGCATATCTTATTGGATATCTAGCCTTGATAACTGGCGAACAGATCGTATTCGCTAGCGTCATCGATAGTCACTGTTAAGAACTGCCCTACTTTGACTTGAGCGTTGATGTCATCAACATAGACATGACCATCAATTTCAGGTGCATCAGCATAGCTACGGCAAATAGCAATATTTTCATCGCTATCAATTTCATCAACCAATACCGTTAAAGTCTTGCCGACTTTTTCTTGTAGCTTTTGCGCTGAAATATCTTGCTGTAGCGCCATTAGTCGCTCATAGCGAGACTGCTTGACGTCTTCAGGCACATGATCAGGCAAGTCGTTGGCCACTGCGCCTTCTACTTCTGAATAAGTAAATGCGCCCACGCGATCGAGACGTGCTTCAACTAGCCAATCAAGCAAGCACTGAAAATCTTCTTCTGTCTCGCCAGGGAAGCCAACCACAAAGGTCGAACGAATCACGATATCAGGACAGATATCACGCCACGCTTTGATACGGGTCAAGGTGTTTTCGCTATGCGCAGGACGTTTCATCGCTTTTAGGATGCGATGGCTGGCATGCTGGAACGGAATGTCTAGATAAGGAAGCAGTTTCTTCTCACCCATTAGCTCAACGACTTTGTCTACGTGTGGATACGGATAGACATAATGCAAGCGAACCCAAATGCCCAAATCGTTCAATGCTTGGCATAAGTCATAAAACTTAGACTTGAGCGGCATACCATTCCAAAAGCTAGTTTTATACTTTAGGTCAAGACCATATGCCGAGGTATCTTGCGAGATGATAAGTAATTCTTTCACGCCAGCTTTTTTGAGCGCTAGCGCTTCATTCATCACATTATCAATCGGGCGCGATACCAAATCACCGCGCAAGCTTGGAATAATGCAGAACGTACAACGGTGATTACAGCCTTCTGATATTTTTAGATAGGCATAATGGCTTGGGGTCAGTTTGATACCCGCTTCATTAATCAAATCTATTTTTGGATCATAGTTGGCGTCCTGACTGCGATTTGGCTTAGGCACATGCTGCGCTACTGCCGTAATCACTTCATCATAGGCATGTGCGCCCGTCACTGCTAGTACAGCTGGATGCATCTCACGGATTTTGTCCGCCTCTTTACCTAAGCAACCAGTGACAATCACTTTACCGTTTTTGCTAATGGCCTCGCCGATCGCATCAAGTGACTCTTGTACCGCTGATTCAATAAAGCCGCAAGTGTTTACCACGACCAAGTCGGCACCGTCATAATCACTGGCTACTTGATAGCCATCACGGCTTAGCTCAGTGATAATACGCTCACTATCTACCAATGCTTTTGGACAACCTAGTGACACAAAACCAATCTTTGGCGCTGCACTAACTGGCATCGTAGCAGTCGCATTTGCAGTCGAGGCTGAAGTAGCATCGCTGCTTTGGCCGACACTACGGTTCTGATTGTGGTTGGCTTTATGATGGTAAGGTTGTTTAGTATCTGTTTGACTGACATCTGCCTGACTCTGCGCTTGTACTATGGTAGGCGCGGCAGGATTGAAGATAGTGGCAGTGTCTTTTACGGCAGATAGAGGAGCTGTTGCTGTCGTATTCACTGACTCGGTAGAAGTTTTGGACATGGCTGACCTTGCTAGAGATAAATTGGCTGAGCGCATTGTACGTTTTTTTTGCAAAAATCACCAGTTTTGCCGCTCTATAGTCTTGATTTGTGGTTAAATATTATCTCAAGCATCTGACTTTTTTGGGCCCTACCGATGAACGCTGATTTTATAACCGCCAAAACAACCCCTGACCTCGCATTTATATCTCAGCATTTATTCACCGCTATTTTATGGGTCAACGATGAGCTATCAATCACACGGTTGAATGCTCAAGCCGAGCAGCTACTTGCCATTAGTAGTGGCAGACTAATCAATCAATCCATCTTAACCCTGCTAGCACCTGATGAGTTAAAGACTAAAGATACTTTATCTATAGATAATGATAGTAATGATACAAATGAAAACGAGCCTTCGAGCGAGCCAGCTTACTCGTTGACCGAGCGCTTTGTGCAAGCACAGAACTATCAGCAGCCTTTTATCGATCATGACCACATCATAAAAACACCACTAAATGGTAATTTATCATTGTCAGTCGACTATAGCGTCACGCCAGTCATCTATGAACAGCAGCCTTATTTTATTATCGAGATGTGGGGTAAAGATCGTCAAAGTCGTATTTCTGAGGAGCAGCGTCAACAGCAGCAATATACAGTTGCCCGTCATATGCTACGCTCGGTGGCACACGAAATAAAAAACCCTCTTGCTGGTATTCGCGGGGCAGCCCAGCTGTTGCAACGGCAGTTTATTAAATTCAGCGACGCATCTACTACTAGCACCTCTAGCGCTGATAATGTTTTGACAACTACCAACGCTGACACTCAGCATGATTTGCAAAAAATGAATCAAAAGCTGCGTAACTATACGGACATTATTATTTCAGAGACTGATCGATTAACCCATCTTATCGGCCAGCTTCTGGGTTCCAATCAACTACCAAACTGGCAAACGCTCAATATCCATGAGCCTCTAGAGCATGTTTTAACCTTAGTGACCAATCAGTATCCACAGGTAGTGTTACAGCGTGATTATGATTTATCATTGCCAGAGTTGTGCGCTGACAAAGATCAGCTGATTCAAGTGTTTTTAAACCTTATTAATAATGCTTGTGAGTCGATGACTGAGTTCGAACAAACACTACAGCAGAATAAAATCTCAGAGTCTCAAGAATTACAACAAGTTACCATGCAAACTGAGCGCAATTCTAATTATCAACCGACATTGAATATTCAAACGCGGGTTGCTTTTCAGCATACAATCGTCGGACAGCAGCACAAGCAAGTGATGCAAGTTACTATTACTGATAATGGCTCAGGTATTGATCCAGCCCTGATTGGTCAGATATTTTTCCCAATGGTCACTAGCCGTGCAGCTGGTACAGGTCTTGGATTATCCATCGTCCAAGATATTATCAGTCATCATCATGGTATGATTGATGTGAGCTCGACAAAAGAACAAGAAGATAGGCAAACCCGATTTACGCTATATCTACCATTTACTCAACCCATCACTGAGACATAAAAAAAATTATGAATTTATGAATTAAAGGCTGCTAAGTTTCATAACGCTAACTCCCAATCCCTAACTTACCATCAATAATTGCTGATTAGGCCCAATACATGACTGAATATAGCGACGACCTCCAACCTAAAAGCGATGATCAATCACCACAATCACAAATAGTAACTGTGAATAATGCACCCAGCGACCACCCTGCCACATTGTGGTTAATCGATGACGATGCAGCTCTACGTATGGTGTTGGCAGACACGTTTGAAGATGCTGGATTGACCGTTATCAGTTTTACTCAAGCACAAGCAGCATGGACTCGCCTTAATGATGTGTTAAAACAGCAAGAGTCAGCCGAGCAATTACCAGACGTCATACTGACCGATATTCGTATGCCAATGATGGATGGATTGTCTTTTAGCGACTGGGTCCATCAGCACTTTCCTAAAATGCCAATCGTAATTATGACGGCACACTCAGACCTGACCTCTGCTATCAATAGCTATCAGACTGGTGCTTTTGAATACCTACCCAAGCCTTTTGATTTAGATGACGCGGTTGCAACGATTTATAAAGCCATCAATTATCAGCCCAATTTAGAAACAACTTCTGTCCCCCTTTCAGATGAATCCAATACCAATACAACATCTGATATTTCCACTGAAAACTTGATAAAACCTAAAGCAACACCTGCTAGTAAGACAACCAAAGACAATAAGAACAAAGGTGCCAGCGTAACCAAAGATAACGGGAACCCTAGCGGCATTATTGGACAGTCACCAGCCATGCAAACGGTGTTTCGTGCTATTGGCAGACTGGCTCAATCCCCCATTTCCGTCTTAATCACTGGTGAGTCTGGAACAGGTAAGGAGTTGGTGGCCAGTGCTCTACATCAGCACTCCCCGCGTAAACAGCAACCATTTATTGCACTTAATATGGCAGCCATACCGCATGACTTGATCGAGTCTGAGCTATTCGGTCACGAAAAAGGCGCGTTCACTGGTGCAACAACGATGCGTCAAGGCCGTTTTGAGCAGGCAGACGGTGGTACTTTATTCTTAGATGAAATCGGTGACATGCCTTTTAGCACTCAGACACGGCTGTTACGAGTACTGGCCAATGGTGAGTTTTATCGTGTTGGTGGTCAGCAGCCAATCAAGGTCGACGTGCGTATCATCGCAGCCACCCACCAAAACTTAGAAGAGCTGGTAAAACAAAGCCGATTCCGCGAAGACTTATTTTATCGCCTCAATGTCATTCGTTTACCCCTACCACCACTACGTACACGCCCTGAAGATATTCCTGCATTAGCCCTCTACTTTATGCAGTCTGCTGCAGAGCAAATGAACACCTCTCCAAAGCATCTACATCCTGCCGCATTGCAAATTATGCAGACGTTTGACTGGCGTGGTAACGTGCGTCAATTAGAAAACGTCTGTTTGTGGCTCACGGTTATGGCTACTGGTGATACTGTGATGGCGACAGATCTGCCACCAGAGCTACTTGAAAACATCTCACCTAATACGGTGCTTTATGAAGAGCATAGCGCATCACAGGAAGACGCTCAAGAGAACTTGGTACAAAGTGGCAATGTATTAAATAGTAGTGCGTTAAACAGTCATCAAAATGAGCGAAGTAGCCCTTTGCCTAAAAACCAGAGTTGGCAACAAGCATTGGCTGATTGGGCTGAGCAGTCGTTAAGCACGGGTGAAACTGATATTCTGCAAACAGCAACCCCTGAGTTTGAGCGTGTTTTATTAACAGCAGCACTCAATCATAGTGGCGGCAAAAAGATAGAGGCAGCGAGCTTACTTGGTTGGGGACGCAATACTCTGACACGCAAATTACAACAATTGGATATTTCTGCCCCGAGAGTACCAACTAAAGAATAAAAAACGATAATAAATTATTATTAATATCAACTACTTAAAATTAATATCAAAAATAAATGATAAATAATTAAAAATAATTGCAAATAGGGGTTGCCAAACAATTAAAACTCTATATAATAGCCAACCACTGAGACGCACTACCGAATCAGTTAACTGTCTAGATAGCGTTTGAGTTTAATCGCTTTTGATGATAGAGTAACGAAAATGGGGCTGTGGCGGAATTGGTAGACGCACCAGATTTAGGTTCTGGCGCCGCAAGGTGTGAGAGTTCGAGTCTCTCCAGCCCCACCATTTTCGGATAGTGATAAAAGTTCTCAAACCTATACTAGACCTGCTTTCGAGCAGGTTTTTTTATGTCTGCAATTTGAGTCTAATCCCACGATGGGATAGATCGTGGGATTGCACAGAACTGACCTATCACCCGCAAACCTTGTTTTTATTCACGTACAGCGCCTTAACTTCTACATCCCAGATATTTTAGCGTGGGATTGAGTATAAATATCCGTCATATCTCGTCATTTCAAACAGCTGGTTATCTGCCCTTTCCCTAGTTACGGCAAAGCCACCGCCATGATCGTCATGGTCGTCGAAAACCATGTTTTTTTATCGTGGGCGAGGCGGGGCTTCGATTGCGTTTTTTGAAAGCCAAAAAAATCCGCTCGATTTAGAGCGGATATATTGATCTTAAAATTGGTTATTTAATCTTCATCTTTGAGTAGCGAGTAGTCTTTGAATCTGATGACTTCTTCACCTAGCCAATCATTAATCTGTAGCATGGTCTGTTGTAAAGGCATAAGCTCATTGACTGCGAAAACTCTGGCCGCTTTGATTAGATCACCAAAGCCCGCCGCATTAGTTGGTGATGCTCCCATCAGTTGAGGTGGTACTCGATGAGCAGCTGCAATATCTATTCGACTCGCTTCTTTGATTTTAAAGAAGTCATCATTGGCACTGACTTCACTGATCGGTAAGATTTGGATTCCATCCTTTTTACCGTTTGGCGAATACATAAAAAGATTGCGGAAGTTACCAGGGCCTTTGCTATCTTTCAAAGCTTTACGGATTGCATCTATGTCTTCTTTGTTCGTTGCTGGGTCATTGATGTATAAGATGTACCCAGCGTGGCTGCCATTTAAATAATACTTACGTCTGAATAAGGTCGCTGACTCATCAAGCCATGCTGCATTCAATGCGGACAAATATTCAGGCGCACCATACACTTCTTGATTGATATCTGGTTCAATCAGATGACAGATGTTATCGGCTTTATACTTATGCGGTTCGGCCCAGCTGTGCGTTGCAAAGTAGTAGCTTTGAGCGTCAACACCGACGCGCATGTACTT
The DNA here is from genome assembly GCF_009812035.1 of Psychrobacter nivimaris. Classification (GTDB taxonomy): domain Bacteria; phylum Pseudomonadota; class Gammaproteobacteria; order Pseudomonadales; family Moraxellaceae; genus Psychrobacter; species Psychrobacter nivimaris. The sequence continues at coordinate 163,829 of NZ_VZIZ01000013.1, read as the reverse complement.
AGCGAGTGGAACATTCAGCTTCATGGTTTTTTTGGAGCGTGAGGTAACGCGTTCAATGTAGGCATTGCCAAACGTCATATAGTCCAAGACTAAGCGGCTAAAATCACGATGGGATAATAACGGATGCGGTATAAAAGTACTGGCCAAGATATTGCGCTTCACAAAGATAGCACTACTATGATGTGGTGATGCTCTCATCGTCTTAGACAAAGCATCTGGATCATATGGCGGCGCATACCATAGTTGATGATTATGACATTCGCCCCAGTACAAAGTTTGCCATTGTTCCATCACTGGGATGGGATCGCCGAAGGTAAAAGCCTCCATGCCCGGCATTTCTACCACTGCATGATTTTCTGTTTCATTCATTCAAATATCTCCAGTGCGGATTCGTCTTCACCTTGAGCAATTGCCAAAGGCTCTCTATGTAGTGCGTGCATTAATGCCCATGCTAGATCCGCATGGCCAGTATCTTCATTGCGATCGGCTTTATAAGTGACCGCTTTTTCGCTGCTAGTGATTGTTTTGTGTATCGAAGTAAACGCGCCTACTACATCCGTCCATTCGTGGTCAAAAGTTAAGCGGCCTTTTTTGATAACGTCCTTTGTCTTTAGGACAAATTGCTGCTTCAACTCTGGGCTGTAATGCAGCTTGACAGCTTGCGGATAAAACTTAATCACTGACTGATAAACACCAATGCCAAGGCCGGTCACATCAATCGCTATATATTCAACGTTATATTTTTCTGTCATCTCTCTGATGACGTTTGCTTGTGCTTCGAAATCTGGGTTTTTAAACTGCAAACGCTCTATACCGCGTATCATGCCGTTTGGTGTACTTGGTGCTGCTAATATCACAAGTCCAGCGCTATCACGGCTCAATGACGGATCATAGCCAAGCCATACTGGCTGATTACCAAGTGGCCTTGGCGTATAAGGCTTCCAGTCATCCCATATCTCTAACGTATCGACCATGCATGACTGTAGTTCGCTGACACTGAAAGCGGATAACGTGTCATCAATAAACTCACACATCAGCAAGTTATTAAACTCGTCCTCGCTGTATTCCATCCGCAAGTCATCAATATCAAATAGATCACAACCGCCTTTCATCGCGTCATACACATTGACGATTTGACGCCACTGCTTGTCACCGCAGACTTTGCCATTCTTCAGATTATGCGGCGTCACATCTATTTCGATGCGATCGTCACCTTTACGGCCACGGTTATACAGTTGGCCAGTCCAAAATTTATATGCTTGATGTTGCTTGGATGATGGTGTCGATATGTATGTCTGACGCCATTTTTTGTGCATCGCCATACCTGATGCAACTTTCCTAAATTCAATAAACTTATGAATCCAGAAATATTCATCCATGTATACGTTGCCGTGATACGACTGTGCAGTGCGGCTATTGGTGCCTAAGAAATATAAGGTCGCGCTGTAGTCTTTTTCGGGCCCTTCTATGTTTAGCGTGATCGGATCACCGGTCAGTTCTATCCCTGCAGTTTCCATCGCCCATGCAATGATGTATTCGCGAAATACACGCGCCTGAGCCTTGGATGCGGATAGAAATATTTGATTACGGCCAGTTTCAATGGCATCAAGAAAAGCTTCACGCGCAAAGTACCAGGTTGCACCAATTTGGCGTGATTTTAATAGGTTACGGATACGATTAGTGAGACCTGCGCTGTACCAAACCTTTTGATAATCAAACAAGCAATCTCTGAATGAATCTTTGAATTTATCGATGTCATCAATCTGAATGACGTTTGAAGGGTTCTTTTGGCCCTGCTTGCGACCACGATTAGATAGATTGGGATTGAGATCCGACTGTTTGCCAGACTCTTTATATTTATGGATCTTGGCCATTCTCTCTACTTGACGACCAAGCAGATCAATCTCTTTGAAGTCTTTACCTGATTTATCGTCCTTATTAATCAGCTGAACCATACGCGCTTCAAGCGTGGACTCCACTCGATCTAGAGGTTTTGCCTCATCCCAACCGTCTGATTTTTTCCATCCATCTACGGTCGTGCGCGGCGTACTGACCATTTCTGCAATCGCGCTGATACTCCAACCTTGCCAATAGAGACCACGGGCAACAGTTTTTGGGTTTTCGCCAGTCGGTAGGGTGATAAGGGCAGACATTAACGCAGCTCATAAGGGTATGACGCTACTTTGGTTTATCAGCCTCTCTATATCATGCTTGTTTTGCGTGTATTCGCTCAATCCACGCTTTTTTGTTTTGTTTTTGCCTGTCGCAATAGGTCAAAGTAAAGCTTTGAAATTACGACCCCTAAACTCTCATTATTTACATCATGGACCGTCTATGACTACCAAGACTTTTCGAGTTGCACGAGCTGGCCAAACTACAGACGGCCGTGAAATTACTCGTGACCACATTACTCAAATGGCCGCTGGCTATAACCCAGAAGTATACGGCGCACGGGTGAATTTAGAACATTACCGTGCAATGTTCCCAAACTCTGACTTTCGCTGTTATGGCGATGTGATATCGCTATCGACTGAAGAAGTTGATGATCATTTATATCTATTGGCAGAAGTTGATCCAACCCCTGAACTAATCGCACTCGCCAAGTCGAAGCAAAAAGTTTATTTCTCTATTGAGTTCTATCCAGAATTTGCTGATACCAAAGAAGCCTATATGGTTGGTTTAGCTTGTACCGATAGCCCTGCCTCGCTTGGCACCAGCTATATGAAGTTTTGCCAACAGCATCCAGATGAAAGCCCTTTATCTGCTCGCAAACAAAACCCTGACACTTACATTTCCACAGCGGAAAGCGCTTGGGAATATAAAGATGAGCCAAAATCAGTCTTTGCAACTGTCAAAGAGATGTTTGCCGCACCTGTCACACCTAAAACAGATAAAGATAAAGAGCTGGCCACCGCACAAGCTTTTGCTGAACTGCCGGCAACCATCAAAAGCTTCCAAGATGTTATGCAAACAATGGCAAGTTCTATTGACACGATCAACGCCTCTGTTGGGCATTTAAACACGACGGTATCTGATTTTGCTGAAAAGCAAAACGAAGTTGAAACGTCTTTGAAGAGCGTGCAAGACAATCTTGATAATACGCCTGAAGATAATTATACCCAGCGTCCAGCTGCAACCGGCTCATCTGATTACGTCAAATCTGACTGCTAATACTACCTAATAGCAATACTTAACTGACTACTACACACATTAGGACATCACTATATGAAAACTATTACCCGTCAACAGTTTAATGGCTATTTGGCAAATCAAGCACAGCTGAACGGTGTACCCAATGCGACTGATCAATATACTGTCGTGCCATCAGTCCAACAAAAAGTTGAAGTGCGAATCCAAGAATCTAGCGAGTTCTTGAAAAAGATTAATATCATCCCTGTAACTGATCAAAAAGGTGAGGCACTTGGTCTAGGTATCAGCGGTGGTATCGCAAGCCGTACCAATACTAAAAGTGGCAAACGCCGCGACCCTAAAAACGTTGGCGAAGTTGGTCTTATTTATACTTACGTCTGTGAACAAACTAACTTTGACACAGCGATTAACTATAGCAAGCTTGACGCTTGGGCCCGTGTCCCTGAGTTCCAAGAGAAAATCCGTGATGCTGTCGTCAAGCAGCAAGGTCTTGATCGCATTACGATTGGCTTTAATGGCACCGAAGTCGCCGCCGATACTGATATCGAAGCAAACCCACTATTGCAAGATGTGAATATTGGCTGGTTAGAGAAATGGCGTACCAAAGCACCTGAATCAGTCATGACTGAATCAGAAGTCGGTACAGGTAAAGTGTCTGTTGGTGCGGATGCCGAACACTACAAAAACCTCGATGCTCTAGTCAAGGACTGCCGCAATCAATTGATTGATCCTATCGTCCGTGATGACAGTGCGTTACGTGTCATTTTAGGTCGAGATCTGCATGATTCGCGTGACTTTAATATGGTCAACGACAACAACACGCCAAGCGAAGTCATCGCAGTAAACAGCCTATTAATGCTCGATAAGGTCGGTGGCGTGCAAATTGAGTCTACCCCTCCGAACTTCCCAGCTGATGCCATCCTGATTACTCCATTAGACAACTTGTCTATCTACTATCAAGATGAAAGCCGCCGTCGCCATCATAAAGATGAGCCTGAGTATGATCGTGTCGCATTCTACGAGTCAGACAACGAAGCTTATGTTGTTGAAGACTACAAAGCCGGTTGCTTAATCGAAAACGTTGTACTGGTCTAACCAGTACAGCAGTTTCGCAATCTAATGTAGCCAAAAGACTCAATGAAGGATGAAATCATGACTGATAAAACAACCCCAGCGGCTCGACACCGCCAAAAGGCTCTATCACAAAAAGAAGTAACCAATATCACTGCGGGACCCAATCAAGCCTATCGCATGTTGCAACTAAAATTGCGTGAAGATAAGCAGGCATTAAAGTCTAAGCAATCGATCCAAGCCAAAATTGAGCTGAAGCGCGAATTGGTTGGTCATTATGACGAATGGATCAATGCAACTTTAACAGCCGGTAAAGGCGATCAAGACAATCTCTTGACTACCTTAATGCTATGGCATATCGACATTGGTCGGTTTTGGCGTGCGCTTGATATCGCTGAATACGCGATGAAGCATGATCTAAAAATGCCAGACGCGCATCAACGTACGCTCGCTACTGTCGTCGCTGAAGAGATTGCTGAGACTGCTAAAAAGCTGAAGACTAGCGATGAAATCACCGATGAGCAAATCGCGCAAGTGCTACGTGCATCGACTATGACCGCTCATGCTGATATGCCTGACCAAGTATATGCCAAATTGGCACGCCAAGTGGGTGAGTTGACCGAAGCTAGTACGCCAGAATTTGCGCTTGAACAATATCAAATCGCTCTAAAGTTTGACGAAAATAGTGGTGTAAAAGGCTCTATCAAACGCCTTGAAAAACAGCTAAAAGATGCACAGCCCGAGACTCAATTAGAACCTGTTGCCCCACAACCTGAAAAGCTAGAAAAATCAAATCAACCAGATTCGCCTGAACTAGTAGGCGACAACAACTCGTAGCCGCGAGCCGAGGCGGCTCATAACTGCATTCAGTTGATACTGCACATGACAGATATGACCACCGCCTCAACCTATTTTACAACTGTCAAATGAATACTAAAAAAGGTGATAAAGCTAGTTGGTGAGGTGACAGCTCAAAAAATGCGTGTCTGAGTTCAGGCGCACCAAGGCGACGACCATCTGGATGATGAGACAAATCATTCCTAGTATTCCCCTATTTTATTTATATGGAGTTTTTATGGGTTTTAGTGCTGTCAATCCAGTCGTAGATAACATAGTAATTACTCCTGCATTTATGCCTGATATCTCTGTCAAAGACTTCGCTGACGCCATGAAGCTTGACGGCACAGTAACACCAGCGCGAATGAAATATGCGTTGACTGATTCTGCAAATAGCGTCTGTCGTGAGTTAAAAGCTTGGACGGCCAATGCGCTACACCAGCACGGCTCTCTTACTTTAGAAGATTACGACCTGACTAATGATACAGACAAGTGTTTTAGCTTCAAAAAGGCCGTCTATAACTTAGCAAAGGCACAACTGACTGAACACTATCGTGACTATGACACAGGCAAAGATGCTACTGCCCGTACTCAAGAGCTCACACCGCAAATCGATACGTGCTATCGCAATGCACGCAATGCAATTGCTGATATCAAAGATGAGCCGCATTCAACCATTGAGCTTATCTGATGCGTATTGTATCGACATTGCAAGGCGACACAGTAGATTTGATCTGCTTACGCTATTTCAGCTTCACTGGCGGCGTTACTGAACAAGTTATGGATCTCAATCCGCATCTTGTTGGTTACGATCTTGTATTGCCTACCGGTGTTGATATCCAATTGCCAGACGCGCCCGAACGTACACAAAAGCAGGTCATTCAATTATGGACGTAACTCAAATTCAGGTATTAACGATCGATGATGTTATGAGTAACCATCTGCAATGGTTGTTGATTACTTTGCCTGTTATATGGGCCGCTGCTGGTGGCGCTTGCATCCGTCTCTTGTTGATCCGCGCCGAGCCATTTTGGATGCGATCTCAAAATGCGACTGCGGGTGTATTGCTTGCAGTGATGCTATCAGAAATTACTGCAAAATTATTAACAGGTGGTAACTATGCCACTGGCTACGCAATCATTTATGGCATGGTCGGACGAGAATTGTTTGTCACATTTTATGACTTTGTGAATGACAATGTACGGCCCCTTCTAATGTCTGCTTTGCGTCATTTTTTCCCTTTTTTATTCAAAGATAAACCAGCCAACGAGGCGGACAATCATGATCATTCTTGAGACGTTATCGACTTTATCTATCATTGTCATTGCCATCGTTTGTGCTATGACAATCATTAAATATCATCGCGAGCTTGGCTCACTGGTTACGCTCACTATTTTATTTTTCGCGCTGAGCTGTGTCGGCTTGGCATTTGATGAGACCACTGGTCGGGACGGTGTGTGGGCCCTACCAATATTTCGTATGCTTGCTGCTGCTGCAACCGCTACTACTTATTTTAAATTAAGAGCCTTTTGGGCACGTTATGGCGTGTTCATTAGCGCTATTAATCAATCAAAAAAGGATAATCTTGTATGAGCACTACCCAACCGATGACACTGATTGACTGTGATTATAAAGTCGCTGCTCGCCGTTTACGTTGTGACGAGTCTTCTATACGTTCTGTTAGTGACGTAGAGTCACACGGTGCTGGGTTCTTATTCGATAAAGATGACAAAAAATGGCGTATTAAAATATTGTTTGAGCGCCATATTATGTATCGATTGCTAGACAAAAAATTTGGCCGTGACAAAGCGCTTGATCATGTTCGTACTAGCCCCGATGTGGTCAATACTCGTACTGGTGGTTATAGTGGTGGTACTGCTGAGCACGACCGTCTAAAGAAAGCGCGTCGCATTGATAAAGACCTAGGCTTAGAGTCAGCAAGTTGGGGCATGTTTCAGATTATGGGCTTTCACTGGGAACGACTGGGCTATAAGTCAGCTGTTGATTTTGTGCTAACGCTGTCCAAAGGTGAGCCTGAACAGTTAGAAGCTTTTGTCAGATTTATAGAAACTGATGCTCGTTTATTAAATGCCATTCGCACTGGTGATTGGGCACTATTCGCTGAAGTATACAATGGGCCTGGTTATAAAAAGAACCAGTACGATACTAAAATGCGCGATCGCAAGAAATACTGGGATAGAGAGCTTGCCGCATGATATTTGATGACAGCCTACGCCAATTTTTAACTGATAAAGTCGAGTTCTTTGCCCAGAACCCTGACCGGTTAATCATTAGCGTGGAAAAGGGCTCACTGAAATGGACTGGTCAATCATTGAGCCACCGTCAACACTATCAATTGCTAGTCGAGGTTGATGAGTTCCCTGAGAGCATTGACGCCAATTTAGTCATTGTCGCTATTTTGGCATGGTATCAAGAGAATCAAGATCCAGTCCCCCCAAATGGGCCATCACCGATTGAATTTGAATCCTATGTGTTGAGCAACCACACAACCACAGTAGTCTTTACTATTAAAGTAGAAGAAGTTGTCCAGGTATCTACTGATGACACTGGTAACTACGTGTTTAATGCTTGTCCACGTCCAATCCTACACCCGCCAAAACCTTTACATAATCCAAACCTATAATCATGAGCGATTTAACTGAGCTAGCCACTGCATTACCTGAATGGGCGACCGCAATAGCGAGTCAGCTAGATAATAAACAGTTAAAAAAAGTCAATCGCACTCTAGCTATGGAAATGCGAGCAGTCAATCGAGAGCGTATCCGCGCACAAACTGATCCTGATGGTAGCGATTTTGTAGATCCACTGAAAGCTTCTAACAACCCCATGTTTCGCGAGCTGACCAAGGCACGCCATCTTAAATTTAACGCAACCAGTCGCTATGCCCAAATTGGTTTTAAAGGTAGTGCCGCTAAGATCGCACGCATCCATCACGAGGGCCAACGCAGTACTGTCCGTCCTGATAGTTCTAAGAAGTTCCCCTACCCCAAACGCGAGCTGATCGGTATCTCTCGTGCTGACAGACATATCATTATTCGAGTACTACGCGAGTCATTAACCGCTGATTAGATGCCCTGCTCTTTTTTGCGTGTATTTACTCAATCCACGCTTTTTTGTTTTGTATCAAGAATCGCAATGAGTGACGATAACGTCATGAATACATCCCCTATCGAAAACGAGCGCCGGCTCCAAAGTTTTATCAATCGAGGCATTGTCACAGACGTCGATCATGCTAATGCTCGTTGCCGGGTGCAGATAGATGGGTTAGAGACCGACTGGCTAAAGTTTTCAGCAGCTCGCATCGGTAAGGTCAAAATTTGGAATCCACCGTGTGTTGGTGAGCAAGTTCTCGTTATTAGCGAGACTGGTGAGCTGTCGACTGGACTGGTAACGACATCGTTTGATTATGATGATCAGCCAATGCCGTCTGCCAATGCTGATACGTTTGAGATCCATTGCGACGATGGCGCGACATTTACCTACAACCATGCTACACATAACTTATCAGTGAGCCTACCCGATGAATCTACTACAAATATTAATTCAAGTTACATTTTATTGTCTGCTATCGATATTGGTGTTCATTGCACTAATTATCGTGTGGCTAGTGATAACTATGAGGTTTCTTGTAGCAATTACAAATTAAATGGTCAAACCATCAATCAAAACGGAAAATTAATTATTAATGACCAACCGTATTTAGACCACGGTCATAAAAACGTTAAGTCTGGCTCAGACACTACTGGGGGCGTTAATGCTTAATCAAGATAACAACGTCACTGTGATTAATGTCAAAGGCATGTCACGCAGTACTGGTCAGCGTATTGACCAGACCAATCATATCTTACAAAGCGTCCGCGATATATTGATGACGCCTATCGGTAGTCGTGTCATGCGCCGCGATTACGGCTCATTGCTACCGTTCTTAATTGACGCACCTATTAATGCCTATTTTATTATGCAGCTTCGCGCCTCCGTCATTCATGCGCTCATGCGCTGGGAAACTCGTGTCACACCAACTCGCATTGAGCTGATGACTGACGATAGTGCCTCACAAGGCGTTGCCAGTTTGATGATTGAATATCGTTATGTGATTAGTAAAAAGATTGAACGTACTTATCTGTCATTAGGCGGTGCGCTATGAGCCGTATTGATCTATCTGGCCTACCTGCCCCTGATATTTTAACGCCTTTAGATTTTGAAGCAGAGCTTGCCGACCTTAAAGCTGAATTGACAGCCAAAGATCCACAACTTGCCGCTGCATTAACGCTTGAAAGCGAGCCATTGACCAAGATCCTTGAGCTGTTTGCTTATCGTCTGATGTCTAAGACCAATCATATTAACCAGACAGCGAAATCAATGCTGCTTGCTTATACCACTGGTACAACCCTTGATCATCTTGCCGCTGGTGTTGGTGTGACTCGTCTATTGGTTGAGCCTGGTAATCCTAATGCTGTCCCACCGATCCCTGATGTCATGGAATCTGATACTGCCTTACGTCGCCGTGTCCAATTAGAACCTGAACGAGCCTCTGCAGGTAGTAAAGGCGCTTATTTATTTTGGGCACTGTCTGCTGATGGCGATGTTCGTGATGCAAGTGTCGTTACCGCCTCCCCTGGTCGCGTGACGGTCTATGTTCAAAGCCATAATGATGCGATCGCTAGCGATGCACTACGTGAACAAGTAAGACTGGCCGTTGATACGGATGAGCGCCGGCCTTTTACCGATAGCGTGCGTATTGCGGCTGGTCAGCCAGAGGATTGGAGCTTACAAGCGGAACTGACACTCTATCCGGGCCCAGACAAAGACGTGGTCATTGCTGCAGCCCGTGCACAGCTTGATAAATATATCGAGCAAGTACGCTACTTGGGTTATGACGTCACGCTATCTGGTTTATATCACGCCTTACATCAAGCGGGTGTCCAACGTGTCAGCCTCTTACAACCTACTGCTGATATCAGTTTGCCAGATGGCAAATATGCCAACTGTATCGACGTGACGATCAGTGCTGTGGAGTACCGTGATGTCTAATGCGCTATTACCAAAAAACAGTACCAAGCTTGAGCAAGCGCTTGATACTCAAACTCAGCGTATTGATGCGTTACCTGTTACCTTTGCTCGTTTGATTGATGCTGATAGCTGCCCTGAAGCTTTTTTACCGTGGCTTGCTTGGTCACGCCGTGTCGAATATTGGGACGGTCAATGGACAGAAGCTAAAAAGCGTGACGTTGTGAAAGGCGCAAGAGCTTTTAACGCGCAGCGCGGTACTAAAAACACACTGACGCAAGCGATGGAAAACCTAGGAATAGGTCATAGTTTGCTTGCATGGCATGAGCTATATCCAAAAGGCACGCCTTATACCTTTACAGTAAAAATAACTAGCGGTCGCGTGAGCGTTCAACAGCAACAAGAGATCTATACCGCACTAGATAGCGTCAAGTCAGCGCGTGATCAATTCTCTATCGATGCAAGCGTAGTTACTACCACGAATTTCTTTATCGCTGGGGCCTGTCGGACTGGCAATACTACTTATCTATCAACTCCAAACACTTAGGTATTAATAATGGCCAACTATTATGTATTACTCACTGACCATGGCAAATCCTTTATTGCCAATGCACAAGCGAACTCACAGCTTGCACTAACTCACGTTGTCCTAGGTGATGCTAATGATCAGCCATATCTGCCCGAATCACGATTAAATCAAACAAAGCTTGTCCATCAAACATCAAAGCTGCCAGTTGCATCAGTCAAAGTTATCAATAACACGACCGCTGAAGTATCTGCAGTTGTACCGTCCAACGTAGGCGGCTTTAACCTGCATGAGGTTGGTATCACGGATAGCAGCGGCAAGCTTGTCTACATTGGTAACTTTCATGGTGGCTATCGCCCAACGCTGACAGAGGGCGCTGGTGGTGATATGGAGCTGGTATTTACTATTACCGCTGATAATTTGGCCACTGTCGTTATTGAGATGGACGGCAATGTAGTTAGTGCTACTCGTGATTGGGTGAATGAACGCTTCCAGTTTTTACTGCGGACGCTGATACCATTTGGCTATCAGTATGATACTCACACGGCTACAAACCCTAAGCCTATGTTCGATGAGCTGTTAGGCATCGCTACTTACTGGCGGCGCATTACCGGCAAGATTATGTTGGCCACTGATCCGAATGATGATGCTATCAAAGATCACAGCGTGATCTTAGGTCAACTAGGTATGACTGAACTTGCCAATGCGCAGCGTCCTCACGTCTATCCACTGCAAACTTCACATAAGTTTGAACGCTACAATCCAGATGAAGTCATTGAAACAGTCTGGAAAGTAGTTGCTGATAAAAATTCAATCAATGAAGGTGATACTGTCCGCTTTACCGTAACGGCTAATAATCTTCCTGATGGCCAGATTCTTAATTGGTCAGTAAAAGAAGGTGCTCTGAATAGTAGTAGTAATGACATTACTACGCCTGAGAAAACAGATAGCGGTACAGTTATTTTACAGAATGGCCAAGCCGTTATTAATTTCATAACCACATCTGATGACAACACCGAAGAATCACAAAAGCACGTACGTCTGTCTGTCGGTGCACCGGCTAATTTGTCAATCAATGTCCCTATTAACGATGCTGGCCATCACGAAACTGTTATGCATATTGGTCAATCAACCATCAATGGTATTGATCTAGCTGAGTATTACAGAGTCCAATCAGGTAGCTATCCTTCCTCTAATGAGACAGTGCGATTTATCGTAGACGAAGGCGTTGACATTATTGCACCAGATACAACAAAACCAGCAATTACTGAAGGTGACAACTGGCCAGTAGGTGCAATTCCTATTATCGAAAATCATGGTCGGATATTAGGCCGTGGTGGTAATGGTGGGCGTAGTGCTCGAATCTTTGGTGTGTATAAGTATGATTTACCGTTTGCCCAAGATGTGGCTATAGATGGTAGCAATGGCGGTACTGCTATCAAATCTCTAAGCCGAGCTATTCATATTGAAAACTACTCTCTTATTTCGGGCGGCGGCGGCGGCGGTGGTGGTATGGGCGCGTGGGTACACGAAAATTTTGAAAACCATAATTATAGCAATCAAACAAACGGTGGTGGCGGTGGCTCAGGCGGTGGCGCACCACTTGGATTAAACAGTCCTAATGAGTCATCTTTGTTAGCGTATCTACAGGATGATAGATTCCCTGTTAAAGCTAGTTATACCGGAGAGTTAGACGCTATCCTTGTGAATAGTGCCAGCATTTCTTCGGTTGGTGGTGATGCAACTATAGATAGCACTGGCGCTAGTACTTCGCCATCTGCCGATAAACGCTATGTATTTTATGCTTCAACCTCTGTTACAGGCACAAAGCACAAAATAAGAGTAAACAATGGCAGTGGTCAAAGTAGAAGTATTAGTTGCGATTTGGTTATGTCACAACCGGCTACTATAGACAAGGGTGGCATCGGTGGTAGCAATGGCGTAGGTGGTTATAAATTAGGTGACAATGAAGGAGCTAGATTTATAACTGTCATTGCTTCATCGGACATAGTGAGTAATCAAGGCGGTGATGGCGGTGACTTGGGTGAGTCTGGTAAGGCTGGCAACATCGCCAAATACTTTAACGCCAATGGCGCTGAAGTGCAAAAAACAGATGCTAACATGCTTAAAGTTTTAGATTCAGCCACAGGCGGTCTCGCAGGTTATATCAAAGAAGGCAACGTCACTATCAACAATTTATCAGGCGGCGTCACTAAAGGTCGCTAATTTAATCAATCAACAAGTCAAAGGAATAATCATGGCATTAACCACGTACCACCACGGTATTACCGCTACTGAGAGTAGCAATATCACACCGATCATCAAGTCCGTCAGCACGAGCACGATAGCACTTATCAGTACTAGTGCGGACGCTGATGACACCGCTTATCCTCTTGATACGCCGGTACTACTGACCGGCATTACCACGACTGATGTCACTAACGCAGGTAGTGATGACCAGTTATTGCATCAATGCTTACGCACGATTAAATCTATCCAGAATACGACTGTCGTTGTTCTGCGAGTATCTGAGCCGGTCGATCTGACGACAGTAGATACGCTACTGAGCTGCCAATCTCGCCTTGGTGTGACGCCAAAGATCTTGATCGCGCCTGAAATTGATACGCCAGATATGACACGTAAGCTGATTGAGATCGCCAAAAAACGCCGCGCTTTTGTGTATGCATCACCGCGAGCTGAAGACGGCACGTTGATTACGGTCAAAGAAGATATTGCCGCGTATCGCGATACGTTCGCTGCTCGTGAGTTGATGCTAGTTGAAGGGGCTTTTGGTGAGCCGGGAAAGTAGAGACCCCGCCTACCGTTCCTGAAACCCCTGGTAATGAAAACGCTAGTATTACCATTGAAGGAACAGCTAAGGTCGGGGAAACGCTAACTGCTACCGCTATAGACCCAAACGGCGTACCCGCTAACTTTGCATATCAGTGGCTTGCTGATAATGTCGCTATACCCGGCGCAACCGCTAAAACGTACACTCTAAAAACCGAACAAGTCGGCAAGGCTATCACCGTTGAGGCAGTATTTACAGATAATGATGGTTATGCAGAAAATGCGACCAGCGTAGCAAGCGAAGCCGTGCAACCTGCTACGCCAGCAGTTGATGCAACAGTGAACAATATCGGTATACAGGGCACGGCGTTATTTGGGGTAGGCATTACGGACATACTACCGCTTGGCATGAGCGAGATGGAAGGTACAACCACGGCAGGTCATGAAAATTATGGTAATTACCAACACAGTGATGGTTCTATTATGTGCTGGATACCTATGTTTTATTATCGTTGGGGGGGTGCAGACAGCCCACGCGCTACTAAATACGGTCTAAATGCGTGCGATGTTAAATCTAAGTATGACTTTGATAGCGTAGAGGCTGCTAATGCGGCAGGGTATGCGCTACATCGAGCGTTTTATGACGGCGGACAAATCAAAGACGGATTTTTTGTTGATAAATATCAAGCAAGTAATAATGGCGGTATTGCTAGCTCAATCAAAAACGGCATCCCTTTATCATCGTCTAGCTCAAATGCCCCATTTAGTGCGTTAACAGGCTCACCAGCGAACACTTACGCGGGGGCGATTGATGCGGTTAAGACGCGGGGTTCAGAGTTTTTTGTTACAACGCTATTTGTTCAGCGGGCTTTATCATTACTCAGTATGGCACACGCGCAAGCAGCAACAAGTATTGATAACTGTGCATGGTATGACCCAACGGGCGTTGCTAATTATCCGAAGGGTTGTAACAACGACGCGTTGGGTGACGTTAACGATGCAACGGTTAAGTACACAGCCACAGGCTATCTAAAAGCAGGTAAGACGGGTTCGGCGTTGCCGTTTGCTAAAACTACGCATAACGGACAAAGCAACGGTGTAGCAGACCTTAACGGCAATATGTACGAGATTTGCTTAGGCGTGACCCAGTTGTCGGGTACATTCTACGCGCTCAAAACGTCTGCTAAGGCGTCAGCGCTAACCAGTGGCGCGACGCTTGCTAATGACGCATGGGGTGCAGCGGGTATCGCAGCAAACTATGAGTCACTGGGTGCTAGTATTGGTGCGCTCACAGGTACGTCTCGCGGTATGAAGATGGGCAACGGTACACAGCAAGTATTCTCAAGTGCGATGACAGGTAAAGACTGGCAAGCCTCATGCGCGGGCATTCCTATTGCTACTGGCGTTAATAGTACGTCTGGCACAGATCTATTTGGTCATGACCGTTTTTATAACAATCGCGTTGACGATCTGTGCCCGATGTCGGGTGGCAATTGGAGTAACTTTGCGCTCTCGGGCTTCTGGGATGTCAGCTTCAATGGTTCGCGCACGACTAATTACGACGATGTTGGTGTACGGGCGGCGTTGTATGGCGTTTGACTGAGCGATAGCTAATTTTAAATTAATTTTTATGTATTAAGGAAAGAACCATGACCCAAGTAACCCCTATCATCGCCGTGGCCGCAGCTCTACGTGCTCACTTAGACAAGACGCACCAGTATAGTTTCGTCAAGTCGCTGTCCAACGTTGCCATTGATACTGTTAGTGGCATCAAATATCCACGTACCTGGGATCTAGAAGATCCTGATACTGAAGTCGGATATTTAAATGCCAATGACGTGACCAGCCTGATTCAGCATAACGGCTTTAGATTTTGGGGCAGTCATACTTGCTCTGATCAGCCTGAGTATATGTTTGAGCCAGTCGTGCGTACCTCACAGTTTTTGCTCGATACCATTATCAATGGCTGTTTTCAGTTTATCGATCAGCCGCTATCACCAACGACTGTGCGTGACATCATTCGTGCCATCAATGCCAAGCTGCAGGAGATGGTTAACTTCGGTTATTTAATCGGTGCAAAGTGTTGGTACAACACTGAGCTAAACAGCGAAACGCTTTTGATGCAAGGCAAGCTATATCTTGATTATGACTTTACCCCAGTGCCTAACCTCGAAAACCTTAACCTGAACCAGACGATCACCGATACATACCTGGTCAACTTTGCCGACTTGGTAGCAGCAGCGGCCTAATAGCCACCTGACGACCCTATTACTAAAAAGGAACCCCTATGTTACCTCGTAAATTAAAGAACTTCATGGCTTACAAAGGCCTTGGTAACCAAAAGCGCTATCAAGGTCAGATCCCAGAGATTGAGCTGCCCAAACTGACTCGCGTGCTCGAAGAGTATCGCGCTGGTGGTATGGATATGCCGGTCAAGGTAGATTTGGGCCAAGAAGCGATGGAGATGACCATCAAATGCGGTGGCCACGAAGCAGATTTGTACCGCGACTTTGCGCGTGCTGGTATTGATAAGGTCGTCTTGTCTTATTCAGGTGCTTATCAGCGTGATGATGACTGCAGTGTGTCAGCTGTCGATATCTACTGCCGTGGTCGCTTAGAAGAGATCGACCCTGGTAGCGCCAAGCTAGGCGACGACACAGAAGAGTCGTTCAAGTATGCACTGGCGTATTACAAGCTGGTCGTAGACGGTGAAGATATCATTGAAATTGATGCCATGGCCATGAAGTGTATCGTCAATGGCGAAGACCGACTAAAAGAGATCCGTGAAGCCATGGGAATGTTTGCCACCGTCTAAATTGATCATACAAATTAAGTGGCCAAACCAGACACCTATTTGATTAAAACATCGACTAAAAATTACTGATTAAGGATACACCATGAGTAACAACGTAGAAATGCCAACGATCGAACTTGACTACCCTATCATTCGCGGTACTGGCGACAAGCAAAAAGAGATTAAAGAATTTACCCTGCGTCGTCCGATGGGTGGTGACTTGCGTGGCCAATCACTGATTGATATTTCAATGGCCAAAGTCGATGCCCTAGCCGTAGTACTCCCTCGTATCAGTAATCCAGTCATCCATGAGCATGAAGTCAAAAACATGGATGCCGCTGATTTGATGGATGTGGGGTTAACTATTGCAGGTTTTTTTACCAAAGCGAAACATCAGTTGCAAGCCGAAACCGAAACCGCAGCTATCCCAACCGCGTAGAAGACTGCATGGCAGACATCGCCTTGGTGTTCGGCTGGACACCAGACGCGATGTATCACATGACGATCGAAGAGCTTGCTGATTGGCGTGAACGAGCGCGTATCCGTAATAACCCTGATGAATGATAGCTTGGTTCCTTCACCAATGAGGGAACCAAGACAACATCAGCATCATTGATATCAACAATAAAGTGGGCGCAAATACATGGCAGACCTAAGCTTTCGAGCACAGATAGAACTTATCGACCGCATGACTGCACCCATGCGCTCACTCAGTAGCCAAGCCGATCGCTTAGGTCGTCAGTTTGGTGAGACAGCACAAGCAGCGCGTAAACTTCAGTCACAGCAAGGCTTGATTAATAGCTTCAGACAACAAAAACAAGCGCTAGCTGATACCTCAGAGGCTGCTGTGCGTAGCCGTGCCCGACTACAGCAGTTAGAGCAGCAAATGCGCGATACGGCCAATCCTAGCGCAGCCTTGGTACGCCAATTCGAGGCTGCAGGGCGTGAGTCTCATCGTTTGAATACTCGCCTTGATAGTCAACGGCAGCATTTACAGCAGTTACGCGGTCGTTTATCAGATGCAGGTATTAGCACCAATAATCTATCTGATCATGAGCGTGATCTTGCGCGTAATATCGAGCGCACCAATCAACAGCTGGCAGAGCAGCGCCGGCGAATGAGCGAGGTTCGACAGCTTGAACGTCAATCACAGCAAATGGGTGATATGCGTAATAAGGCTGTGGGACTGGCCGTAGGCGGTGCAGCAGCAACCTATGCCGGTGCACGGTTCATTCAGCCCGGTATTGAGTTGGAACAGAACTTGAGTAAAGTTCAGGCGGTCACCCGTCTAGATAAAAACAGTCCACAGTATCAAGCACTGGTTGCACAAGCCAAAGAGCTAGGAGCGTCTACCAGCTTTACATCAGCCGATGCCGCGGCTGGACAGACGTTCTTAGCGATGGCTGGTTTTACCCCTGAATCTGTAAAAGCTGCTATGCCGGGGATGCTTGATCTTGCTTTAGCTGGTGGCATGGAGTTAGACCGAACAGCTGATATCGCGTCAAATATTCTCTCAGGCATGAAGATCGACCCTTCTAAGATGAGTAAGCTTGGTGATGTATTAGCAGGTACTTTTACCCGTTCAAACACAAATATTGAAATGCTTGGCGAAACCATGAAGTATGCCGCGCCAGGCGCCGCACTACTAGGTGTGTCATTAGAGCAATCAGCAGCAATGGCTGGTAAGTTGGGCGATGCAGGTATCCAGGCGAGTATGGCCGGTACAGCGATGCGGGCTATTATGTCTAGAATGGCAGCAGGCCCAAAAGCGACGATTGAGGCACTTGATAGACTAGGTATCAAGACCTCCGATGCAAATGGCAACTTGCGCCAAATGCCAGATATATTAAAAGAGATTCACGATAAAAGTAAAAATTTGGGTAATGCAGAACAATCAGAATTGTTCAAAGGCATTGCGGGAGAAGAAGCCGGTGGCGCTTTAGCTGTCTTGGTTGCTGAAGCTGGCAATGGCAAGTTACAAACATTAATCACTGACTTGCAAAACGCTCAAGGAGAAGCCGCTGGATTGTCAAAAACGATGGGCGACAATACAACAGGTGACTACAAAGCGATGACGTCGGCCATTGATGCCCTTAGAACCTCTATTTTTGATGCCAACGGCGGTGCGCTACGTGAGTTCATTCAGTCTATTACGGCGATGACCCAACGTTTGACCGCGTTCGCCAATGCTCATCCACAGCTAATGTCAGTACTAGGGACAATGTTCGCCACGTTAGCCATTGGTGCAGTCGTCATTGGTGGTCTGGGCGCAATCATGCTAACCATCTTAGGACCTATGGCACTACTACGTGCATCACTGATCACGATGGGGCTACCAACGACACTGACACCGTTGGGGTTGTTGGCCAAAGCATTCGGTATGATTGGTGGTGCTGTCAGAGCATTGACGCTCACGCTAATGGCCAACCCTATTTTGGCACTGTGCCTAGCATTAGCAGTACTGGCTTTTACCATTTATAAGAACTGGGACACACTAGGGCCGATGTTTGCGGCGCTTTGGGAACGTATCAAAGCCATATTTAATATGGGTATTCAGGCACTTAGATCCTTCATATCTAATTTCAATCCAGTCGCGTCATTCATGACCGCATTTGCTGCCGTTTGGGGTTACTTGGCTGGATTAGGAGCTACTTTTAGGCAGTACGGCGCCAATATGCTCGAAGGACTAAAAAACGGCATCTTAGGCAGGGCGCAAGCGGTTATCAATTCAATCAGCAATATCGTTGGACGTATCAAGGGTGCATTTACGGGTTCAAAAGGGATGGACATTCACAGCCCTAGCCGAGTCTTTGACAGCTATGGCGGTTATATGATGCAAGGCTTAGGACGTGGCATATTATCCAATGCTGGTATTCCCGTCAGTGCAACCAAATCTATCGCTGGCCAAATCAATGATTATGCACCGATCAGTATCGACAGCCGAAAATCTATCTTGCCACCTCGCGGTCAGTCTAGTATGGCGATGATGGGCGGTATGAGCAGTGGCAATATCACTATAAACATTCATGGTGCAACCGATCCGCAAGCCGTAGCGCGTGAAGTCCAGCGCGTATTGGCTGGTGAGCAACGCAATCAAATGGCACGTGAGCGTAGCCGCTTATCTGATATTGATTAAGGGCATATAAGGATTATTTTATGTTAGCCAGTTTAGGATTGTTTGTATTTGAGACCACCAGCGCGGCATTTGATGAGATATCGCGCAAATCAGGCTATCGTTTTGGTACCGGCAACGCTGTCGGTACCAGACCGCATATGCAGTATATCGGCCAAGATAACGACGACATATCGCTATCAGGTACGCTCTATCCAGAGATCACGAAGGGCATCGTCTCATTAGATGAATTACGAGATATGGCGGCGACTGGTAAAACCTACGCGCTCATGAATGGCAATGGTTACTACTATGGCATGTGCTATATCACTGACATCAGTGAGACTCAATCACACTTATTATCAGATGGTACTGCTCGCAAAATTAGTTTTAGCTTAGCACTCAAGCTGGCAGATGATAGCGAGCGTGAGCAAGTGGCCATCTTAGACCAGGATCGAGCTGACGTATGAGAAAATTATTCAAGCTGACAATCGAAGGCATTGATCGCACAGCGCAGGTTGAGAAGCGTCTGATTAGTCTCTCAATGACAGACAAGCGGGGTACTGAAGCAGATGAATTATCACTCACACTATCTGATCATGACGCGGCGCTGCCCTTACCTACCAATGGTAATAAGATAAGGCTATGGCTCGCGATGCCTGATACTGGCGATATGATAGACAAAGGCACATTTACCATTGATCAAGCCGAGCACAGTGGCACACCTGACCAGCTGCAGATCCGCGCCAAGTCCGCTGACTTTAAATCATCTCTGAAAGTAAAACGCAGTGACAGCTATCATCAGCACAAGCTTGGTGAAATAGCTTTGAGTGTGGCCAAACGTCATGACTTGATATTGGCCATTGATAATGCAGTGTCAGCAATAATGATCGATCATATCGATCAGCACCGTGAGAGTGATATCAATCTATTGACCAGGCTTTGTGATGACCATGATTTGATGTGTACGATTAAGGCGGGACGGCTGATTATTAAACCGATTGCCAATGCAAGATCACCTTCAGGGGCGGCATTGGGAGCAGTCACTATCACTCGTCAGTCTGGGGACAGTCATCGTTATAGTCGCGCCGATCGTACCAGCGACTATGACGAGACGACATCGAGCTATCATGATGATAAGACTGGTAAGACTAAGCATATCAGCGTTAAGGATGGTAAATCCAAACCACTAGATGCCCTACCCAATGACAAATCTCATGTACTGACTAAACCGGCCAAGTCAAAAAATGAGGCGGTATCCAAGGCAAAAGCGAGTGCCAACAAAAAAGCCCGCCAAGTGGCGAACTTTGATTTGACGTTAGCGATGGCACGCCCTGATATTATTGCTGACAGCCCTGCGACGGTGCGAGGCTTTAGACCATATATCGATGAGCATCAATGGACAGTCGTAGAAGTGACACATGACCTATCAGGCAGTGGTTATAGTACTGGCATTAAGTGCGAGGCGGGTTTAACCGAAACAGTTTAGCTACTTAACGCCCAACATTATGAAATATTTGGAAAAACTTATAAGCAGTACGCAATGAATAAACTATAATCATTATTGATAAAAAAATAACTAGGATGAATACAGGAATTTGATATTTTTGAACAAATAATCCTACTACAGCAATAATCAAAGTAAAAAAGTAAAGCAAAGCTAAAATTTTGCTGTTACTCAACAAGTTATTATAGTGACTTGTTTTTATCAGATTGGAAACTAGCTTAGTTCCGACTAAGCTCACAACTATTGCAATAAGCGTAAGCAAAAAACCTAACAAGATACCGTACAAAGGTATCAAAACCTTGAATATATCCTTGATAAAATCAGCCTCTTGAGCGAAAAAAAAACCTCTTAAAAAATAGCATATGAGCCCCCCAGCTACTGCACCATAAAGCAGCCAACTATAAGGTTTAATACGCTTCATTAATCTCATCGAGTCTATCCAAATATGCTTTAATTATTTTTTCGTACACACTCTTATCGGGCAATGTTTCTTTTGAATATTTGTAGTCCTTAAAAGTGTACTCAATTTTATCTGCAATTAGGTCTATCCAATCTTTCTCACCGTCTATGTTTATCACTTCTACTTTGGCAGATGTAGCCCCAAGATTTAAAAAATTACGTATAGCAAGCAGGGGATTACTGATAGATCCTGGCATCCTAGTTCTTAGATTGATATTAGTTTCGATTCTTACTGTGTCTGCTCCAGACTTACTCAGTGCCTGTATAGCTTCTGTGCTCCAGTTATCTCCATACTCAGGTATCAGGTCAGGTTTCACCGGAATATTTGCTTGTAGCTTTGTGACAGATTTATTACTTAAAAGCGTTTCCAAAGTGCCCTTTGTCAATAAGGGTGAAAGTTCAACCTGAACACCGAATGCTTTATTTAAACAATCTTCAAGTCTTTTGTAATGGTTGCCATGATGATTCCTAATATAAGCAACTATACACTTATTAGGAATGTAAACCAGATGATTAGTTTCAAATTTTCCCTCATCATCACTCATAGCTACATCCCAACCATCAGTACATGCCTTTCCAACCTTTATGGGTTCGCCTGTTCTTACTTTTCTAAAAACGCCACATACATACTTTTCATCAATTGACTGGAACTTATACAAATCACGGTCATAACTGTCCTGAAAGCTATGATTGCCTATAAGTAATTTTTTAAAGCAATCACTGATTGCTATAGTATTACCCTGCTCATCTGGCTCAGGCTCTTCAAAAAAACTTACTTTATAAAACTCGACCGTGGTAGACATTTATTATCCTGTACATGTGGCTTGGCATCAAGAGCGAAAGGGTAAGACTCGTCACTATTTGTCGTATGCAAAAATAAAAAATGAGCCAGTATCAACTGGCTCACAATAGATTGATAACGAATAAAGCGTACCACTATGACACGCTTTCATCAATCAGTATTTAACTTCTGTTCATTCAAGCTTTAAGTTCAACAAAATCTAATAGAATTCATCCTTAAAAAAAGCGAGCGCAAACAAAAAAGCCCGCCAAGTGGCGAGCTTTGATTTGACGTTAGCAGTAGCGCGTCCTGATATTATTGCTGATAGCCCTACGACAGTGCGAGGCTTTAGACCATATATCGATCAGCATCAATGGATGGTCGTTGAGGTCAGTCATGGTTTATCGGTTGGCGATTACAGTACTGGTATTAAGTGTGAGGCTGGGGTTTAATTTTCTATTTTAGCTCTCATTACTCTGAAAATAGAGATCGGAGTTATCCCATAAAAATCATCCGGCCTGCCGATAATTTCCTTGTAAGCATCGCTCATTGAAAAAAGAGCATGAAAGAAAGGGTTTGCTTTAACTAGATTACCCTTGAACTTCTCTAAATCTTTCGCATCTTCTTTAACGAATCTATCAGGTATAGCATCTAAGATACCTAGAACTACGAACTCTTCCGAAGATAGAGTTTTATGTTTAAGCGCAGACACCAAATGAGCCGATGTTAAGTATTTTTTATCTAACGCCATCCAAGCATGTTGTGTTGTACCACTGTTCACTTGCATAGTTGCTTGAACGCCAATTGGGTATGCATTGATGACATTAAAAACGGTCTTCATATTAGACTCTTCTTCATCTGAAAACTCTTCTCCAGCTTCCTGATTAAGTTGTCTATGAGCATCTAATGCATTATCGGAGTTTTTACCGAGCGTTTCAAAATCCGCAAAATTGATTAATCCTTGAATCATGACTAATCTACCTAAATTATTGGCAGCTAGTTTTTTAGAAATTAGATTGTATTCATCAAGGAGGTTGATCATATCTCGTGGTAAAACATGGTGCATATCCATCAACTGGTCAAGAGACTCTTCTTTACTATCTCCTTTTATACCTTCCGTATGCAAAATATCGCGAGGACCAGCTGTTACTTTATAAGTAAAATCTTTCTGTTCACGACTAGAAGATGTTTTCTGATTAGGAACGCCATCCATAAGCTGAGCGTAATAAGAATGAATTCTATCTATATCTAGATATATAAAATCATAAATCGATTTCGTGGTTTGTTGCTTTGCCATTTAGTTTCTTTCGCTCTTTTATTCGCTCATCCATCTCATCAAATTCTTTATCAAAGCGCTTCCAGCGGTCACTGAATTCAGACAAAAAAGACGGCAAAAAGTTTTCAGGTATACCTGAATTGCTTTTATCACTCTTATTTGCTTGCTTGTCATTTTTATACATGATGGACTCTAAATAGTTAATTTTACTAAATATTTTCTTTTGTCACATATGAGGATAGCACAAGAATATGTTCGTTTGGACGAATAGTTACAGTTGTAGACCATTATTTACTAAAGCGTACCATCGTGACACGCTTTCATCAATAACTATTTAACTTTTGTCAGTCCCAATCAACCGCTTCACAATAGACACACCAGCCAAATGGCAATTCTTCAACTAACTCAGCATTTTGCAAAAAGTGCTCAAGCCAAAGCGTCATCCATATTATATTTTGTAAATTCATAATATTTTTTAACTTTTTAAATCTATATGAATGAAGCAAATCCCATTATTGCATTGGCCGGTAGCTGGATGCCCACCTACTGGTTTACTACGGTATTTACCTCCATTTGACAAGTACATAACGGCATCCGCACCCTCACGACCTGCCATAGCCCTAGCCAATTTATAAGCATCTTTTAAACTTTGTTGGCTGTACTCAGTAGTTTTAGGTTCGTCTGAATACATATACCAGTTTAATGAGATATTGTTTGGGCTATGAGAAAACCAAGCGGATAGAGGGCTTTCGTCATTCATGATGTACAGTTTTTTAGGCTTACCTTCAGTATCAACAGAGTCTTCCACTTCGGCCGGTTCTAATCCTGCACTAGCCAAAATAGCTTTCCCATCAAGCATGCCCACAGTTTCAACAGGCTCGCTTAAATCATCTTGATACCATAAAACCTTGTTCTCTGCCGTTGAATTATCTTCAGACCCTTTAATCTCAATTGCCCCATTTTCATGAACAACGTAATCATCTTCTGACAGTCCAGCTTCTGCGGCAACCTCGTTCATATCGATGACTTGAGGTTCAGGATCACTACAGCCAATCACGCCAAGTGCCAAAACTCCCACAAAAAATTCTTTCCTAAAGTAAATCACAGTTATTTATTCCCTTCTTCATGTAGACCTTTCTTAATGAATAGACGAACAAACTCAACAAATTCTTCTTTAGTTAATCCAGCTTCATCAAACAAATCATTGCCGATAGTATAACGTTCGCCACTGTCATAACCAGGTATATACCCAGGGAAATATACTTCATTTATCGCAAAACTAGATTCAAGACGGGCAACAATATCAGCGTTCATAGATCGGCTATGCGCCTTTGCGGATTTTTTTATTTTATCTCTTAGCTCTTCAGGTAATCGAAGCTGGTATTGAACCGTTGTATGTTGGTCAGTCATAGACACTCTCAAAATAAAGTCAGTATTCCACACCCAGTGGGTATTGACAATAATATCCACTGGGTATAATCTTAAAACATATCCAGTGGATATGTTTTTAATTTACTCAAAAAAGGTTTTAGTTATGGAAGTTAATCGCAGTCGTCCTTCATCCTACAAATTGAGAATGTCTAAAGATCTACACCAATGGCTCAAAGACAATGCAGCTAAAAATTATCGCACCTTAGCTACTGAAATGCATATGCACCTTGAGCAAGCAATGATTAAACAACAAAAAGAAGACGGCAATGTTAAATAGACCTAACACCACCCAGCAGATCAATACTTACCTACGCAGTCAGCAGTTGCTATATCGTCACCTGCAATTATGTCAGCGCATAAAAAAGGCAGACCGCACTCGCCAAAGTACTCGGTCTGCCTTCACCACAAAAACAATTAACTTGATTAAAGTTAACTCTTTTAACCAAATAACTCATGGAGTTAATCAGTATGTCAAAGTATAACACAGCACAAGAAACGAAAATAAAATCCAGTACAGCAATAGAAAGAGACAATGTTTATAGCCACCGCACCAAAAAAGATATCAGTAAAAAGCACGACAAGATAATCAGTGAGTTTTTCTTTTCATTGGCACTTGCCAAAGCAGATGGTATCAAGACCGATCATAGTCCTAGTGATACCAATGTAAGGACGATTGATATCTATCAAGTGCAGCAGCTTATAAACACGCACTGCCACAAGCTTATTACACACATGGAGATCATTGATGCTCTATATGATTTAACAGATCCACAGCTGTTACAACCATCGACTGTCCATTTGGATTCAGAACTGGATGGTCAAAGGATCACTGCGATACGTCTGATTTATAAATGTTCAGGCTCAGAAAACAGTAATACTGGCACAGACAAACTCGCAAAAGAGTTGTCACAAGTAGATCTTGCTCTGCCAACGCAGCCTGAGACAGACTCAGAACAAAGCTGGAAAACCAAAGCATTCGAGCTGTATGAGCAGCAAACCATCGACAGAGACACGATTCAGTCGCTACGTACCATCATTATTGACATGGCAGAGACATTGCATGTTGCAGACCCTAGCGCTCGCATCAGTATGACCAGCAGCGACCTACTGGACTTGGTACACAGTCAAAAAGATATGTCAGACAATGCGTTTTAACAGCTCAATAGTATAAGGAACCAGTCCGAGTGACTGGTTTTTTTGTGCCTACCATTTAATCAATTGCCTCATTTGACTGTATCAATTAAACCCAGTCCTAATGTTGCTAGTATCTTATAGTCATAGTCTTCATTGGCATTTGCCCCGGCTTGTACCAACGCTTCCTCTGCGTGATACATCGCACCCAACAGCCTATCTGAAGGGCTTTCTAGATCCAGTATATCGGGTAGATTGATCAATCTCTGATGATATGACGGCAGATCCTTATGAGATCTTACGTCAAGCGCAATATCCTCTAAACGCTGACCAGTCAAGACATACATCACATCAAACCCAATATTCCATAGCTTAATTAGTAGTGATGAGGGCATATCACGCTTGCCTGTCTCATAGTTCTTATACGTTGTTTGAGCAATTCTGATAGTTGGCTCTTCATAGACCTCAACTGCCATAAGGCCCAAACGCTGACGCTCTGCTTCTAAGCGCTTCCCCACTTCAATTGACTCCACAGCACACCCCTTATATTTTCGTTTGAATGTATAATATGATTGCAAATACGTTCATTTGACTGTATTATTAAACCGTACCACGTTAACACGCTTTCAATTAGCTATAGGATAACACCAAATGACTGAAACAACATTACAGGCAACACCCAAGGGAGAGCTGCCACATCTAAAAGATGGTAAACGCAAACCCATACAGCTACGGCTAACGCCAAATGAACATGAAGAGCTAGTAAGCACAGCTGGTAATGAAGTTCGATCCATGAGCTATGTTGCATACCGTCGCTATCAGGCTGGTCTACAGCTAGAGCAGTCCAAGCAACACTAAAACCAAACCAAGAAGGAAACCAAACCATGAACCCAAACACCAAAAAACTACGCGATAACCCGATCAAAATCAGTGTCGATCACTACGACTACCAGATATTACTAGCCCACTCCGAGCGTTCGGGTATCGAGATGGCCACACTGGTCAGACAGCTAGCCATGAGCAAGATCCATGACCTGGTATTTCATGAACAACCTATCGCTATGATACTGCCATCACAAAACACAGTCGAGATGCCATTAGGTCACTTTTGGGCGATGACACAAGCACCGGTCAGTACCTCAGGAGTCACCAGCCATGCCTAACGATGTCTATATCCACCCAACCCCTGCAGAGCAGCGCTTACTTGAGCGTAAGGCTGCCGAGCATGGAGTAAGCGTCGATGAGTTTGTCGCTTGGGCACTGAGACAAGCACTCGCTGAAACAGATAAAGAGTTACAACTCATCGTCAAACACTAAAAGAGGTCATATATGCGCTGTCCAGCTTGTCATTCCAACTGTTTAATCCTGCGTACCCGCGTCATTACTGACTACTTACGCGATATAGAACACAGCTGCAAAAACGATGAATGCGGACATATATTCGTCACTCAGCAAGAGTATGTACGCTCGATAGTCAAGCCAGACGTGCAGAAAGACAAACCAATCAGCGCAAATGCCTAACCAAACTACCAAACCAGACGAGCAATATTATGCAACCCATGCAAGATGATACCCGTAGCGAGCTAATCACTCGCCTCGTACAAGATTATGGTCTCAAATTCTCCAGCGACCGTCAGTTTTTGCGTTATGGCCGCTGCCCATCATGTAATAAAAAAGAGTTATTCACCGGTGCAGATGCGCCGTGGACGATCCAGTGTGGCCGCGCTAATAAATGCAATTACCAAGCATCTACTCGCGATATTTACCCAGACATATTCGCCAATTGGACGAAGAAAAACCCACCAACACCCAGCAACCCAAATGCCACGGCTGACGCTTATCTTCAGTCGGGACGTGGCTTTGATATTGTCAAATGGCAAGGCAGCTATACCCAAGAAGTATTCAAAGACTTCTATTCTGATTTTACTTGTCCTAGTGTCCGTTTCAACATCACCAGCGAAGGGCAAACTCTAGGGTATTGGGAACGGCTGATAGAACCCGCCGCAAATATAAAAAAAGCACGCGTGCAAACAGGCTTTAAATTTAAAGGTCATGCTTGGTTACCGCCAAAGCTGCACCTACAGCATGGCATCTGGTCATATGTGAAAGAGCTATGGATAGTCGAAGGTATCTTTGACGCCATGGCACTGACTGAGAACGGTCTACATGCTATCAGCAATATCACCGCTGGTAACTTCCCAGCGCATACATTAGCGCAGATCAAAGCGCGAATGATTGAGCTTGGCAAGCCTCTACCCAAGCTAGTAATCGCATTAGATCCTGATAATGCCGGACGCAAAGCCACTGATAAGCTGGTGGCCACTGCACGTCAAAACGGTTGGGACGCTACCGCCGCTCAGTCGAGCGAATACGCTAACGGTGATGACTGGAACGACCTACACAAAGCGGGCAAACTCACTAAGTCAGACCTTGAACGCTACCGCTTTTATGGTGAGCTGCTTATTGCTGAGACAGCAAAAGACAAGGCGCTACTGACGTACAACCAATATGGTACCACTAGCTTTTATATGTTTTTCAACAGTTGCACCTACTGGGTAAAAGTAGACAGCGAGAGCTTTGATAAAGCCAAGCAAATGGACGCGGACAGCGAACCGACAGAGGATCTATTCAATACTGAAGAAGAATTAAAAGAGGCCGTACAGCTATGGCATGACGACCTAATGCAGTCTTGCATGACCGTCACTCAGATCATGAACTGTCAACCGCAAGCGCTCTACTATCAGCAAAACCTTGTCACCGATGAGTCGTGGTATTTTTTTCGTATTCGCACACCACAAGGCGACACCAAGAACACTTTTACCGGTAGCCAACTCTCTGCAGCGGGTGAATTCAAAAAGCGCCTATTATCAGTCGCGCCAGGCGTCATTTATCAAGGCAATTCAAAGCAGCTAGATGTCATGCTAGGACGCATGATTAATGGCATCAAGACAGTAGAGACCATCGATTTTATTGGTTATAGCAAAGACCATCAGACTTACATTTTTAACGATGTAGCCATCCGTCATGGTCAGAGCTACCCGCTCAATGCTGATGATTATTTTGACCTGCCAAATAATAAAAGCCTAAAGACACTCGCTGCCAGTCCAAATATCAGAATCGGTGACCGCCCCAAAGATCCAGCTAACTGGTTAGCGGACATCATATCTGGCTGGGGTGTGCAAGGCGTCATTAGTCTGGTCGGCTTCATGGGCAGCTTGTTTGCCCAGCAAGTACGCGATCGTCAAAAGTCCTTTCCTTTTCTAGAAATCGTTGGTGAGCCTGGTACTGGTAAATCAACCCTACTTAGCTTTTTTTGGCGTTTGATAGGTCGTGACGGCTACGAGGGTATCGATCCCAACAAAACTACCAAAGCCGGTCGTCTGCGCTCATTATCACAAACCTCAAATATGCCTAGTGTCTTTATTGAGTCTGACCGTGACGGTGCCGGCACTGGTCGCAACAGTCAGTTCAATTGGGACGAACTAAAAAACCTATATGACGGTGGCACGATTGGTACACGCGGCGTCAAATCAGCCGGCAACGAAGTCTATGAGCCACCGTTTCGCGGCACTATCGTCATCAGTCAGAATTTGCCCGTGGTGGCGTCCAAAGCAGTACTAAGCCGTATCTGCCACCTATTCTTTGCATTGGACAACCAGACCCGAGATTCTGAAGCAGCAGCCAGACGCATCGAGGCTTTACAGACCGAAGATGTCAGTCATTTTTTAGTCGATATTCTCAAGATGGAAGACAAGATACTGCAGGTATTTTTTGATACCAAAATAGCGCATGAGAATTGGTTAAAAGACAGCGGTGTCAAAGCTTTCCGTGTTGCTCATTGCCACGCGCAGATACTCGCCATGTTTGATGCGATGAAACTGGTATTGCCAGACTTGCAACGCTTGGACGGTGCGGTAAAGCAGGAAGTATTCAATATGGCAACCGAACGCGATCAGACGCTTGATACCGAGCATCCGCTCAATATCCAATTCTTTGATGTACTCGAACGATTGAATGCAGCGCCCAACGCAATCGAAGGTGCTGGTCATCATATTCGCCGCTTGCATATCAACCACAGTAAAAACCCAGAACTATTGGCGATCAGTATGCCAGAGATCTATCAGCTTGCGAATGAGTACCGCTATGACCTACCGCCACAATCCGACATGCACCACGCGCTACGCCAGTCTAGACAGTTCAAGTTTGTGGCAGCAAACAAGACCGTAGCGTCTCAAATCACAGGCCGTAGCATTCGTTGCTGGGTGTTTGAAATGCCTAAAAACCTAAGTCTCACTTAAAAGGAAATCAACTAATGAACATTCAAAACCTAATGAAACACGCCGCACAACATGCTGAAAGACAAAGACAGGCTCAAGAGTCTAGCAAAGTAATGGAAACGTTTCGAATGATGATAATGACGACTACGATTAACGACTTGGTGAATCAAGACGCTCTCGATAAAACTTTGCAAAAAAGTGCTGATAAAACGCTGCAAATGTTCAAAAGCGACTGTAAGCCTAGCGATGGCGAGATGGAACAACTTGAAGCGATCGCTAACCTCGCGAAAGTGGAAGTTAAAAGAATATTGAGTGAGTCTGCAAAAATTATGAGGGTTAAGTCATGAACCTAGTCCGCGCCCTATTCCCTTACAACCGTGAAAGCCCTTTACATTGGCTGACCTTCGACACGTTGAGCGGTCAGATGATTGACTGCTCGATGCACCCAACGCACAAACAGCGAGACCTCTATCAAGGCAAGCATTACAGCATCAACAAAGGCAAGATTGAAATGCGCTGCAAGGTCGAAGTCTACCAAGAACGTAAGTTTGAATCACTCACTGAAATCAAAATAGGAATAAACTAAATGAGCGACATTATTGACCGCGCCAACGACCAAGCGCAAGAAGAGTTAGAACGTAACTTAGCCAAGGCTGCACGTTTTGATCAGCCATCACTGGCAGAGTGTATCGATTGTGGCGAAGATATTCCTGAGCGCCGGCAGCGCTTAGGCGGTGTCACCCGCTGTATCGATTGTCAAAACAATATAGAGGGACGGAGGTAGTCATGCCATTACCACTAAGTTTATATCGTTGTCGTGACAGCGTTTGCATAGCAACTGATGAAGGTATGGTCAATGAGCATCTAAACCGTGATCGCATGGGTAGAAAATCCCCAGTAAATAAAATGCCAGAAGGTAGCGTTATCTTACATAACAACAAGCCATACGATATAGACGAACTGACCAGATTGGCACATAAAAAGGCAAAAACAATGAAACTGGATCTAGACAACCCGTTCTCAATCATCATTGATGATAGGTTTATCAAATGACTATACCATGGACAAAAAAACAGCCCTCACAATTGTGAGGGCTGCTTCTTCAAATTATTTGAGCCAAAGCCCCAAACCAAGAACTTTTAAGTGGCTCAATAGTTACCAAACCAGACCTTTATTATAGCGTCAAATCCGTGTAAAAGCTAGTTATATCAGTCTTTTAAGAGATATTTACATTCATTTGACGTCATAGGAGCATTCAAAGTGGCCAGTATTGAACCACTCAAAACCAGTATTCGCATTATTTGGTATATAAACGGTGAAAAAGACAGCGAAACCTTACTAAACACACCACCAACCGTAGCAAACAAGGCTAACGCCCAAAAAATAGCGGATATGGTTGAGCAACAGATACAAATGGGCATATTCAACCGTGATGCCGTATTCCCATCATCACCAAAGCGACAAGCATCATATTTTGGCTATTATATCCCAGTTTGGGAGAATGCCGAGCAAAGTACAGTCTCCCCAACGACTTGGACGACCTACACCAGCAAAGTGGCCAACCACATCACGCCATATTGGGAAAAGAAGCAAATAAGCAAAATCAGTGCTGAAGATGTCGAATATTGGGTATATAAAGTGCTTAGAGTCAATCTATCACCGAAAACGATTGTCGATATACTAGGTTTATGGCGATCAATATGGAGTTATTGGGCACGTCATCAAAAGAACCCTAACGATCCAAGCCAGTACATTAAGCTTAACGCAAAAGATCCCAAAGACATCGAGCCATTCTCTCGTGAAGAAATCGCATTAATCATCAATACCGAAACGGACACGACCTTTCGGAACTTATGGACGGTCATGTTATGGTCAGGTCTATCCAGTCATGAGCTGATGCCACTGGCCGTAGAAGATATTGATTTTGATCAGGCAACAGCATATATCAGACGTGGCTTTGTGAAAGGCATTCATAAGGCGACTAAAAACCGGCGACGCAAACGGCAAATCGAACTACTACCAATCGTAGCGAATGCCTTGGTCAATCAACGCCAATCGCTAACTGATCAAACCCCTCAAGCAGTCAAAGTACTTGAGCGAGATAATCACACCTATGAAGAGCAGCATCTTACGTGGCTTTGGTACAACCCGCGCACCGGTAGCCATTACACATACCCACAGCTTGAAAAACGTTGGAAACGCCATCTTGATAAATGCGACATACCCTATCGCGCTTTAAACAATGGTCGTCATACTTATGCAAGCCAAGTACTATCGACAGGCATTATCAGCGCCGAATGGCTAGCCAATCAACTGGGACACGTAAATACAGACATGATCCACAAACACTATGCAAAGTTCATTCCCAGTGACACGCGCCATATCATCCGCAACTTAGCCAATGCACTAGACAACAGCCAATAATGCAATCAGCAAAAAGCCCTAAATATAGGGCTTTTTTTATACCTCATTTATAGGTTCAAGTAATAAAATACCACAGGGGTAGCAATATAAGGTAATCATAGTAATAGTTTAATAAATCAGCTATAAGTATTTGATATTATTATTATTTATAAATACCTTAATATAGTAATTAAAAGTAATTATTATTACATCTATAGTATAAGTATATGATTTATATACATTTTATAGTTTCTTGATTAATACCTTTTAGCTGTGTATTGGATTACTTAATAATTACCTCTAAATTACATAAAAAACCTAATAAAATCAATATGATTACCTATATTACCTAGTTTGCACACTACCCCCAAAAATTTAAAAACATCAAAATAAGACGGTGCACTGGACACGCTCACGATCTGCTTATATCTTACGTGGGATTACTATGGGATAGCCTTACCTGCTTAATTCGACAATACATTCTAACAATATCATGTACTTAGAAACCCCAAAACCTTAAAATTAATAATCATAGAGGTTTCGAGTCTCTCCAGCCCCACCATTTTCGGATAGTACATCTTAGACCAAATATCAAAACCTGCTTTTAGCAGGTTTTTTTGTGTCTGAAATTTGGTATTAGAACTATAAAACATCTTATTAAAAGTATTAATCTACTTTTCTACCCTTTATAAGTCCTTTAACACTTCATCCATACGCTAATAGCGACACTCTACCCTCTGAATCAATGCTTTCATGCACCTACCATAGACAGAACTAATTAATAGAAAGGTTTTCCTCACTATCATTGAATAAGGCACTACGTTGATTTTTACGAAGAGCTTCACGTTGAATGATATTTTTCGCATCGACTTTTTCTAAAGGCAATCTTGTTTCGCGAGAAAGATCGCCATCTGCTATTAAGGATAAATAACGAGAACAACAAACTCTTAAAAAAGAGGTGAAATTGCCAATATCATGATCAGCATCGAGAGATT
This sequence comes from Psychrobacter nivimaris, assembly GCF_009812035.1. GTDB lineage: Bacteria > Pseudomonadota > Gammaproteobacteria > Pseudomonadales > Moraxellaceae > Psychrobacter > Psychrobacter nivimaris. Next base: position 130,261 of record NZ_VZIZ01000013.1, on the reverse strand, counting down.
CAAGGTATAGCTTAGTGATCAGTTGATTAACCGTCATTTGATCACGAAATGACAACTCTTCTAATATATCCCAAAAAAACACTTCTAAACGAATTGAGGTGACAACGCCCTGAATTCGAAGTGATTTGGTTTTAGAGCTCCACAAGCTGTCATCAGCACTAATAAAAAGTTGGCACATATATCCTCTCTCGATACTGGGGTCTATTGAACATTCAACAGACCCGAATTAATGCTTATAGCAAGGCAACAAACTGCTTCAGCATAGCTGGGTGGGCAGGCCATGCAGGAGCCGTTACCAGTTGGCCATCTGTAATAGCGCCATCCATAGGTAACTTGACATACTCAGCGTCAGCCATTTCTATTTCTGGCTGACACGCAGGATAAGCAGATACTTTTTTACCCTTCAATACGCCAGCAGCCGTCAGCATTTGTGGCCCATGGCAAACTGAGGCAATCGGTTTATCAGTATTTGCGAAATGCTGAATCATTGCAATGACCTTAGCATTCAAGCGCAAGTATTCTGGCGCACGTCCACCTGGCAAATACAAAGCATCGTAATCTTCTACATTGATATCAGCAAAAGACGCATTAAGGACAAAATTATGACCGCGTTTTTCGGTATAAGTTTGATCACCTTCAAAGTCGTGTATTGAGGTAGCAATGCTATCACCTGCAACCTTATCTGGGCATATAGCATCAACCTCATGCCCCATCGCTAGAAGCGCTTGGAACGGAACCATGTTTTCATAGTCTTCAACAAAATCACCGGTAATGATAAGTACTTTAGCCATGATATTCTCACTGTATTGTAATAAAACATTGTAATGAAATACGGGAACCCAAATTAGTTTATAGCGACTTTGCGTAAAATGAGCCTGAATATCCATTCAAACATAAAAAACAACGACTAGGTAACATGTGAATACTACAAACAATCACTTTTTAAAATAAAATAATAAATTCAGCTATTTTCTAATAACTTCAAATCTATCAATGCCTTATCTATTTCCTGATATCGTCTCTCTACCCGCTTCGCCAATGCTTTGTCGACAATACATTGATAGTGACTATATTCTGCTGACAACATTGGAATGGGTTGTTGGCAATGCTGAATCGCCCACGCTTTTGATTTATCATGGCTGTCGGCATTTACCTGAAACGGGCGTTTCCCTGTTAGTATCTCAACCATCATTACACCAAACGCGTAGATATCACTTTGTACAGTGGCACTCTGTCTTTGCCAACGCTCAGGTGCGAGATACGCTGGTGTGCCAGCAGGATTTGGTTGGCTATTAGCCACCGTCATACGTTGTGACAAAGCAAAATCAGTAAGTAATAATCTAGGGGTCAGACTATTACTCATGGTATCTACAGGCCACTCATCATCAGAACCTTTAATCAAAATATTACTAGGTTTAATATCATTATGTAGCCAACCAGCCTGATGCAAATTAGCTATCAAGTATGCAGCCTGAGTGATGAAATGATGCTTTTGTGACGCTATCAATGACAGATGTTTTGAAGCGGTCAGCTGACTCGCCAAGCTACCATTAGGGTAATAAGGCATGACTACTATAACTAGTTGCTGCAACTGCTCTAGTATTTGAACGTTCACGCAATGATGAGCCAATAGCGGAGGTACGATAGCATTATCTTTGATTTTCGATGAAGCATTTACAGCAGCTAAAATATCCGCTTCATGAGTTAAATCGGCAGCAATAGTATAAGCGCCATCACTCAACTGCCATTTAATCATCACGCTACCAAATTGTGGATGCTGGGCACGTGTTAGTCCTTGGAAGTAAGTCTTGTCGATATGTTGCGTTTTAACAACTTGCGCATGCTGACCTTGCGTTTGTTCTGTGCTTTGCTGAGCAATACGTTGATGCACTATCTCACTAAAATCTTGTGCGTCCAGTTCTTGGTTAATAATAGGCAATAGCTGCATCGCCTGCGCTTGCAAGGCTTGCGTAATAGGCGGATTACTGGCACTATTTTCCATGGTATTGTTTCTCATAATATAGTGAGATTATTGCCTTCCCATTCGTATCATTTCCAAAGATAATAATAGCGCGAATAATGATTACAAGTACTACGATTACTAGGTACTAAGATTGTAGGCACTGAAATTTCAGCAGCGTTAATTGTATTTTTGGGTATGGTATTAAAGACAACCTTAATTGCTAGAGCCACTATGTCACAACCAACTATCCCGACCATGCCATCTGATCAACCTACTTATGCCCTACCCGCACCGTTGTTAGACTTACTCAGTCAGTACTTACAAGAGCGAGTCACACCAACTATTGAAATCGACCCGAGCCAGCTTGCTTATCGCTGGGTTGGTGGACGCACTGGTCACCTGCAGCCTTTGTCGGTCAACCTGTTTTTGAGCTTAGATGACTTGCATGGTATCGATACGCAAAAGTCGAAGTTAGTACAAAACACCCGCCAGTTTATTAAAGGTTACCCTGCCAACCATGTATTGATGTCAGGCACACGTGGTGCCGGTAAATCATCATTGATTCGCGCTTTGCTACAAGCCCATCATAGTGAAGGCTTGCGTATTATCGAGGTTGCCCGCGATGATCTGCAAGTATTGGACAAGATTCGTGCTGCTATTAATGCCCTACCAGCAGATTGTCATTGCCGCTATATCGTATACTGTGATGATCTCGCTTTTAATGGTCAAGACGAAAGCTATCGTGCGCTAAAGAGCGTGCTCGATGGCTCGCTAGACTCTGAGCAAGACAAACTACTGGTCTACGCCACCAGCAATCGCCGTCGCTTGCTACCGCAGATGATGAAAGACAATGTCGATATTTATAATGGGCAGACGGATGAAGTCAACCCCTATGAGGCCATTGATGAAACCGTGTCATTATCAGATCGATTCGGTTTGTCCCTCACCTTCCATCCTATGGATCAGCAGACTTATCTGCAAATCGTTCAGCATTATCTGAGTTTAGAGCAGCAGAAAATCTTAGCTGATATGGATAATGATGCTAAGGACATTTTAGCAAGTCAGTCTATGCCTGATAAGATCAGAAAAGATGCGCTACGTTGGGCCTCTGAACGTGGTGGTCGCTCAGGACGAGTTGCTTACCAGTTCAGCCGCTTTTGGAGTGGTGAAACACAATTGGCTATCGAAGACAGTAAGCGCTAGGTCATATTTAACGCTAAATCATATCTAAGCTTAACGATCTCTAATCACTGCGTGCAGAGCCTATATACTGCACGCGCATCTCTTCTTGACTGCCCTCTTGATCGCTTGCCAACTCAACTGCACCATCGACCATATATTGGTCGAAATCTGCGGCCAACCAGAGATTGCCTTTGTAGACGCTCTCAGCATCTAAACGAATATGTGCCATGTTTGGTGTCTTGCTATTAGGGTTATCAAAACCCTGATAGCGAGCGCTAAAGTGGGTCAAAATTATATTTTTGAGTCTAGCCCCTTGGGCAAATTCGCCGAGCAATTGGGCGCTACTATGCATCGGATCATAGTCTGGATTTTTAGCTTGAATCTTATTGAGCACCTCGTGCGTATAAGTAGCTTCATGCACCAATAAATCCGCATTGATAACGGCTTTGCTTAACAAATTTGGCGCATCATTGTCTCCTGCCACCACCACTCGCGTCCGCTGTATCTCATTGTCAACATAATCTACTGAGCGCAATTGTCTATTACCCTCAGTCGTGACATCTTCGCCTTGCTGTAACTTGCCCCATAGTGCACTTGCTGGAATACCATCTGCCACAAGCTTATCTGTATTAAGGATGCGGCGGCTAATAGTCTGAGTAATACCAAAGGCATGAGAAGCAACTCGATGTGATAGCGGCGTGATATCAATATCAAGCTGATGTTGGTCACTTAAGCTAATACTGACCTTGTTCGTATCATCTTGCTCAGCTAACACCTCTTCAATCGCTATAAAATCGAAAGCAAAAGGTAGATACAGCTCTGTAGTGGCGGTAATAGCTTCAAGCAAAGTAGCAATTGCTTTTGGTGCAATCAAAGTCAATGATTCACGACGTCCTGACATGGCAGCACTAGCTAGCAGCCCTGGTAGACCATAGCAATGGTCACCATGAACATGAGTGATACAGATAGCAGCCAATTGATGTAAGGAGAGCTTGGTATGTAGCAACTGCTGCTGCGTGCCTTCACCGCAATCAATCAGCACCCATGGACGCGATTTCTTACTCTGATTATTCTGTTGACGACTTCCTTGCTGTACGCCAGAGGTATGCGGATTCAAACACTCTATTGCTAATGCGGTCACATTACGCTGTTTGGTCGGTACACCTGCAGAGGTGCCCAAAAAGGTTAGCTTTAGCATAGTGATGCCTTTTATTTATCAGGAATACTGGCTCAGACTTACGAGAACGTCTCTTCATTCTAAAACGATAACAGAAATGAGATAAACGGAGAATATGTCCTAGCTACGACAGTTGGCATATCATGGTTTTTTGACCTTCAACCATTTGTCCACCATTGGCGGTGCAATCGTTTACCATATTCGATTCGTAAGATTTCCAGCCACCATAAAAGCTCGCTGCACATAGAATTACCACTAGAATTTTCTGTGACCACGATTTGATAGAGACTTGCTGGCTATTAATCTGTTGTCTATTATTTTCTTGCATACTGGTATCTTGCTTATTAAGTGATGTTTGAGTTGCTGACTGATTGTCATCTTTATTTAGGCTATCTTGCTTTAGATTACCTTTATTCGAGGTATTTAGATCTGTCATAGTATTATCCTAAAAAAGGCTTTGTTTATTCATAAACAAAGCCTTTGGTCTATATGGCTACTTAAGCGTTGAGAGAGGATTATACCAGTATCCTCTAAAAATTCAGACGGCCGCCCTTTTTTTCTGCTCGCTTAAAGGCATCTCGTTCTTCGCAGCGTTTGAGCCAATTCAAGAGATTAGTATATTTACTCTGATCTAAACCTGCACCAGCATTGGCACCCAAGACTGCAAGATGCATTTGAATATCAGCGGCGCTAAATTCACTACCTGCAAACCAGTGATTTTCATGTAGATGACGCTCCATCATATCTAACATCTTCTCCAAACCGCTACTGATCATGTTCTTTTCAATCTGACCTTGGATTTTTTTGCTGATAGGTTTGATTAGCATCGGCGATTGAGACACTACTTTGGTGAATACCAAACGCATGACCAACAGTGGCATCAATGAAGCCTCTGCAAAGTGTAGCCAAAACGTGTAGGCTTCCCACGCTGCTTCGTTATTATCGTCAGGTTTGAACTGCTTTTCTTTATCATAGTGCTTAATCAAATACTCAATGATAAACCCTGACTCAATCAGCACACGATCGTCTGCTTCTAGTATCGGTGCATTACCAATCGGATGCACTTGCTTTAAGCTATCAGGGGCACGGTATGCCTTATTGCGCTCATAGCAAGTCAGTTTATAATCAACGCCGAGCTCTTCCAACAGCCAGATAATACGAAACGAGCGCGAGTTTGCTAAATGATGAAGATGTAACATAAACCGTCCTAGTTATATATTGTAGTAAATCAGCCATAATATCTCAGATATAGCGCCATATGTTCACTCAATCGCGGCCCTACTGCTCTCGATAATAGCGTAATTTCTACTTCTTTAATACTATGAGTTGGCAGACATGATGGAAAACAATGCCTACCGTATCGATACTGTCTAAGACGGTGTACTCTTTGACATCAATCTAAATGTAATGCTTCAATCTTGCGCGTCATTTTATCTATCTTTTGCTGATATTTTTTGATCTGACGAAATCGATGCGCGATTAGCACGCCTTTGATACGGCGATTTTTCAGACGACGACGTGGTGGAAAACTGCCTACTTGTGGCTCATTGTAGCCATGTAAACGGTCTTCACGTTTACGCGCCATATAACCTAATGCGCTATCAGCAATCATAATCAGCAATGCGATGAAAATCATGCTGTACATCAGCATGGAGCCACCATCATGTAGGCTGCGATCTAAAATTGCGATTGAGAAGATAAACAAGAATATTGGCTCAAGGTAGCACAGAGTGCCAAATAGTGAGACAGGCAGCTTCTGACTCGCTACCATCGTCAGTGACATTGCAGCGGTACTGATAATGCCTAATAACGGCAACAGATACCAAAGCTTGTGGTTGGTGATTGCTACTTCAAAACCACCATTCATATACAGCGCGACCAATACCACTGGTAACAATAATACAAGGTCTGAAATCAGACCAGTAATAGGCGGTACTGCAAGTTTGCGACGTAGTAGATAGTAAGGAGGATAACCCAAGCAAACAAACAAAGTCGCCCAAGAAATAGCCCCATACTCAAAAATATCGTAAGCGATACCGAGACCTGCACATACGATAGCAGCCCACTGAAGTAAGCTCATGTCTTCGTTATAAAAGAACCTGCCGACAACGATCATAATCATCGGATATAGGAAGTAACCCAACGTTACCTCAAGTCCCAAACCATTAACTGGCGCCCACATAAATATCCAGATTTGCGCGCCCAAAATCGGTGTAGGTAATATAAATAAAAACCACTCTTTTGCGTTCTTTAGTGTTTTTAAATAATCAAAAATGTGCTGCCATTGCTTTAGTCCGCTGACCAGCAGCACGAGACTAAAAAACATTGTCAGCACGCGCCACGAAGCGACTTGCGTACCTGATAATGGTTGCAGCAGTAGACCAAATAAGAACAGCAATGAGTATAAAAAATTTGCAGCGACAGCGGTGATTGTACCCTGCGAAGTTTGGTTAGTAGTCAGCATCACAACAGCCTTTAAAGATTGGGGCACATCCATGGCAATTTTTAAAAAAAACAAAAGCCTCAGACGAGAACGTCTGAGGCTTTTGCATATAAGGTCGTCGCGCAATCTAAGTTGAACGCTTTTGATGTATTAGGCTTACATCATGGTCGGCATTATGTCAAAGTCAGAATGAATAAGCAATGCCACTGTTCATCTAGTGTCTAAACTTCTGAATTGAGTAAATTTAATGCAGGTAAATACTTATTTTGCATCAAGTTGTTCAATTTTTTGTTGTATCTTATCCATCTTCTTTTGGTAACGACGAATCTTGCGAAAACGATGGGCTTTTAGCACGCCATCGATACGCTGATTGATAAAATGACGACGCGGTGGAAAGCCGCCAATCTGAAGCTCTCTATAGCCATGCAAGCGATCATTACGCTGACGAACAAGGTAGCCTTTTACACTATCGGCCATCATGACCAGTAGCGCAAGCGTAATCATGCCATACATAAAGAGCGAACCACCTTCTTCAAGGCTTTGACTCAGAATAGTAATAGACAACACAAATAACAGCATCGGCTCGATATAACTTAATGCCCCAAACAGTGATACTGGCAACTTGCTACTGGCAATCATCGTCAGCGACATCGCAAGCGCACTAAAAGCACCAAGCAGCGGCAATAGATACCAGAACTTCACATCTTGCGCCGCAACATCAAAACCACCCGTCATATATAGCACGATGAGCACGACTGGTGTCAATAGCGTCAAATCAAACAATAAGCCCGTAATAGGCGGTACAGAAAGGGTGCGCCGTAGCAGATAATATGGCGGATAACCCAAGCATACAAACAGTGTCACCCAAGAGACTGAGCCATACTGAATAATATCGTAGCCGATGCCGAGCGCTGCAAATATCGCGGCAGCCCACTGCAAGATGCTCATATACTCATGGTAAAAGAATCGACCAAGCACAATCATCACTAGCGGCAATAAAAAATAGCCCAACGTGACATCGAGACCAAACCCATTGACTGGTGCCCACATGAATAACCAAATCTGTCCACCTAGGATTGGCGCAGGCAGTATAAATATCAGCCATTCTTTTAGTGTCTTTAGCGTCTTTATATAATCAAAAACACGTTGCCACTGCTTAGTCAAACTGACCAATATAACCAAACTGAGCAACATCATGAGCACACGCCATGATGCTACCTGCGTCCCTGTTAAGGGCAGCATAAACAGTCCAAACAAAAACATCATCGAGAATAAAAAGCTCGATGATACTGAAGCAACCGTTCCCTGAAAAGTTTGATTGGTCGTAAGCATAACAACAGCCTTAAAAAATAGAACCTTATTTACAGTATTGAAAAAATGAGAGTTAAAAAACAAAGCCTCCGACGATAACGTCAGAGGCTTTTTTCTAGAAAAATGCTAAGAGACTAGACTCAAAAGCTAATTACCAAGACTATTACTCGTCATCGTCTTATGCATAGTTAGTCTATTATAGATTGTCACTTGGTTTATGATCGTTTGCAATATCAATCGCATCATCGACGTCAGTAGTTGCAGTATTGTCAGTTGTTGCATCAATATCTATCTGCTCCTGACCTTCTACCTCAAACGTACCATCTTCTCTCATGGCATCGATAAGCTCGTCATCGCTCTCTTCATGCTCAACGCGCGCCATGGCAACCAGTTTTTCATCTTTTGACAGACGAATTAGTGTAACACCTTGCGTATTACGACCAGAGCTCGCGACATGCTCAACTGGGGTACGAACCAACGTACCTTTATCAGAGATTAAAATGATATCGTCGGTAGGGTCAACCTTGGTCGCTCGTACTAGTGCGCCATTACGCTCGCTGGTCTTGATAGCGATCACACCGCCACCGCCACGATTTTGCGTATTGAACTCATCGATAAAGGTACGTTTACCAAAGCCGTTTTCACAAGCAATCAGGATTTCACGTACATCATCTTCGATAACGACTAATGATTTGATAAATTCATCAGTAGCCAGACGCATACCGCGGACGCCTTTTGCCGTACGGCCCATCGCACGCGCATCATTCTCATCAAAACGAATGGCTTTACCACTTGAAGCAAACAACATCACTTCTTGGCTACCGTTAGTGATACGAGCGCTGACCAATTTATCACCATCTTCTAGTCCAACCGCAATCAAACCGTTCGAGCGAATATTGGCAAACTGCTTCAGCTCTACTCGCTTCACTGTACCATTGGCAGTGGCAAAAAATACGAAAGGCGGCTCTGCTTGGTTGCTATCTTCTACCGAATCGTCATCATTGCTTACTTCTGATACTTCACTTACTACTGATGTATCTTCTACGATTTTTGGAATTGGTAGTATGGTTGTAACGGTTTCGTCGCTATTTAGGCCAATTAGATTGACCAATGGACGACCACGAGCACCGCGACTGGCAATCGGCACTTCAAAACCACGTAAGCTAAAGACACGTCCACTATCAGTGAAACACAGTACCGTAGAATGCGTTGATGTCACGACTAAATGATCGATTACATCATCTTCTTTCATTGCCGTGGCAGACTTACCTTTACCGCCGCGTTTTTGTGCGACATAGTCATCAATCGGCTGAGTTTTGGCGTAGCCAGTACGCGATACCGTCATGACGACCGTTTGCTCAGGGATAAGGTCTTCGCGACTAAAGTCCATGCGTGAATCGATGATATCGGTACGTCGCTCATCACCAAAGTTATCACGAATCTCGATCATCTCATTAGAGATAATCGCCATCAGCTTATCAAAATCGCCAAGGATAGACTCTAAGTGTGCAATTTCACGCAGTAAGTCTTGGTATTCTTCAGTCAACTTGTCTTGTTCAAGACCCGTCAAACGATGCAACTGCATATCTAAAATCGCATTGACCTGCTCAAGTGACAAGCGATAGCGCTCTTCGCCTTCGATCAGACCAAACGGCGCCTTAGGATCTTCGCCTTCGATAAACTCAGGACGTACTGATTGACTACCAGCAGCTGTAAGCATCGCAACGACGCTACCTGAACCCCACGTGTTATTTAATAAGCTTTCACGTGCTAGGCCACGGTTTGCAGAAGCTTTAATCGTCGCGATAATTTCGTCGATATTGGCTAGAGCAACCGTTAGACCTTCTAGCAAATGACCACGAACGCGGGCTTTGTTCAATTCATAAATCGTACGGCGGGTCACCACTTCTTGACGATGGCGAACAAATGCAGCGATAAGCTGACGCAAGGTCAATAGTTTTGGCTGACCATTATCGAGCGCCACCATATTGATACTAAAGCTAGACTCTAGTGGCGTTTGTAGAAATAGGTTATTAACAATAACTTCAGCCGTCTCGCCGCGACGCAAGTCAATAGCGATACGCATACCGTCTTTATCAGACTCATCACGAATCTCGCTAATACCCTCGATTTTTTTATCACGGACCAGCTCTGCGATACGCTCGATTAGTTTGGCTTTATTCGCCTGATAAGGGACTTCGGTAAATACGATGCGCTCACGATCACGGTTGACGCCAGAATTGCTCATCGGCTCGATATGATAACGACCACGAATATGCAAACGGCCTTTACCCGTGCGATAAGCATCTAAGATACCTGCACGGCCATAGATAATACCGCCTGTAGGGAAATCAGGACCTGAAATATGCGACATCAGCTCTTCAGCTGAAACTTGTGGATTTTCAGCATAGGCCAAACAAGCATTGATCACTTCGGTCAAATTATGCGGGGCCATATTGGTCGCCATACCAACGGCAATACCCGTCGCACCATTGACCAATAGGTTAGGAATACGCGCTGGCATCACACTTGGCATGCGCTCAGAGCCGTCGTAGTTGTCTTCCCAATCGACCGTGTCTTTGTCCAAATCAGCGAGCATCTGGTGGGTCAGTTTGGTCATACGTACTTCGGTATAACGCATCGCTGCCGGAGGATCATCATCGATCGAGCCAAAGTTACCTTGACCATCAACCATTGGATAGCGCAAGCTGAAATCCTGCGCCATACGGACGATGGCATCATAGACGGCACTATCGCCATGTGGATGGTACTTACCGATAACATCACCGACCACACGTGCTGATTTTTTATACGGTTTATTATAGTCGTTTGATAGCACGTGCATGGCATACATCACGCGGCGGTGTACAGGTTTGAACCCATCACGCACATCAGGCAGCGCACGCGAGACGATCACGCTCATCGCATAATCCAAATACGACTGCTTTAGTTCATCTACGATGCCAATAGGACTGACCGATTCGCTCATATACACTCCTTCACTCACATTTTTTTCTAACGTTGACACATCGCTTATGGCACCCATAGATCATATAAAAATACTGCCACATAAATAGGCAGTCATGACCAAAATAGATACCATAAAAAAACACTGCTACACGTGCAAAACAATAGGAAAATAGTGATACGGTTTTTGTTAAAAACAATGTTTAATAAAAGAAGCTATTTTAGCACAAATTTGCTGATTTAGGGGGTTCTGAGTACCATTAAAATCAAGCTAGACGGTTCATTCGCAGTGATATTTTGAATTATTGACACACACTAAAATAATTCTAATGACAGGTTTTTTTTGATTGGCTGATTTTGCCATTTTTACAGACGAACTTACCATCTGCTGAGCAATGAGACAGCCCGCCCATTTTACCTGAACAAGGCGTATTTCGAGCTTGTGCTTGGCTCATAGATGTAAAGGCAAATACTAGGGCGAGTAGCGCTGTGCTGATTGATTTCATTGTTTATTCTCCGTATCTGATGGATATTAAATAGAAAAATACTATACTCATTGGCTACAGCTCGACAAGATTTATTTTGACTAACTGAGTGGATACTTATATTTCTATCTACAGTTCAACATGACATTTGATTTAACGCTAAAATCTTGAGCATAGAGCTCATACGTGGTTTGCATATAAGCTCTATTGGCAAACAACTAGGATGCTTAGAATATTTAGCCAATACAACAACACCTACAACTGTCTCTGACGTGAACTGATTGTTTTCATGAGCATGCTTTTTTTACAACCATAATTCTTTCATAAGCATACTATTTTCAACAGTCATATTATTTTCATAAGCACATGGTGATTTAAACCACTTTAATGCGGTTATTTTTTAGTGATGCTGGACAAAAAAATTCTAAACGCTACACTACCTCATCTTTTATAGCACTTAAATAACGACCTAACAGGCTACTTTTATTATGGATATCATTCTTGCAATTGTTTGGATTTTAGCAATGGTGCTATACAGTTTTTCGAGCGATTACGTTGCTAGCTTTCCTAACCATAACAATCGCGCTGTCCCTTATGTCCGTTGGGGAGCACTTTTAGTCGCTATGGCTTTATCAGCATATTTATCAAAAGCCTATCAAGAAAATTTACAAGGCAATGGTATGTGGGTGTTTGTTATCGTGGTATTTGTCGTTATTGTATTAGCGAAGGTCGTTTTTAAATGGGTAATTAACAGACGCCTGAAACGCTAGTTAATACTGAATAGTTTTATTAATTTGACCCTCTTAATTATTGATTTAAATACCTATGACAACTAAACATCAAGATAGTCAGCCTGACTCAAACCTTTCTATACCAGCAGAAAACGAGCGAGCAGATCGTAGCTTCGATGCTATCGCCGATCATTTTGAAAAGAAAGTGTATGGTGGTTTAAAAGGCGAGATTCGATTGGCCGTATTACGACGTGATATTTTTGAATATAGCGCGCAGATGAGTGAGGCACTCGGGCGACCTTTACGTATCTTGGATGTAGGTGCAGGGCTTGCACAAATTGCGATAGAACTTGCTGCCCAAGGTCATAACGTAGTCATCAATGACATCTCAGCAAATATGCTTGAGAAGGCGAAAGCGAGCGCAGAGAAAATCGATAAAAAGCTAGACATCACTTGGTATGTCTGCCCTTATCAGGCGCTTGAAGAAAAACTGGCTCAGAAAGAGACTGAAAAATTTGATTTGATTATGTCGCACGCGCTACTCGAATGGTTGGCAGAGCCCGCTGCCGTCATGGACTTTTTTGATAAGCACTTAACAGATGATGGCGCGTTATCTGTCTGCTTCTATAATCCAGCGAGTTTCGATTATCGCAATCTTATCATGGGGAATTTTAATCTACTCGATAATACAGACTATAAGGCAGACAACAAGAAAAGTCTGACACCCAATCATCCCGTCGCTAAAGAAGAGGTTCAGTCTTGGTTAAAGGCGCATGACTATCAGACGGTGCGCAGCAGTGGCTTGCGGGTATTTCATGATTATGCACCACTCAAGCGTGGCGGGCATAACGACCCAGATGCAGTGATCAGAATGGAGTTACGCTACTCACAATTAGAGCCGTATAAATGGCTTGGTCGTTACTTACACATTTTGGCTAAACGGTAAATTGAGACGACAGCTCATGAATTGTAAAGACGGCTAAACCTCTTTATCCATTCTCGATGATCTATCATATTCTGACCAAGTAGTGGCATTGATATCTTTTTCATCAAAGACTACGACATGCTCTAGCAAAGGCAGAATACCAATATGCGAGCCGATTGCATGATTATGATGGCTCGCAACCAAGGATAAGACAGTCTGTCCGTCGTCTAACTGCAGACGGTACAAATAGTTGGCACCGCGAAACACACGTCCAATAACTAAAGCTGTCTGGGTACTGTCATCATCATGAATAATATCATCAGGGCGTACAAGTACTTTGATCGGTGTACCGTTTGGATAGTCATATTCGCAATACTGTGGCTGGCCTGATTCATCATAGACTTCCATGCGACGATAGATATTACCTAGCGCCGTCTCAACATGACCTTCTTTGATAATGCCGTCTACCATCGCGCCTTCGCCTACGAATTCAGCGACAAAAGGACTGACAGGCTCATGATACAGCTCGCTTGGTCGCGCCCACTGCACCAATCGTCCTTTATCCATTACCCCTACTTTATCCGCTAGCGCGAACGCTTCATTTTGATCATGAGTGACCAAAATTGCTGTGGTGTTGGTACGTTTAAGAATATCACGGACATTCATTGCTAGTGATTCACGCAGCACCACATCTAGATTAGAGAATGGTTCATCAAGTAATAGTAGTTTTGGTTTGGGGGCTAGCGCTCTTGCGAGAGCCACACGCTGCTGCTGACCACCAGAGAGCTCATTAGGACGTTTATCCGCATGCTCAGTCAATTCAACTAAGCTTAGCATCTCAGCCACTCGAGCTTTTTTGTCAGCAGCTGACCATTTATTGAGACCAAAGGCGATGTTTTTTGCTACGCTTAAATGCCCAAACAGAGCATAGTCTTGAAACACCATGCCCATGCCACGCTTGGCTGGCGCAACTGCAAATGATTGACGAGCTGTCTTCTCAGTTAGGCGCTGATTGTTCAAATAGATAGTGCCGCCGCGACTTTGCTCCAGTCCCGCGATTGCTCGTAGCGCTGTGGTCTTCCCGCAGCCACTATAACCCAAGAAGCAACCAATCTCTCCTTGTTCTAGCATCAATGATAGACCATTGACGACAATAGTATCGTCATAGCCTACGATGAGATTTTGCACACTAAAGTAAGGATCTGTCGCGATATGTTTCTCAGTATTTTGTTGTGAGGTACTGCTCTGCTCTACAGTTTTATTCGGCTGAATTGGATTGATTTTATTTTGTGACAGTGGTGATTTTGCTACAGGCATGTGGTTAGCCCGAGCCTTTTCTAACTTAGAATTTGTAGAGTCGTTCATTGAATCAGTGTACATAGACGGTACCAGTTCGCTATTAGTAAGTAAAACCATCGATAAAACAGAGCAAATTATAATATAGCTGACACTACGAGTGTGCTGTTAAACTTATACCAAATTATTGCTATTAACTTTGTTGCTATTAGCTGTGTTTATCGCTTTGACGCAGTAGTATCCAGACAGGAAGCAAGCCAACTAACACGATTAGCAAACTCGGCAATGCGGCTCGTCCCCACATACCTTCGCTCGTCATTTCAAACACTCGTACTGCAAGCGTATCCCAGCCTTGACGCCGTGTCATCAGCGTAATGGGCATCTCTTTCATCACTTCGACAAAGCCCATCAGTAATGCAGTCAATACGCCAGGGCTAAGCACAGGCAGCATCACATGACGCCAACGCTGATAAGGACTATCGCTAAGTAATTTTGCAGCAGCTTCTTGATTAACTGTCAATCGCTGCAGTTGTCTGTCAACAGGCTGAAAACTCACCGTCATAAAACGCGTCGATAGCGCCAGTAGCATAACAATGACACTGCCAGAAAGCACTTGCTGTGAGGTGATACCAAAGGCAATCATTTGATTATCAAGCCACGCAATGGGTATAAATATCCCTACCGCCAATACAGTCCCCGGTACGACATAGCCTAAATTGGCTAAAGTGGTCATTAGCTTGGTTGACTTATCAGGATACTGGCGTTTGATCCACGCAATGATAATCGCCAAAAAGGCGATAAACAGCGTGGTCATACTAGCAATCATGAGGCTATTGGTGACAAAATCAATGTAACGCGCATCAAAATCTTGGCGAAAGTTAAGTGCTGTCCAATAGATGAGCTGCAAAAAAGGTATTAAGAAGGCGATTAAAAAAATGAGCGTACACAGCAGTGTCATGGCTAGTTTGGCAGGTTTGCTGGCGTCAAAGCGTTGGCTGCTACCTTGGGTCAGTGAGCTACCACGCTTCGCTTGCCAATACTGCTCAAACAATACCACAATAAAGATCACACCAATGAGCAAGGCTGCTAACTGAGCCGCTGTGGTCAAACTAAAAAAACCAAACCATGCTTTATAAATG
Organism: Psychrobacter nivimaris; assembly: GCF_009812035.1. Taxonomy (GTDB): domain Bacteria; phylum Pseudomonadota; class Gammaproteobacteria; order Pseudomonadales; family Moraxellaceae; genus Psychrobacter; species Psychrobacter nivimaris. The sequence continues at coordinate 114,642 of NZ_VZIZ01000013.1, read as the reverse complement.
GCGGTAGTAAAAGTATCGACATTGAATACCGATACTGCACCAAAATCCGCTAAGGTTTCCATACTGGCTAGCAACAAGCCACCTATAATCCAAGGCAGTGCCTGCGGTAATGCCAACCGAAAGAACACACGGCTACGACTCAAACCTAGCATCTGCCCCGCTTCTATCGCTCGCCTGCCTTGTGACAAAAATGCCTGACGCGCTAGCAAATATACATAAGGGTAAAACGCTAGCGATAATACCAAGCCTGCGCCCCATACATTCCTTATCGACGGTATAGCAGTACTGATACCGGAATCGCGCAGAGCTGTCTGTAGCGGCCCACTAAAATCAACAATCCCAATAGTGACAAATGCCAATACATAAGCAGGAATGGCAAGTGGCAACATCAACGCCCACGAAAAGAAACGCTGACCAGGGAAACGATACATACTAGTGACCCAAGCCAGAGCAGTACCAATAGTGCCTGAAACAACCGTCACCATAAGCAATAAAATCGCCGTATTTTTGAGCACTTGCGGCAGTACATAGTCTGCCATGTGTGTCCAAATCTCTGCCACTGGCTGAGTCCACGACAGCAGCACGATTAAAATCGGTACTAGCATAAACAACGAAATCAGCCCTAAGACTGATTTCGAGATAATACGTTTACGAAGGGCGTGGTCTTGGCTGACAGTCTGCTGGTCATTAACACCATCATTGACAGTATCGTTTTGACTAACAGACGCATCTGGCGTTGTGATCATATTATCATTACCGTGTCATACGTATAGAGACCTTGTAAGCTTATACCAACCTTAAAATCGTCATTACCCAAATAACTCATCTGTAATAGCTAACCTTTGAACACATTCTGTAAAAGCTTTTGTTTAAAAGCTATTGCCTAAAAGTTATGATTTTAAGATTGGTATCAGTATTACTGGCGACCCCTTATTTATAACCCGCTTTATCCATCATTTGGATAGCTTGAGTTTGTAGTTCACCGAATTTCTGTACATTGATATCGTCTTTTTTGAACTCGCCCCATGAACTGAGCATGTCTGACTCATCGATACCTACTTTTACTGGGAATTCTTTGTCTGAGCTGGCATAAAGACCTTGTGCCTCATCAGATGACAACCACTCTATCAATTTAAGCGTACCATCTGGATTGTCTGAGCTTGCCACTACACCAGCACCCGAGATATTTACGTGCGTACCAGTTGTGCCTTGGTTTGCCCAGAATATCTTCACAGGGAAGTTTGGTTTTTCGTCCAATAGACGACCATAGTAGTAGCTATTGGCGATACCCACTTCACACTGACCAGCAGCGATAGCTTCTAGCATCGCAACATCATCACTGAACACATCAGTCGCTAGATTATCAACCCACCCTTTGATAACCGCTTCGGTCTTCTCTTCGCCCAAATGCTCCATCATGCTAGCAACAAGCGATTGGTTATAGACCTTTTTAGAGGTACGTAAGCATAGTTTGCCTTTCCATTTTGGATCGGCCAAATCTGCATAAGTAGATAGCTGGTCAGCAGTGACTTTGCTTGGGTCATAAAAGATAGTACGTGCACGTAGTGACAGACCAGTCCATTGACCTTTTGGATCACGGTATTTTGCAGGGACGTTGGCTTCTAATACAGTAGATGACACTGGTTGTAATAGGCCTTGCTCTGCAGCCTGCCATAAGTTACCAGCGTCAACGGTCAATAGCATATCAGCAGGAGTATTCTGACCTTCAGCTTTTAGACGTGCCATCAAAGGCCCAGTTTGGTCTGTAACCAGTTCAACCTTTACACCTGTTTGCTCAGTATAGCGATCTAACAATGGCTTAATCAGCTGCTCATTGCGTGATGAGTAGATAGTAACCGTCTGACCATCAGCAGTCGTAGCTTCGTCAGTTGCTGTTTGCTGCTCAGCACCTGTTTCTGTTGACTCTACTTCTACGCTCTCTTCTGTGGTTGAAGAATTACTACAACCTGCCAAACTCAACATCATACCAAATACGGCTGCAGGTAGGATAAGCTTCGTAGAGGTTAGATTAGCGCTGATAGCGTTCAATGACATGGTTTTCCCCATAGTAATGCTATAAAAAAAGTAAGACGGATGGTGAGACAAAACAACAGTGATTATAACGATGACTTGCTAAGCGTTAACAGTAATCAGGCCATAATATATCAAAGCAACATACTAATGGAAGTGAGATTAATTATCAATACATTTGTTTAACTGGCAAATATACCTGTGATGAGTCTTTAGCATTGATTTTTAAGAACTATTTTTTACTAGCTCTTTCAATAGTTTGGTCTAGCGACGCGTTTTAGTGTCCATCTAAAGCAGCCATTGTCCCAAAATTGCATTGACCGCAGCTTCTGTACGTAAGATACGAGAGCCTATATGTACAGGCGTGCAACCTTGTGCCGACAACAGCTCTATCTCATAGTCAATCCAGCCACCTTCAGCGCCTATGCAGACTAGATTTGGTAGCTCTCGTGATGGTTGTAGTTGTAAAAACTCAGAAAATGACTGCTGACTATAAGGATGCGCGACAATCGCTCGATTGCTTATTAGGCTTGCAAGTGAGTCTTCGACAAATGGCTTAAAACGTTTTTGTAGCGTAATACTAGGAACAATCGTATCGATGCTTTGCTGTAGACCTTCTAATACAAACTCGTCAATCCGCTCAAGCATGGGACTTTGCCAATAGCTTTTTTGGGTACGGTAGCTATTGATAAGAATGATATCGCGTACACCAAGCGCTGTCATATCCATGATTAAACGCCGTAGCACTTTAGGACGCGGTAACGCTAAAATGACAGTCAAATCTAATTTGGCAGGCGGTGCAGTATTGAGCTGGACATTACCTAGCTGAATGCTATTAGCGGTAATACTTTCAATGACGGCCGTACCAAGGTTGCCACCGATTTGTCCAATTTTAAGCCTATCACCGACTTTTGCACCCAGCACTTTAGTTACATGGCTGACTTGAGACAAGGAATCGATTTTTGCTGCGTCTGCTGAGAAGTTTTCAGCAGGCAATAATATACAGTTCATAAATTATCTTGGTTGGTAGACAGCTCGATTGCGTCTTCAATCATAGTAAATTGGCGGGTCAATACCGCTTGCTGCTGTATCGTCATTTGCTCGCCAGCTTGCCCAGCCTGCACGGCCAATGGCAAATTACACAACCAAGTCTCTAGCTGCGTATAAATGCTCACAGCGTCTTCACGGTTATAAGCTGTTTTCTTACGAGAGGATTTTTTATTCGCCTCTAACTGATCATCACTGACTATCTGTATATCCGAACTACTTGAGTTATCTGACTCAATTGGACGATAGAAGTCATTATTTGGCTGATATACAGCGCCTACGCTAGCCAATTTGTCTATTACGCTTTGGCACGACTGAGTATGACGTCCCATCAGTACAGGCGTGGCCACACTAGCAGGCTCCACTGGATTATGCCCGCCAATATTTACCAGCGAGCCGCCCACAAATGCTACATTTGCCAATGTATACCAAGTCATCATCTCACCCATGCTATCTGCTAGATAGACTTGCGTGTCTGCATCAATGGCTTCCCCATCACTGCGCCGAGCCATGTTTAATCCAGTTTTCTGAATGAGTTCTGCTACTGTGTCAAAACGCTCAGGATGTCTAGGGACAATAACAAGCAACGTATCTGCTAATGTCACTTGAGACAGTAGTTGCTGCTGCAATGACAACGCTGCTGCCTCTTCGCCATCATGAGTACTCGCAGCTACCCACACAGGACGATCTGCTATACCAAACTCTGCTCGCAGATCAGCTTTTTTATTATAAATACTATTATCTGCTACCGCTTTGTCATCAATTTTGGACGCATTGATTACCCACTTTAATGAGCCTGCCACACGAATTTGGGCGCTACTGGCCCCTAGTTGCCTAAAGCGTTTAGCAGAGTCGCTGTCTTGCGCAATAATTAAGGAGAGGTTTTTCATCATACTGGCGCTGACTGCACCAATCTTTTGATAACTCTGAAAAGAAGAAGCAGATAGTCGACCATTGACTAGAATACTTGGAATACGGTGCTGGGATAACTTGGTCAAGATATTTGCCCATAGTTCTGTTTCTACAAACAACGCAGCGATAGGCTGTACGTGCGTTAAGAAAGTCTCGATCACAGCAGGGCTGTCGACTGGCACATAGCTATGACTCATCTGACCTTGAGCTATCTGTTCTGCAAAACGACTGGCCCCACGAGCAAAACCTGTCTGAGTCGTATTGGTCAACCATATCTGATAGCCATTAGCCAATAACATATCTAGTAAAGGCGCGACCGTATTGGTCTCACCTAGTGAGACTGCGTGGCACCAAATTACCCCTTTATCGCTATCAGCATTGACCACTGGACGCGGTGGATACTGCTTACCAAAACGCTGATCGATTTCCTGCTGATAATTGTCATTTCTATGAGATCGACGCCATACTTGCAGACGATATAGTGGCTTTAGTAGCCCAATAAGAGACTGATAATATAAAGGTGTCTCGTATACCATACGACTAGGTGATGATACAGGGTCAATTGGATTCGCAGAGTGGTCAGACGGGGTATTAGATGATGGCATGGAACAGCCCAGATTAGTTATGAATCAAACAATAAAAGGGTAAAGGTAAAGCGCGCCAATTCTACCTGAATTTAAGCTGTAACAATAAGCTTTTAAAAAGTTACTGAGTAAATAGTTATTAGATAATGACTATTATCAATAAAGCGACTGCGATGATTGCGCCGATTAACAGCTGATAACGCTTGGTGCTATGCTGCTCTTGCTTCTGTGTGGTCAGCAGCATATCTGCTTGCTGCCATTGCTTGACCAGATTGGCCGCTTCTGCATGACCATTATCCGCTGCTTGCTCTAACCAGTATTTACCGCTATCTATATCTTGAGACACCCCTACTCCTTGATAATACATTTTACTGAGTAGACGCTGAGCACGGCTGTCGTTTTTGCTGGCGGCTTGATTAACCCAATCTACGCCAGATTTTTTTTGATTGTCACTGTCCGCTGTCAAACCTTCACCTAACAATTCATACATGGCCAAACGTAACATAGCCGCTGTATTACCATCTTCAGCAGCCGCTTGTAGTAATAGCAACGCTTTGTTTTTTGCTGCGATATGATCATCTGAAAATATAACTTGGCGACGAGATTTGTTCTGTTTGGCAATATGCTGCTCGAACTGATCTAATACTTTGCGTGCTTGCTGATATTGCACATCACCAGTTGGTTGTGGCACCGTTATCTCATCTAACTCTACGAGCAGTTGCGTAAACATCTCTGGCGTTGATGTGTTTTTTACAGGTGACGCAGGCTTAGCTGTTGGCTTCTTTACTTTAGTCAGCTCAGGCTTTATTGGATTCTCAGACTCAGGAGGCACTACACTTGTTTGCAACTCAGTTACAGTATCAGGCATAGCAGATAGAGCTGCGAGACTCTCACCATCAGTTACAACTGCATTAGCTAGGTTATGCTCAGTTCCTATCGATACTTCCTGTGGCTTTTCAAGAAGCTCATTCGATTGGCTAGTACCGACATGCGTATTTGAATCTGCGCTCGGATTACCACTATCAGCGACTTGATGAGTGGTTGCTTTATGTGTTGTTATTTTGTTTATTGCTACTTTATTCGATGTTAATTCGGACAATGAATGAACGTCGTTACTTAAAATAGTTGGTAGTCTAAGGCTAACCGCTTGATACAGCCCACTCTCTACCTGCCCACCTTGTACTGCATCAAACTGCCGATCAATATGACCAAACAGACGTAGCCCTATTGGCTCTAAAGCAAAAAATAAGCGCTCTTTAACCCCGTCATTATCATAACCAACCGCCATATGCTGATAAAAATCATCGGTGATCAACGTTAGCTCAGGGTAACGTTTACGCAGCTCAAACTGACCATACCAATGTGGCTTGTTTTGCCACTGCTGCGCCAATACACGACCGGCATAAAACGCCAAAAACACCATAAAATTACGATAGCGCTCATCAACCAACAGCGTCATCTCATCCCACATACCACTTTTAATCATATCTCGGCGCACTTGGGACAATAGCGTATCGACACGCTGTAAACTCTCAAGCGACTCATCTAACGTACAAGCGCGCAGCTCAGTTTCGTAAGCAATACCGCCTGCAATAGAACGCCCAGCCAAGAAATCTTGCCAGTAGCCTTCTGCAATATAGTCAAGTGGCGTTAAAGGTGATGCAGACATAGACAGGCGAGTCCTCTTTACAGATAGATAAACCAAAAAAGCATAGGCTATAAAAGTGCTAATACTACTAAAATAATAGAACGGTACTGGTAGATTACCTTACCCTAAAAATCCGAGTGCTACAATAAAGGACTGAACAAGCGCACGACATTATCAAACAAGCGTTTTGATCCGTGACGCTGTTGCCACTCATCACTATCCAAGATTCGACAGTTTTCTAAATAGACTTCCTGACAGTCCGCTACTTGGGCGACCATTTCTGGCGTATAAATCGCCAAACTGACTTCCATATTTAAATAAAAGCTGCGCATATCAATATTGACGGTGCCAAATAAACAGTAGTCATCATCGATAACCACTGTTTTTGCGTGTAGCAAACCACCTCTAAACAATGCGATCGTTACCCCTGCATCCAACAACTCTTGATAATAAGCCTGAGAAGCATGCTGTACCAAAAATGAATCAACCTTTTCAGGAACAATAATCGTCACATCAACGCCGCGCTTAGCTGCTATCGTCAGCGCGCCTGATAGGGATTCATCAGGGACAAAATAAGGCGTGGTAATACGGATGCGCTTATTGGCACGATGAATCACGGTAACTAACGTATTGTAAATCACATGAGCCGTTAGCTGCGGTGCTGAAGGTATTAGCTGCGCCAAGACTTTGTCCACAACAGGCATCTTTGGTACGACAATCGAAGTGGCACCTATATCTGGCTGCTCATGATCATCAAACGTATCCGCCAATACCTTCACTCGGCTATTTAAATCATTGATGGTCGGATGCATCACATATAACTTACGAGTATAGTTATTAACCCGCTGATGCAGCTCGGCAAGATTGTCATTACTTTCAGCACCGATGTCGGTAACTATCACCTTGGCCATCGCTGTATTGATACTAATCGAGTGCTGGCTAGTTGTTCGTAGCGCCACATCAATCCATTGACCGACGTTTTTATTTTGCTTAAAAAACCTTGGATCAACCAAGTTGAAGCTGCCGATATAGCCAATATGTTCATCGATAACCACCATTTTACGATGATTGCGCAAATCAGAACGTTTAAATAGTGTCTTAAACAACCCCACTGGCAATGACTGATGGACATAAACCCCTGCTTTTTCTAATTTACGGTGCACGCTACTATTAATAAAGCTAAAGCTGCCCACACTATCAGCCAATATATGACACTCTACGCCGCGCTGAGCCGCTACAGAAAGCGCTTCTATGACTTCTAGCACCTGTCCTTTTGGATAGACAATATAAAATTCCATAAGGACAATACGCTGGGCGGCATGAATATCTTCAATCAAACGCTGAAAAATAGAAGCAGGATCCGTCAACAGCTGCATTTGGTGATTGGGAAATACACCAAACCCGGTCCAGCGCGTTCCTATTTGGCTAACACCGCGGTAGTTGGCTGGTAATAAGTCCTGCCCTTTATCAAAAATCAGATGCTCACGCCTTGCCATATCATTCATCAAGATGCTGGCTTGATCCACGCGTTCACGATAGCGCCGTCCAATCATCGGCTCACCGAGCAGGATATAAGCCACAAAACCAAATACTGGTAACGTGTAAAGCACAGCCACCCAAGCAATAGACACGCCAATATTGCGCTGCACAGAAACCACGCGCAGCGTCATTACTATCATAAGTACAATATGCAGCACCAGACCTAGACCCGCTAAGTCTCCCCAGGTCCAGCTAGTAAAAGTATCCTTAATAGTAAAAGTGTTTATATTGGCCTCCATCAACCGTGTTCAACGAGCAAAGCATCCATAGTATAGTAGCTTTTCACCTCTAAACAACAAATAATGATAATAAGTGTACTTTTAGAAATGCTATATAATACATGGCTTTGAGTGCTATTTTTGATAGATTACAAGTCCGATTTATAATTATTTTCTAAAAACATTAAAATAATATTTGACACCCAACAGTAAATCTATATAATACACACCCACAGCAACGGAGCTTAGTGACAAACTTAAGAGCTCAGTTGATGTTGAATAAATTGCCTAGCAATTGTTCGAAGGGTGATTAGCTCAGTTGGTAGAGCGTCTGCCTTACACGCAGAATGTCGGCGGTTCGAATCCGTCATCACCCACCACTTCTTAGCAAGTGGCTAAACAAGCTAAGAGACCTAAGCAGCGGTAGTTCAGTTGGTTAGAATACCGGCCTGTCACGCCGGGGGTCGCGGGTTCGAGTCCCGTCCGCTGCGCCATATTTAAAACGAATTTAAACCTTTGGGTTTAAGCAAGTTTCGCCTCAAGCATTAGATTGTTTGAGGTTTTTTTGTGTCTGTATATTCTACTTAGACATTGTTTATATAGCTGTTGCACTATCTAACACTTCTTAACTCGCATACAAATGTTTCAGTGCTATGAACGTTGACTTATTCGGCTCACACTAGCGATTAACGCTACCATCACTACACCCATAATAATCAAAATACCAGACATCATATGCGCCGCCTCATAGTTGAGCGCTTCTACCTGCTCATATATCGCAATCGATACTACTTTAGTTTCGCCTGAGATGCTGCCGCCTATCATCAGTACAACCCCAAACTCCCCAATGGTATGAGCAAAGCTCACCAAACTCCCCAAAATAATACCCACGCGCGCTTGCGGTAAGGCCACTTTCATAAACCGTCGCATACGACTTGGTTCTAGGAGATGAGCGACTTCCGTGACACTTTGCGGAATACGCAAAAACTGTGCATAGACAGGCTGTATATAAAAAGGCAATGAGTAAATAATAGAACCAATGACCAGACCTTCAAAGGTAAAAATCAGCGGGCTAATATTATGTTCGCTCAACCATTTACCGATACCCACACTAGGACTGAGCAGTAACAGTAGATAAAAACCAATCACGGTAGGTGGTAGCACCAGAGGCATCGTAATGATGCCCATGAGCAGTACCTTAAGACGTCCTCTTGCTTTTATACGGCTCGGCTTAGCCAACCAATAAGCGATAGGCGTTGCAAATAGCAATAGACATAAGGTAGTCACGCAAGCGAGCTTAATGCTCACCCAAAATGGACTGAGCATGTCTGACATAAGAGACTGGTCGATCATATAATGTCACTGCTCGTTCTATGATGAGAGGGGTTAGGGTCTGTTGAACATTCAAGCAACCCTAGTCTAACGTATTACTGGACGGCCAGATAGCCTACTTGTAAGAAGTGTTGCTGCCCTGCTTTTGAGCGCAGGTAGTCGGTGAAGTCTGCTGCTGGGGCGGTGTTATTGATAATTATGCCATCTTGTAAGATAGCTGGATAAGACGCTGGCAGCAAAGTAATAAACTGCTCAGGCTTGGCTTTAATCGCAACAAGCTGAGACTGTGCTACAAACCCATAGTCCACACTACCCGTATACGCATATTGAAACGCTTGACCGATATTCTCTGACTGTATCAAGCTTTTTTGAGCATTTAACTTATCGTACATATTTTGTGATTGCAGATAGGCTTTGGCAGACGCACCATAAGGCGCAAGGTCAGGGTTCGCAATAGCTACCTTGCTGTCCTGAGTAAAGTCAGCACTGGTAAACACATCACCCAGCGATGTTGGCGTAAAATCGTTTAAAGGTTTGCTGACACTATAGAGCGCTAACTGTCCTCTAGTATATGTAAAGGGCTTAGTTAGTTTACGCTCTTTACTAGTAACATCAGCTGAATTTTCATCAGCCAATTTAGCAGGAAAATCTTGATTGGCAGACAAGAATATATCATACGGTGCCCCTGCTTTGATTTGCGCATATAACTTGCCAGAAGAGGCATAAGTAACTTCAATATCTGAGATACCTGAAATATTTTGGGCAGATGAGCTGTTATCAGCCTGATAGCTATCAATGATATGAGGGAGTACATCAGATAAGTTAGCAGCCGCAGCAATACGCAATGTATGAGATTGCTCAGTAGTATCAGTAAGCGTCGTATTAGCGTCTTTGTCTTGCGTACAAGCATTTAGTGATAATAGCAGACAAGCAGATACACAGACAGTAACTAATGACTTAACCATTATTGCTGAGCCATTTAGACGAGTCGTCTTCGTAGTATTCTTGCTTCCACACAGGAATGTCTGCTTTGATGGTATCTAATATCCAGCGACAAGCATCAAATGCTGGATAACGATGCGCTGACACCACCCCAACCCACACAGCCACGTCGCCAATTTCTAACGCACCGATACGATGTATCGCAATAGCATGCGTAATTTCAAAACGCTTTTTGGCTTCTTCTATAATGGCGCGACCTTGATTGATGGCCAAATCTTCATAACCATAATAGGTAAGGCGATCGACGCTCGTAGCGTTATTATGATTGCGCACTCGCCCTTCAAAACAAACAAACGCGCCGCAGCTGTCATTATCTAACGTACTTTTTAGCCTATCTTCGTCAATCACAATATCTAGTAGCGCAAAACCATCACGCTCAGCGATAAGGTAAGCTTCGTCAGCACTACGTTTGATGCTCATTGAATGATCGTGGACGTTGTCGGTCATTTTTCTTCTCTATTTATTATTTTCTCTTTGTAACCACTGAATAGCTACTGACAAAATGGACACTAATAAACGCTTGTCTAACCACCAGCGACTGGCGTGATGAAAACCACGCTATCACCATTATTTATCTGGTCAGTCCATTTGGCAAAGTAGTCATTCACTGCGACTCGTAGCTCCGACTGCGGACGGCTAAAGCGATGTTTTTGACTAAGCTGTTCGTATAGTTCAGTCAATGACGTATCCTGCTGTACGCTTACTGTCTCTTGTTGACAATTGGCCTCGTCAGCCAAACTGGCAAAGTACATGACATTAATATTCATCGTTGATTCGATATTAGTTGTCATATCGATAGCACTCATAAACCTCTCCCTCTTATGCAAGCTTCCTTGCTTGGCACTTAGCACATTTTTATTAATTGATTGACGACACACTCTGCAATGTTGTCACTTTAAGCATGACTATAGTCTGACTTGCCGCCTGTCTTTTTGACCAGATGAATATCGTCTATAACGATATCATGCGATAGTGCTTTGGTCATATCATAGATAGTTAAGCAGGCAACGCTGACCGCTGTTAGCGCTTCCATCTCAACCCCTGTTTTGTGCGTGACCTTGACCATCGCACTGACCGTGATGCTGCTGAGCGCGTCGTTATACTCAAAGCTCAAACCTATCTTGTCTAGCGGTAGTGGATGACAAAGCGGTATAAGATCATGAGTGCGTTTGGCCGCCATGATACCAGCGATATGAGCTGTTTGCGTGATGCTGCCTTTTTTGGTCATCCCATCAGCCGCTTTAATCTGCGCATAAATCTCACTGGGAAAGCGTACTTGTCCAGTGGCATTGGCTTCTCGCGTCGTTGCTGTCTTACCACTGACATCGACCATGGTAATATCACCCTCACTATCCAAGTGAGATAAAGTAAATTGCTGATTTATCTGAACGCTGTCACTCATTTATATAACCTTTTCTATATGATATTTTTATTATTTTGGTAGAGCAGCACATGCCTGATTAAAATCTTCAGGCGTATTGAAGTTGGTTAGATTTTGCCACTCTTTGCTAAATGGTACAGCTTGCACTAATGGCTGAATAAACTGCATTACTCTACGCTGTCCGCTATCTATATAGTTTTTCAAATCACGCTCAATGCTTAACTGATACAGGCCTAACAATGGATATAAGTGACTATCATCTTTTAAGCAAATCACTTTCTTATCAGCAGCAAGGCTCATTTTACATTGTAGTTTCTGCCACAAGTCAGTTGCTGGTATTAAGCTATCACAGCTGATAACCAGTAACCACGAAGCTTGTACATTTTTTGATATGCCTGAATCATTCAAATCGCTCAATGTTTGTAAGGCTGATTCGATAGCCACCAATGCGCCGCCAGTTTTGACCCGCGCATCATGCTCATTAGAGTCAACATCAGCACCATAATCAGCAATATGAATAATAGGCGAATTGGTTTTTTCTAAATGGACATCTAAACCAGTTTGAAAGCCGCGACCATTATCTGCAACCAATATAGGAATCTGTAACTTGCTCGCATGACGAACATGATAGTCTAGCAGCTGCTCACCTGACGGTAGCGTCAGCATCGCCTTAGCCGTTCCCATACGTCTAGATGCGCCGCCTGCCAAGATAATCACACCTGCCAAACCATCCAGATTATTTGAGCAGTTTTTCATTTACCATTTACCTGTCAGGCTTGATTGTATATCACTCATAGCTCAATTATTTATAACTCAATCATGGCTAGGATTTTGTGCCAAAAAATGCGGCACAAAATTGCACGGACGAGTACGGCTATCAAACTGATCCTTTAAGATATTTTCCCAACCCGTACGGCAAGCACCAGACGATCCTGGTAGACAGAATATACCCGTACCATTGGCCATGCCAGCAACTGCTCGCGATTGTACGGTAGACATACCGATCTCATCTTTTGAGATTAGACGGAACATTTCACCAAAACCATCGATTGATTTATCAAACAGTACACTCACAGCTTCTGGCATGCTGTCTCTAATGAAGAACCCTGTGCCGCCAGTGGTAATAACTGCATGAACGTCTGGGCTAGCAATCCAGCCACTAATGACTGCGCGAATCTGGTAAATATCGTCGGTAATTAATTGACGATCTGCTAAATGATGACCTGCTTCAGTCAAGCTATTTACTAAGTACTGACCTGACGTATCTTCTGCCAGCGTACGGCTATCAGAAACAGTCAATACAGCAATATTAAGCGGTGTAAATTGTGCAGCAGGCTTACTCATAAATAATCCTTTATAGATGTCATTTTATAATTGTATTAAAGATCCGTTGAATCAAAAAGAGCTATGTTAAAAAAGATTGCATTGAAAAACCGTGTATATCAGCGTCATGATTGCAGACTCGAAATGTTTTATCCGCCGATTATCGATAGATTGTGCATGATGCCACTGTTAGAGTCATGCAAATGATGATGCTCAGGCTTGATTGGCATAAAACTATGTAAAGTGTTCACCAGTCCTTGGATATCGTCTTGCTGTAGGTATGGACGGATATCGTAGTTGCCTTGGTCAAACAGACACAAATGCACCTTGCCTTGGCTGCTTACGCGCAAGCGGTTACAGGTATCACAGAAGTGCGCCGCATATGGGGCAATCATACCGATACGACCGACATATTCAGGGTGGCTGTATTCTACTGCTGGACCATCGGCACTACCGCGCTCGTGCGGCTGCCAGCCATTTTCTAACAAGTAATCGGTGATAATATCAGACTGAGCATGCTGAGCAAAAAACAAATCGCTATTGTCACTGGTCTGCATAAATTCGATAAAGCGATAAGTCACTTGTCTATCTTTGACATAGTCGATCGCCGTGACTAAGTTCTCAAAAGCAGTCTCCGCCATCAAGACACTATTTATTTTCAGTTTGATATCAGTCGTTTCTAACAATATATCCATGTCAGCCAATATCTGTGGCAAGGTATCAAAGCCTGTCATTTTATGAAAAGTAGCAGCATCAAAGCTGTCCATACTAATATTGAGCTGATCAAGTCCAGCCTCTTGCCAGCTGGCTATATGTTTACCCAATTTATAACCGTTACTGGTCATCGCAACTGTCTCAATACCGTCAGTTTGCTTAATTGTTTCGATAATTTCGACAACATCACGACGAATAGAGGGCTCACCACCTGTAATTCTAACTTTTTTGGTACCTACTTGAGCAAAGCCGCGCACCAAGGTGGCAATTTCAGAGATACTCAGCTCATCATCAGGGCGCTTACCTTGATAGCCATTTGGCAGGCAATACTCACAGCGAAAATTACAAAAGTCAGTAATAGACAGACGCAAATAAGTCAGACGCCGTGCAAACCCATCGGTTAGCGGCTGGTGATAGTCACTCATCTGTTCAGTAGGCACGACCAAGGAAGGCTCTATGTAACCATCAGACATTGCGGGTGCCAAGCTCGGTGAATAGAGTTGCGGACTGTCTATTTTGTGTTTGTCATCTATGTTGTCATCAATCATATGTTACTGCCATCAGTACTGCTTACTATAAGCACTACTTTGTTATTCGTATTTAGCATACCAGTGTAAGGTTATAGGATTGCTCTCTAGCTTTGTACGACCACCTTACAATAAATTGGCAAACGATGAATTAGCGATGTAGCCAAGGAAACGGTTGTACAACGACGTCATTACCGGCTGCTACGTTCCCACGGTCTTTGTCCAATACAATGAAGCAATTGGCGCGGCTCAGCTGTTTAATCCTATGTGACTGCTGTCTTGAGAAGCACTCAACTTGATAATGACCTGTCTCATCTCGTGACAATACGCCACGCTGAAAATCTTTGCGGCCGGGAGATTTTCTAATGTCGCTGATAAGTTTGGCTTTAATAGTTAGCGGCATCGGCTGCTCTGATACGCTAGCACCTGACATTTGCCACAATGCAGGAATCACAAACTGTAGCGTACCCACAACCGTAGAGAGCGGATTGCCCGGTAGGCCAAAATACAATACTGGCTTATCGAGATTTTTATCTAACTCGCCAAATACAAAAGGCTTACCAGGCTTCATCGCCACTTTGTAATGGTTAATCTGACCTAGCGTTTCGATCACAGTGGTCAAAAAATCATAGTCACCAACAGAGACACCTGCTGTCGATATCAGTACATCACAGTCCTGCATGGCCTCATTGACTGCGATAGTTGTCTGCTCTAGGTTGTCAGGAATAATGCCATAATCACGAATAATGATGGGCAAATCTGATAGCAAGCTTTTGAGCGTTGGAGTATTAGAATTATATATTTGGGCTAGACTTTGTAGCTCATTGCCAATAGCCACGAGCTCATCACCTGTCGCCAGCACACCTACGACTAGCGGCTGGAACACGTTCACTTGGCTAATACCAAGGTTGGCAAGCAAGCTAATATCTGCAGGATTAAGTCGTTTACCAATTTTTAGTACGGCTTCGCCAGACTCAATCTCTTCGCCTTGTGAGCGGATATTATCGTCAACTTTGGCGGTTTGCGTGAGCGTAATGTTATAAGGTCGAGATTTATCAACGGTCGCTTTGATATCTGCAAAGTTTGTATTCTCTTGCATAATGACCGTATCACAGCAATCTGGCACGACTGCACCAGTAAAAATACGTACCCCTCGCCCCGCCGCTGTCTTACCAGTATAAGCACTGCCAGCTTGCGACTCACCAACGATTTCGATAGTACTGTTTTCTGATAACTCACTACCTTTGGCAATCGCATAACCATCCATTGCAGATAGATTCTGTCTCGGCACATCAAAAGGTGAAGCAATATCTTGAGCCAGTATATGGTTTAGGCTGCACAGCAACTTTAGAGTATTGACGGCTCTTTTTTGTAGCGGAAAATCAGTAATATGATAATTATCTATCCGTTGCTGTATCGCAGCTTGTAATTCTTCCATGGTAATCATAAGGTCACGCTCTTTCTGTCGTTCTAATTACTGTCGTTCTAATTATTCGTAATCGAAACTGTTATTTAAAATGGTCATTGAAAATTGTTACTAAACACTATGAGTAAAAGTCATCGTCAAAAAACACATTATCTAGAGTCTATCATTCAAAGTATCAACTTTCTTGTATTAACCTTGTCCTGATAAGTTTTGAATAAAACCAGAGTACACTGGTCTTAACATTTGATATTTATTGCATTGTCCATTATGTTAAAGGTGTCAGCAAAATCAGACATAGATTGAGACAAAAAAAGCACCTTGGCAAGGTGCTTTTTGTAGAACAAAGTAAATTATCGTTTGTTGGCTAGTGGCTAATTAATAATGGCTAAATACTATTAAAAAGAACCACTTTTATACAGTGTATAAATACCGTCAGCCTACCTCACCATCCAGCCAATGAAGACGCACTGTTTTGAGTGATAAATCCATCTGGCGTTTGGCCGTTATCTGCTTGCCAGCGCTGGAATGCCATACGAGTATTGGTACCCACAATACCATCAGCGCCTTTGGTATCGTAACCCATACTAGTCAACCGACGTTGTAGGTTAGTCACTTGCGTGGTCGATAATGGACGCTCATAACGAGGCCAAGATTTTTGCAACCCGCTTTGTCCATTAATCGTTTTGCCTAGTAGACTAACGCCCAACGCATAACTTGATGAGTTGTTATAGACTTTAATCACATCAAAGTTTGGGCTCAGCAATAATACGGGACCGTCTTTACCAGCGGGTAACCATAGCTCCATCTGAGTATTGGCGTCTAAGTAAACGTCCGCTATCGTATCGACACCCATCGCAGCCCATCTAGCAGCAGGTTGTTTACTACCAACCACTGAGTAATCAAACGATGCTGGCACCGTTGCCTCATAAAACGGTGCTAAGCCACGAACCCAACCTGAATTGCTAAGATAGTTGGCCGTCGAGGCTAGTGCATCACCAGTCGCCCAAGGATTGCGATGCCCATTGCCATCACCATCGACCCCTTGTTTGAGCCAAGTCTCAGGGATAAACTGGGTTTGTCCCATGCCGCCTGCCCAAGAGCCGTCGAGCTGTGACCAAGATACATCACCGCGTTGTAGCAGTGTCGCTAACGATAGCAACTGCGTTTCAGCAAACTCTTGACGACGACCATCATAGGCAAGGCTGGCAAGCGAACTTGGCAAATCACTATTACCGGTCACAGCGCCATACGATGACTCCATGCCCCATATCGCAGCGATAATCTCTGCATTAACCCCATACTGAGACTCTAGCTGAGACAAATAAGCGCGCTGTTCAGCAAATTTGCGCTTCCCTACACTGACGCGTCCACTTGATACCGCAGAATCTACGTATTCCCACGGCATCTTGGAAAACTCGGGCTGACCTGAATCTAATGAGATGACTTGCTGGTTTAGATAAGCAGAATCAAGCAATCGACCAATAACTTGGGCATCATAGCCTGACGATATGGCACGCATAGAAAAGTCTGACTTCCAATCAGAAAAGCTACTATAGCTAGGCTTGGGCGCAGGCTGCGGTTTTACGACTGGTGCAGGTGTTGGTTTGACCTGAACGGTTTGGGTTTGAGTAATCTCAACGCCGCCTTGACGAACAGGCTTACTTTGCATTGCCTGCTGGCTTGTACACCCGACCATCACTAATGCTGGCATAAGGGTGAGGTATTGCTTTTTTAATCTCATAAAAAATCTCAAACATGAATAAATAAAATGGCTCACAGTGGCCAAGCTATCCGTAGCTATTATTTAAGTCTAACGCCCAAGTACGCTACGTGGGTCAATAGGATTACCATTTAAGCGAACTTGAAACTCTAAGCCTACCTCATTGGTCTGACCACTGCTACCCATACTAGCAATACGTTGGCCACGCTGTACTGTATCGCCCTCTTGCACCAATAATTGGCTATTGTGGGCGTAGGCTGTGATGTAGTTATCACTATGACGAATCATAATTAGATTGCCATACTCTGGCAGACCGTTGCCTGAGTAAAGCACAGTTCCTGATTGGCTGGCAAGTACTGGATCACCAACTTTGCCCGCAAACCACATTCCCATATTGCCCGTAGCAGGGTCAATATTACGAGTCACTGGGTTACGCGTAGGATAATCATAACCAGAGGTCGAGTTGGCAGTGGCCTCATAAGCTGGTGTTTGAGATTGGGTCACAGGTGGCGTATAAGTTGGTTGCGTTTGAACTGGAGCACTGTAGCTATTGTTACTTGCAGTGGTTGCCACATTGCCTTGCCATAGTTTGAGCCATTGGCCACTATAGATGGTGTATTTACTATCTAGATTGTTCATCGCTCCGATTTGGCGGTAGTTCAGACGATAGCGCGCTGCAATCTGGCTGACCGTATCGCCGCGTTGTACACGGTGATAGTTAGGGACGCCTTGCGCGTTAGTAATAATCTTAGGACCTGCTTGGTTTGCTGATTGATAGGTAGGCTTCGTTGCACAGCCAACGACAGATAGAGTAGCGACTGCCATAGTACCAATCAACGCGGCTTTAACAAGGTGCGATCCAGCTATGATTTTTTTCATACAAGGTTCCTATTCTTTGTGTTGCTCATTCATTGTTTAATCATTCAAAAGCGCTTGATATCATACAAGAGTCTTCTGATATTCTCATAACACGTCAGTGTTTAATAAGCCGGTATGGACTATATCTTATAGAATTTATAGCGCGAGTGTTGATAATCTCTCCAGCGCTGCCGTTGGCGTATGATGTAGGCGTACTGGTGATAAACTGACATACCCTGCCGCTACAGCCTGATAATCTGTCATCACATCCTGCTTTGCTTGTACCGCATCGATTGACGTTTCTAATGGTCGCTCATTTTTACCTTTGCGTAGAGACAACCAGTATGCATCTCGGCCGCGTGGATCTATCATATGGCGTACTGGCTGAGCAGCTTGCTTATGGCCTAACGAGGTTATTTTTCGACCCTTGATATCATCGGCATGCTGCACATCAGGAATATTAACGTTTAATACATGATAGGGCAAACTTTTGAGCATCTCTAAAATCGAAGTCTCAGTAAGCAGTTTGACGATTTCATGTGCGGCAACTTGATAATCACTGGCTGATTCTTGCCCGCCGCTTTTAACACCCCCGCCTACCAAAGACGTTGCTATAGCAGGGATACCAGATAGTTGCGCGGTCAATGCAGCACCGAACGTACCAGAGAACATCACATCTTGTCCCAAGTTAGCCCCTGAGTTGATACCTGTAATCACGCAGTCAAAGTCAGTATCACGATACAACTCATGTATTGCTAGATAAACACAATCAGCTGGTGAACCATTTACTGCTACAAATCCAGAAGGCAGCTGATGTGTATGCAGTGGTCTTGAGACACTCAAAGCGCTGGCATAGCCGCTTTGTTCATCGTTCGGGGCGACGACGACCACTTCGCCGATAATCGATAATGCCTGAGATAGTGCCAATAATCCTGGCGCATACACACCGTCATCATTACTAATTAAAAATCTCATTTCTACTCAGTATGTGGTTAATATTTTATTAGCTGTCTTTCTACATCTCTATTTGGTAATTCTGCTATCGCGCCATGTCCGTTCAAGATATGGCATAAAAATACGATGCTCATATTTAAAATGAAAACATGATACTCTAATTCTTCAATGACATGACGTCACAGTCTAGAGAAAAAGATTCATTTTGATAGCATGGGCGATTATAACTGAATAATATAAAGACACGAACCCTGTCTTTATCAAAATATCATGCTCTTCTTATGTTGGTAATTATACGATGAAAGTAGCGTAACAAGATCTGTATCAAACGAATAACAACCAGTAGATTAAGCAGCGCGTTACAATACGCAACACCCCACAACAATACAAACCGATGTACTGATACTGAAGTAACGTCATTAGGGTATGCTACTGATATGTTGCTAAAAAATGGTTTTGGCTCACAAGATATCTACACATAAATCAATATTTTATGTGACTTTTGTTTTTTTACCGATTAACATATGACCATTAAATAAAGACGAGCGAGTGTAATACTGAATGAATAAACAATCGATATTATCTATAGCTTCTGTGATAGCAAATACTGCCTCAAAAGTTGGGATTGCAGGACTGATAACGTCTGTTGCTATGCTGTCTCAAGCTTCTAATGCTGCGAATAACTCTGGCACTACCATTCCGCTAGACATGTCTGGCATCAACATCACTAAGCACGAAATTGCGGTAATGCAGGTACTATCAGAGATATGCCCACCAATGCTAAATGGTAAGCAAAAACAGCGGTTCTATAAATCGTATACCGTACAGCTACATGAGCTAATGCCTTCTTTAGAAGATCCAAAAGCGGCTATTCAGTACCTATCTACACAGCAAGACTATCGCCAGATACTACAAGGTATTCGTAGTTGGACGATGGGTTTCTCAAAGCAAGAAAACAAAGCACTATGTGAAGATTTGGCAAACGCGGATTATTAGACAACTATCTAGTTTAATTCAATGACTAGCGTCATCTGCTTAATGTGTTAATAATATTGGTATCAATGATAATAAAATAAAAGCTATGTACTCTTTATAACATCGGTTAAGCAAAGTTTATCAACTGATTGTCTAGATATCTGTAGCATCAAAGCTTGCTGTCACTTTACTTGTTATTCACAAGCAGTGCAGCAGGCTTTTTTGTGAGCGTTAAATTTTTATTACAGAGACTGGTCAGATGATAGACATAACAAATATATGATAGGCCTTCATTTTTCTTTTCAAACTTGCCTTATTTTTGCATTTATCGATTCCCCATCGGTAGTCATTTTGCTAAGATAAGGCGTTAATTTTATGTCTATTGTGTAGGCGTTACTATTTTCATCGATACATTATTTTAAACACTGCATTTAAGACATGCTGCTTAAAATAATGTATGGAAATAGGTACAAAACATAAGCGATAGATACATTTGGTTCCATGATGCGGTGTAATGATATATGACAGTAAAGCGTGTAAAAAATCAGCTGATACAGCTGGTAGTTGGTGTAAGTATCTCGATGAGTGCAGTAGTGGCAAACGCAGCCATTCAACCACCTGAAATGGACAATACTGCCTATGTGTTGATGGACTATAACACTGGCGAAATTTTGGCTCAAAAGAACGCCAATGAGGCGCTGCCGCCAGCATCTCTGACTAAGATGATGACCAGTTATATCATTGAGCAACGCTTAGCATCAGGCGACCTGAAAGAAGATGAACAGGTATTGATGAGTCCAAACGCATGGTGCCGTGGTAGCAGCAGCCAATCTTGTATGTATGTGCCTGTGAACAAAACTGCCAGCGTCATCGATATGCTACGCGGTATTATCATTCAATCAGGTAATGATGCATCAAAAGCCATGGCTGAACATATTGCTGGTAGCGAAGCCTCGTTTGCAATCTTGATGAACGAACAAGCGCAAAAAATTGGCATGGAGAACTCTAACTTTGTCAATGCTACGGGTATGCCTGATGAAGGTCATTTAGCATCTGCTTTGGATTTGTCTAAACTCGCGCGCGCTATTATCAAAAACAGCGGCGACTACTATAGTATCTACGCAGAAAAAGAGTTCACTTATAACGGTATTACCCAAGGTAACCGTAATGCTCTGCTGATTACTGACCCAACTGTTGATGGCCTAAAAACGGGCCACACTGATGCAGCAGGCTACTGCTTGGTTGCATCAAGCAACCGTGAAGGCATGCGTCTAATCTCTGTCATTATGGGTACCAAGAGCCAACAGGCTCGCGCTGATCAGTCACGCGAACTACTTAACTGGGGTTTCGGTCACTTTACAACGGTTACCAAGGCGCCTGCTGGGCAGTTCGTTAGCAAGCTTCCAGTATGGTTTGGAGAAGCTGACGAGGTAGAGCTTGCAACTGGCGACAACTTGCAAATCCTAACCAGCAAAACCCAGAAAAACAAAATTACCACAGTGGTGGATATTCCTGAGAGTTTAGAAGCACCGATCAAAAAAGGTCAGGAAGTTGGTAAAATGATGGCTGTCATTGATGGTAAAGCGGTAGCCTCAGTTCCTATCATTGCAACCAACGATATCGAACAGTCAGGCTTTATGAGCCGTACTTGGGAACATATCGTACGCTGGGTAAAGAATCTTCTCTAAGAGAAACCTTTAAAAAGCAATTCTAGCTAAAAACTGTTTAAAAAAAAGACGCCTCAAAATGGGCGTCTTTTTTCTTTTTATGCTTACTTTAATTCAACAGTGCTTCGATAGTAAAAAATATGAAAAATGCTACCTAGTAAATTAAATAAGCCTAACTAGGAACACCGATTTAATAGAACCGTACTACGTCCAAACCAACCATTGTTTTAATAAGTCGCTTAATGCTTTGTCTTTATAAGTAGCAATATGACAATAGTCAATGCCAGCTGCTTTTAAACCATACTCAAAACTGTCTACATAGCGCGCCCGATGCTGCGGATACCAATATACCAATAACGCACGATGCTCGCTCTTACTGCCCTCATCGCTTTCATACTGACGAATGCGCTTGGCTAGTATCTCAGCTTTTTCTGGGAAAACATCTTCAGCAAACATTACCATGTCAACTTTCTGCTTACGCATCTCCTCTATGACGAGTTGGTTACCTTGGCGACAAATGATCGTAGCACCTAGGTATTCCAGTTCCTCTAACAAGGAGCCTGTCTCATGATAGTAATAATAAATAATCGTTAGGCCAGACAATAAGCGCTGCTGTTTTGATTGCTGTTGATTGGGCATCGCTATGGTCAGCGTAAACTGCGTACCTACACCAAGCACACTATCAACATCTATAGTAGCACCCATAAGCTGTGCCATTTGTCTAACGATAGGTAAGCCAACGCCTGAGCCTTCATACTGGCGAGTTTGCGACGAATCTACCTGAAAGAACGGATTAAATATATCATCTAGGTGTTCTTTATCAATACCAATACCCGTATCTTTTACGCTAATTTGCCAACGATTACTTTTATTAAAATGTGTCAGTTGCGACGCAATCGTAACTTTTCCGACAGGCGTGAACTTAATCGCATTATTGAGCAGTATCGATAGTATCTGATGTATTTTTTCTGAATCACCGTACAGGCTATAGTCTATATGATGAATATTACTAATCAGCTCTAGCCCTTTTTGAGTAGCCGTATTTTCAAACTTAGCTAGCAGATCAGCGATTAACTGTAATGGGTTAAACTCATTTTTATGAATTCTTATCTGGCCTTTTTGAATCTGGTTCAACTGTATAATATGATCTAATGACAATACCAATTTATCACTACCACTACTGATAATCTCTACCGCGTCTTTTTGCTCTCTGTTGAGCGCCTCATGATCCAATAGTTGTAAACCACCTACAATTGCATTCAATGACGTTTTTAACTCATGAGAAATCATGCTTTGAAAATTATGCAATTGCACATCAAGTGACACATCTTTATTGTGTAACTGCTGTTCAAAGGCCGCAAGGGTTTCATAACCTTGCCTCGCTTCTTGTAAACGATTAAATAACACAATTAGTGCTTTCTTGATATGAGTCAGTTCTTGAAAATTAAATTGTTGCGGAATGACGGGTAATTGCTCTAGATTTGTGTTGTTTATGACAATGTCACAAACATCAGTTAACACTTCAATATCTTTAACTGGCCAATTCAGCTTTCTAAAAATATATAAGGCAGATATAACAATCATTACCACTGTTGTTAGCCATAACCACAGGATATTTTGAAACCAATGTAAACGTAGCAACTCTACGTCCATCGTAATATTGATATAACCAATCAATGTGCTATTTTCGGTAGCTGTATCAGTCGTCTCATCTGGCACTGACGATTCGCTCATAATGTTTGATAAAGTCAGTGCTAACTGTTGATTGGAATCAGACTCATTGGACGTGGCACTATTGGCATCAAGGACTTTACTAATCACTGGATAGTTGAAACTGACCGTGTGCGCAAATAAAGCATTTTTCCAATCAGCAAGCGACTGGTCTATATCCTCAATTGGCTCAGAGGTTGAATAGAAAACAATACTCTGGATAGTCGGCTCATTTTCTAACAAGATATTCACTTGTTCAGCCACGATATCTGCGCCATCTGCAGTCGATGCACTAGTCGTTAATAGCGATGCCAATTGTTGAATATGCTGTTCTTTTTCTTGATAGTGATGCACTAAACCATAAATAAAAGGCAATAAAAAACCTGCCAATACTGCCAAAACAGCGGCTTGTATGACAGAACGCCAGATAAGTACGGGAATGGTTTGAGACGAACGGTTGTTCATATCACTCTACTGAGTCGCGTGCAGCTTTCATTTATAGTACAGGTATTTTAAAGATGTGATAAGTAAAACATTTGAGTATTTTTAAAGCATTCAGATAACTATTTATAAGCCCAAACTATAGCGTATTAATAGAAAAATGTCATCGCGCTATCGAACGCGATGACATTAATCATAAAGCTAAAGCTATAAAGCATAAAGCATAAAGCATAAAGCATAAAGCATAAAATACGAGAATTAACGAGGCTTTTTATCTTTGGTAGTAAATTTCTGTGATCTATTACGCTCACGTTGACGCAATTGCTGAGCTTTTGCCTTAGTCGGTGTGTCACTCTTGTTCGCATATGGGTTATCGTTTTGCTTCAAGATAACGTTAAGCGGTGTGCCTTCTAGCTTAAACACTTGACGGAATTGATTTTCTAGATAACGCTGATAGCTCTTAGGAAGCGCACTGGTTTGGTTACCATGAATAACAATAACGGGTGGATTGTGGCCACCAATATGCGCATAACGTAACTTGATACGACGACCAGCAACGGTTGGTGGCGGATTGGCCGTTACCGCATCTTGCAGAATCTGAGTCAAACGGTTGGTCGATACTTCAAACATCGAAGATTTATAGGCACGCAAGATAGACGGATATAAATTGCCAACGCCTGTACCATGCAGTGCTGAAATCAAATGTATTTTTACATAAGGAATAAAGCTAAAACGGCGATCCATTTCAAGCTTGATATAGTCTCTTTGATCTTGCGTTAGACCATCCCACTTGTTGATCGCAACGACTAACGCACGTCCAGCGTCAAGCGCATAACCAATCATATGCAAATCTTGATCCACGATACCTTCGTGAGCATCAATAACAATCACGGTTACGTTAGAATCTTCAATCGCCTGCAAAGTCTTGATGACAGAGAATTTTTCTACCTTTTCATCGATTTTACCGCGGCGACGTACACCAGCAGTGTCGATCAAAACATAGTCGCGACCTTCACGCTGATAAGGAATATAAATACTATCACGCGTCGTGCCTGGCATATCGAATACCACTACTCGATCTTCGCCAAGCAAGCGGTTTACGAGCGTCGATTTACCAACATTTGGACGACCGATAATGGCAAGCTTCAAGCCTCTTGGCTCTACTATGTTTTCTTGCTCAGGCATATCAGCTGTTAGCACTTCAAGCAAATTGCCTACACCGCGACCATGACTGGCTGCCATCGGATACGGCTCACCCAAGCCTAGTGCATAAAACTCAGCAGGTGCTGCATCATGTACACCGTCGACTTTATTGGCGACAACATAGACAGGCTTGCCTAATGTATGCAAAAACTTACCAATTTCAGCATCAGCGCCAATCATACCGGCACGAGCGTCAACGACAAATACGATGATATCTGCTTCATGGATTGCTGTATGCGACTGCTCAGACATATAGTCATCGATATTACCACTACCGTCATCAGCTTCACCGATACCACCCGTATCTACAACGATAAAGGATTTATCTTCATAAGTTGCATCACCGTACTGACGGTCACGAGTCAATCCTGAAAGGTCAGCGACCAATGCCTGCCGACTTTTTGTGAACTGATTAAATAAGGTGGATTTACCGACGTTTGGACGACCAATTAAGGCGACCACAGGCTTGATACTCATGGGTTACTCTCAGTGAAAGGCACAATGACGGGCAGTACAGTTATTCTTATAACCAGTGACATAACAATAGTAATAGATATGCTGCAATTGACCGTGAATTAAAATGGATGATAGAACAATAGCAAAAATAATAGATGGCTATTTTACGATTAAAAATAGTATATAGGATGGCTTCATTCTACCTATTATACATAAATAAGTAGTATATATGGATAGCACATCGGTCGCATAGAGTACGCGAAAGCCTGTGTTTAAACAAGCAATTTACACAAGGCACTAAACGCTGACTAAGCAGCGTTTGTGTTTTATAAATGATAATCAAGAATAGGCTTAAGGGCTATAGTGAAATATTACACTTCGTTAATTATCTATAAGCACCTATCTATATAGTTATTAGCGAACTAGTTGCCAGATAGCAACTTGTCCTGACGTACTTTGAGTCATTAATCGGCTACCTTGGACTTGCAAGTTGGTCAACGCACCTTTTGTCTCTACACGACTAACGATGCTACCCGTAGCAGGGTCAAACAAATGTACTACACCATCGAAATCACCAATGGCAATATAGTTGCCAATCATCACAGGATTGGTAAGGTCACGATAAGCCAATTCGTCACTTTCCCATAGCGTCTCACCACTGTTGCGATCATAAGCAACTACTTTGCCATCTAGACTGGTAGCGATGACTTGCTGAGTATTTACCGCCAGTGATTTGAGACTCGCAATTTCATTGACGAACATCACCTGACGCGAGGCCAAATCAATACCTAATAGCTGACCACTATAGCTGATCGCAAACAACTGATTTTTATCTACGATAGGTTTGCCATCGACATCGCTCATGCGCTCAACTTCACTACTACCAGCACCTACGCCAACACGTCTTGACCATAGCGGAAGACCGTTGTCGACAGTAATCGCATGCAAACGACCATCAGCTGTCGCCAAAAGTGCCGTCTCATTGTCTAATAAGGTCGGCGCAGCGCTACCACGAACGCTGATAGCAGGTACCTGAGTTGCGAACTGCCATACTGACTGTCCAGTTTGCAGCGACAGACCGTGTAAGAAACCATCATTCGCTGATAATACCACACGATTATTGGTAATCAGTGCTGGCGTCAACACCGAACCTGACAACTGCTGCTGCCAGCGCTTTGCACCAGTCGTGCTATCAAACGCCATGACCTTGCCACCACGAGTACTAATGATAGCTGTATGGCTCAATGCATCTACTGCAACACCGCCGGTGATTTGATCGTCAACATTGATTGACCATACACGCTCACCTGTACTATTAAACCCTGACAGCTCACCACCACGTGAGGCCGTAACGATTTGACCATTGGCATAGCCAACTTGCAAATCTAGCGGATCTTTTTTACTGGCTTTTTTGTTGCCAACATCGGTACTAAATACAGGCTGTAGTACGCTAATCGGCTGAGCGATTTGTACCAATTTTACCGGATCATTAACGACCGGCTTAATACCGCGATTACATCCAATCACTGCCGTGCTCATTACTGCCAGTACGGCCACATGCATGACTGTCTTTTTGATAGTCTTGGTGTTTAACATTTTGCTAGAGCGAATAGATTGAGTCATTGTATGTTCTCACTACAGATAAATTATTATTAATTGGTAAATTGGCCAACGGCAAATTAGTAATCATTAGGTTATATTAAAAAAGAGCTTTGGCTGATTACCAACTCTCAATACTATACTACTGACTTAATATCTAGCCTACTGACTTACTGTCCTGCTTCGGCAGCGACTTCATTCGAGGTATCCATCACTAGCGATGGCTCAGGAGCAGATGGCTCTTGAATAAGACTGGTTTGCTCAGCAATCGGCTCAGCCGTGATACCTAAGCTCTCCATCTTTAATGCCAATACTGCACGCGTTTCTTGACGGCTACGTAATAGCTCCCACGCATTGCTATAAGATTTAATCGCTGAATCTTTATTGTCTTGTGCTAAATAAATATCCCCTAGTAGCTCCTGCTGACTTGCTTCAAACGAGCTTGGCATGTCATTGTTTGCTTCTGACAGTGCAGTATCTGTATCACCTGCGGCTAATAACGTTTTTGCATAGCGTAAACGAGTAATCGCTTCTAGACCGGCATCACCCAAATCGATGGCCAATGCTTTTTTGAATGTCTCAGTCGCTGCTGCAAAGTCATCATTGTCTACTTGTTGACGTGCTTTTATCATTAGCGCTTGCCATGCATAAACTGACTCACCGTGCGTACTGACTAAAGTATCAATATCTTTGTCTAGTTGGCCACGACTTTGGGTAAGTGCTTCTTGAGCCTCTGCTTCTAAATCTGGGTTTTGCGAGGCCAATTTAACCTCTTCGTTTAGCTGCTGAATATCCGCATATTGATCGGCGGCGACGGTATCTACTCGCGCATGGTTGTTTTGCCAGTACGTCCAACCGAAATAGGCGGCCAGTGCTAACAAAATCGCAGTGACGATATAACTACCATATTGCTTTAACGCTTGCATGGAGTTATCTGCATTCGGCGAATTAGGTGTCAGAGCCATATATATTTACCTGATAAAATTTACATTAAGTTGCTGATGCGTAAACAAAGCTGATTAGTCAAAGTCGATTAGCGACGAGAAAAGTTATCTTTATTTGATAACCAATCTTGGGCGACCGTCTTTTGCTCACCTGTCTGCATGTCTTTAATACTAATCGTATTATCATCCAGCTCTTGCTGAGCGATGATGACTGTCAATGCCGCGCCTGACTTGTCCGCCTTCTTCATTTGCGCTTTTAGACTCGTGGCACTGGCCATCTTTACTCGTACATCTGGACGACTGTGACGCAAGTTTTGTGCATAGCTTATACCAGCACTATACACCTCAGGATGGGCCACAACGAATACATCACAAGCAGGTATATCAGCAATCGGCGCAACCGCTTCTATCAGTAGCAATAAACGCTCAAGCCCCATTGCAAAACCAACACCAGGCTCAGATTTTACTGGTTTACTACCATCTGTACCGATTGATTTTAATTGTCCTACTAACCCGTCATAACGACCACCCGCACAAACGGTAGCCTGGCTTCCAAGCTTATCCGTTACCCACTCAAATACCGTTTTATTGTAATAATCAAGGCCACGTACTAAGTGCGGATTGATTTCAAAATCGATATTAAGCGCAGTCAGATAGGCTTTGACCTGCTCAAAATGTGCCACACTCTCTTCACCCAAGAAGTCAGCAAGCTTTGGCGCATCTGCCAATACTGCTTGCGTGCTCGCCTCTTTACTATCCAAGATACGTAAAGGATTAGTCGTTAGACGACGTTTGCTGTCTTCGTCTAGCTGGTCTTTTTTATCAGTTAAATAGGTAACCAATGCTTCGCGATAAGCATAGCGCTCATCCAGCTCACCCAAACTGTTTAGTTGCAAACGCATCTCATTGTTGAGGCCTAGCTCTTTCCACATCAGATGAGTCATGGCAATCAGCTCAGCATCAGCATCTGGTAATGCACTACCAAAGCTCTCGACACCTAACTGATGAAACTGGCGATAGCGGCCTTTTTGCGGACGCTCGTAGCGGAACATCGGACCGATATACCAAAGCTTAGGCGTGTCCCCACGTAGCAAGTTGTGCTCGATAACTGCGCGTACTGCTCCAGCCGTTCCTTCAGGACGTAACGCTAACGGTGTTGGTGGCTCAGATTTATCAGTAAAGCTGTACATCTCTTTTTCGACGATGTCAGTCGCGCCGCCAATAGCACGAGCAAAAAGATCCGTTTGTTCAACGATAGGCAAGCGAATATGCTCGTAACCGTACCTACCAAGTACATCAGCCAATATCGCTTCTAAATGCAGCCACTTTGCTGATTGGTCAGGCAAAATATCATTAAAACCTTTGATAGCTTTGATCATGGTACGGTCGTATCCTTAAATGTTTAACAGGTATTCTATTATTGTTTTCTATATCTTCAAATAAGCGCTATATCTGATTGATACTGTGACGGTATAGCCTAACGTATCAATCTATTCTATGGCTTATTTTACGCGAATGATTTCATTCTCACGTTTTTTCGCCAACTCTTCTGCATGGGCGCGAACCATACCTTCTATTTCATCGACCAGATTGCCTGTATCAATAAGGTGGCTTTTTTCACCCATACGATAGACCAGTGATCTAGGGGCAGCACCAACGATACCGATATCGGCCTCTTTTGCTTCTCCTGGACCGTTTACCTTACAGCCGATCACAGATAGATTCATCGGTTCACGAATATCTTCTAGGCGAGACTCTAACGCTGTCATTACTTTAATTACATCAAACTCTTGACGCGAGCAGCTTGGACAGGCAATAAAATTTACACCGTTCGAACGAATATTAAGCGATTTCAGAATGTCAAAACCAATCTTAATCTCTTCTTCAGGCTCGGCGGCTAATGAGATACGAATAGTATCGCCAATACCGTCTAGCAATAATCCACCTAGCGCGATAGCAGATTTGACAGCGCCCGTACGGTAGACACCCGCTTCCGTCACGCCCAAATGTAATGGATTGTCAATTTGCGCTGATATTAAACGATAAGCATCCAATGTCAAAAACACGTTGCTGGCTTTAACAGATACTTTATATTGGTCAAAATTAAGACGCTCTAAAATATCAATATGGCGCATTGCCGATTCAAGCATTGCTTCGCCAGTTGGCTCAGTATACTTGCGCTGTATGTCTTTTTCTAAAGAGCCAGCGTTGACGCCAATACGAATAGGAATATTATGATATTTGGCGCAAGCGACCACTTCACGTACTTTGGCATCGCTACCAATGTTACCCGGATTGATACGTAAGCAGTCAGCGCCCGCTTCAGCAACGGCCAAAGCGATTTTATGATCAAAATGCACGTCAGCGATCAAAGGCACGCTTACCAATTTGCGAATTTCACCAAAGGCTTTGACCGTATCCATCGTTGGCGTTGATACGCGCATCAAATCTGCACCTGCTTCGACACAACGCTCGATTTGAGCGACAGTGGCTGCTACATCACAGGTATCAGTATTGGTCATGCTCTGTACGCTAATTGGTGCATCACCACCAACCGCGACATCACCGACATAGATTTTTTTGGTCAGACGACGATTAATAGGCGATGGCATTGACATACATAAATCCTTAAATCAAAAATAGAAAAGCCCTAGGCCTTTGTACATATAATATAAACCAGCTAAATCAGCATACACATATGCGCTTTATTCAAATTTGGCGCTTATGCAACTGACTATGGTGCCAATTCGAAAGTAGCTTGCTTATCTGTTGCATACGTCTCTAACGCAACTGGTTGTTGATCGAGCATCAAGCTAACATTATCGATATTATCAATTTGCACATTAAACGGTGGCATACCTGACAAGTCATAGTTACCCGCAGACTGAGAACCATTTATCAGACTGTTTCCAGAAGCATCCGTGATACTAACCACAGCGTCGCTTGTCAATACAAGGTTTAGGGTAGCAGTCGTTGCAGCATCACCCAGATTCAATGCAGAGCCAGAAGCACCAACGCCACTTGCATCACTATTGATGGCGGCACCTTGGGCTTGCTCTATCGCTGACATGTCCTCCACAGCTGATACAGGCTCTTGGGTGTTTTCTTTGCTAGCGTTACTCACCATACGGAATAGGAATACCGCCAAGATAATCAATCCGATAACGCCTATGATCAATAGCGGGTTAAATCGGATACGGTTGTGAGTATCACGCTGCAACGTCCCCATTGGGCGTAGTGGCGTATCGATATTGCTGGCCGATTTGGCCTTTAGCTCATTAGGATAGGCAGCATCGAAGCTACTAGCGATTTTTGCTGAATCTAAACCCAAATATTTGGCATAGTTAATCGCAAAACCACGAGCAAATGCAGCCTGTGGTAGCTCAGCGAAGTTTTCGCTTTCTAGCGCTTCTAGATGACGCTTTAGAATGAACAGCTCAGCCGCCGCTGCTTCTAAAGTTACTTGCTTGTTTTTACGGGCTTGCTGCAACACGGCACCAAATGATCCCTGAGCGTTAGATTGAGTGTTAGATGATGGGGTGATCATTTCCATGGTGCCTCTGGATTGTTAAGCCAAGTCTTAAGTTGTTTTGCTTCATCACTTAGCGGATAAGCGGATAAAAGCTGCTGTGCCAATTGCTGGCGCGTTGTTATATTATTTTGTGCTGCTGCAAGCTTGATACCTTGTAAGAGCAAGCGCGGGCTAATACCCTGCCCCTGCACCAATATCAGCGTCTCATCGTACAGTCTCTGTGCCTGCGGTACACGCTGTTGGTCGAGCAATAAATCTACCAGTTCGATATGAGCAATGATGCTATTACGATTGCCATCGAGTGCCCGTAAAAATGCTTTTGAAGCGGCACTATTATCGCCTAACTGCAGATAAGTACGGCCTAGGTTTTCTAGCGCGCCAATACGGCCCTCATAGCCTAGCGTCGCCCCTGCAATCTCAAACTGTTCTGCTGCTTCACGATAGCGCTTTGTCTGTGACAGATATACGCCATAATTATTGTGTGCTTGTACAAAGTCTTTATCTAGCGCGATTGCTTTTTTGAAGTACTCATCAGCTTTGGCTAGATTGATACGGCTGCCTTCTTGCTGCAACAAAACGCCCATCATATCATAGGCTGGCGCATAACGGCTATCGGCAGCAAAGGCTTTTTCAAGCTGCTGCTGCGCGGTATCAAGCTCATTTTTTCGGATGTATTGCGCGGCAAGTGAGGTACGTACACGGGCGATTTCCTGCTGATCTAAATTTCGATCGTTGCTAGCGCGCGTAGATGTTTGATAAGGAGAGTTACCTAGCAAATCATTAGTCGGGGTGGTCTGACAGCCACTTAATACAAGGACGCCAAATACTGCCGACAGCACTGCACGCTTTGGCAAAGCGGTTTGGGCAGCACTAATACTCGACTGCTTATAAAATTTAGAAAATGATTTTTGATATTTGAACTGACAAGAATTTTTAGAAGTCATCATAGCCGCCATCATAAAACTGGGATTCAATGCGTTCGATCTTCGAGACCTCAGTTTAATAGATTTAACCCTTATAAGTACAATTTAGTTGTTATTAATTGCCACGTTCTGCAATCTTGGCAGTCATTGCTACATTTTCTTACCATTGCGACAGACAAAAGACAGCTAAAACGCTATACCAATCAGATACAACGCTGATTTTCTAAAGAACTACTAAACACTTTCGCGATCTTTGATGCTCTGCTGCCACGCGGCTGAGCGTCTGGTACGATCGGCAACTTGTCCAACTAACTGACCACAGGCGGCATCGATGTCATCACCACGTGTTTGACGAATCGTACAAACAAAACCTGCTTCGCTCAGTATATTGCTAAACGCATGAATACGGTTGTTGCTTGATTTGTCATAGGGTGCATGTGGGAATGGGTTGAACGGAATAAGGTTAATTTTACTTGGTAACCCTTCTAATAGAGCAACCAACTGATGGGCATGCTCATTGCTATCATTGACGCAATCAAGCATCACATACTCGATTGTAACGTGTTTCTTATGACGTGGATTGACATCATAAACATAGTTTTTTGCCGCTGCAATCAGCTCTTCTAGCGGATATTTTTTGTTGATTGGCACCAACTCGTTACGCAGCGCATCATTTGGCGCATGCAGTGAAATAGCCAATGCCACATCGATATCTTGCGCTAACTGATACATTTTCGGGACGACACCAGAAGTCGATAACGTGACGCGACGCTTTGACAATCCATAAGCATGATCGCTTAGCATCAGCTCCATTGAGCCTACCACAGGCTTATAGTTCAATAGCGGCTCACCCATGCCCATCATCACCACGTTGGTGACATTATTTTCCCATAGGCTATGGTCAACGTTTTCTAAACTTTCATTTTCATCTGTCATATATGACGCATTGGCGACCCATAACTGACCAATAATTTCAGCCGCACTTAAGTCACGCTCAAACCCTTGCTTACCTGTACTACAGAAGCTACAGTCCAATGCACAGCCTACTTGAGAAGACACGCATAATGTCTTACGGCCATTTAACTTGCTATCATCTGCAGGGATAAGCACCGTCTCAACCAATGAGCCACCAGTGACTTCAAATACCCATTTACGCGTACCATCATCACTATATTGACGATGAATTACTTTGGGCGGTACCACACAAGCATTAAGTGACAATTTGTCTCGCAACGACTTACTCAAATTGGTCATTTGCTCAAAATCTGTCACGCCATGCTGATAAATCCATTTAATCACTTGAGTTGAGCGGAATGGTTTTTCGCCAATACTCTTGAAGTAATCAGCCAGTTGCGCTTGCGTCATACCCAATAGATTGGTTTTGGCATGTGCCTCATCTACTAGCTTAATGCTATCAGTAATCTTAGCAGGTACGTGCTGAGTAGGTGCTTGAACAGTTGACATAATAGGTAACCTTTTTGCAGAAGCTTAGATAAGCGGTGCAATTATTTATATGGGCTTTGCCATACATACGTGAGTGCATGAGCAATCCGCTATGAGCGCAATTTTCTAAATTGACAAAAACATGCTGATAAGGGATTGATAACGCTAAGTAAAATCAATAATGAGGCAAGTCATTAAGAATTTCAATGAATGAATAATATAATCACAGAACTCTAAAGCAGATACAAGGCTACCGACTGCAGATTGTACAAGTAGTACATCTAAGGAGAGTAACGCCGTCGCAGTTTAGTAATTCTTTGATTATAGGATTATTATAATAGCTAAAACGGCCTATACCCATAAGATATAAGCCGTCTCGCAAACCAATTATGAACAATCAATGTTGTAAATAATTCGTCTATAGTCAATCAAGTATAAAACTCATACAGGTAAGATCAGTTTAAATCGTAGCCGTCTTATTATAACAGTTACCTCAAACAAATCGAATGCCGTAAAAGCTTATAGATGGTTTACTATATTAGCGTGTACGTGCACAAACTTCATCATCGCTGAAGAAGTAGCTGATTTCACGTGCTGCTGATTCAGCTGAATCTGAACCATGTACTGCGTTTTCGTCGATGCTGCTAGCGAAGTCAGCACGGATAGTGCCTTCAGCAGCTTCTTTTGGGTTAGTTGCACCCATGATTTCACGATGCTGAGCGATAGCGTTTTCGCCTTCTAGTACTGATACCAATACTGGACCTGACATCATGAAAGATTTTAGGTCGTTGTAAAATGGACGCTCAGCGTGCTCAGCATAAAAACCACCTGCTTTTTCATCATCAAGTTGTAGCATTTTAGCTGCAACGATTTTTAGACCAGCTTGTTCAAAACGGCTATAGATAGCGCCGATGTGGTTGCCAGCAACTGCGTCAGGTTTGATGATAGATAAAGTACGTTCGTTAGCCATGAGAAGCTCCTAATAAATGATAAATTCAATAAAATATGAAAAAAATAATGCGTTGTTTTAGCTTTAGCCACAATGTTGACTTGGACTGTTTTACACAACTCATGGTATATCAGTGTATAACCATAAGCGCCAACATCGGATTGCTGCCTATTATAATGATTAAGGCCATAAATGATAGGGTTAATTTATGACCATACCTTGCATAAAAGTAAATTTATAACAGTATCTTACTTACATCCAAGTTAAATACTCATCAACAACAGATGCATGAGCTATCGACTTACTTACCTTATCGCTACTCATATTTATCATTTATAGCTACCAGACTGATTTTATAGAGTATTTATATCATTATTAATGATTAGAAAACCCTCAACACACCTTGCTAAGAGTTTTGCTAATACATACTACCAATCAAAACATTTAATCATCTAAGCGACTGTCTCGACAACTACCTGCATTGCATTCACGCACACGTTCATTCAAAAAATTAACTCGATTAGCTGTCTTATTGGTGGCACAGCTCATATTGACAAAGAAACCATCACCATCGTTATAACTACATTGGTCGTTGCGCTCGCGCATCCACGCTAATTGTCCGCGTTTAAGCGTGGCTTTTTGCTGTTTGTTTAGGAGTTTACTCAATTTACTGTAAGAGTTGTTAAGCTCTTTATCTGCTTCTAAGTATACTTTCGTCAGGCAATATAGCCCATCAAAGTCATTGTTTGGTTTGTCACAGTTTTCTGCACCCCAAGCAAACATAGGCAACATGAAAGCTGCGGATGTAACTATTGCTATAGAGGTATTGCGAATCGTGGATTTAAGCGTATTCGTTGTCATAGCAAATTCCTTTTTGTATGTTGATAAAACCAAATCCGTCTATAATATCTTACACTTAATTAAGCCAAAATAATGTCAGTATATCCATTATTTATGATATTTCTAGATGATATTATAGCTAGTAGCCCTACTCTTACACTGTTGAAATTCAAGGTAATCAATCAATTTCTTGAAGTAGCACACACAAAAAACCCCAACGCTTAGCGTTGAGGTTTTTTATTAATACTAAAAACTATTTAATCAAGTTTGTAGTAAAAACTAAGCGTCGTACGGATCACGCAGTACGATCGTTTCTTCGCGATCAGGACCAGTTGAGATAATATCAACTGGGCAACCAATCAATGCTTCGATACGTTTGATGTATTTTTTAGCGTTTTCTGGAAGCTCATCATAGTTCGTAATGCCAACGGTAGACTCGCTCCAGCCTTGCATTGTTTCGTACTTAGGTGTGACTGACTCGTAGAATTCAGCATCATGCGCGCCTGCACACTCAGTTTCAGGTAGGTTGTAACCTACACCGATTAGCAACTCTTCAAGACCATCTAGTACGTCAAGCTTGGTCAAGCAGATACCTGACATAGAGTTAAGTACTACTGCACGGCGTAATGCTTCTGCATCGAACCAACCACAGCGACGGGCACGGCCAGTCGTCGCACCAAATTCATGACCGACTTTGGCTAAGTGAGCACCAACATCATCGAACAATTCAGTTGGGAACGGACCACTACCAACGCGCGTAGTATACGCTTTGGTGATACCAAGTACATAGTCTAAATACAATGGACCGATACCTGTACCAGTTGATACACCGCCAGCAGTTACACTTGAGCTGGTTACAAACGGATAAGTACCATGGTCGATATCAAGTAGCGTACCTTGAGCACCTTCAAACATTAAGTTTTTGCCAGCCAGACGTAATTGATTTAGGTCTTCAGTTACATCAGTAACCATACCTTTAATCTCTTCTTTCCACTCTTTACAAAGCTTAAGTGTCTCATCAAAATCAATTGCTTCAACTTTATAGTATTCAGTCAGTTGGAAGTTGTGATATTCGATTAGGTTACGTAGTTTTTCTTCTAGATCTTCACGGAACAAATCAGCAAGTTTAATCGCACGACGTGCTACTTTGTCTTCGTATGCAGGACCGATACCGCGACCTGTTGTACCGATTTTACCAGAACCACGCTTGGCTTCACGAGCTTGATCAAGTGCCACATGATAAGGCATGATAAGTGGGCAATTAGGAGAGATACGTAGACGCTCACGTACTGGTACGTTGTTGTCTTCTAGCTCTTTCATCTCTTTGAGTAGTGCGTCAGGTGCTAACACCACGCCATTACCAATAAAGCAAGTAACGCCTTCACGCAAGATACCTGATGGAATCAAATGCAAGACAGTGGTTTTGCCATCGACAACCAACGTGTGACCAGCATTATGACCGCCTTGGAAGCGGGCTACTGCTGAGGCTTTTTCGGTAAGTAAATCAACGATTTTACCCTTACCTTCGTCGCCCCATTGGCTACCCAAAACTACAACATTCTTACCCATGATCAATCCTTACCTTTATGTATTGAGGTGTGTGCAATAAAAGCTGAAAATTAAAATGATTTTCTTAGCTATATCTTTTTATCTCAGTGATTTATGAAATAGAAACACTGAGATATCTAACGAATAATTTTGCGTTCTCATAATTTGTACTGAACACTTTTGGCTGCGTGAGCCATTCAATAGCCTACTATTAGACAATTAAACAGTTTGTAGCTGCCATTGGCTGTCATCAGCCATGCTCAAACGATGCGTAACATCATCTGGACTGTCCTGTGCATCTAACGGCATAGTGACGCGATAGCCTTGCTGACGTAGACTCTCTACTTGTTGCAGTAGCGTCTGCATCTCATCTGTATTTGCATTAGACAAAGCGGCAAAGTCAACCAAGACAACGGTTGGCGCATCTAACTGTGTATGAGCCAACAATCGGCTGACATCCATACTAAAGCCTGTGGCTGCACGTAACGCTTGCGTCTGGCTTTGCATACCATCAAAACGACCACCACGTACGAGTGGCTGCGTTTCGCTATTGATATAACCATTGAAGACGATGCCAGTATGATAGTGATAGCCTGATAGCTCAGTCACATCAATACTGACTGGGCACTGCCATTGGTCTTGTAGATAGTTTTTCAAACGCTGTAGCTCATCAATTGCCGTTGCGATTTGGCTGTCTTGTTGTGCTGCATCTGATAATTTGGCTAATAGGTTTGCAATATCATGACCAAAGCGTGCTAACACATAAAAATCATCACCCATTGGCAAAGCACGGCAAACACGCTTGAGCTCTGGTAAATTTTTATTGGCATATAAGTACATCAATTGCTCAGTATCATTGTCTGACAATTCAGCCAACTCAGCCAAACGTTTGAATATCGCTACGTGACCCAAATCGATATGGAGCGCTGCACTCATATTGAGTTTATTCACCATCGTAAACAGCACATCTATCAGCTCAATATCTGCTGCTAGTGACGCACAGCCAAATATCTCAGCACCCAACTGTAGCGGCGTACGTGAACCAAACAGACCTGATGGCAAGGTATGAATCACATCGCCCACATAGCAATAACGCGCAATACCCGTACCGCCATGATGCGCATCTATACGCAAAATCTGCGGGGTAATGTCAGCGCGTACGCCCATTAAGCGACCAGTCAACTGATCGATAATCTTAAAGGTTTGGCGTTTTAGATCTTCTGATGCATCACTTAGCAAAGACTCAGTAAACTCGATCATCGGTGGGCAAACCAGCTGATAACCATGAGTAATAAGCTGCTCGATTAACTGATGTCTAAGCACTTCTTGCTTATGCGCATCTTCAAACAGGACATCAACCACCCCATCAGGCAATAGCCAACTATTGGCAACATCACTGCCAAAGTTACTCAAATATGGCATGCGATTGGGTGCAGCGCTGTTTTCGGCAGGCTGAGACACTGTTTCGTTGGTAGAATTTGGCTGGGCAGGTTTTGCAGAATCAGAACTAACAGACACAATAAATCCTTGTTTGGCGTATCGCTTACCAAAAACGCGGTACTGATGCGGTACTTAAAGGGTGGTTTGCCGGGTATTGACGCTGTGTGTGTTTATTTTTAACGCGCAACATCATTGACCCAATTATTTATAAACAAACCAGGTAACCGCAAAAGGGTGAATAATAAGTATAATTTAGAATGATAAGACGAGTATCTTTATGCGCTAAAAAATTGCGACAAATAATCAAGGCACTTTATGCTTTAGTTTAGCATAGCACTCAAGGTTCGCCTAGTGACAATTAGCCACAATCACTATCTAATTACAGTTCAATTACCGCTTATTAGCTTAGCAGATGTAACAGTCATCATTGATGTGTTTGGCTCAATATTGGGCAAATAGTCGAGAGGTTTATTTTTTGTTAACCATAAGATAATGAGCGTGATTACGGCAACGTCATCAACACATACTCATGATACACTAACACATATTTTTATCTCGGAAGCCTTATGTCATCTGATTACCACCCAAACCCTGCCATCAACCAAACCAATGTCTTAGGCACCGCACTTGCCAGCTGTTGTTTCGATCCCATCACTGGCTATTATCGCAATGGTTTTTGCCATACTGGCAACCATGATGTTGGTCAACATACTGTCTGTGCCAAGATGACCAGCGAGTTTTTAAACTTCTCTGCCAGTCGCGGTAATGACCTAATTACCCCACTACCTGAATACAACTTTCCTGGTCTCAAACCTGGTGACTACTGGTGCATCTGCGCGCTACGTTGGGTTGAAGCACTGGACTTCGATATTGCACCGCAAATCAAACTAGAAGCTTGTCACGAGAGTCTATTGGCATTGGTAGATATCGATACGCTAAAAAGCTACGCCCTATAGTTAGTATTGGCACACGATAAAACCGTAGCAGCGTTCACAGCATATTTGGATTATTGAATTTTTTTATTATATGACAGGAAAGTATATGGAAAATGATAATAATCAATTGATTAAAAAAACGGCTCATATTGCGCCTGATTCCAATATGAATCATATCTATGCCAATATGAGTGACAAGCATCTCTATTTGGACGATGATGATAGCTATATCTATGGTGATGTGGACGCCACTACTGAAGATACTATTGAGACCATGACGGTCTACGATCCTGACTCTGAACGCTATGAAGATATTGACTCATCAAGTGCAGGCGAAGTGGTCAAT
Source organism: Psychrobacter nivimaris (assembly GCF_009812035.1). Taxonomy (GTDB): domain Bacteria; phylum Pseudomonadota; class Gammaproteobacteria; order Pseudomonadales; family Moraxellaceae; genus Psychrobacter; species Psychrobacter nivimaris. Next base: position 74,475 of record NZ_VZIZ01000013.1, on the reverse strand, counting down.
TGCTACGCTTACTCACGTAAAACAGGTGAGAACCTTAATAGAGTGGCGCTCAATGATGTGAGTCGTACGCTAGGGAACAACGGTCAATTTATTTGGCTTGGGCTATATGATCCAAGCTTAGAAACCATGGTCAAAGTAAAAGAAGCCTTTGACCTGCATGAGCTAGCGATTGAAGATGCTTTTGCTGATCATCAACGCGCCAAGGTCGAAAACTACGATAATGATATGGTCTTTGTGGTGCTACGTACAGCCAAGCTCGAAGACAATGTCATTCGTTATGGTACTACTGCGATATTTATGGGTAAAAACTACCTCATTACAATTCGCAATGGTCCGTCAAACTCTTATGCGCCAGTACGTGAGCATTGCCATCGTCGCCCTGAGAAGTTACGCATGGGCCCTATCTTTGTACTGCATGCTATCCTCGATTTTATCGTTGATAACTATATGCCGATTACCGATCGATTGGGCCGTTACTTGCGCGAGCAAGAACGCTATGTATTTACCTCTGAGTTTGATAAAGGCACGCTAAAAAATCTTTACGAGCTTAAATCGCAACTGGTACATATGCGCGCCATCATCTTACCTGTGCAAGACATCTGTAGCTTTTTTATCAATCATAAAAAAAGTGAGATTATCTCTGGATTTTCTCAAGCCGCTAAGCCGTATTTTCGCGATGTTAACGATCACCTATTGCACTCCCTAGATGCTATTAATGGTCTTAATGAAATGCTGAGCGTGGTGATGAACACCTATATGGCGATGGTCAATATGGGTCAGAATGAAGTCGTGCGTAAGCTCGCTGCATGGGCAGGTATTCTGGCAGTGCCGACAGCTATCGCTGGCATCTATGGCATGAACTTTGATTTTATGCCTGAGCTTCATTGGAAATACTCTTACCTTGTTATTATGGCCATTATTATCGCCTTATGTAGCTATTTGTACTACAATTTCAAAAGATTGAAATGGTTGTAATGCCAAATGCCATCCGTAAAAAAAGAGCAACCACTGGTCGCTCTTTTTTTATGTTGCTATCTTTTTGTAACGCTATCTAATTATTCACGGCGATGCTTATTATTCACGACGATGCTTAGTATGGCTATCGGGCGCTTGAGCATTATCAGGCAATAGCGCCTTAACTGTTAGATTTGCATGCTGCTTATCAAGATTATCCTCTGGGCGACCAAATGTTTTGGCCGTCCAAGTCAAGATTACAATAGAGCCGCTCAGTAGCATGATGGCCACGGAAATTGTCGCTAGCAGCCATAAATGGAAATAGTCTGAAACCGCCTGCACATCAACCACCAAATGTCGTGACAATGCTGTTATGGCAATAAATATCAAAAACTGTACTGGCAGTCGGTGGGTTTTAAAGTAGATACCTATCATAGCCAATAGCTCAAGGTAAATAAATAACATCAATATGTCTTTTAGATCCGCTGAACCCTTTTGGACAATATAAATAAACTCTTTACCTGCAGTCCAAACGACAACCACACTGATTAGAAATAAAATAACGTAATGACAGACATCGACAAACTCTCTACCAATACTTTGTAGTCGCTCATGAACACCTACGTTTTTTTTAGCCATGTTTAGGTCCTATCAACTGAAATGTGGTTGATTTAGCCTGAGTCTATGTTACCTCAGGCCCCTTATATATCGGCAATCAGTATTCGTATGACTATTTTTTTAGCCTTTATTCAAACCCGCTGATTTTTCAGCAGCATCGACCGTTTGGCGAATAAGCGTGTTGATAGTCATCGGTCCAACGCCGCCTGGTACTGGCGTATAAGCGCTGGCAATGTTTTCCATGCCTTGCATTTCGATATCACCAACACCGCCATCATCTGTCGGATGGAAACCTGCGTCAATGACAACCGCTCCTGATTTGATCCACTCCGCTTTAATAAGCTCAGGTACGCCTACGGCACCAACCACGATATCTGCACGCTTGATATGCGCTGCCAAATCTTGAGTTCTTGAATGGCAGATAGTCACTGTACAGTTGGCATTCAATAGCATCATCGCCATTGGCTTACCTAAGATAGCACTACGTCCTACGACTACGGCTTCTTTACCTGATAGCTCGATATTATAATGCTCTAACAAATGCATAATGCCCTGCGGTGTGCATGAGCCATAAGCTGACTGCTGCATCGCCATACGACCAAAACCAAGACAAGTCACGCCATCGACGTCTTTTGCTAAGTCAATCTGCTCAAAACAAGCACGCTCATCAATATGCTCAGGAACCGGATGCTGTAGCAAAATGCCGTGTACATCTGGATTGCTATTTAACTCATCTATTTTTGCCATGAGCTGCTCAGTGGTCGTGGCACTCGGCATCTCAACGCGTATAGAGTCCATGCCAACACGCTTACACGCGTTGCCTTTCATACGAACATAAGTGGCAGAGGCTGGATCGTCACCAACCAATATTGTCGCTAAGCTTGGGGTGCGGCCAGTCTTTTCCTTAATCGTATCTACGCGCGTGCGCAGATCCTGTTCTATTTGTTTGGCAAGTGCTTTGCCGTCCAAAACGGTAGCGGATTCTTGGGCAGTAGACATAGTAACTCCAATAGAGGGTACGATATAAAAAAATAAAGACAGCGCGCGCAAATACTTTGCATGCCTGTCCTTTGGTTCGTCAATCTTTGACTAAGAGTAATATTGTACCTGTGTACGCTACAAAATCCTAGCGTAAGATAAAGCCTGCGCACTGATAAATTTTCATAATAAGTCAATTAAACAGTATTGCTTATTCGTGGATAGACACATTAATAATCAGTAAGGTGTTGGTTTACGTGCTAAATTTGTTAAAATAGCGTAGGATAGTCAATCCAAATTTTTTTACATTGAGAAATGTAAACCCACCGACTCAAGGATATTACGATGAAAGACGAAAAATTACAGAAAGCCCTCGCCCGTATGGGACTTGGTTCACGCCGTCAGATGGAAGAAGTCATCAAAGCAGGTCGCGTCACTGTCAATAACGGCCCAGCAACCATTGGTGATCGTGTTGAGCAAGGCGATGAGATTCGCGTTGATGGCCGTCAGATCAAATACACCTCTGAAAACGAGAAGCGTCGCCGTGTTATCGCTTACTACAAGCCTGAAGGCGAAGTGTGCTCGGCTAAAGATCCAGAAGGCCGCCCAACTGTCTTTGAACGTTTGCCAAAGCTGACGCATGACCGTTGGGTCATGGTCGGACGCTTGGATATTAACTCAACTGGCCTATTGTTATTTACTAACGATGGCGAAATGGCGCATCGCTTGATGCATCCATCTGGTGAAGTCACTCGTGAATATGCCGTACGTGTATTGGGTGAAGTAACGCCTGATATCGCTCGTGCATTGACCGCTGGCGTCATGCTAGAAGATGGCCTTGCAAAATTTGAAGACATTAAAGAAGGCGGCGGCGAAGGCGTTAACAAGTGGTATCACGTGCAGCTAAAAGAAGGCCGTAACCGCGAAGTACGTCGTTTGTTTGAATCGCAAGGTCTAAAAGTTAGTCGTCTACTACGCACACGCTATGGCACGATTGTTCTACCAAAAGAGCTACGTACTGGTCGTTTCTTAGAGCTTGATAAAAAAGAAATTAATACGTTGACGGATTTGGTCAGCTTGCGTCCACGTTATGGCACAGGTCTACATGGCGCAGCCAAAGAAAAACAAGAACGTATCAGAAACAAACCGCTTAAAGCACGTCGCACTGACACCCGTAGCGATAACCGCAACAGCAGCGCGAAACCTAAAAGTAGTGCTAGCCCTGCCAGCCGCGGTACACGCAACACCCGTGATCGCAATGATAAGCGCTAGTTGATTTAATTTAACATTATTCTAAGTCTTAAATAGATTTAGAATACACATAAAAAAGCGGTCAATGATGAATAGTCATTGACCGCTTTTTTTGTGTCTTTTTATAGGCTTCACAGTTTACAAGCGTCACAGTTGCTCAGTATAGATATAGCGGCTCAGCTATCGTGACTATTAATATAGTGCTTCATGACTCGCAGCTCTTGTAGCTGTTCCTCATCCATTTGCGCCAGTAATTTATCTAAACGCTGCTCGATATTATCTAAAACACTCTGCAATAACTCATTAGCTTCCAATCTCTTGTCGTTATTTCCATTCTTGGCATTTATATTTGTTAATTGGTAATGAGTAGCTAGCATTTCGGGTAACCGTGTTTGCAGCATTTTATTCAACACAAACTGCGCTTCTGTTATCGCTGGTGTCTTATGTTGAACATGTAATGCTGCTTGATAAGCGTGATAGCTGCTTACTTTTTCATCGATACGTTTTAGCTGACGAAGTTGCTGCTCTGACAATGTTTTTAAGTGCTGTTTATTTAACGTTAACTGCTGCCAACTTAATGTAGCTAATGACAAGGGCACATCGTAATCCTGATAAGTGAGTACGCCAGGTGAGATACCGACGGCTTTATGAAAAGCCAGCCAGCCTTTTCTACCTAGATAAAAGGTAGTGACGGTCGTTACAATACCGATGCCTATTAAAATGCTCATATACGCTTGCTCTTTACCCTTTCACCATTCAACTTTGTATTTACAGTTTAATGTCTTTAGCACTCACATTTTCACCAGTTGGGCTTTCAATCGCTTGGATATTGACATCACTACTGGCATTGCTATTGATAGTGCTATCGGGCTTTTGAAACTCTGTGTTGCTAGTAGGATTGTCAAAACGTTTTTGGAGATAGCGATTGGTCGCGAGTAGCTTTTGACCGTCTTGATGATATGACGCGTTGAGCAGGTCATCGAACTGTGTGTTAATTGTCTTAAGCACATCTAACAAGGCTTCTTTGCCAGTGACATTAGAATGTTTAATTTTGGTAGTGTCAGCAAGCGCACTATCCGTCACATCTAAATCGTGCAAGCGGCGATAGTCAGCGACTGCTTGTGGCACATGCCTATCCATTAAGTTTTGAATCATAATATAAGTTTCATTGACAGTGTCTTTGTCATCAATCTTACCATCGTTATTGGTATCGCCATACATGACACGCAACTTTTCACCCTTTGTATTAATTTGATCAAGAGCAGTCTTAACGTCGACGGGTAGGCTTTTTTCAGGTATGTAACCCAGTTGCGGCATCGCCTTATATTCGAGCATTTTGGGTGCTGTGACTTTTTTAATGCCACGATAACCTAGATATAACCCAGCCGCTGGCAACAGCCCATACAAAACAAACATTACGAACATTGCAGTCATTTGGGTCATTATATTGTCCTTATTACTTATCAGAATGTCGTGGCTGATTTTTTATGGTTGTTATTATTAAACAAAAAAATAAGGCTCTATTAAAGCCCTATATTGTTATGCTCTGGGTCGATTTTGTCTTTTGATAATACTTAACTTTTGCGAGTGTACGAGAGAAAGCGTTATCAAAGAACATTTAACTTTGCGTACGGCTCTTAACATAACGATGGGTCGAGGCAAGGCGGTTCAAAACTGTCTGATGCAATTCGTCCAATAATTCGTCAAGCTCATAATCAATCTCTAAGAACAAATCTGTCAGCATATCACCGGCTGTCATCTTCCCCTGCACCATGTTATTTTTGGTGCGATGCGGACTAAAGCGTTGTAGCTGCTCATAATGATGTAATGCTTCAGGAATACTTTCGGACACTAATTTATCGATGACGAACTGACGCTCATTATGTTGCTGCTGTTGCTGTTCGTTCAGCTCACTACTCCACTCACGATAACGCTTTAGCTTACCGTTGATACGATCTAATATCGCAACGGCTTCAATAGGCATGGCATTTAGGGTGGCCTCATCGACCACATCAACAAGCTCAGTCATAATCGGACAACGTCCATGTTTGAGATACCACAAAGTATCTGGGTCAAAAGGCGGTCTATTGGTTGGGCGCATTTGAGCACGATTACTCAGATAGCGATCGGTCAAAGGCGTGGATGATTGGCTATCACTCACTTGTGCCAACGCATCACATATGCGGTTTACACGTTCAGGCGGAATCAGTGTAGAACGCTCATGTACTGCGTGATTGCTATCACTCTTGGCAGCAGCATCCCGTTCATGATTGACACTCATCTCCTGAGCATTCTTTGCTGCCAATGTCGGTAGGTCATCTTGAGCTTGCCCAAATGACTGTAGCATTCTTGTCAAACTGACTACCATGACTTGCTCTGCCCCTCGTCTATTACACTCACATTGTGCGCATATTGCATACATTCATTCAATAGCGTATCTTAGCAGGTTTTTGCTGGCCTGCCAGTAAGCAAAATGTCACCATTCCTACACGCCAACCGTTAAGCACCGTATTATGAATGCTCCCGATTATATCTCTGGTTTCCTACTTGGGTTATCTCTCATCATTGCTATTGGCTCCCAAAACGCCTTTGTACTCAAACAAGGTCTCAAACGCGAACACATATTTTTTGTTTGTTTATTTTGTGCGGTGAGCGATGCGTTTTTAATCTCAGCAGGTGTTGGTGGTTTTGGTGCAGTTACGGCCCGCTATCCTCACGTTATAGATATCGCAAAAATAGCAGGCGTTATATTTTTATTAGGGTACGGCTTGCAGAGTTTGTATGCCAGCGTACGTGTGTCACATGCTTTGACTGTCGAAGGACAAGTCGTCACTAGCTTAAAAAAAGCCTTACTACTATGCTTTGGCTTTACTTGGTTAAACCCGCACGTCTATCTAGACACATTGGTACTCGTCGGCATGGTCTCTACGGGCGCAAGCAGTAAATTGACGTTTGCCGCAGGTGCAATTAGCGCTTCGTTCTTTTTCTTCTTTGCGCTTGGGTATGGTGCACGATTATTCAGGCCTCTATTTGAGAAGCCTAAGGCATGGAACATACTGGATGCTTTGGTAGGGTTACTGATGCTCTATCTAGCTTGGCATTTGTATCAAAGCTGATAGAAGTATAACTAGGAAATGATAGATAAGCTGAGTGTTGAATAAACTGAATATTAAGTAAACGACGTATTGGATAAACTAAATTACGTCGATATCCGATATCCGCTAACCACTGTATAAATATATATATGGTTAGCAATATTGTATTGATCATTTACATCAAGCTAGGAAAGAGCGTACGCAGTCCATTAACGATAATTTCGATAGAAACGGCTGCCAATAGCATACCCATGATTCGACTCATGATGTTCAAGCCAGTATCGCCTAGTAAGCGACTGATACGACCTGCCGCCATCAATGCCAAATAGCAAAACAGACTGATGAATAAGCCAGCAATCAAGATAGCGGATACCTGCAAAATACCTGATACTTGTGAAGAGTAAATGATAACCGTGGAGATACCACCAGGCCCAATCATCATTGGAATCGCGAGGGGAACCACGGCAGCTGCCATCGAGACTGGCGCGTCTTTCACATGATCAACATCGAAGTTCTCTTGATCAGGTTTAACAGGGTTACCCTCTCCATTCATCATATTTAGCGCAATTAAAAATACCAATATACCGCCTGCCAACTGGAACGAGCCGATAGAAATACCAAGGGTTTTTAGTAGCGTTTCACCTGCAATCGTAAAAAAGCTGATGGTAATAAAAATGGTCAAACAAGCAACGCGCGCGACCTTACGTCGATTGTTCATCGAATAGCCGCGAGTCAAATCCAAAAACAACGTCAATGCGCTAAATGGATTGATCAATACCATAAAGGCTAGGATTATCTTGATAATTTCAGTATTCACTGAGCGCTCGCTTGTCTATTGATACCGCTTGTGCAAAAAGATAAGGTCATCGTGCGAGTGCAACGATGACCCAATAGGCAACTAAAAATAGCATTGTAGCATAGGCAGATAAGCTAATAAAATTATTAACTTTGCGCCGTTACGCCTATATGTCACCTTAGTAAAGCTTCAGTGTAAAAACAAACATTTAACAGGTTGTTAGTACAATCTACCAGTATAAATTACCATTTTACTAACTCTGTGATAACCCTTGTCATAAAATCTAGCATATGTAGCGCTATTAGCCTTTATTACGTCTGTACTTATGCACTAAAATCTAGCCCAATATCCAAGGCTGTCGTACTGTGCGTCAAATAACCCATCGCGATAAAATCAACCCTTGTACTTGCCGCCGCTTGTACCGTTTCAGGCGTAATACCACCTGAGGCTTCAGTCTTTGCGCGACCCTTACACATAGTAACCGCTTGCGATAACGTTTCAGGCGACATGTTGTCTAATAGCACTAAACTCACACCTGCATCGAGCGCTTGCTCTAATTGCTCTAGTGTATCGACTTCGACCTCAATAGGAATCAGATGCCCAGCAAATTTCTGTGCTTGCTGAATAGCCGTTTTGATGTCACCCGCAATGGCGATATGATTGTCTTTGATTAAAATCGCATCATCCAACCCCAAGCGATGATTACGTCCGCCGCCGCAGCGTACGGCGTATTTTTGTACAATACGTAAGCCTGGAATGGTCTTGCGTGTACAAGTAATTTGCGCAGGATATTGCGCCACACTATCGACAATTTGACGGGTCGCTGTCGCAATACCGCTGAGATGGGTCATAAAGTTCAGTGCCGTGCGTTCTGCTGTCAATAAGTGACGCGCGTTACCTTTTACCGTCGCTAACACTGCGCCAGCCTCTACTGTTTCGCCATCCTGTACTTGTGCAATAAACTCAATTTGCGCATCGACTAAGGCAAAAGACAAACGTGCCAAGTCGATACCACATATAACGCCTGCTTGCCGCGCCTTGATCTGTAGCTGCGCTTGCATATCTGCTGGGATAGTAGCTTGTGACGTTACATCACCACGCCTACCCAAATCTTCAGTTAGTGCATTCTCAACCAATGGCTTGAGCAATACGTCATCCAATGCTGGCTCTTTTTCAATTGTCATCTTTGACCCTTATCTAGGCATGATATTGATAGAAACTGCTCGTAATTTAAACTCAAAATGAGCATAAATATAGCGTAAAGTTAGCGACCCTGCAAGGAAAGGTGACAAATTTTTCGTTTTACTAGCCATTTCAAGTACGAGAGATTATTGGATGCTCATCATTATTTGCGCTTAGGAAGTTTGCTATCCATCAATAAACTCTGTAACTCGATATCATGGCGGAAGCGATATAGCTTGGCAGGACGACCGCGCTGAGCAGTACTGCTCTCTCCTGTCTCCATTACCAAGTTTTGTGAATCAAGCAAGCGACGGAAGTTTTGCTTGTGCAAGCGCACGCCTGATAATGCCTCAACACTCTGCTGCAACTGCGATAAGGTAAAGACGTCTGGCATCAGCCCAAAAATAAGCGGTCTATATTCAATCTTCGCACGCAGTCTTGAGATAGCAGTAGCAATTACGCGACGGTGATCGTAATACATGGGTACACCTATGCGTTGTGACCAGTCTTCTGGCAAAGCAACAGCTTGATAATTGGGCGGATAATTAGGGGCTTCGGGTATCAGACCTGCTTCATAAAGCATCTCATAGCGTAGTAATACATGCTCTGCAATCCATTCTCTACTTTCATTATCGTGTTCGTTGACTGATTGACTGTCAGTGAGTTTACCACTTGCCAAAAACGCTTCGTCCAGCCCCCAACATAATCCAATACGCTGACGCCTACGCTGTTGAACGATTGAATCGTTGGCAGTATTTGCCCATTCGAGTAGCGCAGGCACGATAAAGTCCATAATAATACTGGGCATACCGTCCAAATGATTTTCCCATGGGAAATAATCATACCAATCTCGCCAGAGTGCTTTGCTTTGGAGTGCCTGCGTTTGCGTCTCTTGCACCAAACCTAAATAACTCACATACACCAACGCATGACCGTCGATGTTGCGCCTGTTGGTATCGACAAAGGTATATAACTGCTCCAAATATCCAAGCGGTTGCTGCGTTTGCTCTTCTACCCACTGACGTACGCCTGCTTGCAACGAGCGATGTAGCGGCATAAGCGGCCCATTTGGCAACAGCTTGCCTTGGTCAACGGTTAGAACGCGCGCGATATGATCGGTGATAGCAACCAATACGGCGACCACTTCTGTCGTGCCGCTACCTTGCTGGTGCGCATGTGAATAAGACAACGTCATGGCTTTGGGAATTATCCTTTTTCTCTGAAATGTGAAAGGCTATTGGGGTTAATAGCTATGGTATGGCTTAGTATAGCTCGAATCCAAAACTATCATAGTCTGTGGTTGTAAGTATGAAAAATCAATAACGATAAATAGTCATAAGAGGCATGAATTAGCACTGTTTTTAAGCTCAGTACGGCTTAATTGCACATCACTTTTAGCACTAAAACCTAATCTTTTGACTTATTTAGTATAAAAAACCACTTGTAATTATGCTCAAAATGAGCATAATTAAGATAACTTATAAATTTGTTATGCCCAATTACCTATTTTTTAGCTCATACATTTATCGTTATTGCACCAACAAAGGCTGCCATTATGAAAAAATATCCTTACGACGCACCTATCATGAGTACGGACAATCGCATCGCCACTCAGATGAATATTGAATATGCCAAGGCTAAAATACCAGCAGACTTGCCTCGCGCTGAACGCATCGTGGTTGAAGAAAACATCAAGAAGCTACTAAAAGACAATAATGCCGTACTGGTAGCACACTACTATGTCGACCCTTTTATCCAAGACTTGGCATTGGCAACCGGTGGCTGCGTCGGTGACTCACTTGAAATGGCTCGGTTTGGACAAGCTCATAGCGCCCAAACATTGGTTGTCGCTGGTGTGCGCTTTATGGGTGAATCAGCAAAAATATTAAGCATGGAAAAGACTGTCCTCATGCCAGATTTAGAAGCCGAATGTTCGCTTGATTTGGGCTGTCCTGCTGAAGAGTTTTCAGCATTTTGTGATGCTCATCCTGAGCGTACTGTGGTCGTCTATGCCAATACCAGCGCCGCGGTAAAAGCGAGAGCTGATTGGGTGGTCACCTCATCTGTCGGTATCGACATCGTCCGTCATTTACATGCCCAAGGTGAACCGATTATTTGGGGGCCTGATCGCCATTTGGGCAAATATATCGCTCGTGAAACTGGCGCAGATATGCTGCTGTGGCAAGGGTCATGCCTCGTGCATAACGAATTTAAAGCCACTGAACTAATGCAATTAAAAGAGGAGCATCCAGAGGCCAAAGTATTGGTGCATCCTGAGTCGCCTGATAGCGTGGTTGAACTAGCCGATGTGGTCGGCTCGACTAGCAAGCTTTTGCAATCAACGTATGAGATGGATGCTGATACTTTTATCGTCGCTACTGATTTGGGCATATTGCACGAGATGCAAAAACGCTCGCCAAACAAGCGATTCTTGGCCGCGCCAACTGCTGGTGAGAGTGCCAGTTGCAAGAGCTGTGCGTTTTGCCCTTGGATGGCCATGAACGGCCTAAAAGGGATTGAGCAGTGCTTAACCAATCAAAGTGGTGAAGTACTAATGACACCTGAGCTAGCAGTAGCAGCAAAAAAACCATTACAACGGATGCTTGATTTTGCTGAAGCACAAAAGCAACGTGTAGCCGCCAGTGGCGACATAGTAAAAGACCGTGCGCTGTTCGCTAACGTTGGGGCAGCCTAACATGAGTCCGTCGCATTCAGTTGATTGTTCTAATACCACTCGCTATAAAGATAATAGGAGCAGCAGTGATATGAGTAATATTATAAAAACTGATGTTCTTATTATTGGGGCTGGTCTGGCAGGTTTGAGCACCGCGCTATCTCTGCCGATATCGCTGAATATCACTGTTTTAAGCAAAGCGGCGCTTGAGGTGTGCTCAAGTCACTACGCTCAAGGTGGTATCGCAGCCAGCTTAGACACGGCGGACTCTGTGACTGATCATGTCGCTGATACCTTAATCGCTGGTGCAGGATTGTGTGCGACGGACAATACTGCTCGTATCTTGGGTGCAGGACAGCAAGCGGTGCAGTGGCTATGCGAGCAAGGTGTGCCATTTACTCAATCTAATTTAACTAAAGAAAATGATAATACACCTGATTTTTCAGTCTTAAAAACCAGTGACTTACACTTAACCAAAGAAGGCGGTCATGGCTGTAGACGTGTGGCTCATGCGGATGATGCAACGGGTCGACACGTGATGGACGCCTTAACCATCAAAGCACAGACTGCAATCAATATCACTATCTTGCCTTATCATGAAGCATTAGAGTTACTGACTTCACCCATGATTAGCAGCTCTTCTTTTAGCATGAACGATAGCGACATTAAACATTGCCGAGGGGCGCTAATCTTTGATCATGTAAATAAGCGCCAACTCACCATTCATAGTGCGGCTGTTGTACTGGCTAGTGGTGGCTTAGGTCAGTTATTTAAGCGTGCCAGCGCGCCTAACGTCTGTGTTGGTGATGGCGTCATGATGGCATGGCAGGCAGGTTGCCGCTTGGCAAATTTAGAATTTATTCAATTTCACCCAACAGGTCTGGCATTAGATGACAGCAGTTTTTTGATATCTGAAGCGTTACGCGGTGAAGGTGGACGACTGTATTGTCCGCAGACTGGTGTGCGCTTTATGTTAGATATTGATGAGCGCGCTGAGTTGGCGCCACGCGATATCGTCGCTCGGGCAATAGCTAATCAGATTAGTAGTAACGGACTTGGCTACGTGCATCTTGATGTCAGTCACTTGCCAGCCGCATTTATACAGGCACATTTCCCGCAGATTTATCAGACGCTGCTAGCACTCGGCATCGATATGACCACAGACCCTATTCCAGTCGCTCCGACTGCCCATTATAGTTGTGGTGGCGTAGTGACTGATGCTAATGGTTTGACCGACATTGCAGGGCTGTATGCAGCAGGTGAAGTTGCTTATACAGGGCTGCACGGGGCCAACCGTTTAGCAAGTAATTCATTGTTGGAGTGTGTGGTAGTTGGTCGCAACATCGCCGCTAATCTGCCTCGTTATCTAAAAAAATTGGAACGCTTAAAGAACTTAGAGGCTTTAGAGAAAACGGCTGAAGCTTTAGAAAAAATGGCACAGCCACATACGACTACCTATTATGGACTGCATCAGTTGGCTGCCGATATTTGGAAATCTCCGACACTAGAAAACACGCAATTTGTTATCTTGCCCTCTTCTAAGCAGTCATCACTCCCAATTTATAAGGCTGATAAAGCATTTCATTCTGACGTAGATATTGCAGGGATAACTATAGCGTTGAAAGCTCTTTTGACAGCTAATATGGGCATCACGCGTAGTGCCAAACAGTTAGAGCAAGCATTGCAACAAATTGAGCAGTGGCAAGAATCAATCAAACATACTGAAACCATGCTATCTGATATGAGTAGTAAAGCCCCTACTACTGACAGTGAGCTTGCCATTTTTCAATTGGTGAGGCAATTAGCGTTAGCAGCGATGATTGTTCAATCGGCTTATCAGCGTTTTGAAAGTCGCGGTGGGCATTATCGCGAGGATTATCCTAACTTAGCTGAAACGCCTTTGACCAGTATCATTCTGCCATTAAGAAAAACTACGCTTAGCTCCTTTTCTCACATTATAGAAAATGAGCGTTATCCGATACCTATTACTGACCATATTTAAGCGTACGACAGATAATAGCCAAACCCATCAAGGACGATATCTAACACTATAGTTAAAGAAGCATTTAAGCTATCATTATGGATAGGCTTAAAATATTACCTCTTCTTTGAGTGTCCATGGCATGGCTTCTGATATTGTGTTTGTAATTGCCCTGATGATAATTGTCAGCTTGGCTTGGAGTGTACTTGCCGTACCTCGTCTGCGCAAACGCTTGCCAAAAATCTACCTGATAGCCCGCTCGTGGTGGTTGATGCTCGCCGCGCTCTGTACTTGCTATGTGATTGCAAAAATAACGAACGATACGCAAGGTTCACATTCGCAAGGATATCCTTATCAATGGCTGCTCATTTTATTTTTTATATTAATTGGTCTACGCGGCAGCTACGAGATTAAACGCCTATGGTGTTTGCGCAGTAAAACCGTACTTATTCATAAACTCCAAGCGCAAGGTTTACAGCCAAGTACTCCCCTACTAGCGAAAACCTCTCTCAACTCGACTCAACACTATACGCGGCTCAACTCCTTAGACCTGCTATTAGGTATTGCATTCATCTCACTCATCATTAGCCTTATTGTCTTACAGCAATTGACTTGGCAACGCGAACAGCATGGCGTTTTACTCTTCGTATTATTTGCCAGTCAGTTTAATGATATTGCCCAATATCTATGTGGGCGACTGCTTGGACGTAAGCTGTTTAAACGAGGTCTAGCGCCGACTATTAGCCCCAATAAAAGCATTGAAGGTGCTATCTTTGGCAGTTTAGTTGCGGCAATCTTGGCAACAGTATTAGGTCTTTGGCTCACCCCTTTTGATTGGTGGGTCTGTCTATTAGCTGCCTATGGCTTGGCGGTAAGCGGTATATTTGGAGACTTATTAGAATCAGCCTTTAAGCGCCAGCACGGGGTAAAAGACACTGGAACGATGCTCGCTGGTCATGGTGGGGTATTAGATCGGATAGACAGTTTGCTGATTGGAGTGCCAGTATTTACCTTACTCTATTGGCTACTTGGTTAAACCTAGCCAAAATGTTGATAGACATACTATCTGGCTTTATCCAGCTTACTGCGCAATATCCAATTGAGCACAGGCTTTGGTAAATGATTTAAGGCACTCGTGATATAGCGCATTGAGCGTGGAAATATCGCCAGTTCTACATCATCGTCAATTGCTTGCATAATATGATGAACCGCTGTCTGCGTGCTCATAATAAATGGCTTATGGCTAGCATCGCCATCGTTTAAATCACGTAACGCTTGGGTATCGATATAGCCTGAGGCAATACAGTTTACTTGGATATCATGAGGTACAAGTGCTGCTCGATAAGCGCTAGCAGTCGCAATCATTGCACGCTTGCTTTTGGCATAAAGGCTGGCATAAGGATAATCCATCGTGCCAGCGATAGAGGCGATACAGACAATGCTAGGTTTATCGCTTTTGCTAGCGTCCAATGACTGATATTGCTGCTTTAACTGGCTGCTTGCCCATCTAAGAACCTGCTCAAACGCCTGTAAATTAATTGCTAGCATTTGGTCGCTATCGGCTTTATTTAGGTGATGGATACGCTCATTGGTATAGCTGCCAGCACTATAAATCAGTCTGTTAAAGCGTATGCGTGATAATTTCTCTAGTAATTTTTTTATTTGAGTGTCATCAGTTAAATCACAAGCGTAAGTCACAATAGACGGATACTGACTGTTGATGTCGGCTATCTTTGTGGCGCTACTTCCAACAACGCTTACTTGCCAGCCAAGTGCCTGATGATGCAACGCCAAAGCTAAGCCAAGGCCACTTGTACCACCAACGATAATGATATGCGGTGCATAGGTTTCGGTGGTATCTTCTACGAGAGTCTTCATAATTTATGCTGCTGTATATAGCCGACCGTACGCTGATAGCCATATTGCCATTGCGCCTGCATTTGCTGCACAAAGCCATCGTAATCGCTGTGTATTAGCTCGACGGTCATTTGTTTTAGGTTAAAACGCTTTTGCACATTTTGCCCTCTCAGTTGCTGCTCGTTATCTGCAAATGGCAACCAATGTAGCTGATGGTTTTTATTAGTGGTGTTAGTGCGAGGCGACACGCTGATTGGTTGATAACCGTGTACTGCTGCCAAGCGCTCATTGGGATCGAAACCAAAGACGCGTTGAATCGCGGGAGCAGCCAGCCATGCGTCATAACCTGCCTTGGTTTCTGCAAATACGCTGTTACCCAACTGACAGGCTAGCTCAATCGGTGTCAGATTGATCACACCTCCCAAGCACCAGCCGAGCTCTGTGATATGTGTGGGCGGTAGATAGTACATGTCAGCCATAGACGCGCGAATCACTGGGGCAAAATCCCATTGCGTTTGTACTTTCACAGACGGGTGTATGCGCCCATTAGCTAACGTATGCGCAGGTGACGTCATTTGCTCGTCGGCCAGACTCGATAATGAATTTGACAAATTTGCTAAGCGCGGCGGTGCAAATAACAACTCTTGCAGTACAGGTTTTTTATTACATAAGCCATCAGTAGGTGATTGATACAATCGACTAGCAATGATAGCTATCTCTGGCGTTGCTTTATCGACAGCGCTACCATTATCACTAGCAGCAAACTGCGACAGCTCATCTAGCCAGTACTGCTCGTTATCGATACGAAACATTGCCAACTGCTGTAGCTCATTTAACAGTCGCTCGTAGCTGTCTGCTTGCCGTTGTCCTTGTCCATTATCCCTTTGTCTTGATAACCGCCAACGCTTAAGTGCATGGGTCATATAACGCAGCTTTAGACGTTTATTGGCTTCATCTGGTGCGACATGTCTGATGGCAGTGATGACGCGATATAACTCACGGCTGCACATCAATGCTTGCAAATCTTTAGGGTCAGGCGCAAGTTGTACTAAGTAAGCAGACAAACTACCACCGCAAGTACCAACGATAATATCTGGCGTCAAATCATGCGCCGCTAGTGCTGCATAACTGCCCAAATAATAACCAAAACGTGAGCCTCCGCCTGAAAATAGCTGAACACGCTCGTAAGGCTTAACCTGCTGATTATTCATCTATTACTCGTTATCAGCTAATGCAGTTTTAATCGCTAATGACACGGTAAAGATACCAAAGCGATCGATACGCATCGTGACTTTCTTAAAGCCTGCCCGCTCAACCAATTGATCCATTTCCGCCTGCGAACGGCAACGCATCACCCAACTACTGCCACGGTGATTGTTTAGTGTTTTACTGATAAATTCCTGTTCAGGATGCCACGGTTGGTTGGTATAAATCAGATAACCGCCCGATTTTAAACTGTCATAAATACCTGCCAAAGCCGTCGCTGGTAGCGTATTATCAGAGAATAATTCAAATAACCCAGAAGCAATCGCGATATTGAAGGCTGTCGTACCCGTACTGGCATCTTTCGTTCGTACATTGACATAACTGGCAGGATCAAAAGCATCTTTTTTGCTTATCACTACCCTACCAGCCATTGCCAGTTGCTCTGATTTTGCTTGCAATGCTTGAATATTATGCATCTCATAATCACGCAATTCAGCATGCAAATCTGCAAACTCTGTTAGCAGATCAAATGCATAAAAACCATGTCCACTAGCGATATCTAACAGTTTTGGTTGGTATGGTTTATTACTGCTTTGGTTTTTATCTTCGAGATATGAAAGTGCTAAACGTGCCAACTCCAATATGTGCTCACGGCGAATACGAATACCTTGCCAACCAATATTATTTAAATAAAACTTATCGACTGCCTGTCCAAATTTATTCTGCCCGCTGGGCTGATTGTAATAGACATGATCCAGCGAGTGACCTGAATCAAATCCATGCTCAAGCCCTGTCGCAATCGCATCGCTGACGTGACCGAACTTTTGCATCGCAAAACGGGTAATGGCAAAGTTTGGATTGAATGGTTTAATCGCCAAACGGTCTACTTTATCTTTACTGGCACTGTCTAAGTGAGCGGTACTCAGATCAGGGGCTTGGACTGGTGCGCTAAATACTTGCTCAGCAAACTCAATACAGTCGGCAAATACATCGGCTTTATTGGTCTCATGAAAGATTGCATGATAGCTGTCTGGATACAACTGCCAGCGTTTGATCGGTGTGTTAATCGCCTCATAGAATTTCCGCTCAGCCTGTTTATCGACCACATAATCCTTGCCCGCACATAAGACAAACGTCGGTACGGTGATAGCACCAGCATCATCGAGTAGACGCTGCCCCGTTGCATGGGTATCAATGAGTAAATCAGTCGAGATACTATTCGATATCAATGGATCGGCATTGTAAGCCTGCTGCGCGTCTTTATCATGGGTCAGTACTTGTGCTTTAACATAGCTGCTGACACGTGACATCAGACCTAGCGTACGTGCCACCTTTAGCGATGGTATAGCAAAGGGCAGATATAGACGAATACTGAGCGCAGGCGTGCCAAGTATCATGCCGCGAATATTAGGCGCATAATCGTGTACCCATGCTGCTGCCAATACCGCGCCGATACTACTGGCGACAATCAATGTATCCTCGATAGCAATGCCTGTTTGCCCAATCACCAACTGGACGAAACCCTCTAAATCTCGCTCAAGCTCTGTGACGCTCTCTGCATGATCTTTAATGCCCCCTGAGCGACCATTGCCGCGCGCATCCCAAGCAAACACTTGATAGCCAGCTGTTGCAAACTGCTCTCCCAGCTCTGTCAATCGTCCCGAATGCTCATGTCCTCGGTGCAATAAGATAACTTGGCGCAACGGTTGGTTGGCTTGCTTAATATATTCTAAAGGCGTCGTTAGCCAATAGCGATAATAAATAGCAGTGCCATCGTAAGCGTTATAACAGCTCTCACCATTGATGATTTTAGATGCGGGCAAATCAAAACCAACACTGGCCTGTTCTTCGGATTTTTGACTATCAACGGTTGTGGTTGGCATTTCTTTGAACTCCAATGGGCGAGCGTTATCAGTAGAAGTATTTGGCAAAACAATAGTAAGAGATAGTGAGTTGTTTGTTGACTCACCCAGTACGGATCGCAGCTTAGGTGGGTTACGCCTCAAGTATAACTCTGTCATATAACGTAGTCGATTGAGACAAGTCTTTAATAACATCACCTCTGTTAATATAAATAATTGACCCATTCTGATAGCAGGCGAAGACGACTGCGTTTTAATACCTACTGGCGCTTTGGCCCTAATACCCATAAAGGCACCAAGCACCCCTAGTATGAAAGCGCGATCGCTTTTGCCTAAAGGCCCTTGGTTAGCACGAACACCTAACATGGTATTACTAGTAACGCCTAACAGTTCGGTGCCAATACTAAGAGCGATCAGAGCAGTGATATGATGCTGAGAAGTTGATATATTCGTTGGCAAGTTGGCTATTAACGTCTGCTGTTCTTTATCATTGATATGATGGGTCAGAATATGAGGGGTCAGGCTCGCTAATAGCGCCGTATCGGCAACCATATCACCTACCTCGTTTAACACGGCTCCGAGCCTTGAGGCCTGTCCATGCTCACGCGCCATCATGCCATCGATAGCATTGAGTGCCATACGTACAAACAATGATAAAGGCAATAAAAGCCACAGCCTATGCTGTTCAGCCGCTGGTTTGGCAATGATATAGGCAGTACCGATACTTAATAAAACAGCGGATACTGTCACTTGGTTAGCGGTAATGTTTTGCTCAACCAGCGCATTACTCATCGGACGTAGTTGATTTTGAAACTGAGTTTTGAGCTGATATAGCGACATGAGTCTAGCCAAATATTTTCAGTACTTTAATGTAGCAACAAAAGTTTATAAGGTAAAGAATTACAAAGCGCTCAAAAACGTTCAAACATTTTGAAAAAGATATTTATTATCGTCATTATAATCGTCCAGTTTTTTATATTTTGGCCAACAATGAGCGATGATTTGCAATGAATCTCAGGGGCTCATATCAGTATTGCTGACCTTATATGGTACAATCTTCAGCTTCTTAAAAACGCCTTATTAAAAATGCTGCGAGCCCTTTATCATGGAAAGCCTAGTCACCCTTGTTCTGGTTCTAATGCCAATGTTTATTGGCTTTGCCATTCCGTCTAACCCTACCATGACAAAAGTGGCCGACAAAGGTCTATCATACTTAGTATTTATCATCCTAGCGCTGATCGGTATTGAGCTGTCTCAGGTAGAAGGTCTAGGTAATCAGCTGGGTGAAATTGCTCTATATGTCACCGTCCTATCAATATTAACAATTGGTACAGGATTGTTTGCGCTTATGCTGTTTGACCATCTGCGTCCATGGCATGCCAAAAAACCAAGCGTAAAATCTAAAGAGCATCGGGTGAGCATTCGAGGTAGCTTGGCGCAAGTGGTTTGTGTGGTGATCGGGATGGTGATTGGCTATTTCTTGCCTGCTGATTATATGCCGCCTGAAAACTCTATGACCGTCATGCTGATGATTTTGATATTACTGGTCGGTATAGGCTTAAAAGGCTCGGGCATCACCTTAAAAGAAGTATTACTTAATAAACGCGGCGTAGAAATGAGTGTCATCTTTACGCTAGCAGTATTGGCAGGCGGGCTTATTTTCGCGCTACTATTTACGGATGTCTCATGGACGAAAGGCTTAGCACTATCGTCAGGGTTTGGTTGGTACTCGCTATCAGCGATTGTCATGACCGATGCTTATGGCGCGGTTTGGGGTAGTGTCGCGTTGTTTAATGACTTGGTACGTGAGTTCTTTGCGTTAATCTTTATTCCAGTATTTATGCGCAAATACCCCTCCGCTGCGGTTGGGCTTGGCGGCGCGACCAGTTTAGATTTCACTTTGCCTATCATTCAGCAGTCAGGTGGTCTAAAAGTCGTGCCACTAGCGATTAGCTTTGGCTTTTTGATTAATATTGTCTCGCCAGTGCTGATGGTGTTCTTTTCGGCGCTTGGGTAGGCTATATTTTGTAGATCAGCTTATTCGTATTTGATATTACGATTATTTTATTACTAACCATCTGTTTAACTAGCTTATCAATGGTTTTAGGGTCTTCATTGCGTAAATGGTTTTTAAGATAGTTTGTTAAACTTGACTTTTTGGATGGTCGAGTACCTGCTGGTCTACTTTTTAGCTGTGCTATTGCACGTTGATATGTTGTAGCAGAGTCTTTGCTCTTCTTATTGTCATCTTGTGACACTTTACTCGAATTTCCTTTGATACTATCGAAAGGTGAGTAATAGATAGCTTTGTTATCCTGTTTTATTATGTCTTTCTTTTTGAGGTACGTTACAACTAAATCAATTTGATCCTGATTATTTGCTTGGCGATAACTTGCAAGTTTTTGCTTTATCACATTATTCAATCCATCAATTTCTTTTGCCTTGCTTCGTAAAACTTGATCAGTGACTAAATCTAATATTCCTTGACTGTCTACTTTATAACTTAGTTTTTCTTCATTTTCATCAAGTCTGATAAGTCCTGCTTTGATAAATTTTCCAAAAACCTGTTCAAAAATATAATCTTGCTCAGTACTATTAAATCTCTCTAGTACTGTTACTGGAACGTACTTCTTTATCGAGTACAATAGGTTGGATTTATAGCTCGGTAAAAAAACCTTACGATTGACAATGCTATCAAAAACCAATACATAACACTCATGTATAACCGATTTGGGAACGCTCTCTTCAAGGCTTTGCGCTAAATATTTCTTATTGTCCATGGCAACGCTAGTAACGTCATCACACAAAACATGATGACTGTCTTCAATGACAAGTTGGCTTTTTTTTATATCTGGTGCACTTTCTATGTTTGACTCGTAAGCCACTGTTAGCTGATTAGAATTTTCTAACCGCATGATGTTCATACCATCATAAGCACTATTGAGATGCTCAACCAAGATATCATAACCACTATCTCTTGCTAAAATACAAACATCAGCACTAGGATCAATTTCAGAGATTTTGCCAAGATAAAAAGACAAGTAAAAATCTAGCGCATTCTTCCCTGCATGTTGCATCCTAATAATGTGCACATTTTCATTATCAAACCTGAGCAAGTTTTCAACCAATTTAAGAGGTAAACTCTTCTGCTGATTGATACCCAAAAACAGCCATACATGGCATTCATCCACCTCTACATTATCGAAGCTTTTGGGCTGAATGTTCTCATAGTCGATTAAAATGTGTTTCATGAAAATATTCTTATTATTTAATTTAAATTATTATTCCTACACACCACTCGCCTGCTTAGCAAACAAACGCATTAATGGCTTGATTTTGCTAACTCGGTACATACCTTCATTACGTATCTGCTGCACAGGGCGCACTTGTGCAAGCGACCCTGCAAATAGCCAGTTAAGCGCAGAAAAGCTATGCATCATTAGGCTATTATGCGGACGGCGCGAACGCTCATAATGACGCAGCGTTTGATTGCTGCCCCACAGCGTGCCGCCACTACGGGTAAAGTCATGCGTTAGCTGTTCACATAATACTTGCACATCCAGCATGCCAAGGTTCAATCCTTGACCCGCCAGCGGATGCACGCCATGAGCAGCATCACCGATCAGCACCAAGTTATCCGCCACGTAGCTTTTCGCTTGCTGTGCCGCTAATGGAAAACTAGCGATAGACTCAATCTGATTAATCGCACCCAGCTCGTAATTGCTAGCAGCTGCTAACTTATCAGCGACAAATCGATCTTCTTCCTCTATCAGTGCTAATGCTTGATTGCGCGGCAATGTCCATACGATCGACTGCCAATGCTGCGGGTTTGTCTTATCAGCATCGGTTATATCTGCTAATGGCAATAGTGCCAGTGTACCCGTCGGTAGCATGGCTTGACGTGCTGTCGCTTGATGCGGTTTCTCAGTCTGAATCGCACAGCAAATCGCCGTTTGATTATAGTCAAACGTATCTACACCAATCCCTGCTTGCTGACGGACAAATGAACCGCGCCCATCAGCGCCAACTAATAGACGTGTATCAATCGCCTCGCCATTGTCTAGAGTTACACGGTAGCCTTGCTGCGCCCCTAGCCAATCCATATTGACAACTTTATGACCAGCGATAATGGTCAGATAGTCGCTGACATCCTCTTCATGCAAACGCTGCCATAAGGCGTGCTCAATGACAGCAGGCTCGACCATACTTCCTAATAATATAGGTTCATGAATTTTACTACTATTATCCTCGGCGCCAATATCTTCACTTTTGCCAAATAATAACTCACCCATCCCATTTAGCTGCCATACCTGCATTTGCGAGTAATCAGCCTTACGCTCAGAGGCAGCAATCTTTTGCCACGCGCCAATATCTTTAAGCAAATTAATACTAGCCATACTAAGTGCATAGACACGTGCATCACGTTTGCTAAGTTCATGTTGCCAAGCTGACTCATCACGCTCAGGACGGGCATCAATCAACGTCACCGGCATTTTATCTTGTGCCAGCTTTAGCGCAAGCGTTGCCCCAACGATACCGCTACCGATAATCAGCGTATGGTTGTTCTTCATAAGGTGTCTCTCAATATTGTTCAATATTAGAATGCTTATTATCAATCTTAATTACAGTTAGTTGATTCAGTTTAAAAGAGAGACAAGGCAACCGAGTGCAGATGTATAGGCAATATTTCAAGCGAGGTTAACGCTGTCACTCTTTTAAAGAAGATTAACTATAGCGCTATGATTTTAGACCCATCGCATAAGTGGCGACTAATGGCTTGATATTTGGCAATTTATCAAAGGCCAATAGCGCCATATTTCGTGCCAGTTTAATCGCTGGGTTAGGATGCGTGAAGCCGTGTACTACCGCATCACAAAAACGAATAACTCGCTTCTGGTCGGTTTGACGTGCTTTTTCATAACGCTTTAATAGCTGTGCATCACCGATATCTGCGCCTTTGAGCACTTGTGCATTTAGCATTTGTGCCAGCACATGCGCATCTCGCATACAGAGATTAAACCCTTGACCAGCGACAGGGTGTAAGGTGTGAGCAGCATTGCCCATAATGACGCAGCGCCCTTCTACCTGCTTATCTGCTAGTACGCGGGTCAATGGATAAGCGCCGCGGCGACCTGCAGTTGTAAACTTACCAGCGCGTTGACCGAAAGCTTGTTGTAGGGTCTGCAAGAAATGGGCGTCGTCTTCTAAGTATCTGGTTTCTTCACCTGTTGGGCATACCCACACCACAGAGCGCCTGTAACCTTGCTGATACTCATCGTTGCCATCGCCTTCTGGATCAGTCAGTGGGAGCACAGCAAGTGGGCCAGCTGGACTAAAACGCTCAATCGCTGCATGCTCGTGTGGCGTATCTGTCTCTACTACGCCGACGATGGCCGTTTGCTGATAGTCATACGTAGTT
This sequence comes from Psychrobacter nivimaris, assembly GCF_009812035.1. Lineage (GTDB taxonomy): Bacteria > Pseudomonadota > Gammaproteobacteria > Pseudomonadales > Moraxellaceae > Psychrobacter > Psychrobacter nivimaris. Next base: position 50,602 of record NZ_VZIZ01000013.1, on the reverse strand, counting down.
GTACTAATATCTAGCAGTTGGCGTACTGTAGAATCGCGCCCATCACAAGCGACCAATACGCTAGCTTGTAGCTGCTGCTCGTTTTCGACTTCATCATTGTAATTAAAGCTAAGCGTCACACTATCGGTCTGCTGCTGAACAGTTGTCACATTGGCATTATCTATCAAGGTAATTAGTGGCGCTTGCTGTGCGGCTAATAAAAGCTTACGACCCAGCCAAGCGTTTTCGATGACTTGCCCAAATGACTCGACCTTTTCCTCTGCTTTATTCAGTTGCGCACGCCCAAAACTGCCTTGCTCACTAATCTGTACGGTATCGATACGGCAGGCATGGCTTTGTAATTCATCCCACAGTCCAATCTCTTGATATATCTGTACCGTGCGCCGTGATAACGCTGTATTGCGACTATCTAAATAATGGCTGCGAGTACTGTCATCCGTTGGACTGATGGTTGGATAGCTGTTTTTTTCTAATAAGGTGCTCGCAATACCGTGATGAGCCAATAGCAATGCAAAGGACAAACCAACATGACCACCACCTGCGATAAGCACTTGCTGGTCAGTTATCGCTTCTTTCTTTTTAGAGATGCTGTCAAACTTTTTAGGTATGTTGTCAGCATTGGATAAATGTGAATCAGTATCTTGCATCGTTATTTTCCTATTATAATCTTTTGGACAAGCAATTTATTAGTGATAGATAGCCGCTCGTCACTGACTTTATTTTATAATTTTTATCATTTCACTACTGTTGTTAGATGGGTTGCAGCAACCTATGGTATCGCCCATAGATTACCACAAATTGTCTATTATGCCGTGGTCTTAACAGTAGACAAATCGTTTCTCCACTCTCATCGTAAACGAGGTTTATATTTATAAAACCCAAATATATTAATTTTATTAAAGCACTATCACATGATGGGTAGCGATGAATTATATAGAACTGATAGCAACATCGAATCGATCTATAGAAAATCGCTGTAGCAGTTGCAATCAGCATACAAAAACAGCGTTATCTATCTAATGTATGGCTTGAAATTTAAAAATTCTCTACCATAATGAAGGCAAGACTTTCATTACTTTTATTTACTACCTTCCACAAAAACAACAATAATAACGCCGTCATTTTTATCATCTACAATCTTTTTATCACCTAAACACTGTAATTCCACTAACTATTTTATCTCTGCAACCCGCCACGCAATTAAAACCAAATCATAGCGTCGGGTACACAATAAAAGGATAATCGCTTGACTGATTCCATGAGCCGCCGTATAAAGTTTGAATCATTGACCCCAGCACAGCTAAAAACCGTGCTTGGTGAATATAACAATCACATGAAATATATCCAAGAACGCCTCGATATTAAAATCATGCAGCGCCAAGGCGATTTTTGCCTGAGTGGCGATGTGACCAATGTCGAACGCGGTGAACGTATTATCTACAAAATGGTAGATGAAGCACAGAACACCAAAGACATCAGTGCAGAAGAGCTGCATCTTATCATCCAATCTAGCCTCTCTCGTGATGAAGACATCGAAGAAGACGAACAAGATCACGATGACATGGAATATGATGAAGATTTGGATGAGGCTAGCGAGTTTACGCCCATCAGTTTACGTACACGTAAAGGCCGCATCGTTCCGCGTGGTGGCAACCAACAGCGCTACGTAAAAAACGTCCTGAGCTCTGATGTATCGTTTGGTATTGGGCCAGCTGGTACGGGTAAAACGTATCTAGCAGTGGCATGTGCCGTCGATATGCTTGAGCGTAATGAGATTGAGCGTATTTTGCTAGTACGTCCAGCAGTAGAAGCTGGCGAAAAGTTGGGCTTCTTGCCAGGTGATTTGACCCAAAAAATCGATCCGTACTTACGCCCGCTATATGACGCACTCTATGAGATGATAGGCTTTGAAAAAGTCGGTAAAATGATTGAGCGTCAGATTATCGAAGTGGCACCGCTTGCTTATATGCGTGGTCGTACTTTGAATAACTCATTTGTCATTCTAGATGAAGCGCAAAATACCACGCCTGAACAGATGAAAATGTTTTTGACCCGTTTGGGCTTTGGCTCACGTGCCGTCATTACTGGTGACATTACTCAGGTCGATTTGCCACGTGGTCACAAATCAGGCTTGGCACAAGCAATGGATATTCTAAAGGATATCGAAGAGATTCATATCACAAAGTTTGATTCAAAAGACGTCGTACGACATCAATTGGTACAACAAATCGTTGAAGCCTATGATGTGTTTGATGAAGAACAAATGGCTTTAGAAGAAAAACGTAAGTTTGAACGTATTAAAGAACAAGAGCGTAGACAAGCTGTCGCTAATGCAGCAGCCAATCTGTAATAATCAAGCTAATCACTGAATTACAGTCATTTGCTATAAGCATTTATCTTGCATAAGAAAACCGGATTACTAAAAGTAGTCCGGTTTTTTCTTACTGACAGTTTATTGAATTTAGCTCTTTCGCTACTAGTCGCCCACCAGTAACTTAGCTATAGTAGCCTTTATACATTTTATACATTGGCCTCTATTTATTAGCCAACAATTTAGCGATGAGATAAACAGTGATTGAGCTGCTTTTATGGTAAAAAACTGGCAAATAAATCACCTAGACGATGCAGCATTAGAAACGCATTTATTTATAATAAAAAGGACAGCAATATGAGCCAACCTGACAATACTAATGTCGATGACAAGATCGCTAGCAACCATGCCAGCTTAGCAGCACTTGATATCAGTGCGACCGACAGTATTGATGATGAAATATTAGATACTTTTTATAATCGCGAGCATTTACTATCAGTCATGATGGCGACTTTAGATTATATAGATGGTCGTATTAATACTGGTCTGACCCTACCCTATTTTGCAGATATTGTTCCTGAGCTTTGGCAGGAAAAGTCTAAAACACTAGATATATATATCACTGATGAATTCGAAGGCCGTGCTTTAAATCTAGAAGCACGCGGCAAGGACTATGCGACCAATATTTTGTCTTATCCAAGCGAATTACCTGCAGCCGTCATTGAGCTGATGCCAACATTGCCTCTTGGAGAGCTGGTTATCTGTCATGAAGTGATGGTACGTGAAGCGGCTGAACAGGACAAAACAGTGGCGCAGCACATCAGCCATTTGCTAGTGCATGGCGTGCTACACCTACTAGGTTTTGATCATGAGCTCGGACAAGCTGAACAAGATGAGATGGAGTACTTTGAAATTGATATTTTGGCAGGCCTAAACCTACCAAATCCTTATATCTAAACTAGCACTGCTTCATTAAACAGTCTTCTAACTCTTAGACAGCTATCAATCAATCTTTAGATAATGGCAATTTTTGCGCTTGACCCATTTGGTTGATCATATGATCTAAGCCTTTAACATGGACACTGCGCTGCGGGAATGGAATCTCGATTTTCTCATCATCTAGAGCTTGCTTGAATTGCTCTAGTAGCTCGCATTGCATCGACCACCAGTCGGCATTGGTTGTCCAAACGTTTAGGGTAAGATCGACTGAATTATCGCCTAGATTGGTCACTCGTACGATAGGTTCAGGATCAGTAAAAGCCAATGGGTTATTTCTTGCCAGACTTAACATCACGTCTTTAGCCGTTTTGATATCAGCATCGTAGCCAATACCGACGGTGATATCGACGCGGCGATTGGGTAGCGCTGTATAATTAACCACAGGTGAAGTCGTGATATCGCTATTAGGAATGATGATATCATGATTGTTAATGGTCGTCAGATGGGTATTAACCAAAGTAATCTCAGTCACCGTACCTGTGTAGCTACTAATCTGTACGTAATCGCCGCGTACAAACGGGCGAAACGTCACAATCATAATACCAGCGGCAAAATTTGATAGCTGGTCTTTTAATGACAAACCAACGGCGACAGCGGCACCACCTAAGATCGCAACGACCGAAGTAGTCTGTACACCGACTTTGCTAAGTGCAGCTAAAATCACTACGACCAGTAGCACGCCATACAATAGACGACTTAAAAAACTAGCAACTGTCTCGTCCAGATGGCTACGCGTCATCAAGCGATCGGAAAAAGCGACTGCCTTTTTGGCAAGCCAACGTCCAACGATAAATATAAGTATTGCTAAAGCGACTTTAATGACCAACTCTAGGGCATTGCTCGTTAAGGTAGCGACATCGACGGTAAAACCTAAAAATTCCATACTGACTCTTTATTTTATAGCTGTGTGTTATGAACTTGGGTATCTGTAATGATAAAAAATGGTGCGTTAAGTGTTATTCTTAACAATTGTATTTTCGGTGATATTTTTTCAGCAACTTTATTTTCAGTAGCTTTTTTCTTAGTGCTTGTCTTCTTAGTGCATAAATACATTAACCTTAGTACGTTACTTCGACTGTATCACTATAGCGGTAAGTACGTATCAAGCGCAGCTCGACGATATCGCTCATATCTTCGGTGAATTTACCAAAGGGTGCAGCTTGTCGTACCGACTGCTTGGCCGCTTCATCCAATATCGTAGAGTTCGAGCTTTCAAGCAGTCGAATGGCTTTGATATTGCCGTCGTTACTGATGATAACCATTAGCCGTACTTCGCCCGTAATGCCTTGGGCACGCGCTTGCACGGGATAATGCAAGTTGCCCACTCGCTCGACATGCTCACGGAATGTATTGATATAGTCTGCTGCCGCACCCCGTGTGGTCGAATTACTATCCATCGTCACGACTTTGGATTTGGTTGCGTAGACCTGCTGACGCTGAGATAGCTGAGCTTCTAAGGTGGCAATCTGCTTACGTAGCCGCTCTTCTTGCGCCATTGCATCATCTTGCGCTTGCTCGCTGTCATTATCCGACTCTACAGTGGCCTGACGCCAACTTAACGTCGTACGCAGATAACTCTCTTGATAACGCTGCTGACGTACTTTACGCTGTAAATTAACGATATCTTGAGTCTCACTCATTTGCTCAGCAGACATTGCACTTAACTGATTGTTCTCTTGTCTGAGCTGCTCTTCTATTGTACCGCCGCCCTCTTGTGAAGCGTTGGCAATAAAGTGTGCATCTTCATTGGGCTTCATATTGTCGGTCAGCGCCTTTGCCACATCTTGCATCATAGCAGCTGGGTCTTTTCCCATAGAGAAGCTAATTCCGAAAATAATCAGCACATGAACAGCCACTGCAATAACAATAGCAACAGGCAAGCTTATATCGCGCTTGGGCGCTTGCGCGGAAAAATGATAGCTCTGTGAGTCTTTTATATAGGCCACAATGAATCTCAGCTTGTGAGCACATCAGTACAAAGCACTATTTAACAAGTGTTGTAACGATGGGCATGATTTATACTGGCGCTATCATAACATGACATAGAATTATGTCGCCAGTATAAGCACTGAGACGGCATTTTGACATTTGCCATACAGTATTGGTAACCTTATCCGCTGATTGAAAAACATGCATTTGAGAATATATAAGGCAGACGAAACACTGTCTATACCAAATGAATTGCTATAAAACGCATGTGTTCATTTTGAAGCCACTGTATTTGTTATATACTGCTTTAGCATAATAGCATTAGTAGCACGATACTTTGCAACAATCAGAACTGTGCATCGTGTTGATTAGGCACGGCAGATTATCAAGCAGCACAGTAAATGTAGATTCACTATGCACTAGTATCAGAGGTCAGTTTTTCGCTTTTGCTACCTATCAGTATAAAAATTACTAATGGTCGTAGATATTTAGAAATTATAGATGATTAGCTTTCGTTCAAATTAACGATAGCATGCAAAGTTTGTTTAGCCATTTTTACGTCACCGATTGAATGACGCGCCCTATAAGGATAATAAGTTTGAGTGACTTTGATAACGTGAATAATTCAGACAATTTTGATGAGTTCTTCGAGAGTATTGGCTATCGTTTTGACGAGTCATTCGGCAGTGGTTGGGAGCGTATCGCCCAATCGGTTAAAGATATCTATAATAAGACGACGGACAAGTTCGAAGATGAGTTGTCATTGCCAGTGGCACAGACTTACGTTAATGATGCACTACAAAAATTCGTCACCGACAATGTAAAAGCCATTTTAGAGCTACGTGTCGAGATGCATGAGGATTGGTTTCGTTTGTACTGCACTGTCAATGCAGGCGGCATCTATGCCGAGGTGGCAAGTAACTTTAGCTTAGTTCACGTCCAACTCGATCGCAATGTGCAACGCTTTGTATTTGGTCAGCAAACTTATACCGATATATTGAATCTGCGCTGCGAATCTTTCGTGAAACGTCAAGGCGTCAAACTGGCGATTTGGTTTTATCATAGCGTCCTCAAAAAAGACCCTTTAGGCTTTATTCTGTCGTACGTCAATATTGCTCGCGCAAAAGACGAAGTGATTTATCTCGATATCCATCGTTGGTTAAAAAACAACAAGAAAATCATGAGTACCTTGCATAAGGTACAGATAAATTATGGCGAGCTAGAAGAAGAGCAAATGATTTTGAAGGCTCAGATTAATTATCGTGATTTACTGGCGGCCAGCAGTAACGAAGATATCATCGGTGATGATGATGATCCTGAATTGATGCAAGGCCCTATTAACCCTGTAGACGATGCGACTGAACCAAGCCAAGAGTAAGTCGCTAATGTTTTATCCCATAAAAAAACGCTGCATCTTAAAGGTTATTGGCCTTATAGATACAGCGTTTTTTTATTAAAGTCGATAACTACCAGTAGTTCTCTACGGCAATATTACCCTCACCGCGACGATTCATCACCAGTCCCAATGTCTTTAATGCTTCTTTGGTATCTTCTACCATATCTGGATTACCGCATAGCATGACATGCGTACTATCAATATCTAATGCGATACCTGCGCGCGCTTGTAACGTACCCTCTAGCAGTAGCTTCGGCAAACGCTCTGACAACGCGCCTTCGACAGGCTCACGAGTGACGATTGGGATAAAGATAAGCTTTGCTGGATTATCAACCAGCATGCCGAAGTCTTCTTGTAGGCTTTCGATTTTCTCAACGTACGCAAGTTCATCGAGCGAGCGTGCGCTATAAGCCAATACAATGTGCTCGTAATCTTCCCATGTCTTTAAATCTTGTAGCATTGACAAAAACGGTGCTAAGCCAGTGCCTGTTGCTAGCAGCCATAAGTCTTTGGGCAATGGTTTTTGGTAACGTGCTAACGTCAAAAACCCAAATGGCATGGTATTAAGCAGTAGCTCATCACCCACTTGTAAATGCTGCAATTGCGAGGTAAATGCACCGTCAGGAATTACGATAGAGAAGAATTCTATCACCTCATCAAAGGGCGAAGAGACAATCGAATACGCGCGAAAGACATCTTCATCCAATGCGGTATCAGCAGTTTCATCACTTACCTCAGTCTGTTGATAATATTTTAATTGACTGGGATTGACGCCCAAGCGTACAAACTGCCCCGCTGTAAACTTAAAACTATCGGGACGGCTGACGGTAAAGCTAAATAAGTTCGGCGTCCATGTAGTTTTACTGAGCACCGTTACTGTTTGAATATTATCACTCATAATTATTCGTCACTTATACTTTATTAAACTGTATTTTTATAAGATACCTTTGATAGGCAAAAGAAAATAAATACCAAAAAGGTAAGCATAAAAAAAGATGCGCCAAGCTTATCATAAAGCTGGCGCATCTTGGTTTTTTAACCGTAACAACAGATAGATCGCAGCGACTTATCTGTTGTATTAACTCAGCGACATTACCAAATGCGAGCCAAACTTGCCCACTCAATCATACTATTTGGCAAGATACCAAAGAATAGAATAATCGCCGTCACAGCAATGACCATGATACCACCGGTACGAATACCCCATTGCCCAGACACGTCAAACTCGATGAACTGCTTAGGACGTTTGAACAGCGTGAGTAACACACGTAAGTAGTAGAATAGACCAATCGCACTGCCCAAGATAATCATCGCAGCCAAGAACCAGTTGGTGCCTTGTACCGCAGCTAAGATAGCAAATAGCTTAGTGATAAAGCCTGCCGTCAACGGAATACCAGCCAATGACAACATCATGATAGTCATGACAGCGGTCAATAATGGACGACGCCAGAATAGCCCTTGATAATGCGTCAACTCATCAGCTTCACCAGATAAGCGATACGGACTCGACATTAATGTCACGACACCAAAGGCACCGATAGAGGTAAAGGCATAAACCGCCATATACATACTAGAGATACTATCAGCGGCCGAGCCAATGCTGACAATCACGATCATCACATAACCCATATGGGCAATAGATGAGTAACCGAGTAGACGTTTGAGGCTGGTTTGACGTACTGCCAACAAGTTACCTACCAAGATAGATAATGTTGCCATAACCATCAATAGCATCTGCACTGATGGCAATGCCAGCAAAGCAGTATCGATTAAGAAACGCACGGCTAGTGCCATCATCGCCACTTTTGATACTGATGCTAAAAAGGTAGCGATAGGCGCTGGTGCACCTTCGTAAACATCTGGCGTCCACATATGGAAAGGAGCAGCTGAGAGTTTAAAGGCGATACCAAACATCATCATTGCCGCGCCCAGTATCAGTAGTGGCGACTCAAAGATATTGCCCAGCACCATGCTGATTGGCTTAAATGCTAGTGAGCCTACTTCTGCATAGATAAAGGCCATACCCATAAGCAATGTCGCTGATGCAGTCGCCGACAATACCAAATACTTCAATCCCGACTCAAGTGACTGGTTGCGCATATAAGTATAAGCAAGCAAACCATATAACGGTACTGATAGCATCTCTAGGCTCATAAAGAATGACGCCATATGCTGCGCGCTTACCATGAGTAATGCACCAATGGTCGATAGCAGCATGAGTAAATACAGCTCTTCTTTATTGTCTTTTAGGTTGGCCAGATACGCATAAGACAGCGTACAACAAGCCAAGGCACAGATAAAAATCACCACCATATTAAACTGAGCAAAGTTATCAATAACAAATAACTGCTCAGCATTTGGCGCGATAGATCCGCTGTCAATCACACCGATCATCTGACCGATCAGGGTAAATAGACCAATGTTCAAGCCTGCTACTGTAATCGTACCAGTGACCATGTGCGAGCGTTTAAAGGTAATCGCGATCATAACCGTCAGTACCGTAATCACTACGGCGATAATCGGCGCGTAAGGCAACAATCCTATCAAATCATTCATCGTAATATCATTCATGACTTAACGTGCCTCCATTACATCAAGCAGCTGCGATGCATCTACCTGTGTCACTTGACTGTATATATATGCGTTATTGATCCACTGCATAGCGTGACTTGAGGTATCAAGGAACGGCTGTGGGTACAGTCCGAGCCATACCAAACCAGCAGCTAATATCAGTAGTAATGACAGCTCGCGCTTGCCCAAATCTTTTAGTTTACGTGCAGGTAAGCCATGTGACTTAGTCTCTCGCTCTGCCAATGCAGCGATGTTGTTTTCACCAAATAACGCGCGATGAATCAAAATCAGTGAATAAAGACCTGCTAGTACTAAACTGAATGTTGCAAAAACAACGAATACTGGATACTGAGCAAATGAGCCGAATAAAATCATGAACTCGCCAATGAAGTTACCTGTGCCTGGAATACCAAGCAATGCTGCACAGAAGAACATCAGTATCGGTGCGTAGTAACGGAACTGTCCCCACATACCACCCATCAAGGTCAAATCACGCGTATGCAGACGCTCATATAGCTGTCCTGCCATGATGAATAGTGCGGCTGAACTCAAGCCATGAGCAAGCATCTGAATCATCAGACCTTGTAAGCTGAGTAATGTACCAGCATAGATTGCCAGTACCACAAAGCCCATATGCGAGATACTGGTATACGCTAGCAAACGCTTCATATCGGTCTGCATAAACGCAAGCCATGCACCGTAGAAGATACCAATCGTACCTAATGTTATCGCTATCGGCGCAAACTCTTGTGACGCTACTGGAAATAGCGGTAACACAAAACGAATCAAACCATAGGCGGCAGTCTTAATGAGCACACCTGCCAAATCCACCGAACCTGCCGTTGGTGCTTGCGCATGCGCATCTGGCAACCAGCCATGAAAAGGTACAATAGGCAACTTCACCGCAAAACCAATGAAGAAGCACAGCATGATGGGATATTCCCAGCCGCCAAGTGACGTACCGAGCAAGTCATTATAGTTAAAGCTGACCACCCCAGTTTGGGCGTAGCTGATAATGACCAATACCAAAATACCGATGAGCATGATAAGCCCAGACGCTTGGGTATAAATAAAGAACTTGGTGGCTGCGTACTCTTTGGTTTTGCCTACCACGTCATGACCCCAGATAGCGATCAAGAAGTAGATAGGAACCAGCATCATCTCCCAAAAGAAGAAGAATAAGAATAAGTCAATGGCCAAGAAAACACCGATGACGCCGCCCAAACTCCATAGCAAGTTTAAATGGAAGAAACCAACACGGCGCTGAATCTCATTCCACGAACAAGCAACGGCTGCCACACCAAGCAACCCTGTTAGGGCCACCATCATCAATGACAAACCATCTAGCGCTAAGTGAAAGCTAATACCAAAACTTGGTATCCATGGCACACTGAACTCCGCGACCCAAGGCACGGTAGCATCTGGTGCAATGACCTGCTTACTCATACCGCTAAAATCGCCCTGCTGCCAAAGTACCAATGACAACACAAAGGTCAACGTCATACCGATCAAGGCAATCCAGCGCGGCAGACGTTTATTAAATCGCTCTACCAACCAGCATAGCAATCCTGCAATAAAAGGAATTGCGATTAATGCTGGTAGCATCCACGTTTGTTGTAACTCAATCATCTTTTACACCACCGTCATCATTACCAGCACCAGCAATACAGCCATACCCAAGCCAAAGCTTGTGGCATAACCTCGAAGAGACCCTGTTTGCGTCGCAGACAATACTTTATTACCTGCTGAGGCCAGCTTAGGTAACAGCAACCACGTTTTATCGATAGGGTCGGCTTTTAATAAGCGGCCGATGAATAAAAAGGGTTTTACAAAAATTACATCATATAGCGCGTCGAAACCTAGGCCATGGTAGCACCAGTGGTATAGTGCCCCACCAATACGTGAGCGCTTAAAGCTAGTGAGCATGCGACCTTTATTGACCACATATAACAGTGCTGCCAATATCAAACCTGCTGCCATGGCACCCATCGCGATATACTCTGCGGTGTGTTTAGCATGCGCTTGACCTGCGACTTCTAATAGATGACCAACGCTCTCTGGCAATACCCCATCTAATGGTGGCGTAATCCAAGCACCAACGGCTGTAGATAACACTAGCAATACGGTTAAAGGTAACCAGTACGACACCCCTGATAGCTTATGGGCATGGGTTTTCTCTTCACCAAAGAATATGATCCAAATCATACGGAACGTATAAATCGCGGTTAAGAATGCACCGAATACACCCATGTAGAATAGTACTAAGTGACCTGTGGCATAAGTTTCCCAAAGAATCGCTTCTTTAGAATAGAAACCAACGGTAACCCAAGGTATGGCAGCGAGTGCACCGCCACCGACGATATAACACCAAAATACCAATGGTATCTTTTTGCGCAGACCGCCCATCTTAAAGATGTCTTGCTCGTGATGTACCGCAAGGATGACCGCACCGGATGATAAGAATAGCAATGCTTTAAAGAAAGCATGGGTCATCAGATGGAAGATAGCCCCTTGCCACGCGCCCACGCCAAGTGCTAAGAACATATAGCCAATTTGACTCATGGTCGAATACGCAAGAATACGTTTGATGTCTGTTTGCGCGAGCGCACAGAATCCAGCAACGACCAATGTCAACGCCCCTACGCCGCCAACCCAATACAACAGAATACCTGGAGTCAGCTCAAACAAAGGATGTAAACGAGCAATCAGATAAACACCTGCTGTCACCATCGTTGCAGCGTGAATCAATGCCGATACTGGTGTCGGGCCTGCCATCGCATCAGCAAGCCATGTATGTAGTGGCAACTGCGCTGACTTACCCATCGCGCCGCCGACCAACATCATCGTGGTCAGCATCATCGTTGGGTTATTGATATCGAATACTTCTGGTGCGCGCGTAATAATCTCTTGAATATTAAGCGTACCGAATTCGCGGAATAATAAAAACAAACCGAAGGCTAAGAACACATCACCGACACGCGTGACGGTAAAGGCTTTCATCGCGGCACGGCCGTTGGCTCTATCATGGTAATAATAACCAATCAATAGGTACGAACAGATACCCACGCCTTCCCAACCGAGATATAGCAAGAACAGATCATCTGCGAGTACCAGTAACAACATACTGGCCACGAACAAGTTCATATAGCTAAAGAAACGAGCAAAGCCAGTGTCGCCTTTCATATACCAAGAGGCAAACAGATGAATTAAAAAGCCAATCCCAGTGATAACACCTGTCATGGTCAATGCAAGACCATCAAAGCTCAAACCGAAATGTGGCGCAAAATCGCCAACTTGGAACCACGTCCATAGCGGAACTTCAATTACCGTTCCAGTTGGATTGGTGGTCAAAAAGGTATAGCTAACCACTAGCGTGCATAGTGCTGATAACAGCATGCTACCCACGCCAACAATCGCTGCGACCATCTCTGATAATTTGTCGCGCATAAAGGCTAAAATCAAAAAGCCAATGAGCGGGAATATAAAGGTTAATGGTAATAAACTCATGACATCATCCTTTCATCTCATTGGCGCTATCGACATCGAGATGCCCACGCTGATGATAAAAACGCAATAATATTGCCAGACCAATTGACGCTTCAGCCGCAGCCAAGGTCAAAATAAAGATAAACATAATCTGTCCGTCTGGATCGACCCAGCGACTACCTGCCACGACAAATGCCAATGCTGCCGCATTCATCATGATCTCAAGACTCATTAGCATAAATAGGAAGTTACGTCGTACCATGACGCCGCACAGACCGATGGCAAATAAAATGCCTGCCAAAATCAGTCCATGGCTCATGGGTATCATACCCAGTACATTTTGCGCCTCAGCAACTGGCTGTACTAAGCCTGCCACCTCGTGGGCAAACGGCACGTTTGACACATCTTGTGCCACGCTTGCTGCTAGTACCATTAGTCTGACTCCTTGCGCGTAACTTTATTCGCACCTGCTTTCGTGCCAACCTTCATACCTACATAGTCATGCGGGTCAACATCTTTATATTCGTAAGGCTTAGCCATTTCTACGCCATCATGCTGTGTAAGCGTACTATCATTGTCGTATTGTTTGATACTACCTACGCTTGGCTTGAAATTTTGGCTATCGTTACCGATGACCTCATCGTCGACTGTCTCTTTACCTAAATGATAAGCGGCGACCAAGGCTGCCAATAATAGCAATGCTGCTACTTCAACCAGCATAATGTATTTGGTAAATAACACTGTACCGACTGCTTTGGCAGAGATAGTCGTGCCACCCATCATGACAGCTTCATCGTGATTAAGACCAATCATTGCATAGAGCACAACGGCAATGATTATCGTCAATCCTGTCGGTATCGCCCAAGTACCAGCATCGAGCCAACGCTCTTCGCGCTCATCATTGCTCATGCCCAAATTAAGCATCATGATAACGAAAACAAATAGCACCATAATGGCACCAGCATAAACAACAATCTCTAGCGCACCCGCAAACGGCGCACCTAATACAAAAAATATCCCAGCAATTGCCAACAACGACACAATCATCGATAAAATAGCATGCACTGGATTGGCCTGAGTCACTACGCGCAGACTGGCAAATATCGCCACGGCCGCAAGCGAATAAAACCCAGCCAGTTCAGGATGGTTCAAAATATTCATCATGGTAGCAAGCTCCTTAGATCAATCGGTGCAGACTCATTTTGTGCTGCGCCTTTTGGTTTATCTGCTACCGCCATACCTGTCACACGATAATAGTTATAATCAGGGTATTTACCTGGTCCTGAAATGAGCAAATGCTCTTTTTCGTAGACCAAATCTTGGCGCTTATATTCACCCAGCTCAAAATCTGGGGTCATTTGAATCGCTGTCGTTGGACAGGCTTCTTCACACAATCCACAAAAAATACAGCGTGAGAAGTTAATACGGAAAAACTCTGGATACCAGCGTCCATCTTCACGCTCGGCTTTTTGTAATGAGATACACCCTACCGGACATGCCACCGCACACAAGTTACAAGCGACACAGCGCTCGTCTCCATCAGGATCACGCGTTAGGACAATACGTCCACGAAAACGCGGCGGTACAGGTACCGGCTCTTCAGGATAAAGGATGGTGTCACGCGGTCTGAGCGCATGACTATTGACCATCCACATGCTGCGGACAATGGTAAATATACCAATGACGGTCTTTTTTATGGTAGTAAACATGGGATTATTATCCTTATCAGCTTTACCCTAGTTCATCAGTAATGGCTAGTGATGGCTACTAGTAATGACTATAACGTTGGGGAAAAGATCAAAATGACCGCAGCAGTAATCAATAGATTGATTAAGGTTACGGGCAGACATACTTTCCAGCCAAAGTTCATCACCTGATCATAACGCGGACGCATGAGTGAGCCTCGAGCCAAAACAAACATGGTCATAAAGAACAGCGTTTTAATCATGAACCAAAAAGCTGGTGGAATAAATGGAATATCTAAATTGAACGGCGCAAGCCAACCGCCAAAGAACAAGCAAGTCATCAAGGCAGAAATTAAGACAACATTGACATACTCACCAATGAAGAACATACCGAACTTCATGCCAGAATATTCGACATGATAACCTTCGGCTAGCTCTTGCTCTGCTTCTGGTTGGTCAAATGGATGTCTATGCGTCACGGCCACACCAGCCACCACAAAGGTCAAAAATCCGAAGAACTGCGGAATGATATACCAGCCGTCCGCTTGCGCTTCAACAATGGCACGTAGGTTAAATGAACCTGTTAGCGCAACAACGCCCATCAACGACAAACCCAAAAACACTTCGTAACTGATCGTCTGTGCAGCTGAGCGCAAACCACCGAGTAGCGAGAATTTGTTGGCAGAGGCCCAACCGCCGAACATCACCGCATAGACAGCAATACCCGCCATGGCAAAGAAAAACAGAATACCAATATCCCAATCAACGACGCCAAGCGTTGGCGAGATAGGAATAATGGCAAATGAAGCCAAGGCAGTAAACATTGCGACTGCAGGTGCCAAGGTGAACATAAACTTATCGGTAAAGTTCGGTGTCCAATCTTCCTTAAAGAAGATTTTGAGCATATCGGCGACTAACTGCAACGAACCAAAAGGCCCAACACGGTTTGGACCATAACGATCTTGCCATAAGGCCAACATACGGCGCTCATAGATAATCATCATCGCGGCAACCAATACCACGACCAAAAAGATAACTAGCGATTGACCCACCAAAAACAGGATAGACCAAGTATCAAAACTCATGCTATTGGCCAAAAAGCTTGGCACATCAGGGATAATACGGGTAACTTGCATATTACACCTCCTGTGTGATGGTCGGCGCTGCGTTAATTTGCGCTGTATCGTTATTGTTCATCATGTCGTTAGCCATGCTACCCATCATCGTTACTGGTGCATCTACTTTACGCACCGATGCTGGCATTGATGGGTGAATGATACTCACCTGTCCAACTGGGTAACCGATACAGCCTTCTGCCAAATAACCGACCAGCTGTACTGGCAAGGTGATTTGTTGCTTATCGATTTCTATCGCCAAGTAATCACCAGCCACAATATTCCAGTCTTTGGCATCATCTATACCGATACGCCATGCAGCAACGGGTAGTTGCTCTGCGACGATTGGGCTGCGTGATGCCATCATTGAGCTGGCATAGATATTATGAATCGGTACCAGTTTCGCTTGGCCTTGCTGCAAGTCAGTTGTATTCGAAGACATCGCTTCTGGCGCCACATATTGACGAGTGGCTAGGCGCTCTAGCTGATCGAACAAACGCACACCTGGATCACCATTTTTCAGATGACCACCGACTTTGTCTTGATATTTGTTCCACGCTTGCGGTGAGTTCCAACCTGCTGCATTGGCAAAAGGAATCATCGAGCTTGGCGTTTCTTTACCGCTATAACCTTCCATTGAGAAAGTCAGACCAGTGTCCAAATCTTTTGGCTGCATTGGCTCGTGCACTGAGATTGGCGCACGCATAGCAGTACGACCTGAATAACGACGCGGTTGACGCGCGATTTTCAGACCCGTTATACGGTAGTCAGCATCAGGCGCAGCGCCTTTGATACCCGCAAGTTTAGGATGGGTTACGATCAACGCATTAATGACATCATCTAGCTGCGTCCAATCAACATCACGACCTTCAATGCTGCTATGCACAGCATGTATCCAGCGCCAACCTTCTTTAATACTGCTCATCGGATGGTAGTATTCGTTATCGTAAACTTGGAAGAAACGCTGCGCACGGCCTTCAGCTGATATCAATGTACCATCTGCTTCTGCAAAGCTAGCCGCTGGCAATACAATATCGACGTCTTTATGCCAATCAAGGAGCTGATGATCTAACGCGATGACCGTTTTATCAGTCAGTAGCTGCGTCAATTTATTGGCATCAATCGCATCAGTCAACTGATTTTCTGCTACCACAACCACGTCATAATCGGTGGCGAGTAGCTCTTCAACTGAGTGACCGCCAAGCATACAGACACCCATGCTATTGGCATCAGGAACCGTTAGATAGATGCCTGCTTGTGCTTGGTATTCGGCATTAACTTCTTTCAGCTCAAGGTTTTCAGCAGGTTCGCGCTCTATATCGTCCTGTACTTCTGTATCTACACCCGTTTCAGGCTTGTTCGGTTTGGCTGATAGCTCTTTATCTTCTTCAGGCTGATCATTAGCAGACTGGGCTTTGACTTTGGCATTATGAGCGTCAACTTGCTGCTGCTCAGTGGACTTTATCGCCTCACGTTTTCGGGTCAACGCTTGGGTAATCTGTGCCGCTGCTTCTATCAATGCGGTAGACGACAGGCTACTACCTGACACAACCAATGGCTTATCGGCTTGGATCAAGTCATAAGCGATTTGCTGAGCTAAGGCTTGCATACCATCAGTATCAGTATCAGTGTCTTGCTCAGCCGCTTGCGGATCTGCTATATCTGCTAAATCATCAGCGAAATTAGCAATCTCATCAGCAACCTTGAAGCCAAGCTTAGTGATGTCTTCAGGGGTCGCCACTACGCTCACTTTACTGATATCTTCTAGCTTAGTTTGCGTTACATCGATGACATAGACTGGGCTTAGCGCATCTTGAGCAATACGCTTAACAGGTTCAGCAAGCCACGGTTGCGTTTGCAGCGCCGCTGCCATTTTCAAGCCTTCATTTTTTGCCGCTTGACGTACTGACAGCGCGACACGTGATGAAGTTTGAGTGATATCTTCACCCAATACCAACACTGCATCATGCGTTTCGATATCGGTCATGCTAGGGTTATAAATGCCTTCAGTGCTAAGCACTTCGATGCATTTATTGACCAGTGCTTGCTGCTGATGATTCAGACCTGTTGAAAAGTTATCAAAGCCAACGAGATTTTTTAGCGCAAAGTTAGTCTCTAAACTGGCACGTGGTGAGCCAATCCCGATAACTTTTTTATCTTTGATACGTTTGATGGTTTCATCTAATGCATAATCAATATTGATTTTGACATGCTTATCATTGATACGTTCAAGCGCTTGGGTTGGACGATCATCACGATTGACATAGCCATAACCAAAGCGACCACGGTCACATAAGAAATAGCGGTTTACTTCGCCGTTATAGCGGTTTTCGATACGGCGCAATTCACCATATCGCTCGCCCGGTGAGATATTACAACCAGCTGAGCAACCATGACAGATGCTTGGCGCATACTGCATGTCCCATTTACGGTTGTAGCGCTCAGAGTGGGTTTTATCAGTAAACACACCCGTTGGACAGACTTCGGTTAAGTTGCCTGAAAACTCGCTTTCAAACTGACCATCTTTATCACGGCCAAAGTAAACACGATTATTTGAGCCATAAACGCCCAAATCTTCACCACCCGCATAGTCTTTATAAAAACGTACACAGCGATAGCAAGAGATACAACGGTTCATCTCATGCGCGATGAATGGCCCAAGCTCTTGGTTATGATGCGTGCGTTTGGTAAAGCGATAGCGACGACGGCTATGACCTGACATATACGTCATGTCCTGCAAATGACAATGTCCGCCTTCTTCACAAGTTGGACAGTCATGTGGATGGTTGGTCATGAGTAGCTCAACCATCGACTTGCGGAATGCTTTGGCTTCATCGTCAGTGACCGAGATGTACATATCATCGCCAGGAGCGACCATACAAGACATCACAAGGCGACCGCGACCCGCTTCCATATCTTCTTTATTTTGGAATTGCTTGACCGCGCACTGACGGCACGAGCCTACTGAGCCAAGGGCTGGATGATAACAAAAATACGGCACATCAATGCCGAGTGATAAGCAGGCTTGTAGCAAGTTATCTGCGCTATCTACTTCGACAGTGGTTCCATCAATATGTATGACTGCCATGCCGCTCTCCTTATTTCACTACTGGCTGTTGGTTGGCTGCAGCATCAATAACATCGACACCAACCGCCTGCGCGATTTTTTGATCAAACTCTGGACGGAAATATTTAATCGCACTCATTAGTGGTTCCATCGCACCTGGCGCATGCGCACAGAATGTCTTACCAATCCATAAGTCACGCGTCAGGCCCTCTAGTTTTTCTACATCGCCCACTTGCCCTTCACCATCATTGATGGCGGTAAGCAGTTTAACGCCCCATGGCAGACCATCACGGCATGGTGTACACCAACCACATGACTCGCGCTGAAAGAAAATCTCAAGGTTGCGCAGTAGTGGCACCATGTCTTGTGATTCATCGACGACCATAATGAGACCAGTACCCATACGGCTACCAGCATTTTGAATGGTGTCAAAATCTACTACCACATCCAAATGCTCTGCAGTCAAAAAGTCAGTCGATGCACCGCCAGGTAGCCATGCTTTTAACGTCTTACCTTCTTTCATGCCGCCAGCCAACTCTTCGATAATCTCGCGAGCCGTATAACCAAATGGCAATTCCCACAGACCTGGGTCATTGACCAATCCTGAGCAACCAAACAGTTTGGTGCCTGGCGTTTTACTTTTACCTTTAATCTCGGATAGTGATTGATACCACTCTACGCCGTGATTCAAGATGGCTGGCATATTGCATAAGGTCTCAACGTTATTGACAACCGTTGGTCTGCCCCATGCACCAGAGATTTGCGGGAAAGGGGGTTTGGTACGTGGGTTAGCACGGCGACCTTCTAAGCTGTTAATCAATGCGGTTTCTTCACCGCAGATATAACGCCCAGCGCCAGTATGCACATGCAGATTGAAGCTAAAGTCTGAGCCAAGAATATTGTCGCCCATTAGATTATTGGCCAGACATTCTTCAATAGCCGCAACCAAACGCTCAGCAGCCAATATATATTCACCGCGGATAAAGATATAGCCGTCAGTCGCGCCGATAGCGTGCGCAGTAATGAGCATGCCTTCAATCAACTGAAACGGCAGACGCTCCATCAATAGACGGTCTTTAAAGGTACCCGGCTCCATTTCATCAGCATTACAGATGAGGTAGCGTGGCAAGCCGTCTGGTGGTGACATAAATGACCATTTAAGACCGGCGTTAAAACCTGCACCGCCACGACCTCTGACGTTGGCTGCTTTAATCATATTGCCGACGTCTTTAGGCGACTGAGACAATGCTTCTTTTAGGCCCGTAAAACCTTTTAGAGATTCATAAGTGGCTAAATCGAGTACAGCATCATGATGGGCCAAACGCCAGGTCAAAGGCTTGGTTTCGCTAGTGGCTGTGGCCTTATCACCATAAATTGGAACACGCTGTGCGTTTAGCTGACTTGGCGCTTGGCCTTGACCGCGACGAGCAATCTGCTCTGAAATCGTTAAACTCATGCGTATAGCTCCAATAATTGCGCGACCTCAGATGGCTGGACAGGGCCGTAAGTGTCTTCATCAATCAGTACCGCTGGTCCCTTATCACAGTTGCCCAAGCAGCAAATTGGCAATAGGGTAAAACGTCCATCAGCAGTGGTTTGACCGTACTCAATACCCAGCTGCGATCTAATCTCAGCTGACAGCGCCTCATAACCTGTCAAATAACAAGCCACAGAGTCACATATGAGAATCACATGGCGACCGACAGGTTGGCGATAAATACGGTTAAAGAAAGTCGCAACCCCATCCATATCTGACATCGGAATGTCTAGGATGTTGGCAATGGCATTTGCTTGCGCATCATCGACCCAGCCGTTACGCTTTTGCACGATTTTTAGCGCATCTAGCGAGGCGGCACGCGCCTGTGGGTAATGGTGCATAAACTCATGAATGGCAGCAATTTCATCACTGGTGAGAATGCTTTCCACATCTACTTTTGGCATTTTGTCGGAAACAATTTTCATAATCTTCTGTCTTTCCTCACTCATCCTGCTCTATCACAAGCCAATATCAGTCTGCTTAAAACTGTAGTTATATTGACGAGTGACAGCATTTTGGTGTGCCATCAGGCAATAATATATTGATGAACAAATACTTATGAAGCAGCGGTTTAACCTTAAAGATCAAAATCTTAACGATCGCAGTCCGCCATCACAATATCAATCGATGCCAAATACATAATGGCATCAGAAACCAGCGAGCCATTGATGACCGATGGCATCTGCTGTAAATGCGCAAATGTCGGCGTACGAATACGGGTACGATAGCTCATCGTGGCCTTGTCTGAGGTGATGTAATAACTGTTCAGACCTTTGGTCGCCTCGACGATCGTCGTACATTCGCCCGCTGGCATCACAGGACCCCAAGAGACTGAGATAAAGTGGTTAATCAGCGTTTCGATATCATTTAGCGTACGGTCTTTTGGCGGTGGTACGGCCAGTGGATGATCGGCTTTGTAAGGGCCTTGTGGCATATTATCCATACATTGACGGATGATACGTAACGACTGACGCATCTCTTCGACTTTGACCATACAACGGTCATAAGCATCGCCGTTGTAACCGACTGGCACTTCAAAATCGTAATTCTCATAGCCCATGTATGGACGTGCTTTACGCAGATCAAAATCAACGCCTGTCGCACGCAGACCAGCGCCAGTCACGCCCCAAGCAAGTGCTTGCTTGGCATTATACTGAGCAACCCCTTGGGTACGGCCTTTGAGCACGCTATTTTGTAATGCCGCTTTGACATATTCGTCCAAGCGTTTTGGCATCCAATCTAAGAACTCACGAACCAAACGCTGCCAGCCACGTGGCAGATCAGCAGCAGTACCGCCGATACGGAACCAAGCAGGATGCATACGATAGCCAGTCACGGCTTCGATAACATCATAGGCTTTTTGGCGATCGGTAAACATATAGAATACAGGGGTCATACCGCCCGCATCCTGAATGAACGTACCGACGAATAGTAAGTTATTGGTAATACGGAAAAACTCACTCATCATTACGCGAATGGTTTCAGCACGTGGTGGAATGGTGATTCCAGCAAGCTTTTCGACCGACATGATGTATGGCAGCTCATTCATTACACCGCCGAGATAATCAATACGGTCGGTATAAGGAATAAATGAATGCCAAGTTTGACGCTCAGCCATCTTTTCTGCACCGCGATGGTGATAGCCGATATCAGGAATACAATCGACAACTTCTTCGCCATCGAGCTGTAGTACCAAACGGAATGCACCGTGAGCAGAGGGATGGTTAGGACCGATGTTCAAGAACATAAAGTCTTCATCACGACCTGAACGCTTCATGCCCCACTCTTCTGGGACAAAACGTAGGTTTTCTTGCTCGTATTGTTGCTTGGCGGTATTCAAGAAATACGGGGTAAATTCAGTCGCCCGCGCATGATACTCTTTACGCAGTGGATGACCTTCCCAGTATTTTGGCAACAAGATACGGGTCAAATGCGGATGACCTGTAAAGACAATACCGAACATGTCCCACACTTCACGCTCATACCAGTTGGCGTTTGGCCAAATATTGGTGGCGCTCGGTACATTGACATCGTCTTCGCTTAGCGCGACCTTGATACGTACATCGCTATTGCGCTCAAGCGACATCAAGTGATAAAACACCGTAAAGTCACTGTCAGGCAAACCCGCGCGATGCTGGCGTAAACGCTCATCTATCGCTGATAAGTCAAATAGCATGACATACGGTTTAGGCAGTTTGCGCAAGAATAAGAGAATATCTAATAAATCAGCACGCGCCACCCAAACCGTTGGAATCTCATCCACAGTCTGCTGCACGACAAATTTACCAGCATACTTCTGCTCCAGCTCTGTGATGACTGCTGGGACAGGCTTAATATTAGGATCTGTGTTTTCGACTACCGTGACCATGAATGATGTATTCCTTCATTAATCATAACTGAACTATGTTAGTCATAACCGAACTATGTCAACCATAACTGAGCTATGTTAATCATAACCGAACTATGATAAGCGCATAAAATATTGAAACTGTTGCTACAAGTCTAAATGCCATTTGAAACTTAAATACTGTCTGGGCTACGCAAGTTTTTGACAGCGATACGATCTGCTTGCTTGCGGTCACGCTCAGGCGTCATTTGCGGCTGATAGATCCCCTGCTCATTGACATGGATACCCAGCGGACGACGCTCTTTAGTGATAGATTCTTGCAACAACATCAAACCCTGAATAAGCGCTTCTGGACGCGGCGGACAACCTGGTACATACACATCAACAGGGATAATCTTATCGACGCCTTGTACGACAGAATAAATATCATACATGCCGCCCGAGTTGGCACAGGCACCCATAGAGATAACCCATTTTGGCTCAAGCATTTGCTCATATAGGCGCTGGATGACAGGGGCCATCTTAACGAAGCAAGTACCAGCGACGATCATGACATCCGCCTGACGAGGCGAGGCACGGATAACCTCTGCCCCAAAACGTGACAAATCATGAACGGCGGTTAAGGTAGTAGCGTATTCAACATAACAGCAAGAGGTACCAAAGTTAAATGGCCAAAGTGAGTTCTTACGCCCCCAGTTTGCTGTTGAATGAACGAGGTCTTCGAGACGACCCATAAAGACGTTTTTATTCACTTCATCTTCGATAGGATCATTGACCGTTTGACTGGTCTGTGCAGGATAGGTATCTGCATCGGGGTTGGCTTTTGTTAATGTGTATTTCATAACATACAACCTTCATATTAGGCTTGGCGTGGCAATCATCTTGCTCGCGCTGTCACCATAACTTTTATGATAAATAAGTGGCTAATCATCAGCGATCATTAATACAAACAGAACTGACGCTTTCATGCTTTGCTGCTCGTTTTTGCAAACGCTATAAGCTGAGCATCAACTGCTATTAACGTTCAGTTTTGTCCTGCTGAGCAGACGTCGCAAAATCCACAGAAGTAACGTTACCCGTGGTATTAATATGATCGATGTTTTGTAGATGACGACGATTGGTCTCAATATTGTTTGAGACATTGATTTGACCGGATGACTGCGCTGGCACTTTACCTGTCGGATCGACCATTAGCTCATGAGCACCATCAAACTTGGTGATGTCTGCCAGATTAAAGCCTGCAGGCGCCGCATATAAGCGTGCTTTTTTGCGTAGCTTGTCAGCAGGTGCCCAGTTCATCGCACCCAAGCTCAGCTCATAAATCAAACCGATAATCAGAATAGTGATAAACGTGCCAGCGGCGGCAAAGCCAAGCCAACCCGCCTCTCGTACCGAGACAGCATAAGCGTAGAGATATAGCGCCTCTAGATCAAAAATCACAAAGAAGATTGCGACCAAATAAAATTTGGCAGACAAACGAATACGGGCGTTGCCAGATCCGACAACACCCGCTTCAAATACTTCTTCCTTTTGTGAGCCTTGAGAGCGACCGCCAAGTAAGCGCGGTACGACCAGCATAAAGACAACTAGCCCAATGGCGGCTAAGATAAAAGCAATGGCTGACCAATTAAAAGCAGACATGATAATACGTGCTCCTCACCCAATCGAGTGTTAGACACAGCGCAAGCACTGACCCACTCAGGCCATGTTGCGACAGGTATAACGCAGACGAAAACACAAAGTGACTTTATTTAAGTAATTGTCACTGCACTTCAGTAACTGTCACTGTGTTTAAGTAACTGTCATTGAGTCACATGTTAGGTATTTTGCTAGTAACAACCAATTATCAAGTGTATTGACGACGATGTCAGACATAACCAACGGCAGGGATTCCGATATACGCACGGAAACATGGCTGGTCGTCTAACGCATCTTCTAAAAACGTAAGATCAACTTATTAAATCAATATCATATTCGATAGTTTACTTAATTGATTTAATAGCTCATTACACGTAGTCAATAATGACGAGACAACTGGCATAAATTATGTACGTACTATACGCATATCAGTGTCCAAAAGCTAGTTTTTAACTGTATTGAGCGGTCATTTTATATGTAATAAAACATGTTTTTTTTATCAAAAATTATGATAGGGGTTGTACCTTATATTAAGATCAAATCCATCTTATGAATTATCATAGGCCGTAATTGTAAATATGGTCAAAAATTCAACCTTTAAACCCCTGCTCTTCGCCCAACTCATTCCCCAAAGTTCATGTTTTTGCTTTATAATAACCCACTTAATTTTATTGCCTTTATTGGGTGTTTTTTGATTAAAACATCATCATGACACTCATGTTAATAAGTCAATCAGCGTGTATCTAATGATGCCGCCATCAGTGCCACTCTCTCTTTTTGCTTTTGTCTTACAGGTTACGTTATGAGTCAACTCAATCCCAAACAACAAGAAGCCATGCTCTACGTATCTGGTCCGTTACTTGTACTCGCAGGCGCAGGCTCTGGTAAGACGTCAGTAATTACCCGAAAGATTGCCTACTTGATCGAAGAATGCGACATGCCAGCTGAGCGCATCACAGCGGTGACTTTCACCAACAAAGCCGCACGCGAGATGAAAGCCCGTGTCAGTAAACTGCTGCCAAGTGAAAAAATGCGGGGTCTGACCGTGTCGACCTTTCACCAGTTCGGCCTACAGTTTTTGCGCTATGAGCTGATTCATACCCCGCTAAAGGGTAACTTCTCTATCATGGACAGCGACGACAGCAAGCGACTGCTGATGGAACTGATGATGCGTGACAACTTAAGTGGTGCTGAAAGTCGTGAGCTGGTTGGTAAAGCTATAAAGATGATTTCCGATTGGAAAAACGATCTGATTGAGCCTGATAAGGCGATGGAAACGTTAGACGATCCAGAAGACATGATTTTTGCGACCTTGTACGCGCTTTATGAGCGTAACTTGCGCGCTTATAATGCCGTCGATTTTGATGACTTGATTGTACTGCCAACCAAGATATTACGTGAGAACAGAGAACTGCGAGACAAATGGCAAAACCGTATTCGTTATCTATTGGTCGATGAGTATCAGGATACCAATACAGCCCAGTATGAGATGATTAAGCATTTGGTTGGCCCGCAAGGTCGTTTTACCGTGGTGGGTGATGATGACCAATCTATCTATGCATGGCGCGGAGCAAAGCCTGAAAACATGGCACTACTCAAAGAAGATTTCCCAAAACTAAAAATCGTTATGCTTGAGCAAAATTACCGCTCAACCACGCGTATTTTGACTTCGGCCAACGCCGTTATTCTAAATAACGAGCATTTATTCGAGAAAAAACTGTGGTCGGATAAAGGTCAAGGCGAAAAAATCCGCATCATTAACTGTCGTAATGACGATGATGAATCCGAGCGCGTGGCCAAAGAAATTGTCACGCACAAGCTGCGTTTCGGTAATGAGTGGGAACAGTATGCCGTACTGTACCGCAGTAACTTTCAGGCACGTATGCTAGAGGCACAGTTACGCCAGCTGCAAGTGCCTTATAAATTATCAGGCGGTCAGTCATTCTTTGCCCGTAGTGAAATCAAAGACATCATGGGCTATCTGCGCCTGATTTTGAACCCTGAAGATGACAGTGCATTTTTACGTATTATCAATACACCTAAGCGCGGTATGGGACCAGCCACGCTAGAAAAGCTTGGTTTGTTTGCGCAAGAACACAGCATATCACTATTGGCCTCTTGCACCCACGCTGGCCTAACTCATGTATTGCCCTCAAAGGCTTATGGTACGATAAAAGAGTTTGGTGAATTCATTGAGCACTATACGCGTGAGTTGGATCAACATCCTGACCCTGTACCAATCGTACGACAGATGATTGATGAGACGGGTTATATTGATTTTGTGCGTAGCGACGCCAAAACGCCGCAACAAGAAAAAAACCGTATTGATAATATCGATATGCTTTACACCAGTATTCAGTCGTTGATTAATCGCGCTGAAGAAGATGAAGACCGAACGATTGATACCATCATTCGTAAGCTGGTTTTGCTTGATATGCTCGAGCAACAGCAAGAAGAAGAGAACACTAACAAAGTTAACTTGATGACCTTACATGCGGCAAAGGGCTTGGAGTTTGATTTCGTTTATATCATGGGTCTTGAGGAAGAAATGCTGCCGCATCGCAACTCTATCATGAGTGAGACGGTCGAAGAAGAGCGCCGTCTGATGTACGTGGGCATTACCCGTGCGCGTCGTGAGCTGACATTGACGCTCGCGACCCAGCGCCGTGCTGGTGGTCAAATGCGCGTTACCTCAGAATCAAGATTTTTGGATGAGCTGCCTGAGGATCATATTGACTGGCCTGCCAAAGCGAAAAAGAAAAAAGCGACCAAAGATCCAGAAGCCGTCGCTGATGAATATCTGGCCAATATTCGAGCGTTACTGGGTAAGCGTTAATCTTAATCAAGACATTTAAGCACCTAAGCAATAAACACCTAAGTAAAATGCTTGCGAGAACACGCTTTAGACTGTGCAAAAGGCGATTGTTATAATCGTCATTGTTATTGTTCTTTATATACTGTAAAAAATTGACTGTAAAAACTTGGAACACTTATGCCTACCCCGACGCCCAATCAGGAACGAACCGCCATGCTGTCAGGAGATTATAACTCGGCTGAATATAGTGCCGAATATAAGCTTCTGTATCTGCAGGGGTTGGTTGCTGATAAAGCATACGAGGCCATTACAGAGTTTTTGGAAAAGCAGTCCGAATATGAGATTGCCAACCTACTAGAATCCTTCCCAACTCAAAACCGTCTGTTGATTTGGGCGCAGGTGCCAGAGCATATCAAAGGTGAAGTGCTTGCCGAGCTAGATGTCGATACCCGCCAACCATTAATGGAGAACATTTCTTCTCAAGAAATCTCTTTGTTCACCCAAGATCTTGATGCTCAAGATATCTCTGAGATTTTGGACACTGTCACTGAGAGCGTACGTACCTCAGTCATGGCAACGCTAGACGAAGAGACGCGGGTCCAAGTCAACAAACTTGATACTTATGCTGATTGGGAAGTTGGTAGCTATATGGATCCTGATATTATTCAGATAAGGGATGATATCTATTTGGCGGATGTGCAAGAGTGGCTGCGTGAAAACGACGACCTGCTCGATGACGAGAGCCAAGAGCTGCTCGTTGTCGATCAAAGCCAGCAATTGCTAGGGCTACTGAGTCTAGTAGATTTAATTAAGCATAAACAGAATACATTAGTCTCGGAGCTGATTGACACTGCCATTACGATTAATGATCGCTTGGATATCCAAGATGCTGCCGCGATTTTTCGTTCAGAAGACATTCGTTTTGCGCCAGTAATCAATAGCCATGGTGAGCTGGTTGGTCAACTAAACGGTGAAGACATCATGGAAATCATCCAAGATGATGTCGACAGCACCATGAAAAACCTCGCTGGTGTTAGCCAAGATGAAGAGCTGTTTGCCCCTATCCTAACCAGTGCCAAAAGCCGTAGCGTCTGGCTAGGTATCAATTTATGTACCGCCCTATTGGCCGCAGCAGTGATTGGACAGTTTGAAGAAGTACTAGCACAAGTCGTGGCGCTAGCGATATTGATGCCAGTAGTCGCCAGTATGGGCGGTATTGCTGGCTCGCAGACGCTGACGGTCGTTATCCGCGGTATGGCGATGGGTCAAATCGGTGGTTCTAACCGTGTCTGGCTGTTGAATAAAGAGCTATGGGTGGGTGCGATAAACGGTATCATCTGGGCGATAATTATGGCGTTTATTGCTCAGTTATGGTTTCATGATATTAAGATCAGTGCCGTCATCGGTTTTGCCATTGCAATCAACATGACTGCAGCTAATGTCTCGGGGATCAGCATACCGTTGATGCTAAAAAGAATGAATATCGACCCTGCTCTATCTGCTTCGGTTATCCTAACGACTGTCACGGATATCGTCGGTTTTATGTCGTTTTTAGGATTGGCCAGCGTGTTGATACTTTAGTTTTTTGCTGAATTGCTGAATTGCTGAATTGCTGAATTGCTGAATTGCTGAATTGCTGAATTGCTGAATAATTAAAATATAGAATTGTTATTTATATAAAAATGTCGAATAAGATTTATTTAAAATCATAGTTCAAGGCCCTAGTTTAAAATCATAATTTAAAAACCATCAAATCGTTAAGTGAGTGTGTTATGCAAGCTGTACAAGTTAAAGTGGTAAACCCTAAAATTACTGAAGATAAAGTGTTTTCTTTACCAACTCGTGCCACCGATGGCAGTGCAGGTATTGACTTGCGTGCTTGTATTGACGAGCCATTAACGATTAAAGCAGGTGAAACCCATTTAATTGGTACAGGTCTTGCCGTTTATATTCAAGATCCTAATTATGCAGGTATGATTTTACCGCGTTCAGGTCTTGGTCATAAGAATGGTATCGTCTTGGGTAACTTGGTTGGGCTAATCGATGCTGACTATCAAGGCGAGCTGATGGTTAGTATTTGGAACCGTAGTGGAGATGACTTTGTTCTTAACCCAGCTGAACGTATGGCACAGTACATCGTGGTACCTGTTGCGCGTCCTGAGTTTGAAGTGGTTGCAGAATTCAGTGATGAAAGCGTACGCGGTGCAGGCGGGTTTGGACATTCAGGTCGCCAATAGTAGCTATTTTGTTGGTCAATTTTTCTGACAACTTTTTAGATAGCGTTTAAGATTTTTCTTAAGCTATATATAAAACCTTGCGCTATCTATTTTTATTTATCATTGAACATCTATCACGGTTATAAGGAGAGTAAGCAATGCCACCTTTTGCGGCGCAGCAATCCTTATTCCGTGCTTATGATATTCGTGGTGCCAACCAGTATTTCACTAGCAGTTTTATACAAGCGTTAGGCCATGCTTTTGCTACTCTCTACAATGCCCAAGATAGCCAACCGACTCAAAACATCAGTACTAATTCCTCTGTTGAGACTAAGCAAAATATTGTCGTTATTGGCTATGATATGCGTATTGGCAGTGACGCCATTGCACATACACTCTCTACTGTATTAGCTCAGCAGGGTTTACGTGTAATCCAGTTAGGTCTGATTACCACGCCAATGATGGCATTTTGGGCAATGCAATATCAAGGACATGGCATAGTCGTAACAGCGAGCCATTCTGCTAAAGACATACTAGGCATCAAGTGGTTGGTGAATAACAAGTCCCCTAGTAGCTCAGAGATACATACGCTCTATCATCAGCTAACCGATCATCATAGTTGTCACGCTTATCCCGATAATCAAGCTAACAATCCTATCTTGCATTCAGAAAATGTTGAAAGCATTGATAATAACCATGACTCAAAATTACCAAGCGACTTGCTTGAGCAACTACCTACTCATCAAGTAGCAAACGTTTATATCGATGCTATTGCGCAGGTATTTGAAAAATTATTTCAGCACAATCACTCGGCAACTGCAGCCAATCAGAAAAGCGATTATAAACTTGATTTGGTCATAGTTATTGACTGTATGCATGGCGCAACTGGGAGCATCGCTCAACGCCTGTTTGAACGTTTTTGCCAGAATGTTATTTTTCTCAATGATACACCAGATGGTAATTTCCCCCTTGGTAATCCAGACCCCACCGAACCAAACCGCCTAAACGAATTGCAACGAGCCGTTGTTTTGCACACAGCAGATATAGGCCTAGCGTTTGATGGCGATGGCGATCGTTTGATGATCGTTGATAACAACGGCAAAATAGTTACGCCCGATCATTTGCTCTATTTATTGGCACGTATTGCTATTACTGAACATCCTAACTCTCTTAACTATTCTTTATTAGCATCTGAAGTTCTTTTCGATATTAAGTGCGCCCATCATTTGCCAAGACTGTTATCTGAGCTTGGTACTACACCTGTGATTAGCAAGACTGGCAGCAGCTTTATGCGCCAGCAGGTGCAGCATCCTGACAATCAGATTGTCTTCGCTGGTGAATTATCAGGGCATTTCATCTTTAATGACAGCCACTTTATCCCTTATGATGATGCGATGTATGCCGCATTACGGTTGCTGCATTGGCTTGACCAAACTCATAATGATACTAATGATAAAAAACCGCTAGCAGATATCATACACAGCTTGCCCCCTATAATCAGTACTGCTGACCATTATTTGCCAATGCCGCAAACCGCTACTAACGACTGCTCACTTGTAGAGCAATTAACGAGATTTTGTCATTATTTGCAGTATCTAGTAGATATGTCTACTCATACTGATTCTTCATCTAGTCAGCAGTTAAAAGATACTTGCCTGCCCGTCACAATATGCAAGTCATCAGCGTGTACTTGCGCTACTGCGAAGGCGCAAATAGCATTAAAACAGACGCATGAATTATTACCTGTAGGAACCAATCTAAGCTGTATCGATGGTGTGCGTTTAGACTTTGCACATGGCTTTGGCGTACTGCGCCAATCAAATACCAGTAATAGCCTGACCGCGCGCTTTGCAGGTGACAGTGTGGATGACCTAAAAGATATTCAGGATACATTTGCCGCTTTATGCCGACCATTTAATGCAGCGCTAGCAGAACAGATTCTTGCTATTCCTGCGGAGTAGCCTCATAAAATATATAACTGTCTCATTAGACATAGTAGAAAAACAACCAATTTAAAACCGGCCCTTAGGAGTTTGTAATGACGCTTAACTTAGATGATGCCAAAAACACCGCTGAAGTATTGACCACTGCTCTGCCCTATATCCAGCGCTTTGTTGATAAACTCATCGTCGTAAAATACGGCGGCAACGCCATGACCGACCCTGAGCTTGAGAGCTCATTTGCTCGTGATATTGTTTTGCTAAAAACAGTCGGTATGCATCCAGTAGTCGTACATGGTGGTGGCCCGCAAGTTGACAACCTCCTAAAAGAGCTCGGTCGTCAATCAGACCGTATCGATGGCATGCGTGTCACTGACAAAAGCACCATGGATATCGTAGAGATGGTCTTGGGCGGTAGCGTTAACAAATCGATTGTTAGCCTGATTAACAAACATGGCGGTCGCGCGATTGGTCTTACAGGTAAAGATGCCAACTTGATTCAAGCCAAAAAACTGATGATGGAAAAAATTGGCGCAGACGGTATCGCTGTACCAGTTGATTTAGGATTCGTCGGTGATGTGGTCAGCGTCAATAAAGACGTGATTAACATGTTAATTGCCTCTGATTTTATCCCTGTAATCGCGCCACTTGGCGTTGACGCTGAAGGCAATACCTATAACATCAATGCAGATTTGGTCGCAGGTAAAGTGGCAGAGTTTTTACAAGCAGAGAAACTGATGTTATTAACCAATATCAAAGGCGTATTGGGACGTGACGGCGAAGTGGTGACTGGACTCACGCCAAAGAAAGTCGATAGCTTAATCGAAGATGGCACTATCTCAGGCGGCATGATTCCCAAAATCCAATGTGCGCTTGATGCGGTACGTAGCGGCGTCAAAAGCGCGGTAATCGTTGATGGCCGTGTCCCTCATGCGACCTTACTTGAGATTTTTACCAACGAAGGGGTTGGTACGCTCATCAGCCGTGAGATAGAGGCCTAATTGAGCTAAAAACAGGAATCAGTCATGTCTCTTCCGCTATGGTCTCTACTATTTATATTAGAAAGTATCTATTGTTGGTGGATCATTGGCTATGGCGGCGCAAAATGGATAGAGGGCTGGAAGTCCTTTTTTATGATTGACTGGTTTGCCCTTGATTGGACAGCGGAGCAAATCCGCCTCTATGTGCTCATTATTTGGGGCTTTAGTGTGATTTGGTTTATTGTTGGCGTTATTAAGCCTGAGCTAAGAATTTATTAGCTCGGGCTCTTTACGCCTATTTTTAACCAAAAACGCGGTCAAACTCCGCCTCATCAAAACCGCACAGCAGTATCGGTTGATTCTGCGTTTTACTATCAACCTGACCCTCCACTATCGGACGTTTGATCATACTGGTGTTTTCTACGAGTAACTCTATCGCGGCGTCTACACTGGCATCAGCTGCCTGCTTTTGACTATCGTCTAGCTTGCGCCACGTCGTACCGCGCTTATTAAGCACTTTGTCGATACCTAGCTCATTTACCCAGCGCTGTACTGTATCTTTATCAATACCTTGCTTTTTATAATCGTGAAAATCGTAGCTGACACCTAGCTCGTCTAGCTTAGTAAACGCTTTTTTCATCGTGCTGCATGATTTAATGCCATAAATAGTAATTGTCATTGCGACTCCTTATCATTACTCATAAATTTTTGTGAATTTCTCTATTATACCGAAAGCTGACTGAATATATAAAACACCTCACTTTTAATCCCCAAACCTAGTAAGCAACTGCATCATATCGTCGCAATTTTCGCCAAATTACGCTATGCTATGGCATTGTCAAATTCCACCTATTTTGAACAGTATTAAACAAATTCATATTAAATAAATCAGTATCAACCAATTTCGAGCCGACTATGAGCAACGCCGTGACAGCAGACCAAGCAGAAAACAACTATTACAACCCGCAAGCGATAGAAGCCGCGCAGCAAACCAAATGGGCAACTGACAAGCGCTTTGAAGTAAGCAATGAGCCAAGCGACAAGCCAAGTCGTTACATGCTATCAATGTTCCCCTATCCAAGTGGCAAGCTGCATATGGGCCACGTCCGTAACTATACGATTTCTGACGTATTAAGCCGTTATTATCGCCTCAAAGGCTATGAAGTCATGCAGCCGATGGGCTGGGATGGTTTTGGCTTGCCAGCTGAAAACGCAGCGATTGCTAACCAAACGCCACCTGCGGCATGGACATTTGCCAATATTGACAGTATGCGTGCACAGCTTAAATTGCTAGGCCTGTCTATTGACTGGTCACGTGAATTTGCCACTTGTAGCCCTGAGTATTATCAGTGGGAGCAGTGGTTATTTTTGCAGTTGTACAAAAAAGGCCTAGTCTACAAAAAGCTGTCGACGGTCAACTGGGATCCTGTTGACAATACCGTCTTAGCAAACGAGCAAGTCATCGATGGTAAAGGCTGGCGTAGTGGTGCTGCGGTCGAAAAACGTGACATCCCAATGTACTACTTCAACATCACTGACTATGCTGATGAGCTATTGGATGATTTGGATCAGCTAGAAGGTCACTGGCCGTCTGAAGTACTAACCATGCAGCGCAATTGGATTGGTCGTAGTGCCGGGATGGAAGTCCATTTTCCTTATGAGCTTGCTGGTGAAGAAAACACCTTAGATGTGTTCACCACTCGTCCTGACACCTTGATGGGTGTGACTTATGTTGCCGTAGCCGCAGAGCATCCACTTGCACAGTATGCCTCTGAAAATGATGAAGCGATTGCGCAATTCTGCGCCCTTTGCAAAAAAGGCTCAGTCGCTGAAGCTGATTTGGCTAAAGCTGAAAAAATCGGTATGGATACAGGTCTAACCGTCACTCATCCTCTAACTGGTGAGGAAGTGCCAGTTTGGGTCGCTAACTATGTACTGATGAGCTATGGCTCAGGCGCCGTCATGGCGGTACCTGCTCATGATGAACGTGATTATGAATTTGCCAATAAATACAACCTACCAATCAAGCAAGTCATCAATGTGCCTGACGGTTATTTTGATGAACTAAAAGCAGATGCCAAAGCGAACGATAGTGAGGTCAATCTTGCTTATACCGAGCGCAATACCTTGGTTAATTCAGGTGAGTTTGACGGTCTAGACTTTGAGCAAGCATTCGAAGCCATGCTAGCTAAGCTTGAGCCAAAAGAGCTGGCTAAGAAAAAGATCCAGTATCGCCTACGTGATTGGGGTGTCTCTCGCCAGCGCTATTGGGGTTGCCCTATCCCAATGATCAACTGTGAGCATTGTGGTACGGTACCTGTTGAAGAGCAAGACCTACCAGTTGTATTGCCAACCGACGTCGTACCGGATGGTCGCGGTAACCCACTTAAAAACATCCCAGAGTTTGTCAATACCACTTGTCCTAAATGTGGTAATGCTGCTGAGCGTGAGACCGATACCTTTGACACATTCGTAGAGTCAAGCTGGTACTACGCACGCTTTGCTAGCCCAAATGATGCACAAAACATGGTCAACAAGTCTGCTGCCAATAAATGGTTGCCAGTCGATCAATACGTGGGCGGTGTCGAGCATGCGGTGATGCATCTATTGTATGCGCGTTTCTTCCACAAGCTGATGCGTGACGAAGACTTAGTCACAGGCGACGAGCCATTTGCCAATCTAATGACCCAAGGCATGGTGCTTGCTGGTACATTCTACCGCGTCAATGCAGATGGTAGTACGACCTACTACTTTGCAGAAGATATCGATATTGACTTCAACGAACGCGGTCAACCAATCAAAGCAATCTTGAAGTCAGACGGCCAGCCAGTGACGATTGGCAAAATTGAAAAAATGTCTAAATCAAAGAACAACGGTGTCGATCCACAGCTAACCATTGATAAATATGGTGCTGATACGGTTCGTCTATATACGCTATTTACTGCGCCTGCGGATCAAACGCTTGAATGGTCAGATGACGCGCTAAAAGGCCCTTATAACTTTGTGAAAAAAGTATGGCGTATTGCAGCCGACCATATGCAAGCGCTAACAGCCGCCAATATCAGCATTGATACGCTTAATATTGCTACCTTGAACACAGACGGATTGAGCAAAGAAGCCAAAAACTTACGCCGTAAAACGTACGAAACAATTGCTAAGATTGACAGTGATTTGGGTGATCGTCTGGCATTGAACACGCCAGTATCAAGCCTGATGGAACTTGCTAATGAGCTGACTGGCTTTAACGCGAGTAATGAGCAAGAGCTGCACGTCAAACACGAAGCGTTGACCAATCTGCTGATTATGCTGTCTGTCTATGCGCCGCACGTCGGTGAGCATTTGCTTGAGCAATTGGGTCTTGATACCTTAACTTTAGACTACCCAACCGTGGACGAAAGTGCGCTGGTACAGGACATGATCACGATGGTGGTACAGGTCAATGGTAAGATGCGTGGTAAGATGGATGTCGCACCAAACAGCGATCCTGAGCAGCTAAAAGAGCAAGCTCGCACTATGGAAAGCGTGGCAAAATTCATCACGGGCGAGATCAAAAAAGAAATCGTCGTTCCTAACAAATTGGTTAACATCGTGGTTGTAGGCTGAGGTATCTTGAGCTAAGTATTTTAGGCTTAGTGCTCTAAACCTTCTTATCATATGAGGATAGCGTTTATGTCGTACAACCATCGAGCTGAGCAGGCGCAGCCAGAATTAAGCGCACACAGCCTAGCTAATAGAAAGTCCCATGGCCAAAAGCTCGGAGCAGTCTTACTTGCCACGCTGCCAATGTTCGCCGTGGTAGGTGCAGCGACGGCTCTTAGCGGCTGCGGCTTCCAGCTACGTGGTTACGACTCAGCGATGTTGCTTGACGTCGAAAAAACAGCAGTTATTATCGAAGACAATCGCACCTCATTCCCGCTGAAACTACCATTGACGCGTCGCCTGAAGACGTTAGGTGTCGATGTTATTGGTAATATGAGCTCAGAAGAAGTTGCTCGTAATAACCAACAAGCAGGGGCTGAGTCTATTGCCGCTATCGATATCCGTAATGTACGTTTTAAGCGTTACGAATTGGTTGGTGTATTAACAGAGATTCGCTTGGTACTATCAGCAGATGTCAGCTATCAAACGATGGAAAATGGTAAGCCTGTAACACTGAGCAACCCCATTCAGGTCGAGCGAAGCTATCAGTACAACGAAGCCTCTGTTAGTACTGACGATCAGCAAGGCGATCAGACTCGCGATTGGCTCTATGATACTTTAGCTCGCCGTATCACTGACCAGTACGTTGCTATCTCGCTTCCTAAAGTCGCACCCGCTGCCAAGCAGTCTGTGCAGATGAATAAAGGTGTGACACCAACCGTCGTCGTCGTACCACAACCGTAAGAGTTAGTCGTTCTGATTATCAAACGATACCATTTCTAGAAATATGAGTAGCAAACTAAGCGAGCGTAAGTACTAGTAAACTCGGCTAGCTTGACACTGCTGATCATATTTTTGGAATTGGCATTACCTGCTCATCAACCTGTGTAATACCACGCTATGCAAGATACTTTCATAAAAGCCTACCCAAAACTACTGCAGCCTTCCGTTGCGGTAGCGGGCTTGTGGCTGGCGCACGGTGACGAGCCACTGCTGAGTCAATGGTTGATAGATGCGCTGCGTCCACACTGGCGCGCGCAGAACTATGCAATCAAACGTATAGAGCTGATTTCTGTCAAGAGCTGGCAAGAAGTACTGTCCGAGCTTGGCAGCCAGTCTCTATTTGATGATGCTAGCGCGGTAATCGTGACGGGTAATCATAAACCTGACAAAGCAGTTATCACCGAGCTGGAACGTTTTGCGGTCGAGGCACAAGCTGGCACACACGGTCATAGTGTGTTGTGGCTTACACCTAAGCAAGACAAACGCAGCCAGAGCAGCAAATGGTTTGCTCCTTTTGCGCAATATGGCAATATTATTGATTGCAATTTATACAATGAGCAGCAGCGCCAACAGCTATTACAAATACAAGCTCAGAAGTTTGGTTTAAGACTATCTCAAGAAGCGTGGCAGCTACTCATGTCACACACTGAGCATCATCTATTGAGTGCTTATCAGACCCTATGGCGGCTGTCTTATCTGTTTGCACCGCAGCTAGTTGCTAATGACAGTACTAGTGAAAATAGTGCTACTGACAACAGTACCGAACAATCTAATAGCTTTTCACAACCTGTGAATAATGTGGCATTGGATATTGCAGACCTACAAGCAGCATTGGTCAGCGACGCTCAGTTTAGTGTGTTTGATTTGTCTGATGCGATGCTCGCGGGTAATAGTACGCAGGTTGCCAAGATCATGTTTCAGCTAAAGTCGACCGATGAGCCCACTACTTTAGTACTCTGGGCTATTAGCAAAGACATGCGTCAAATTATCCAGCTTATGGACGGTCAAGACCCTCAAGCATTAGGCATTTGGCGTAGTAAGCAAGGGTTGTACCAACAAGCCTGCCGTCGTCAGTCAAAGCAACAAACGAGCGAATGGCCTGCTCTGCTTTACCGCTGTGACCAAGCTATCAAAGGACTTATACGCCAGCCAGCATGGGAGCTATTATTACAAGCGGCATTGGAGCTTGCAGGTAAGCGTTTATTTGCGATGCGCTAAGACAGACCCGCTTGTCACCACCTTTTATTGTTTTTCTTATTAACAAGTTATCCATCTCTTCTCTTACTGATTTATACATTTAAACGCTGTAAATTCAGATTCTACTACCCTATTTTGTTCTCCTATAATCTTCGTTTTATTGATTTTTAGTAAGCATTTCTTTTCTGTACCTGTCTCTGTTCTTGGCTACCTTAACCTTTCGTAAACTAATTTCCATTCCCTTTTGTAGATGAAGTCTCTACTATATCTACACTTGATTTAATTGTGATTGGATTGTTGTCATGCGCAAAATAAGCAAAAAGTCTGCTATCAAATGGGGTGTCATCACCTTGATTATCGTAGCATTAGGGGCTTTGGCCTATACTTTTTTAAAACCAGAAGAAACCACACCTAACTATTTAACCGCAACCGTTGAAGTCGGTGATATTGAAAACAATGTCATGGCATCCGGTAAAGTAAAAGCGTTAAATACCGTCGATGTAGGGGCGCAGGTGTCTGGTGAAGTAAAACGCCTGTACGTTGAAGTCGGTGACGAAGTTAAGCAAGGCGATTTGATTGCGCAGATTGATCAAGTGACTCAGAAGAACAGCCTGAGTAATGAGCAAGCCAGTCTTGAACAAAGCGAAGCTGCGCTACAAAGTGCGCAAGCAGAATCGTTAAGCAAACAAGCCAGTCTAAAAAGTGCCTATGCTGATCTTGCCAGCCGTCAGTCTGAGCTGAAACAAGCACAGTCTGACTTTGCGCGTTTGCAAGACTTAGTCGCTATCGATGCTATCTCACAACAAGAATATGACACGCAGGCGACCAGTGTCGAGACTGCAAAAGCAGCCGTTGCCAATGCACGTGCGGCTATCGATACAGCTAAAGCCGCGATTGCGACCACAGAAGCCAATATCAACAGTCAGCAAGCAGCATTACGCAAATCACGAACCAACGTCAGTACTGCTGAAGAAGATCTAAGCTATACCACGATTCGTGCACCAATATCAGGTACAGTCGTTTCTATTACGACTGAGCAAGGTACTACGGTCAATGCTAACCAAACGGCGCCCACATTGGTGACGCTAGCGGATTTATCGACCGTGCGTATCAACGCGCAAATCTCCGAAGCTGACGTTATCAATGTCAGTGCTGGTATGCCTGCTTATTTCAATATTATCGGTAATCCAGACAAACAGTATGATGCGACATTAACCGCTATCGAACCTGCCCCAGAGCAGATCAGTAGCACCAGCTCGACAGACGCTGCTATCTATTACGTCGGCTACGTAGAAGTACCAAACCCTGACCGCTTGTTTCGAATCGATATGACGGCACAGATATATATCATCGTCAACGAAGCCAAAAATACTCTATTAGTACCATCAACAGTGATACAAGAAAAGCGAACTAAAGGTAAAGAAAAAGGCAAAGCAGCCACCGGCAAGTTTGTACGTGTATTAAAAGAGGACGGAACCGTAGAAGAGCGTACAGTAGAAGTCGGTATTGATAACCGAGTAAATGCGCAAATCTTAAGTGGTTTGAAAGAAGGGGAAGAAGTAATCATCAGTGAAGAGAGCGGTAAGAAATCAGATAGCGGCCGCGTACCTGGTGGACCTCAAATGTAACTTGTGCTTTGACTATGTTGAATAAAAAAGGGCTTGTTAAACATAGCAGCCCTTTCATAACAACACTATAACGCTTATTAGCCTTTATTAAAGACACTGCTATGACTATATCTCAATCTCCTAAACCGTCGAGTGAAGATAGCTCTGAAAGTAGCACGGCTCAAAACTTAGGGTCACACACTACTGCTAACCCTTCAAACAGCTCAGATAACTTAAGTAATCCGGCAAAAACCAATACCGCTAACCATCCTGCATCAGGCAAGCCCATTATGGAGCTGTCTGGCATTATCAGAGAGTTCCCTGCTGGTGAGCAAACCATTCGCGTCTTGCATGATATCAATCTGACGATTCACCAAGGTGAGATGGTTGCCATCATTGGACAATCAGGCTCTGGTAAGTCCACCTTGATGAATATCTTAGGTTGTCTAGATCAAGCCACTGCTGGTGATTATAAGATTTATGGTCAATCCGCCCGTAAGCTTGATGCCGATCAGCTAGCAGAACTGCGCCGTGAGCACTTTGGTTTTATTTTTCAGCGCTATCATTTGCTTGGTGATATCAGTGCCAAAGACAACGTCGCCGTCCCTGCCGTGTATGCGGGCATGGATACCGAGGCACGCACCAATCGTGCTGAGAAGCTACTAACTGACCTCGGCCTTGGCAATAAGGTCAACAATCGTCCCAATCAGCTCTCAGGTGGACAGCAGCAGCGTGTTTCTGTCGCTCGTGCACTGATGAATGGTGGCGATGTTATCTTAGCAGATGAGCCAACTGGTGCCCTAGACAGTAAGTCTGGCGAAGATGTCATGGCGATTTTGCATGACCTCAGCGCACAAGGTCATACCATTATCATGGTCACTCATGATCCAAAACTAGCAGCACAAGCGGAGCGTGTGATTGAGCTCAAAGATGGCCATGTCATCGCTGACTATCAAACTGAGCATTATAAGCACACAGACAAAAAACCAGAATCTATCCTTGGCGAGCATCGAAAAAGTGCCTTTGGTAGTTTTATTGATCGACTGCTTGAAGCTTTCAAAATGTCTTTGCTTGCCATGCGCGCGCATAAGATGCGTACTCTACTAACTATGCTCGGCATTATTATCGGTATTGCCGCAGTCGTATCTATCGTAGGCCTTGGACAAGGCTCTCAGCAGCAAATCCTTGCCAATATCAGCTCGTTAGGTACCAATACCATTACCGTCAATGATGGCTACCCTAGAGGCGATCCTAGACGCCGCTATAATGATGACAATTTGACACCAGAAGATGCAGAGGCGGTCGGCAATCAACCCTATATTATCAGTGTCAGCCCTCAGGTAAATGCCAGCTCTAGTGTCCGCTATCGTAATATACAAGAGGATGCTACCGTCAATGGCGTTGGTGAAGACTATCTAAACGTCACTGGTGAGACATTAACATTGGGCCAAGGGTTTGATGCAAAAAGCATTACATTACGTAGTCAAGATATCATCATCGATGACAACGCTAAACAGACCTTTTTCTCAGATATTGATAACCCTGTTGGCGAGGTAATATTGGTTGGTAGTGTGCCTGGACGCGTGATTGGCGTACTTGAAGAGAGCGACGGTGGCTTTGGTCCCAGTGTAACGACGCCTACTATATATATGCCTTATACGACGGTGATGTCGCGCGTCACCGGTAGTACCAATATCGACCGCTTTGTGGCGTTGTTAGATGATAGTATCTCTTCTAGTGCCGCAGAGACGGCCATCTCTGACTTGATAGAAAGTCGCCATGGTAAAGATGACTTTGAGCTGCGTAATTCAGACTCTATTCGTCAAACAATCGAGTCGACGACAGGAACGATGACTCTACT
The DNA here is from genome assembly GCF_009812035.1 of Psychrobacter nivimaris. GTDB lineage: Bacteria > Pseudomonadota > Gammaproteobacteria > Pseudomonadales > Moraxellaceae > Psychrobacter > Psychrobacter nivimaris. The sequence continues at coordinate 9,483 of NZ_VZIZ01000013.1, read as the reverse complement.
TATTTCATCAGTCGCTGTTATTTCATTGATCGTCGGCGGTATTGGAGTAATGAACATTATGCTAGTCTCTGTCACCGAGCGCACTAACGAGATTGGCGTACGTATGGCAGTGGGCGCGCGTCAGAGCGATATCATGCAGCAGTTCCTCATTGAGGCCGTTTTGGTTTGTATTTTAGGGGGACTGATTGGTATCGGACTGGCCTTTGCCATTGGTGAGCTGATTAATAGCGTGGGTGGTGATAATTTCAAAGTTATCTATTCATCAACCTCTATTATTGCCGCTTTTGTTTGTTCGACATTGATTGGCGTAGTATTTGGATTCTTGCCAGCGCGTAATGCTGCCAAATTAGATCCTGTTGAAGCACTTTCTCGAGACTAATAATCGATTATTGACTCGCTTTGGCCAAAAATAGAGCAGTCAATATCGATATAATGGCAAAAATTTAAAGAAACTGGAATAAATTGGCAATTTTATAAGAGAATTACACTTTTTTTATCATGTGGGGTTGTAATTGTCATAATAATATATATAATGTGCTCTCACGTTTAGGGATACAAACACTTTAAACGTTAGGGCTGTTAGCTCAGTTGGTAGAGCAGTTGACTTTTAATCAATTGGTCCCGCGTTCGAG
>NZ_VZIZ01000013.1:0-8717 GCF_009812035.1 Psychrobacter nivimaris | reverse complement strand
GCAGTTGACTTTTAATCAATTGGTCCCGCGTTCGAGTCGCGGACAGCCCACCATATTTAGAAAGCCCAGTTACTATCTTAGTAATTGGGCTTTTTTTCGTCTGGGCTTTTTGAACATGTTTTTTAGCTTTTATATACCTCTATTTATTATGCTTGCGTTTAAACAGTCGAAAGTTATCTCTCTTGCGCCATAGTAGTTTATGTCTGATCGTATCTTTAATGGTACGTGGGTGCTTAGGAGCATGAGCAATAAACTCATCAAACTCTGCCTTACTCATCGCTAGCTCTCGACCATGAGCCATCATCACCATTGACGGTTGTAATGCTCTGATTTTTTTTAGCGACTGGACATAATCTTTAGGGTAGTAAACCGGAAATGGTGCTACGAACTTATGGCGCAATTTAATGATTAAATCAGCGGTGTATACTTCGCGACTGGGCAGATGAAACAAAGACAAGTCACGATCCGTATGGCCTGGCGTCTCTAGTACTTGCCATTCATCAAAATGTGGCACAAGCTCACCATCTGTGACGGTGATATCTGGTTTCAGACTTGCTGAGTAATATAGGTTTTTAAATGGGCGTCCTTGACGTCTGGCCACATAATATCCTAGATGTATATCTACGAAGTGCATCGTGCGCCCACCAATACCGCTATACCACTGCTTTTTTTTATCTGCTGAGACAATCAGACAGTCAGTCTTTTCTCGAAACTTATTCGCACCGCCTGCATGATCTGGATGCATATGCGTGACCACCACTACTTTTAGGTCGGTGACGGGTCGTTTTAACGTCGACTTGATATAGCCAAGCACCATCGGTACATCAGCACGGCAGCAGCCATCTAACAGCATTATTTTATCTGGATATACTGCCAGATAGCTACTCTGGATATATCCTTCTAAACGTACAATTTCACATAGACTCATTGGTGTTCCCTACCTCATTCGTCATTATTATTGTGAGGCTTTTGTTCAGTTTTATAGCCAATCTTTAGTATAGCGCCCGTCACCACAAATAAAATGACTTTGAGTGAACGCTTGTGACTATATACAAGAGTAATGCGATATACAGAGACGATGCGGCTAACAATTAACTATGGACAACTTACTACTCATAACCGCCTATATAATTCTATCCATGATAACTCTCACCTTATTAGTAAAAAGCAAAAAACCCAGCGCTTAGGCTGGGTTTAAGGAAACACTTAGTATCTTATTTAGTATTTTGGATAATTCGTAAATTACCTACTTATAAACTATGCAAGATCACGAACCTTTGGCTCACGTTCCCATAGGCGAGACTTAGCATTGCTGATAAAGGCATCTAGCTCAGCCAATGGCGTTACAAATTCATCTTTTTCAACTGGGAGTTTACTTAGGATAAATTCATCAGTCGCGCCGCAATAGGCGATGGCTTTGCAATGGTTGAACGCATCGTTGAACCAATCTAGTGCTGAGCTGTCTTTTGCCAGCTTTTTAGCTTGGTCAGGCATGATGATACTAACGATGGCATCAAACATCACTGACGGACCACCAGCGAGGCGCTCATCAGCTTGTATACGGGTACCATCATCCAATACGACTTCTTTGTTAGGCGCTACGATTTTGACACTAGCACCCTGCGCTTTGGCAGCATCTTCGAACTTTTTGACTTCACTGCTATTAGAGCCTTCTGCAACCAAGATACCGATCATACGACCTTTTAGACTATCAGGCGTTAGACCGATAGTTTGTACCGCTTTAGAAGTTCCTAAGTCTTGGACAGGTGCAGCTGCATCAGCTGGCTCTGGTAGCTCCATACCCAATGCCGTTGCTACGCGATTGGCCAAGTCTTCATCGATATGAATCAAATGGCTAAGCATACGCGTACGTACATGGGCTGTGTCTACTTTACCTAGCTCAAACGCATAAGCGGTTGCGATATGTGCTTGCTCAGTTGCTGTCTGACTACGGTAGAACATACGTGGCTGGCTATAATGATCGGCAAAGCTCTCGTCACGTACGCGGCCTTTTACGCCATCATCTAGTTGCTCATGGAATGAGTTGAAACCACGTTTAGCGCTTTCACGAGGACGAGTTAGATCTAAGCTTTGTGGCTCATAAAGTACACGCGTCTTAGGCACTTGCATTTGCATATGACCATCTTGCTGATTGTTGGCAAACGGACACTTTGGTGCATTGATAGGAATTTGGGCAAAGTTTGGCGAGCCTAAGCGTGATAGCTGAGTGTCTAGATAACTGAACAAACGACCTTGTAATAATGGGTCATTACTAAAGTCAACACCCGGTGGCAGATGCGATGGGCAGAATGCTACCTGCTCAGTCTCTGCAAAGAAATTATCTGGATAGCGATTCAATACCATCTTACCCACGACTTTCACTGGCACCAATTCTTCTGGAATCAGCTTAGTTGCATCGAGATGGTCAAATGGGAATGCATTGGCTTCTTCTTCGGTAAATAACTGTACGCCAAACTCCCACTCAGGATAGTCACCGTTATTGATTGACTCAAATAAGTCACGACGATGATAATCAGGATCAGCGCCTGAGATTTTTACTGCTTCATCCCATGTGGTCGATTGTACGCCCAGTACTGGCTTCCAATGGAAACGTACAAAGGTGCTCTTACCGTCTTTATTGATTAAGCGATAGCTATGAATACCAAAACCTTCCATCATGCGTAGGCTACGTGGTAAACCGCGATCACTCATCAGCCAAATTAGATTGTGCATGGTTTCAGGACTTAATGAGACAAAATCCCAAAACGTATCATGAGCAGATGCCGCTTGCGGGAAACCGCGATCTGGTTCTGGTTTTACCGCATGAATCAAATCTGGAAACTTCATCGCGTCTTGGATAAAGAAGATTGGCATGTTGTTACCAACGATATCCCAGTTACCTTCTTCTGTATACATTTTCACAGCAAAACCGCGCACATCACGTGGCGTATCTTTTGAGCCTTTGTTACCCGCTACCGTTGAGAAACGCGTAAACAATGGCGTTTGCTTACCTGTTTCGGTCAATACTTTGGCAGTCGTATATTCTTCTAGTGATTCTGTCAGCTCAAAATAACCGTGTGCGGCACTACCACGAGCATGGACGATACGCTCAGGGATACGCTCATGGTCAAAATGATTGATTTTTTCACGTAATACAAAATCCTCCAATAGCGTCGGTCCACGTGAGCCTGCTTTTAGAGAGTTTTGGTTGTCAGCGATGGCCACACCTTGTTGCGTGGTTAATACTTTAGTGTCGTCACCTGCGCGCTGATGTGTTTCACCACCATTGCCACGTTCCGTATTCATGTCTTTGGCGGGGTCCGTATGATCGATATTATTATTCATAAAAAGTCCTAGCTAATAGATTGAGAGTGCTCTTTTAAATCATTAAAAGAGTGCCTACACAGGTTTGATATCCTTTGAGGTAGTGGTGACTTCATCTGTCATTTATTTATCTGTGTTTTCAGCATTGCCGAGCGTTAAACTGATACCGCACTAAAATTCGTAAAGGAATAATAGGCTTAGGACTTATACTACCCAAAAAATAAGTCAAATATAGTTGCGTATATAGTAAACCTTGTTGATGTTTGGTTAAGGTTTATAGACGCTATAAACCAGCTGCTTTAGGTGGTCTTAAAGGCGCATAAACGTTAACAATAGAATCTTGTAATGTAGTTATTCTTTAAGGTATGCTTTTTATGAAGTACCAAAGACTATTGATAAATAAATTGGCAGGGTTTTAGCCTTATATTTATCTTTTTTATATCGCTGGATTCAAATAATTTCGATACAAGAAAACCGAGCGCAAGCTATACCTTAGTATGGTTAGCGAGGATGATAATGTAGCGGATTTATAGGGATTTGATGATGCGACTATTTTTTATATAACTATAAGGCTACCTACCATGTTACCAACTCTAAGCTCCCCGATTAAAAAACCTTATCACTCATTGCTAGTAGGCGCGTCAATGGGTCTAATGGCATTAACGTTCAGTCAAACAGCTGCTGCTATCACGACCAAGAGCGTTACCTATACGGTCGATGATAAAGCATACGAAGGCTATTACGCCAAGGCGGACAAAGCTAATGCACCTTTTATCTTATTGATTCATGATTGGGACGGTCTAACTGACTATGAGCGCAAACGTGCTGACATGTTAGCAGCTGAAGGCTACAACGTATTGGCGGCCGATATGTTTGGACAAGGTATTCGCCCCACTTCTATCGAAGAAAACAAACGCCTAACTGGGGAGCTATATGATGATCGTAATAAAATGCGTCGCATATTGGCAGGGGCATTAACAGCAGGACAACTACAAGGCAATGATGTGCGTAAAGGCACTACTATGGGTTACTGTTTCGGTGGTACGGTCGCGTTAGAGTTAGCACGTTCAGGCTTTGAGCAAAAAGCCTTTGTACCTTTCCATGGTGCATTCGATATTCCAACTGGTCAAAGCTATGACAAAACTACGGGAGAAATCCTAGTATTTCATGGCTCTGCTGATGAATCTGTCTCGCTAGAGAGCTTTGCGACTTTGGGCAAGACCTTAGAAGCAGCCAAAGTACCTCATGAGATGGTTACCTACAGCGGTGCGCCACATGCCTTTAGCGTATTTGGCAGCGATAGATATGACGCCCGCGCCGATGAGCGCTCTTGGAAACGCTACTTAGACTTTTTAGCAGAAGAATATAAATAATCCAGCAGCACAAGTTGCATAAGTAATAATATAAGCAAACCCAAACAAAAAGACACCTCAACAAGATCTGATAACGATCCATTAAGGTGTCTTTTTATTTAGTTTTTGCTGACGCTTTAAAAAATTAGCGCTTCTGAAATACCAATAGCTGATTATTAGCAGGCATCGCATAAGTAGTGACAAGTTGCAAATGATGTTCACTGGCTAAACTGACAACCTCTTCTTTATGACGAATGCCACTATCAGGATTACCTGCTCTCAACATCGCATCAAATCGCTGATTGCCCTCACTGGTATATTTACCATCCTCGTTAAATGGGCCATATACAATCAGTTTGCCATCAGTAGGTAGCGCATCACCAGCCAATGTAAACAACCGTTCAACCAAAGCCCAACTGATAATATGCAGCGTATTAGCCGTAAACATTGCATCATAAGGTAAGTTTAACTGGCTATTGACAGGTACGGCATCCGTACTCAAATCAAACGCTAATGGCGAATATAGATTGGGTGCAGGATACGCATTGTGCCAAGCGATTATATGGCGATGATTACCAGTCACATCGCTAGTTTGCCACTGTATCTCAGGCAGATTAGGCGCAAAGTAAACACTATGCTGCCCCGTTCCAGAACCAATCTCTAATACATGATTACAGCCTTGTAGCTCTGTTTGAAGTACTTCTAAAATAGGTTGTTTATTATTCTCACACGCTTGAGAAAACGGCAATGCAGAAATATCTACTTTATTATTTGGATTATCACTCTCCAGATTATCGTCATGCATTACTATTCTCCCAAACAGTCTATTGTGCTCTCAGTATTGATAGCAGTAGATTAACAAGCACTGTCTAATACTACCTTAGTGGTCACTAAACAACTCATACTAGTAAATACCCGCCTCTACCCCAGCAGCCAACGTCATAGCAAGCTCTTCTACTTGCTCAGCAAAGCTATCTTGCCAATCGCCCTGTAGTATCAGCGCCTCTTGAATCCATGACCAACGTAGCCCCGTTGTAATCGTTTTGAGCGCAAGTTTAGTACCTGTACCATCATGCCCTGCGCGTATATATACCGCAAATGGCATGCCCTGCTTCTCTTCTAGCACGGGATAATAGCAACGATCAAAAAAATCTTTGGTCAGCCCTGCCATATACGCTAGATTTTCGGTCGTACCTAGCAGTAACGCATCAGCAGCCAACACATCCTCAGGCTGCGTATCCTGCGGTGATTTCAAAATGACGTTGATATCTATATCAGGATTATTCGCACCGTCATAGGCTGCCTGCACCAATTTCTGAGTATTAGGCGATGGCGCATGAGCGACGATGAGTAAAGTCTTAGTAGACATATTAGGCTTCTGTGCCATTGTTAAACACTAAGTTTTGTGTGATAGCAGGATCCAAGCTATTGCCTACTGGGCAGGTCAACGCGGTTTTATAAAATCGCTTTAAGGTACTCTCGTCCAATGCCTTAGCGAAATTAACTATTACATGTATCTCACTCACCCGCCTTGGTTTGGCAGCCATGACTTTGGTAACTTCTGCGGTCGTACCTGAGATATCGATGTCCATCGCTTCAGCTTTGATCCCGATAATCGTTAAGATACAACTGCCCAAACTGGTCGCTAGCAAATCAGTAGGAGAAAACGCTTCGCCCTTACCATGATTGTCCGTTGGCGCATCAGTGATGATTTGATTATTCGACTGTAAGTGAATGGCTTGGGTGCGTAAATTGCCTTGATAGGTTACTTTTGAGGTGGTCATAATTTTGCCTTAGTTTATTAAACTAGCTGCCTGAGCAATAAAGATGCTGTGATAGTTATTTGATAGATGCTAAGATAGCGAGCATTTGTGCAAACATTAGTTCTGTAAAGGAAATTGTAATATGTATGTGTATGAGCTCTCAGAATACCAAGTTTATCAATTAAAATCGATAGACCCAGCATTAGGTGGTAACTGGAAAACCATTCTTATCAGTATTTTGCCGCAGCTCGATATACCCAGTCGTAAAAGTGTGTACGAAAAAATATTATCAAAAAGGAACATTAGCCCAAATTTTACTTATATCATTCCAGATGATTTGAGAAGTTTGTTATCTAAAACAGCAATTCGTCATCGAGAGCTAAAAGCAATTGCTATACAGATGTTGAAATTTATTGAGTCTAAGCCGGATTCATATGATGCTATTGAACTTGCTGATAAAGTAGAGGCGATGATCGATTATCTTAACCGTATTGATATAGGTGATCATATTTTAGACCAAAAAAGTCGTGAAAGTATAAAAAAAGCATTTTTGTACGATTTAGCATTTTGGATCGATAATGTAAATCTTATAGTACAACCTGGTATAAGGCACTTAAATACTGATATCGTAAAAACATACTTTAAAGAAGTATTTATTAAGCAAAAGATTCAGGGGCGAGACTTTCGCGCATGGGACTCTACTGACATAGACTTTCAGGAACAAGACAACTTACCCGATATTATAAAAAGAGAGGCAAAGCGTAAAAAATTCTTTGTCATTGAAAGTGAGCGTTACTGGTTTTTAATAGGTATTGCCGATAAATCAAGACAAAATCCTTATTCTATTAAACGTTTTTTGCATGAAGATGGCGGTAGTAATGATCTATTTGTATATCTGACACACGTTGTCATTAGAAAAGAGCTTATAGATGAAGAAAGTTATATACGACATGTTAAATACTGTACAAGTCGACTATATACTTTGGATGCTGGTGTATCGGACACAATTATCAAATTTATAGCAGAAGCACAACATCTTTGTAAGACACAAATTATACCTCTACTCAAAAAAGAATTGAAAAAAGACGGCGAAGAGACAGAATATCATATCAGTAAGCGTATGAATGACTATGAGCACCAAATCACAATTTCGATTTTGAATAAATTACCTAATATAATTAATAATGCAGTCACTGATAGTGATGATCGATACTATTTATTTTATTATTTGACTAAAATTTTTAATAAACTTATAGATAATCTCCAAAACTTTCAATTACGACCTATCGCTACATATTCTTCTAATGTAGAAGTTATGATTGCCAGGCTAATTAGCTTCAAATATTTTCTAGATACGATTTATGATTCATTAGAGGATAAAAAATTTGAGATTAAAAATTTCACTAATGCTTCTAAAGAAATAATTGCAATTGTCAAGGAAGCTTTCGATAGTACTGAACAGAACCTGATACAGTTAAATCAATTAGAAGAAAAATTAAAATTTTATCTTGAAACTAAGGAAAATGGTAGTATTTGGCAAAAAATAAAGGTCGGTTTCCCACCAAATTATACTTTAGAAGATGTGGAACATTCAAAAAATGAAGCGAAAAATGAGTTTTTTCTGTCCATAATAAATTTAGCTAAAAAACATAATGATAATATTGTTTACGTAGAATTTGACTGCAATGAAGTCTTAAATGAATACTATCGTCACTATGCCATTGCTAATGAAAAAATGGCAATAGCACGACTACCAAAAGTACTACGATTACCTGAAGATAAGAAAACATTTAATATTCAAAAGACTAATGAAGCAATTCATCACAACGTATTTATATTCGACAAGAAACATGTATCGTGATCTGTTGTTTTATATATTTTCTAGACAAATTTTTCGTATAAGAGTCTTATTTGACTATCATAGGGAAAGTTCATGAACTCAATTACTAGTAGCTTTTCAGCACCAATCTACAGACAAAGAAAAACCCCCATCGCGTGAGCGTTGGGGGCTTTATTTAGAATAGAGAGCTGACGAACGAGAAGAGAACCGTTAAGGCAAAGCATGCTAACTGCGAGTATAGCTCTTGTCTTGCGCTGCGGACGACTGTCTCCCAGACAGTCGTTATTCCTTGCTCACCTTTAAATAGGATTTGCTGCGTAGGTCACTAGAAATAAAAGATAAAAAAAAGAGCCACCCAATTAAGGATGACTCTTTTTTAGAATAGAGAGCTGACGATGACCTACTCTCACATGGGCGAACCACACTACCATTGGCGCT
>NZ_VZIZ01000012.1 GCF_009812035.1 Psychrobacter nivimaris | reverse complement strand
GGGCTTACGGTTATGGCAGGACTCGAACCTGCGACACAAGAATCTACCAACTGAGATACATAACCTGTTTGTATTATAGCAGCTAAACGTGGCTAGATGAAGCTAAATAGGCTGTCCACAACACTCACACACAGCACTATTTTTTACTACAACAACTTTAATGCACTGCAAAAACTTAATCGCATAATCCGCAATCGCCTTATTATCATCAACGCCATTAATAACCCTACGAGCATTTACCCACTCGTTATATTCTAAACCGTACTTGATATACTGGTTTAATCTGCGAGTTGTAAACGTACCATTTAGTGAGCCGATAGTCAGTATCTTTGCGCTGACAACGGGGTCTAACGCTAGATCAGGACTGTTAACTAAGTCGATACCTAGAATATCGGTAAACTTTTTATAGTTGCCATAGCCTGTAATCATGACATGACCGCGCCCACGATATTTATATCCATCACCATCAGGCTCTGGCGTGTTACCTAGTCGCTCAGCCAATCCCCCTGTGTCGTACTTATCAAAGTATCTAACACCGCCATACTCAGTAATGGCTTGCATTGTAAACGCTGTCTCATGATACGCCGTGGCGAGATTGTAGCTCACGTATAGCGGATTGTTTGCATCTAAATCTTTGTATTCGTTAAAAGCTGCAAACAAGCCGTTTACGCCATCTACAAAGCCCTGACTGATTGAGCTGACGCCAAAAACCTTTTTGAATTTAGCAAAATCAAAATCTAACTTATAACCGCCCTCCAAGACTTCTTGAGATAAGCCGCCCCAATAACCGTCTGGGTCAATACCTATAGCGGTCTGTAGTATTTTTACGCTATCTTTTACACTCATTTTTAGCTCCAAAAAAAGCCCCATTACGGGGCGTGGTGTTTGCATTTATTTGATACCTTCCTGACTTGCATGTATGCGCTGTACCTAGTTATTAACAGCAGAGCTAGCACCCACATAATGAAGCTGAGAAACCTTGCGAGCGTGTAACCCCAGTGCCCTTGATAACCCAACGTGTGTAATGGAGGGTACGAGGTAATAGCCGACAATGCTAGGAAGCCATATATCGCCCAACTAAGCGCACCTGCACATACAACCGCTAGCTCAAGTATTGGCGTATAAACCCCATCGTCAACAACCCTCATGCGTGTGAGCATGACGAACAAGCCTAAGATGACAGCGCATAGCGCCATCGTTAAATCAAGATAGATTGGCGCTATCATCGCTGTCTCCTTTTTTGTAAGCTGTGTCAATTTGAAAGTCGGCATCTACTGACGTATCTAACCCTGTACGATTGCGTACCGCCTGATTAAGTGTTTTGTTTATGCGTTTTTGGTTGCTGATCCATACCATCGTACCGGCAACCAGTGGCGCACTAAATAGACCAGCCAATAGTGCAAACAATGGCAAAGCACCTGATTGCGACTCATTAAAGGTGTTGACTGCCAAACTTAGTGCTACGCCCATAAACACACCGATTAACGCTTTTGCTAGGCTTGGATAATAAAAGCTCTTATCGATCTCAGGTATTTTGACAAATGCAGCACACAAGCCACCCGCCGTGGAAAACACCCAAACGCCTGTCCAGCTCAGCAAAAAAGGCGCGGGTAAAACCCTTGCCTCTATGAGTTGGTCAGCAGCCCATGCGCTAATCGGGTACGATGCAGCTAGAGCAGCTATGCAAGCCCACCATAGCTGCCAAAACTTAATTTTAAGCATCTAACCCCCTAATTTAGATAATAAAAAACCCTCGTTAAGAGGGTTGTTCGGTTGTCCATTCTGCGTCTACCCAGTACCACGGTTTATCGTAATCAGGCGGTGGTGTGAGCGTGAAATCTTTATCTTCGCCCATATCATATAAAGCTCCGTCAACATTACCGTTGTCTCGGTACAGATAAATGCCGCTATCTTTTGAGTATATATATAAAATCACTATCGCTTAGCTCCCATTACGTGTATAGAACGGTCTTCCCTAAAGTACAAAGTCGTATTCCCTCTAGTGCTGTTATGTCTAACCCTAACGCTGTAGGTGTGAGTGCCAGATATATTTGAATCAACCATAGTAGGGATTGTCGCCATGTCAAAGTAGGTATCAGCATCAACATTTCTTGAAAAGCTACCAACGACTGTACTACCGTCCCTAAGAACCTCAAAGACGATTGCTCCGTTTATACTACTACCTCCAACGCCCCTGACTAGACCAACCCTAGCGAAAGTAACTTGAATAGAAACATTACCGCCTTCAGGGTCTAAAGATATGCTACCAAAAGTATAGCCCGTGGCAGCGTCAGAACCAATGAGATCCACATTGCCAGAAAAGGTCTGCACTCTAGGCACAATAACCGAATCTTTCTTTATCTTTAGTGTATTAACTTGCGCATCTCCAATTTTTGCGCTAGTCACCGCTAAGTCGTCAATCTGAGCTGATTTAATAGCCCCGTCAGCGACTTGCAGCGTATCAATAGAACCTCTAGGCGCGTAGAAGTTACGCATATAAGTACCAGCCGGTACAGTTACGCCATCAATCACTTGCGGTGTTGTCAGCACCATAAATGGGCTGTCACCGTTCACATCGTTAGGCTTGCCGACTGGTGCTGATATGCTAAATCTATCGGCTCTCACATCAAATGCGCTAAAGTTGTTCTTTTGCACAACCAAGCCATACCCTGCGATTTTTCCCCCTGCGTCAATCTTGATAGTGTGCTGTGCTTTAACATCTGACTCAGTTATTTTAAGCGAGTCAAGAACTGCTTTCTCGCTGTTTAACTGAGCCACTTGGTCTGCAATAACACTTTGCTGTGCATAAGCGTCAGTACGTGCATCCCTCAATTGATCCATCTGCTGATTGTATTGCGCTCGAAGTGCGTTCTCACTAGATGGTAATGCGTCACGCAACACCACTAATTCCGCTATCTTGGTTGTGTAGTTATCTATCGCAGTTTGCAGTGCTGTGGTTTGAGCATTTAGACTCGTAACACTCTTATCTAAACGCGCCTTGGCAATCTCGTTTTTTAACTTCTCGACATTACCAACAGCAGTCACCGTTTCAATCGCTGACTTTTGACCATCAACAACACCCTGAAAGTTAGCAAACTGCCCTGAGATGCCACCAAACTCATCTGAAAACGCACCACTGCCCTCAACCAAAACAGCTAAGTTCTCAGGTTCTAGTTTGTCAGCAGTGCTATCAGCAAGCGCCTTCGTTGCTGCTACAATCGCATTGTTAAGCTCAGCTCGTCTAGCGTACAAATTAGCGAAACGACCATCGAAAGTACTTCTGACAATGGTGCTTGTCTGCTCAGGTACGTTCATCAACGGTGTTAGATAAGTATTTAGTGCTGTATAGACGTTATCGTAGGCGACCGTAGAGATGCCATATTTTGCAGCACTTGCCCTAACGCTAGCATCTGTGCTCTTTATTTCCTCCCATATAGTCTGTACTTGGTTCTTCTCAAGTGGAGTTAATTTGTCGTCCGATGCTATGTCAGTTAGCTTTACGGTTGCAGTTGCCGCTACCTGAGCCGCTGCATCTGCTGCTTGCTGCGCTGTTGCTGCGTTACTATTAGCTAAGCTAGTGGCTTGCTCAGTAGCGCTAGTAATTGCTGCATATAGCTCCGCACGACGCTCGTATAGGTTCGCAAATCTACCGTCAAATGTGTCTCGAACGATTGTATTGGTTTGACCCATATTACCCATTAGTGGTGTTAGATAATCTGTCAGCGCAGTGTAGACATAATCATAGTTGGCAGTAGACACATTGTATTTTTCTGCCTGCTCCCTGATGCTTGTATCGGTCTTTTTGATTTCCTCCCATATCGTTTTGACCTGCTTTTTCTCAGTAGGCGTGAGTTTGTTATCTGCTGCAATTTCAGCAAGTTTGACAGTAGAGGCGGTGGCTGCTTGCTGTGCTGCTTGAGCTTGACCGAGCGCGCTATTTGCTGTGCCTTGGGCTGCTGAGGCTGCTGAGGCTGCATCAGTTGCTGCTTTATCTGTGACAGATAACCATGCGCTTCCTGACCACCGCTTAGGCGTGTTGTTACCGCCCGATGTATCAATCCATAAGTTCTGCGCTTTTTGCTTGTCAGCACTTGGCGCTGTGCTGCTATAGATGACCTCACCTTTATTGCCTGCTGCTGTAGCTGCTGCATTAGCTGCTTGTTGTGCTGCACTTGCTGCGCCAGCATTGATTTGTGCCGACGATTGCAACTCAGTGACTTTAGCTGCCAAACCAGTGTTAGGTGTTGATATGGCAATGCTAACGTCTTGAATTAGGCCGTAGTTTTCACCTGTTTCAGCATATAGCTGTGTTATGTCTGCCGCTATCGACTTGTCTTTAGTTGCTAGTGTAAACAGCTCATTAGTAAAGTTAGCATTGCTGTCTGCAAACTCAGATTGCAGGTTGGTAATACGCTGATTTGCTGCATAGTTGTCTGCTGCTACCGTTTTCGCATAAGTCCACTGCGTTGATCGTGTTGAGCTTGCATACTGTGTTTTGTCTGCATAGCTCGGTAGTACGTTAGCAGACAGTAAATCAAGGCGCTCAGCCTCGGCTCGTGTCGCCTCTCCTAGCGTCCGAGCCGTGGTCTGTACAGTGCCTTCATAGCCGTACATTTCGTCTTCGTATTCAGATTTTAACGTGCTGACTTCTTCAGCAGTGGTGCTTGCTAAATTTGCCGTAGTGTCTAACTTACGAGTGATAGATGACTCAATCGGTACGCCATTTCCTCCTTCGATTTTTGAGCGCAAAGTAACCAAGTCACTAGCATTAGCACTTGTCTCACTTGCTCGTACTTTTGATTCACGCAATAACGAAGCATTACTAGCACCCGGCGATGGTCTGCCAACTGCAATCCAGTCGATGCTATAGTAGTTGAGATTATCCCCTGCACTTGCAAGTTTTAAGTTAAACGATGTTATATCTCCTGACCACTCCATCTGCCAATTTACTAGCGCAATACCATCAGTGTCATAGCTTGGCTCAGCAATGGTTTTACTGCCCCCTGCATAAGACAACAATCCCTGCCACGTAGGTGTACCGACTTTTTTAATACGCAATTTAATGTGTTTGTATGCTGTACCGTCTAAGTCTTCGATAGTAGGGCTTGTAATGGTTTCAGCACGTACATTTAACCAGCCACCGCCATTGTAGGTACCACCCGTCCAACCGTCTTTATTTTTGTTGAAGTGCCATATCTCAAAGCTGTCAAACTGTTCACCAACACCTGCTGACAATAAACTAATCTGCTCAGCCAATCCCTCAACGTCATTTGCTCGTGCGGTGCTTTCCTCAAATAATAATCCTGAGTTAAGTTTGGTTAAATCGTTGCCGTCATAGCCGCCCACAATCTGCGCGGATAAGTTGGTTGTTTTAGTTGCTGTTGCCTCGTTTTTAGTTGCCAGTAGCTCGATATTCTCAGTAAATCTTGCAGATGAATCTTTGTAGTCAGCAGAAAGACCAGTTATCATTTGAGAGTTAGAGTAATCAGCATGAGCCACTGTCTTAGCAAATGTCCAAGCTGTGGCTATACTCTTGTCTGCATACTTTGTCTTGTCAGCATAACCAAAATCAATCTGAGAGGATAGGTATGTCAAAGACTCAGCTTGTACACCTTGTTCAATCTCAAAAGTGGATTGTTTGCTTTTTATTACGGCAATACCTGCATCAGTCTTGGTTTGAGATATTACAACTGCGTCAACATCCTTAGCTAATTCGTCAGCAAATTCCTGTAAACCTCTTTGAGACTCAGCAGCTAAGCGTATATCCTCAACTCTAGCTTCTGCCTCAGCTTCAACTAGCTTATTAGCAGCAGTGATTGCAGCAATGCGGTCTAAGACTTCTTGACCAATTTCCTGCTTATTAACTTCAATGTCTGCAATTCTACCCTTCATTATGTCGCTAAAGGCGCTCTCATCAATCTGACCTTGTAGCAAGTCCATGATTTTATCAGCATTAGCGTCTGTCGTACCTGTCACCCATGCTGACCATGGCGATTTAAAGCCGAGCTTATCAACTAAACGCGCACGATAAGACTGCGACAAGTTGCCTTGCAAGCCGTTAATGGTATGGGTGTTAGTTGGATAGCTGTATTGTCCTAGCGTTGCCACATTGACATTGGGTGCACTTCCTACTTGTATTTCTGTGTAGTCCGCATCGCCTGAACCCTGCTGAAAGCCCCATTTTAAATCCATGCCAAACAACACGCCTGTGGCAGTTAAGCCGACCACTGTAGGCGGTAATCCTACCTTGCCTTCGATTGCTGTCAGGGTTGACGTTGTAGCTTGTGACTGCACGTCAAACGCTGATACTGAGCGCACACGAGCCATATAATTGCCACTATACACACCCTCAATCTCAACTGAGACATTGCCAGTTCGCGGTAGTTTAATCCATGTACCGTCGTCTTTGCGCCATTCCACATCATAAGCTACCGCACCAATGACTTGTGACCACTCGATAACAAGCGTGGTAACTGTCTGACCTTGCACGACACGGTGGCGACTACTGACAGACACACTACTAGGCGCATCGACCACATCAGGATTGACGATAGTGATATTGGTTGGCTTTACATCAGCACCATAATCAATCGCATCATACTTTTGTGGCTCATGCTGAATGGCTGTGATTGCGAATGTCGTGTCGTCGTTCTGAGTAATTGACATGACACGGAAGCGCATGAGCTTCAGGTCAGCCGTTTCAATCGCCCATACGTTTTCGCTCTCCGCGTTTGGTATAGATGTTGATGTATAGATGTAACGACCTTCAACCGCAGTCACAACGCGACTGCGATTAATACCATCAGAGCAGTTAAGCGTTAGCACATCGCCAATATTGACAACTGCATCACGGTCAATCTTGACCCTGCGACCTGATACCTCAGACACACGACCACCGTTAGCGCGTCCTGCAAACAGCTCATCTGATACATTGATGATGTTACCGACTTGCGGTATAAAGCCATCAAGACCAACGCCAAACGATACCTGACGTGTTTCTAACTGCTCGGTTTTGAGCGCCCATAACCCTGCACGTTGAGCCTGTGCTTGTGAGGTGCAGCCAAACGCGGCCAAATCAAGCACTTTAACGCCGAACTTAGCCATTGCTTTTTCGTCACGAATATACTCGTATTCGGTTTCAAATCTATTAAGCGGATTATCCCAAGCAACTTTTGCTAGAGTATGACGGTCACGCGCTCGTGTGCCTGTGTATTCAAAGTTGCCATCAATGACGTTAGCGCGTGAGAATGTATAAACAGGGTCTTGCGGTACGTCAGCGTCTAATACAATGCGCTCACCATTCCAGTAGCTCATAGCTCGGAAGATGCCACCGATATTTTGTAGCACTTGATAGGCATCGGCTTGTTTTTGTAGATAGACGTTACACGTAAAGCGTGGCTCTAAACCGCCTTGACCATCACTGACCATCTGATCGCAATATTGACCAAGCGCATATAACGACCATTTATCAATCATAGTGATATCAAGACGCTCACCTAGACCGCCGCGCCATTGTGTGCATAAGTAAAAATAAGCCCATGCTGGATTGTTGCTATAAGCATCCTTGAATGTGCCATCCCAGATGCCTGTGTAAGTACGTGCTACCGCATCATAGTTACTAGGCACACGCATAATTGCACCGCGTATATGGGCTTCTAATTTTGCGATACTGCTAAATGTCTCAGCGTTATACTGTATGCCTAGCAAAGCGGTGTTTGGATAACGCAGTTTTACGTCGATAACCTCAGCAACGGCATCAATAAACATATCATCTTGCACATATTCACTTGAATCATTAGCTGTTAAGCGACGCACACGTATCTGCCAGCCAGTCGTTGAGCGTGGTAAGTCGATACGGTGCGTGCGCTCGTAACCTGCGCTGGTCTTGTCCTCAATTTTAGTATTAAGCACTTCGACGTATGCACCACCATTGGTCTGTAAGTCGATGGCGTACTGAATTTTATAGCCTTTAACGTCGCCATTATCAGGGTCGGTTTTAGATAAACGATTCCATTTAAAACGCACACGAACAGCACTTAACTGCGTGTCAGTAAACGCCTTAATCCACGGATTATCGCTGCGTAACTCAACATTAATGGGTGTCTCATTAGACACATCAGGAAAGCCCTTGATATATTCTTGCTCATTTGTACCTGCGCGAAAATCCCACGTCACACCCTCAAAGTTGGCATTACCATTGTCGTCTAGCAGTGGCGTACCATCCAAGCGAATAGATTTACCGCCATCAACCAAACCCCATACTTCGCCCTCGGCTAAGCCGTATAATAGTTTTGCGGTACTGGTACTTGCCACAGAGTCTTTTGCAATAGATGGCTTACGTGATTTGTCTTGTCCTGCTTTTGCGCCTTTGATTGCGATAGTTGTCATTATTGATTATCCTCTGTATATATACCTGCCGACACGATAAAACCGCCTATGTAACGCTCGCCTATCAATATTGGCACTGGATTACCTTGAGCCACAGTAGTTACCGCACCACCAAAGCCGTAGTTTGCCCTGTTGCCGTCTTCGTCTTGATCGCCAAGATCAGGCGTTGGCATGAGCAGTGAAGCAGCGCCGCCGACCATTAAGCCGGCACCTGCACCAACCATTGCTAACGACGTACCGCCTGTGAATGGCGTTAAACCTAATCCAACAACGACCAGCGCAGCCCCCACAACCACTTGCAACCAACCAAACGCATCACCACCTGCGCCCATAATCTTTGGCACGATATGGATAACATTTGCTGACGTAGCATTAGCTAGCTCTTTTTCGCCCACGTTGCCTTGCTCAGTCTGCTCATCTAAAAACACGGCAAAGCGCATACCTTCTTGCTCAGCCTTTAACATAAACATTTTAAATTCAGGTAATTGGCAAGCGATAGCGTGTGTCGCCTCGGCTGCTGACTGAATATCTAAGCGAAAAAACTCACCGAATTTGTCAGCAAGTACGCCGTGCAGATGGATAACTTTCATAATTTGCGCCCATAAAAAAGCCGCTAATTTAAGCGACTTGTGTTATTTGATTAGTGATTTATGCCTGATGATAATCGCTGCTCTACGCTGCCATGCTTCACCGTATATCTCACGTAGCGACTCACGACCGTATGGGTGGTGTAACACCAAGCTATCACCGATAACATCGTCTGTACGCTCAGATTTGAGCTTACCATCGCCGATAAAGACTAGGGCATGATTGACATGGGCTGTACGCCCAAGCCTTGCGAGTATCAAGTCATGCTTTTGGATTGTATCGACTTCAACAAAACCCTCTTTTTTAAAGTTATCAAGATATAGCGGCTTGCTGTCTTTATTTTCCCACCAGCAATCTTGTCGCTCATAATCGTTTAGGGTTATGCCAAGCTCACGCTGATAGTAGTCTTTAACTAGCGAATAACAATCCATCAGACCATGATGATACTCACGCCCTAGTAGTGGTGCTTGATAACCATCAGGCTTGTGTATAGCGCACTCAGTGCCATTAGTAATTACCCACGGCAAGCCATGCAGGTTCATCTGCACACGGTCTGGCATACTCGGCAAAACATTACCGTCCGGGTGAGAATGCACGTATGCCTTGATTTTACCCTCTTTGCTTGCGCCTACCAAGTCTATAGGGTCTATCTCAAACTGAGCATCATCGGCTGCTATGTTTTTGCATGGTATGTATTCTTTGCCGATTATCACGCCACATGATTCCCTTGGGTATTCGGTTTTAGCATGGGCATTGATAGCATTTTTTATCTTAGTTGTAAGCATAGTTTATCCTGATACGAGAGAGCTTGAAGGGAAGCCCCCAAACGGCAAGGGGTTATTATCACCAAAACGCAGACGGCAATCTGAGAGCCTACCACCGCATTTATCGAGTTCAGGATTGTCCGTAGGTGTGCCATCTTCGGTAAATCGAGCTGTGCCTGTATAGCCACATTCCTCACCACGATAGCGTCCATGCACACACCAATGACAAAACGAGGTGATTTCTCTCGATGGTATTCTCGCGCCCTCAAAATCGACAGGATTCGATAATTCAAACGTCACCGCACTGGCGTTTTCTGATGTTTTAGTTTCAACATACCAGAGCTGCTTGCGATACTCGTTTGCAGCTTGTGGATTGCCATCAGTGAAATTTTCAGCGTCTAAGTATTTTGCAAGCGTATTGATGACGGTCAGCTTAGCTCCGCAAAAATCATCAAACTGCAAACAGAGTGCACTAATCGCACCTTGCAAGCCGTCAATATTGTTAGCTAAAGCAAGGCTTGGTGTTGACGCTTTGCCGTCACCTCGCATTTCTAAACCATCGGATTGTATCGGCATCGGTGAGTAAGTCTGACCCTGCCAAATAATGTCACGCCTCACTAAATCGTGCTGCTTATCCAGTGCATTAAGTGTGTCGGTTTTATCCAAATATTTGGTTTTATCGAGATAGCCAAATATTAAGCGCCAGTCTTCATGACTTACATGACCATGCCACCGCATGATGCCGCCGCCTAACTTGGTAGCGTCTAGCTCGTATAACGTCACAAGCCCTGTTACGCTAAGTTTCTGTAAGTCACTTTCTAACATTTACGCCTCCCTGTTGATCTCAGCAGCTAACAATGCACTGTTTAAAAACAACCCAATCAAGTCATAAATCTCACCTGCTGTTTTATCGCCAACCACTTGACCTTCAAGATTATAAAGTGTGATGACCTCAGCACGTTCGTCATCGGTGACAGGTGCGTTATAGACAATAATATCTTTGTCGGTATGCATCGTCGTGCCATCAGCTAGATTGATGACTAGCTCTTTGTTAAACGTGATGCTGCGCTGCCCGTCTTTAGGATTATTGAGTACGACTGATTTTGCACGTTCATAGCTGTCACCTGCAATGTCAGTCTGTTTGTGTCTTTGTAGTACGTCTGATACGTCAATCATTTTATAACTCCTCGTCTATGTAAATAGTTAGTGCCGCCCCATTCAGTGCTGTTGCATCTACTGATTTTGTGATGATGACGTTTGTACCATCTGTCTGTATCGTAAATTGATGCGTCGCTCTAGCATCGTTAGCGTAGTAGCTGACACCACTAACGGTTGCTCTAACTGTCACACCCACGATATTTGATACGCCATGAGCTTTTGTTATTGTGCTTGCGCCTGAGCCGAAACTAGCTGTAAGTTTACGCCAGCCTCTTTTATAACTAGCTGAACCTGCTTTTACGCTAGTTGCTGAGTAGTTTTCGTTGTGGAATGCGTACTTAAACCAATCGCCATAAGTTTGCGAGTCTCTTGCTGTTTCTTGTCTTGCATAATGACCCGTCGCACTCTCGACGCTCTTAAAATACTGTAATCGCCTTGCAGAACCATGATACTTCTCAGTCCAAAACACACCAAAACCAAGCTCAGACGCACCTTGCGGTCTGTTGTTGATGTAATAAACATTGCCCTCAATTTTATCGTTAAGGCTGTCCGTGTCGTTTACTAGTGTCCCCGATAACTGCAACGGCGTGTAAAGTGCTTTAGTTAAATCTTGCGCTAAGGGTATTTGACCGCTTGCTGTACCAACTAATTTACTAGCAGCATTGTCTGCATCGCCAAAGTTTTCTGCTATTTTTTTTGTCGCAAGCCACGGACTGTCACCTGTTTGGTCAGCAGGAAACCCTGTACCGACGTTTGGTATTTGTATTGTCATACTGCCCCTTAAATCGCTGTTGTTGTGATTTTCTTCCAAGCTGACCACGATGCTTCCACACCATTGTCGCCAATCGAAATGTATGTGTCGCCTGACGTGTAAAGTGTTAGCCTGAGCATCACTTTGTTTGCTTGGCTGCCAGCCATTGCCTCAACAAAAAACCAACCTGTTAGATTAAGTGGCGCATTGACCAAGTTATTACCGTTGTAAAACCCTGTCACCCATGTTTTGCTAAATAAATTGGTTCCGTTTGGCAGTAGAGCGCACTGACCACCGTAACCCAACCTACTCAGCCCACCAGCTGCTGAATATTCGGGTACATTGCCACTTTCTGTGCCAACCTCACGACTAGCTGCATTGGTTTGGTCGCTAAAGTTGCTAGCCGTTTTTTGCCACAAAACATATTCGTTATCGCCAGTTTGCCCGTTACCTGTGCCAGGGTTTGGAACTTGAATAGTCATACTCACCTCAAAATTAGATAATAAAAAACCCCAGTTAAGGGGTTAAGGTATAAATGCTTGTTTTAAATTAAAAGAGATTTGCCAAACGTCAGCGCCAATATGTGATGTAGTAGGATTGCTGTCCGTTCGGTATGTCTTGGTTTCACCTGCAATCTCAACATAAAATGGCGTTACATTCTTATGCTCAACGATAAAGTCATAGATAGCGTCAATCTCAGCCTTGTAGCCAGTCTTTGTGACCGGCCACGACTCCCGAGCATTGTTAATGCCAAAGCTAGACACCTGCTCATAGCCATCACCAAAGCTCACAGTATTGGTTTTTAACTCAGTGGTACGTGACGCACCTGCATCGACGCACCATGTAAAGGTTTTAAGCGCCATACAGTAAACCTCCTTGACGTTTCTCTTTGATGATCTGCTGCTGGATGGTTGCGACAAGCGCATTACCCATGCTGCGTCCCATCTGCTTGTTAGACTCTACATTGCTTGAGCCGTCACTATTAACCGTCACATTGACGTTGATGTTG
>NZ_VZIZ01000011.1 GCF_009812035.1 Psychrobacter nivimaris | reverse complement strand
GTTAATCTAGTCATAACACTATGATTATCAATTATTCTATATATGTCAACACACCCTAGTATAATTGGAGTCTTTTTAAAATGGGTCGATTGCAGTTATCTTTCGCTAATACTCTATTGAACTAATGCCAGCTAGTATTGTCTTGAGGTATATTTTCTGACTGCTTCTGCCAATAGTTTGCTTTCGGCTCATAACGCGCATCAGTTAAAGCTAATTCAGTATAAATCTCATCTAAGCCCTCTATTGCTTTGTAACTGCCCAGTTCAGCGTAACCGGTCAACTCTGAAATAAGAGGCTGTAAATACTGTTCAAGCTCTTTTTGACTTGAGTTAACATGAGATGCCCGCCAATAATTGAAAGCCTCAAGCAATAGAACAGCTTTGCTATCTAAATGTCCAGCTTTGGATAATAATGCAGTACTTACAATACCTAATCCAGTCTCAGTTTCCTGCTGTAAGATAATAGGGTTGTTTGGACTTACACGTCTATTTTTTCGTACTAAACCTGTACCCACCATATAATCTAGCCAAATTGAAGAGTTTGCTTTATTTTGTTGAAAATAGTCTACAACCTTACTCATGTATTGTATGGCTTTGTTATCGTCTTTAGGAACAAATTCACCTATGTAGTAATTTAGAGCCATCTGGAAGTAAAGCTCGACTAGTTGCTCTTGATAGTAAACACCATCAGATTTAAATTGTTCTATTTGTTTATGGCTTAAGCTATCTTTCTTAGGAAAGTCGCTAATAGCTTTATTCGCAAACCTAGATAATGCTTGCTCGTATTTAGCATATTGGCTAATAACATCCGTATCCTTACTGAAAGGATATTTTGTTTGACAGAGCTGAAATTTTGCCACTTGTAATGCAAAATTATCTGAATATATGTCTATGCCATTTGGCGTTTCTTTGAATTCGCTTAATGTGATAGGTTTATCAGATTGTTCGATATTTTTATAAATATCGCAACTATTTGAAACAGGCTGAATATCATAGGCATAAGTAGGTAGAGATACAACTGTAAATAACCCTATAATAAACAGGCTATTTAGTGAGAGTTTTAAGTAAGGTAAGCTATTTATTTTGAACATTAAAAATGTATTTAAATTTTGCACAACAAGAATCCTTAAAGTCGTCATTAGCTACCATATTTAAAATTACACTACTCTTATCATTTTATTTCTTGATATGCTACATATGATGTCTTAATCAAGCAAAATCTTCGTGCCACTTTTGGTAAAGTTCATCACAAACTGGCTTTTGAAATTGCGCACATTATTTTCGTAAGTCAGTAAGCTGCGGGTGAACTGATGATAGTCGCTCATATTCTTGGCATTGACCATGAGCATAAAGTCAAAATCGCCAGATACTTCATAGCAGCTCATGATTCGTGATTGCGCATCCATCAAGCGCTCAAACCGATGCTGCATTGAAGTGTTAGAGCGCTCCATTTCTATCATCACTACGGCCGTCAGACCGTAGCCCACTTTGTCAGGATTGACGATGGCTACTTGTTTGGTAATCACGTCACTATCTATGAGCGCCTGTATACGCCGCTGCGCCGTCGCGATAGAGACATGCACTCGCTCTGCGACAGTTTTAAGCGGTAATGTCGCATCATCTTGTAGCAAGTTCAAAATAGCTTTATCAATATTATCTAAAGTATGGCTCATATCAGGACATCCTTAATAACGGCAGTTTTTATCTTTTTTTATAAATATTATCACTATAAAGTTTAATATAAGAAAATAATAGTTTATACGACATGTATTTGATATTTTTATTCATAAATATATCTATATAGAGATAATATATCAAAGCAGCCTAGTAAAATAGATCATATCAATTAGAGCTGCTTCAAAATAAGAGCTAGCAATTGGTTTTTTATCATCTATTAATAGCTACGGTGCTTATCATGTCTATCTCAATGTTCTCCAATGTATTCGCTAATACCCTAGCAACGACTGCTGCACGTTTGCCACTACCTGCGATTTGGACGACAGGTAGCGCACAACAACGCACTCTGATATTAGGGGTGTCTTTTGCCATATTGTCTAATGTGCTATTTGGCGTACTCTATGCGTATAGCAGTTTTTTAGCGCCATTATCAGGGACGCAAGTTTTTATCTGGCGTATGCTCGCAATGTGGGCAGCGTTGGTTGGATACCTGATGGTAAGTGGACGTCTAGGATTACACATTGATAAATTGAAAGTGTTAAAAGGCGCTAAGCAATGGGCTTGGTTGCTATTACCTACACCGATATTTCTCAGCCAGTTTTGGTTATTTATGTGGGGGCCAGTGAATGGCCAAGGTGTGCAAACCGCGATGGGGTACTTCTTATTCCCATTGATGATGGTGGTGTTTGGTTGTGTCCTCTTTGGTGAAAAACTCAGCCGTTTGCAATGGTTGGCAGTAGCCTTTGCCGCACTGGGCGTGGGTAGCGAAGTTATCCGTACGCAAAGTGTCTCTTGGGCGACGCTATGGGTATGCGGTACGTACCCTATTTACTACATTTTACGCCGACTGCAAGGAATCGGTGCGGTGACTGGGTTATTGGTTGATTTAACGATATTTGCGCCCTTTGCGTTGGCTTACTTATTCCTTTTTGCCCCAAGCAGTTTGGCATTGGTTAGCGGCTCTGGTTTCTTTATCATGATGCTAGTAGGTTTAGGTGTTCTCAGTGTCTTGGCGATGAAGACCAATATTGATGCTAGTCAAATGCTACCAGTCAACGTCTATGGCATGATGAGCTATCTAGAGCCTGCGTTGCTATTTATCTTGGCAGTGACCGTACTAGGTAACCCATTTGAGTCAGCGATGATCTATAGCTATGGTCTGATTTGGTTAGGTATTGGTTGTCTGATTGCTCATGGTGTTAGGCAATTGCGTCAGGCTAGTAGAAAGACAGCATTGTCTCTAGAAGAGCAGGTGGCATAAAAAGTCTCTGGATAGATGTTATAAAGGTGACTATTTAAAAAATGTGATAGACAACAAAAAAGGACGACTCAGTAATTATTGAGCCGTCCTTTTCTATTTAGATTAAGCGAATACTAGTTAATCTAAATGCTGTTTGAAACCACGCTGCTTGTCACGTTCCCAGTCACGATCTTTTAGCGTTTTACGCTTGTCATGCTGCTTTTTACCCAAGGCTAGACCAATTTGGCATTTCACTAGTGAGTTTTTCCAGTAGCAAGATAGCGGTACGCAAGCATAGCCTTTTTGGTTGATTGCCCCAGACAGCTTTTCGATTTCACGACGGTTCAGCAGCAGTTTACGGGTACGAATACTGTCTGGACTAACGTGCGTTGAGCTCGATAGCAATGGCTGAATGTGCGCACCGAACAGGAAGGCTTCGTTATTACGGAATATGACGTACGCTTCAGTAATCGTCATTTTTCCGGCACGAATGGCTTTTACTTCCCAACCTTGTAATGCCAGTCCCGCTTCAAAAGCTTCTTCGATAAAATACTCATGACGCGCCTTTTTATTGGCGCAAATCTGATTATCAGGTTTTTTTGATTTCTTTGACATAATTTCTCCATAAGGTTTGCCCAAAATGCGAGCGCCTTATCTGATCAGTCCTACTAGTTCCTCATCTTAATCCAATATATAGTCTTAAGCTTTATTTAGATTATAAGACAGATGAGTCGAACCACCTATTGTATCAAAGCCTCTAATCAAAAGGTAAATCAGCTCTTAGGACAAATGTAGCAGATAAGTATTAAGTTTGAGCAAAATTTGCTAGCATATGGCCTAATATCACCGATTATATCAGTCATGCTATGAGCCACTCTATTTCTTCTAATTCCTCAAAGCTACATACCAAAATCCTATATCCTGGTACTTTTGATCCTATTACCAACGGTCATGTAGATTTGGTCACACGCGCCGTCAAGCTATTTGATGAGGTCGTTATCGCGGTTGCCTCAGGCCATCATAAAAAACCCTTGTTTAATTTTGAAGAACGCGTTGCTTTGGTCGAAACCGTATTTGCTGATTTACCGCAAGTATCTGTCATTGGTTTTGAAGGGCTGCTTGTTGATTTTATGCGTGAAAAAAACGCCACGGCAGTTTTGCGTGGCTTGCGAGCGATGTCAGATTTTGAGTATGAGTTTCAGCTAGCCAATATGAATCGTGAGCTTGATGAAAACTTTGAGGCAGTGTTCTTGACCCCATCTCAAAATTACTCATTTATCTCATCTACCATGATTCGCGAAATTGCCAAGCTTGGCGGTGACGTTAACAAATTCGTTCCTCCCTGCGTTTTGCAAGCATTCGATAAAAAGCTAAATATTAAATAAAAGATGCTGCATTAAAGATATGCTGCTAGCACTTGCTAAAATAGTAAGGAGCAGTCATATAGGAGTAGGGCATGTCCCTATTTTAAAAATAGTGATAAAAATTAGATAAATCGTAGGCAAACAAGAAAAATAGTGCAGATAATATCGAGATATTGACCAGTTATTTGACGCCGTTTGCCAAAGATTTAGCCATTTTTAGCCCATTTAGTGATAAACGTTTGAATTAGGGACAAGCCCTAATACAAGCAAAAATATAAGGAACAGTTCATGGCACTATTAATCACTGATGAGTGCATCAACTGTGATGTGTGCGAGCCTGCTTGCCCCAATGAAGCCATCTCAGAAGGGGATGATATCTATGTCATCGACCCTGATCTATGTACAGAATGTGTCGGACATTTTGACGAGCCGCAATGCGTTGTGATTTGCCCAGTCGACTGTATTCCTCACGATCCCAATCATGTTGAGACTGAAAGCGACCTGCTATCTAAATACAAACGTATTACGGGTCAATAAAGTATTTATAAGTGATTGATGGCGTTTGGGTTTACAACGTTTTAGGGACAACACGATGACTATGGAAATAATAACCACGCAAACAACAACCACGCAATCCATCCAAGTCACAAACGACTTTGATCAGCAACACCTTTGGCATCCTTATGCTAGCCTGCCACCCACTTATCCTAATATCGTAATTGATCGTGCCGAAGGTATTTATATCATCACCGAAGATGGCACACACCTGATCGATGGTATGTCATCATGGTGGGCGAGCGTTCATGGTTATAACCATCCAAAACTGAATGAAGCACTGACTCAGCAGTTGGGTAAAATGGCGCATGTCATGTTTGGTGGGTTAACCCATCAGCCGGCGATAGATTTGGGCAAAAAACTGCTCGATATTGTACCTACTGGACTTGAGGCAATTTTTTATGCTGACAGTGGCAGTATTGCGGTAGAAGTGGCACTAAAGATGGCGCTGCAATATCAAGTGGCTGCCAAGCGCCCAAATAAGCAACAGTTTGCATCAACCCATTCAGGGTATTACGGAGACACGTGGCATGCCATGAGTGTCTGTGATCCTGTTAATGGTATGCACAGCCTATATGGCAAGCAATTACCGATGCAGCATTTCGTCCCTGCGCCGCCACTTGGCTTTGATCGCGCCTTGACAGTGGATGAGCGTGAATCGTTAGCTCAGTTTTTTTTCAAGTATGGTGAGCAGCTGGCGGGGTTTATCATTGAGCCAATTATTCAGGGCGCAGGCGGAATGCGTTTTTATAATCCTGAATATCTGCAATTGCTGCGTCAACTGTGCGATGAATATGATGTACTCTTGATCGCGGATGAAATTGCCACTGGGTTTGGTCGTAGTGGTAAATTATTTGCGTGTGAACATGCTGGCATCAGCCCTGATATCATGACCATTGGCAAGGCGCTGACGGGTGGTTATATGACTTTTGCTGCAACGCTATGTACCCGAAAAGTTGCCGATACCATTCATAATAGTGACTATCCAGCCCTTATGCATGGCCCAACCTTTATGGGCAACCCACTGGCTTGTGCAGTTGCGTGCGCATCGATTGATTTGATTACGTCTTATGAGATTGAAGCGTGTACCGCAAACATGCAGACTATTATGGAACAGCAGTTAGCGCCTGCTGCGTTATTAGACGGTGTTGCCGAGGTGCGCTGCTTGGGTGCAGTCGCTGTGATTGAGCTGGACGAAGCGGTCGATATGCCCATTTTTCAGTCTTTGTTGATTGATAATGGTATCTGGGTCAGACCATTTGGCAAGCTGGTGTATATCATGCCACCCTACATGATTACTGATGATGAGCTGACTACCTTATGCCAATCACTGCTAAAAGTAGTGCATACTTATTTAGAAAACCGAGGTCAACCATGAGTGTTTTATTTGTTTCTGGTATCGATACCGATATTGGTAAAACCTATGCTACTGGACTGCTTGCCAAAGCGCTTATGCAGCAAGGCTTAGATGTCATTACTCAAAAGTTAGTACAAACGGGCGTATCGATCAATCCAAATACTAGTGAGATGAATGTCGCTGATGATATTATTACTCATCGTCAATTAATGGCGATCCCACTACAGTCATGTGACCTCGATTTTACCACCTGCCCTTATCGCTACGAGAAGCCTGCATCACCGCATTTGTCAGCAACATTAGCCAACTATCCCCTCGATATTGAAATTATTACTAAAGCTACTAAGCGCCTGCAATCTGAGTATGAGCTGGTACTACTAGAAGGTGCAGGTGGTTTGCTTGTGCCCATTACAGAGAATCTACTCACGTTAGACTATATTGCCGAGCAAGGCTATCCTATTGTCTTGGTCACCTCTGGTCGATTGGGCAGCATCAATCACACTTTGCTGAGTTTAGAAGCTATAAAATCGCGAGGATTAATAGTACATAGCGTAATTTATAATCATATCCATGACGATGCTGAACAAACGGATACTGAGATCGCAAATAGCACTATTGAATTTCTACGAAGATATTTGGACAATCATTATCCCGAAGCGCATTGGCTACAAATACCATATCTAAAAGATAATCTGGTCGGTAATATTGAAACACTACCAGAAAATTTTGTTTAACCTATTTGTGTTGTCCACAAAAATAAATCCAAAAGACATGCGCAGAATGTAATAAGTTTGCTATACTAGCGCGCTTGGTAGACTAGGCGATCGCCGCTGTACACTGGCAACAGATGAGCAGGGGAGGAAAGTCCGGGCTACATAGGGCAGCGTGCCAGCTAACGGCTGGGCAGGGTAACTTGACGACCAGTGCAGCAGAGAGTAGACCGCCTTTAGTATCTTAGGGTATTATCGGTAAGGGTGAAAGGGTGCGGTAAGAGCGCACCGCGTGGCTGGCAACAGTTCACGGCATGGTAAACTCCACGCGTAGCAAGACCAAATAGGCATCGGCATGGCGCGGCCCGCGTTCGATGCGGGTAGGTTGCTTGAGCGTATTAGCGATGATACGCCTAGAGGAATGATCGTCCACGACAGAACCCGGCTTATCGGTTTACCAAACCTTTTTTATTGTTTGTTATAGTAATAGTTGCAATTAATCTGAATTAAATTCATTTTTTTGCAAAAAATGCTTATTAGGGGTTGACGGCAGTCAACAGCTTGGGCATAATGTGCAGCCTAAAACGGCGATGTAGCTCAGCTGGTTAGAGCGCATGACTCATAATCGTGAGGTCAAGAGTTCAAGTCTCTTCATCGCCACCATATATAGCAGTACGAAAAAAACCAATCTATCGAGATTGGTTTTTTTTTGCCTAAAATAAGTGGTTTTATAAACTAGAAGCAATTGATAGATAGCGTTTTAGGTGTGATTTACTTACAGATTTCTTACTAAATCATAGGTTTATCAGGATATGTACAGATTAATTCTTGTAACTTATGTCGCGCTTACTTATCATAGGGGCTGTTTTCGGTAAAGTCCTGTAACGCCATGTCTATACAATTACCTCCTTATCGTCCTGTTCAGCATCGTAGTGGCCTTAAAGTCATGGGTGCCGCATTTCATGCTTTACTAATGCGTGAGCTCCAAACGCGCTTCGGCGGCTATCGCTTGGGCTATCTATGGGCGCCACTTGAGGTTCTTTTTCAGATATTAATTTTTTTAGTAATTTTTGGGGCTATTCGTGAGCGCTTAGTACCAGGGATGAATTTTTCATTATTCTTAGTGGCAGGCATGGTGCCTTTTCGTATGTTCCAAAAGATGGCAACGAGAGCGCTAGGTGCTGTCGAAGGTAATCGTGGCTTGCTTATATATAGAGCAATTCGGCATATAGATGTTATTATTGCTCGCTCATTTCTTGAACTTATTATTTATTTTTTTACTTTTATCTTATTATTAGCTGGATTGTCTTTTTTCGGTATATTTCCAAGTCTAGGTAACTTACATATTGTTATTTTTTGCTGGATAACACTTTTTTTATTTGGATTTGGCACAGCGCTTATTATGATGGTTGTTGGACATTATGGTGGTGAGATATCTAAAGTAATAACAATATTTTTTACAATTCTATATTTTACTTCAGGTGTTATTTTCCCTTTACTTATTGTTCCAGAACCTTATTTTAGTTATTTGTTATATAATCCATTAGTGCACAATTTGGAGCTTATAAAACACTCTCTAGCCCCAAATTATCCCTCCTATTACATTGATATAGGTTATTTTTTAGAGTGGACAATTGGTATAAATTTTTTAGGGCTTCTGATGTATAAAGCAGTTGAAAAAGATCTGATACGTTCTAAGTAAGTAGATTGAAATTTAATCGATATTTTATTCATGTTATTGATAATTTATGGTAAATAAATGATTGAAGTTAAGAATGTTTCAAAGTCATTTATGACTACAAAAGGTCGGCATTATCTGTTTAAAGACTTGAATCTAACCATTGGTGATAAGCAAAGTGTTGGTTTGTTAGGTCGTAACGGTGCGGGCAAGTCAACCTTGCTACGTATTATATGTGGCCTTGATGAGCCAGACCACGGTGAAATTATTAGCGACTCAACCATCTCTTGGCCAGTAGGGGTGGCAGGTGGTTTTCAAGGAAGTTTGACCGGTCGTCAAAACGTACGTTTTGTTTGTCGTCTTTATTCAAGCGGTCCTTATATCGACGAAAAAATTCGTTTTGTAGAAGAGTTTGCAGATATCGGTAAGTATTTCGATATGCCTGTACGTAGTTACTCATCTGGTATGAAGTCAAGGCTTGTCTTTGGATTAAGTTTAGCTTTTGATTTTGATTACTATATGCTTGATGAAGTGGGTGCTGTTGGTGATGCAGCCTTCAAAAAAAGATCAAGAGAGATTTTGAAGGCTCGAAAAGAAACGTCTGGAGTACTAATGGTATCTCACAGTTTAAAAGATATAACTGCAAGCTGCGACATTGGTATTGTATTAATGGATCAGACAGCACATGTGTTTGATGATATAACAGAAGCGATTAAAGTTTATGAAAAGCATGTCCACAAAGCAAAAAAATAACATACTCAATTTTTCGCTTTTCATCGGCTTAGTGATTTTGCCTTGGGTGTTGGTGATATTCTATGTCATGACTATAGCCCACCCAAGATTTGTTTCTACTGCAGATGTAGTGGTTAAGCAGGTTAGCGAGTCTAGCGTACCATCTGGTGGTGGTATATCAGCTCTATTGGGCGTTAATAGTACCAGTAAAGAAGATGCGACCTATTTGACAGAGTATATTTTGTCGAATGATATGGTGAAGCGACTCGATAATAAGTTTAAATTTCGTGAAGCTTACCATGTTGATGGTTCAGACCCTATTTATGAAATCGATCCTGATGCGACTCAGGAAGATTTGCTCGAATACTTCAAGAAACGGGTTCACATTGATCTCGATGAGCAGAGCTATGTGCTTTCGGTATCAACAGAAGGCTTTGAC
Organism: Psychrobacter nivimaris; assembly: GCF_009812035.1. Taxonomy (GTDB): domain Bacteria; phylum Pseudomonadota; class Gammaproteobacteria; order Pseudomonadales; family Moraxellaceae; genus Psychrobacter; species Psychrobacter nivimaris. Next base: position 81,517 of record NZ_VZIZ01000011.1, on the reverse strand, counting down.
TCAAAGTATGCTTTTGAGCTGAACAAAGCTATCTTGGGAGAGTCTGAACAGTTCGTAAACCGTATTTCGCAAGAAGTAGCTCGTGATCAATTAGCGTTTGCAGAAACTCAGTTAAATGAATCAGAAGAGCGCCTAAATGATGCCAAAGAGCAGCTATTAAACTATCAGAACGAAAACGAAATCTATGATCCACAGGCCAATGCACAGATCGTCAATCAGTTAATTGGTAGCTTACAAGCACAATTAAGCTCGTTGCGTACCGAAGAGCGCCAGTTACTCAGTTATCTAAATCCAGATGCGCCGCAAGTGGTTTCACTAAGAAGCCAGATAAAGGCCGTTGAAGAGCAAATCACTCAAGAACAAACCAAATTGACCTCGCCAAATACAACCAAATTAAACCGTCAAGCGGTACAGTTTGAGACCATCAAGGCAGATGTGGATTTTGCTACCGAGTTGTATAAATTGTCGTTGTCATCGCTTGAAAAATCAAGACTAGAAGCATTCAAGAAAATGAAAAACTTGATTGTGATCTCAACGCCCTATGAAGCTGAAGATGCAACATATCCGCGCCAAGCGTATCTCATTTGGACATCGCTTGCGTTGCTCTTAATGCTATATGGATTTGTGCGTTTGGTAATGGCAGTTGTCCGTGATCACCGTAGCTAATCTTGAAAAACCAGATATCAGTAATGATCGATAGATCAGGAAAGGAATATAACTCATGAATATGAAACCACGTTCTATCGTGATAGCGACAAGTTTGGCAATGGCGGCGACTAGTATGTCTGCAACAGCTGCAAGCAGTTATGCAGATCAAATATCAGGTTCAGGCTTTGGCACAAGCAGTAATAACATGAGTCAATCTCAGAACCAGAGCAATATTAACGTGTCTACCCAAGCATTTGCTGGGGCAGTACCAGGGCAAGCAACAACCCAAGAAGCGGTTAACGCAGCAAGCTTACCAAGTCAGTCAGTTATTAATACCACGCGTCCTTATCAAGATATTAAAACTCAAGATATGATGTTCGGTGAGCAATTGTTCCGTGGGGCATTTTCGACGACTTCAGGCTCTACCTTTAATGACAGTTATGTGATTAACCCTGGCGATAACGTCCAAGTAAGAATGTGGGGCGCTTACCAGTATGCTGCTACCATGACCGTCGATCCACAAGGTAATATTTTCTTACCGAACGTTGGACCAGTCCGCGTCTCTGGTGTGCAAAATGGCAGCTTACAAAACGTGGTCAAAAATGCTGTCAGTCGTATCTACCGCTCGAATGTAGGGGTTTATGCTTCATTAGAGCAGGCGCAACCAGTTAAAGTATTCGTCACAGGTTTTGTTAAGCAGCCAGGCTATTACGGTGGTCTAGCAGCAGACTCGGTATTGTCTTATTTAGATAGAGCAGGCGGCGTTGACCCAACACGCGGTAGTTATATCGACATTCAAATCAAGCGCAATGGTCAAATGCTACAGCAAGTCAATTTATATGACTTTTTGCTAGCAGGTAAATTACAGGCTTTTTCATTTCGTGATGGTGATGTCATCACCGTGGCACCACAGAAAAAGACATTTGTGGTAAGCGGTCAAGTTCAAAACGAATATACCTTCGAGTTTGATGTGAATGATCTGACTATTGGTGATGTGTTACAAGTGTCTAATCCGGCAGCCAATGCTACTAATATCAGTATCACTCGCAGTGCAGGACGTGCACAAACGGCAGAATACTACTCATTAAGTGAAGCCCAAAATGTTCCCGTCTATAACGGCGATCAAATGGTAGTAACCTCAGATCGTTATGCAGGCACCATCGCTGTACAGGTAAAAGGTGCGCATACTGGTAATGGCGCGATGGTTGTGCCATATGGCGCGCGTCTAAAAGATATCGTGCCACAATTACAGCCAAGCCCATTGGCGAAATTGACGCATTTAACAATCTACCGCGAATCTGTTGCTGAACAACAAAAACGCATGATTAACGAGTCGCTCGATCGTCTAGAAGAGCTAACACTTGCTACCCAGTCAACGACTCGTGAAGAAGCTGCACTACGTCAAGATGATGCAGCATTGGTCAAACAGTTCGTCGCTAAAGCTCGTAATGTACAAACCGATGGTCAAATCGTTGTGGTACCAAACTCATGGCAAGATATTATTCTGCAACAAGGCGACATCATTGAGATACCAGCCCAAACATCAGTCATTACAGTCAATGGTCAAGTACGAGCACAAGGGGCACTTACCTTTAATCCTGACTATACCGTTGGGGATTATGTGGCTAATTCTGGTGGTTTCTCTGATAACGCTGATACAAAGGATATCTTAATTATTCATCAAAATGGAGCGAGCCAAGTGGTCAATACTGCGTATCGTATCCAGCAGGGTGACGAGATTATGGTATTACCGAAAGTCAAAACTAAGCGTGTGGAGATTGCGCGCGGTCTATCACAGATTGTTTATCAGTTAGCAATTGCTGCCAAGGTAGTTTTAGATCTATAACGGTTAGCCAGTCATGACTTAACGATGACTGTTGAACGAATTTAACCAAAACCAATGAGTAAAGGTATCAAAGATATGGCAAAAGAAGCAGCGAATGAAATCAAGGTATCTACTATGTCCACCTCTGATCATGCGCTACTTTCGCCATCGTCACAGTACCAATCACCAAAGCAACTGGCAGTAGTTGGTAAAGGTATGTGCCGCAATAACTTGCTACTCTCGCAAGTGTTACAAGCCAATATCCAGCGCTGGTATCCGTGGTCAGGCTTGCAACACAGCCTGATAAATCGCAAGAAAAAATCACAACCTGAGGCATTTATTGGATGGGGGCATAAGAAAAGCTTCCAAAGAGCTAATAAAGCCGCCACTCGTCAGAATGTGAATGCTTTCAGTATTGAAGATGGATTTTTGCGTTCATTAGATTCAGGTATTAATAGTCGCCACGGTTTGAGTGTGGTTATCGATGACGTTGGTATCTACTTTGATATGACGCATCACTCGCGCCTCGAGCAGTTGATTGTTGAGCGCACCAAGAGTACTAGCAATGATCGCGCAGCAGACGAGGCACGTGCTCATCATCTGATGACACGTATATGCGAAGAAAAACTGAGTAAATATAATTCCATAATCGATTGTCCGTCGTTGGACAAATTGATTAATGAAGAAAATATTAACGAAAAAGAAAGTGTTTCACCATTACATATCTTGTTGATTGATCAGGTAGCGGGTGATGCCTCTGTTAAAGGTGCTGGTGCGAATAAACGTCAATTTAAGAAGATGCTAAAATCTGCATGCCACAACCATCCTAACGCCCATATTTGGATAAAGGCTCATCCTGCGTCAAAATCAGGCTACTTATCCAACTTAAAACTGCCTAAAAACGTTAGGCTATTGACTGAATCTCTCAATCCTATTGAACTGCTTAAGCAAGTAAGTGATGTCTATACCGTCAGCTCACATATGGGCTTTGAAGCATTAATGCTAGGTAAAAAAGTACATTGCTTTGGAGTCAGCTGGTATAGCGGATGGGGGCTGACCGATGACACTAATGCACCTAAAAACTTACTTAAAGCAGTTGAGAAACGTCGTTTAGAGTCAGCTGAGATACTTCTCAGTAATAGAGATTTGTCAAACTCAGCAATGTTTCCTGCCACGTCACATAAGACGCTTGAAACGTCATTAGAAACATTATTTTATAGTGCTTATGTTAATTATAGTCGTTATGTAGATCCAGCAACGAAACAAGCTTGTGATATCGATACAGCCATTGAGTGGTTGGTGACCAATCGGTGGTGGCAAGCGCGTCTTGAAGGCGATTTGACGATATATGAATTTAGTCGTTGGAAGCTGCCATTTGTCAAAGCCTTTATAGACCTACCGCGTACGACATTATTCGTTAAACCAAAACCGCGTCTAAAAAATCTTCTACATCTAGACCATTTCCGTGTCAATTTCAGCCAGCCTTTATTGGTATGGGGTTTGGCCAAACGTCAGCAAGTACAGAAGAAGCTACAGAGTAAACTTGCTGAACAAAGCTCGGACATGCCAGCTATTTATTGTATGGAAGATGGGTTTATCCGATCAAATGGTTTAGGTGCTACTTTACTCGCACCACTGTCTGTTGTCATAGACAAACAAGGTATTTATTACGATGCGACCCAGCCTTCAGACTTAGAAACATTGCTGCAAAATTGTCAGCCATTAAGTTCTGAACAGCGTCTTCGCGTAAACAAACTGCAAGACAAACTGCTGAATCAGCGGGTAAGTAAATACAATGTTGGGGTTGGTATAGATGTTTCTAGTATTCAAAATAACTCGTGGATGCAGGATGCCAAAATATCTGGGAGACGACGTGTTCTTATTATCGGTCAGGTAGAGGACGATTTGTCAGTACAGTACTGCGGTTCCACAATAAAGACAAACAGTGGTTTGATCGAACGTGTACGACAAGATAACCCAGACGCTTATTTGATTTATAAGCCGCATCCTGATGTTGAGGCAGGACTGCGAGCAGGTAAAGTATCAGAAGCTCATCTACAACAAGTTCAAGCGGTTGCCTACGATACTGCCATGCCTGATTGTTTAGAATGGGTGGATGAGGTTCATACGATCAGCTCACTGACTGGTTTTGAAGCGTTGCTGCGTGGATTGGACGTCACCTGCTATGGTTTACCATTTTATGCAGGTTGGGGGTTGACCACAGATATTGACGGGCAGTCGCTACCGAAATATACCTATCTAAAAAGGCGTCAACGAGATATACCTTTGACTCTTGAGCAGCTAATATATGGCGCGCTTATATGTTACCCGTTGTATCGTCTGCCTGATGGCTATGGATTAGCACAAGTAGAACAGGTGATCGATTATTTATACCCTCTCAAAGACTCGCATCTGCTTGCGAATAGTGAAGAATCGCAATCTGAAATGGCTAGTACTTCAAATAGTTCAGCTAAGACTGTGAACTCGTCTTTATCTACAAAGTTTAAACGTCACGCGACCACACGTTTTATGCAGCAGCGTCACCAGTGGCAACAGAAATTGCGTAAAATGTCTCGTTAATTTATTAGAGTAGCACCGTATAATTGCATTGCGACAAATAGATGCTTTTTCGGTATAATCACTTTTACGCTATGTGTTTTCACACGGTTGCACGACCTTTCTCATTTTTATTTCTTATTTTCTCATTTAATGGTAGCCCTGTATTATGGCAGCTTCGATGTCTCACTTGCTTACTCATCGACATGTCTTGCTACTACAAGGGAAAATGGGTGGGTTTTTTAATCGCTTTTCGTCATTCTTGCAAACTCAAGATATTAAAGTAAGTAAAATCAATTTTAATGCAGGCGATGCCTTTTTTTATCATCACGACAATACCTACGAATATACCAATACATTAGCGCAATTTTCCTCTTGGTTGCAGGCGTTCATTAAAGAAAATGCCATTGATGCGATTGTATGCTTTGGCGATTGTCGACCGCATCATACTCAAGCAGCGTGTATCAGTGAGAAGCTAGGTATTTCATTTTTTGTCTTTGAAGAAGGGTACTTGCGTCCTGATTACATTACCTTACAAGAGCATGGGATTAATGGCTATTCACGTCTAAACACTGCTGAGATTAAAGCACTTAAGAAAGCCAATGATCAGCCTTTATACACACATAATCGATTTTATCGCTTAAGTATCGCGGCCATCGTCTATTACATCATTGCTTGGCTTTATAAAAGTCGTTATCCACATTATTCGCATTATCGTGGTATGACCGCTTGGCAAGAGGCCATCGCTTGGTTAAAAGCACCGTGGCGGAAGCTACGAGGATATTTGCCAGATAAACAATTGCAAAATAGACTGATCAAGCAAGAAAGTAACAATTACTTTTTGATTAGTTTGCAAGTGCATAATGACTCACAGATTACCCATCATAGTGATTATCGTGATGTGGTACAGTTCATTGATGAGTCTATCGCAAGCTTTGCAAAATTTGCTAAGCAAAAACAGTTACTTGTGTTTAAGCATCATCCATTGGATCGTGGTCATAGAGACTATCGGGAGCTGGTAGCTAGCCTAGCTGAGCGCTATCAAGTGTCTCATCGTGTTTTCTATGGTTGTGATATGCACCTGCCAACTTTGATGAAATATAGTATTGGCATGGTGACTATTAACAGTACGACAGGCTTGCAGTCGGTTTATCATAAGAAACCTACTAAGGTTATGGGTCGTGCAATTTACGATATTCCTAAGCTAACAGATCAAAAGCCGCTTGATGATTTTTGGCAGCAGCCTAAGGGCCCAGATAATAAATTTTATTTGAGATTTCGTGAGTACTTGATAGAGCAAACTCAAATAAATGGTGCTTTTTATGGCAGATCGCCATGGATGTATAAGTATCTGTACCAAAATGGCAGTGAAACTACAGACGTAGATATGTCTAAAACCAATTTACCCTAGTCATTTATTCGCTTTTGTTTCTAAGAAGTCATAGTAATTATAATAGTATCTATATAAAGAAACGAAGTTCAACAAGTGTAACGATTGTTGCGTTATCCTTTTTTAGCTTGTCATTTCATCTGTAAGTCACATCTCTTCTAACAAAATCGCCTTACTTTGCAGTGGAAAACTGCTAGAATACTCTTTTATGTCTACGCATAAGAGTTAATGTGCTTGGCTATAGGTTTTAGACGGTGGTATAAGCCCAATTGGCTTGTTATAACGGTTAACCTTGAAAGAAGTACAAGCACGTTATCAATTGCATCTGACAATATTTATTTTTTAGTTTTATTATTCTATCACCCTTAATTTAGTAGGCGCTTTGTGACTGCATTAGCCAATATTCGTAACTTTTCAATCATTGCCCACATTGATCATGGTAAGTCGACCCTTGCCGATCGTTTTATTCAGATGTGCGGTGCCTTGCAAGATCGCGAGATGCAGGCGCAGGTACTCGACTCAATGGATATTGAGCGTGAGCGCGGTATCACTATCAAAGCACAGTCAGTAACACTGTTTTATGATCATCCAAATGGTGAGCGCTATCAGCTTAACTTTATTGATACCCCGGGTCACGTCGACTTTTCATATGAAGTGTCGCGTTCATTAGCAGCTTGTGAAGGTGCGCTATTGGTTGTTGATGCCGCTCAAGGCGTAGAAGCGCAGTCAGTAGCCAATTGCTACACAGCCGTTGATCAAGGCTTAGAAGTCATGGCGGTGTTAAATAAGATTGATTTGCCACAAGTTGAGCCTGAACGCGTCATTCAAGAAATTGAAGATATTATCGGTATCGATGCCGTTGATGCACCGCGAGTATCAGCCAAATCTGGTCTTGGTGTTGATAAGCTGCTAGAAGCGCTGGTGGAGTTTATCCCGGCACCAACTGGTGACCGTGAAGCACCACTGCAAGCACTAATTATTGACTCTTGGTTCGATAATTATTTGGGCGTGGTCTCATTGGTACGGGTGCGTGAAGGTACTATACGTAAAGGTGACAAGTTATATATCAAATCGACTCAAGAGGCGCATCTGGTTGGCTCGATTGGTGTCTTTACGCCTAAGCCTGTAGATACGGGTGTTTTAGAAGCAGGGGAAGTCGGCTTTGTTATTGCGGGTATTAAGGATATTGCCGGAGCACCAGTAGGCGACACTATCACTCATGCTAAGACCCCTGATGTGGATCGTATCCCAGGTTTTAAACAAGTCACGCCACAAGTCTATTCTGGTATGTTCCCAGTAGATTCGAGTGATTTCGAAAAATTCCGTGAAGCTTTGCAAAAACTGCAAATTAACGATGCGTCGCTGTTTTTTGAGCCAGATACGTCGGATGCGCTTGGTTTTGGTTTCCGCTGTGGCTTCTTAGGTATGCTGCACATGGAGATTATCCAAGAGCGTCTAGAGCGTGAATATGATTTAGATTTGATTACTACAGCGCCCTCAGTTATTTACGAAATTGAGAAAAAGAACGGTGATGTAATCTATGTAGATAATCCGTCACATCTACCTGAGCCAAACAACATAGAAGAATTCCGTGAGCCAATTGCCCGCTGTCAGATTTTAGTACCGCAAGAATTCTTAGGCAATGTAATGACGCTATGTATTGAGCGTCGCGGCGTTCAGGTTGATATGCGTTTTATGGGTCGACAAGTACAGCTGATATTTGATATCCCAATGGGCGAAGTGGTTATGGATTTCTTTGATCGCCTAAAGTCAGTTTCACGTGGTTTTGCATCGTTAGACTATAACTTTGAGCGCTATCAAGCTGATAAATTGGTGAGAGTTGATGTACTAATCAATGGCGATAAAGTTGATGCCTTAGCGATGATCGTGCACGAAACCCAATCACGTTATCGTGGTAATGCCCTAGTTACTAAGATGAAAGAGTTGATTCCACGTCAAATGTTTGATGTCGCCATTCAAGCGGCTATCGGTAGCCAAATCATTGGTCGTAGTACGGTAAAAGCCATGCGTAAAGACGTATTAGCAAAATGCTATGGTGGCGATGTGTCACGTAAGAAAAAGCTACTGTCTAAGCAAAAAGCTGGTAAAAAACGTATGAAGCAAGTAGGTAACGTGGAAATTCCACAAGAAGCCTTCTTAGCTGTGTTGCAAGTTGATAGCTAATCGCTAAACGTAACCTAAGATAGTCATTGTAGATAACAGTCAAATGTAGTGAGTCTTATCGTAAAGGTGTTAGATAAGCCGCTCGTTAATAGGCAATTTGGTATGGATTTTGATTTTAATTTAATTTTAGTGCCGTTAACTATAGTCCTAGGAATTGTTTGGCTGTTAGATAAGCTAGCGCTCAAACAGCGCAAAACTCGTGGTCGAGGTCAAGAAGGCTTACTAGTTCGCTGGGCTTATGACTTTTTTCCTGTGTTAGCAGTGGTATTGATAGTACGCTCATTTTTAATTGAGCCTTTTAATATTCCATCATCGTCTATGGTGCCAACGCTATATACGGGTGACTTTATTGCTGTCAATAAGTACGCATATGGCGTGCGCCTGCCGTTAACCTACAATAAGGTGATAGATACTGGTGAACCTGAGCATGGTGATGTGGCAGTGTTTCGCTATCCTGAAAACCCGAGCATTTATTATATTAAACGCGTTATCGGTTTGCCTGGTGACACCGTAAGTTATAGTCAAGGCACGTTATCTATCAATGATGTACCTGTTGAGACTAAGTCTGTAGATTTCGCGGCAAATGCTGAATTGACTTCACAGTTATACTTACCAGGCCAGGTTGGTCCAGGTCAAGTGCTGACCGAAGAGAGTGCTTCTGCAATGGGTCAACAAGAAGAAGATGCGGCACAATATTTTGAAGAAGTACAAGGTGACAACAATCATCTCGTGCGCTATTTAGATGGCATGAACAGTTCACAGTACGCGCCATTTTTACAACAACAATCGCCAGAAGTGGTTGAGTCAGAAGGTACTGAGTGGCGCATTGACGTACCAGAAGGTCAGTATTTTGTGATGGGTGATAACCGAGATCGCAGTGCAGACGGTAGATTTTGGGGATTCGTTCCTGATGAAAACCTAGCAGGTAAGGCAGTTTATATTTGGATGCATAAACCACCTGGTCTTAACCTACCAACCTTTGAGCGTAATGGTACTATCAATTAAGGCGGTGTGATTGTTTATCGGTTGATTTGTTGACAATGGTTTTATGCTAATATCGTTGCTATCTAATAAATAGCTATTTATTATTTATACACTTATTCAAAATAGTCGTTTATCTTTAGAAGGATATCATAATGCAGCAATTATCTGGTTTGGCTATGCAGCGCGGCGCCAGTGTGACAAATGTTGTTCTCATTATTATGCTTTTGGGTATTGCGACTAAATTGACAGTAGCTATTGTACCAGCTCAAATTGGTGACTACCAACTGACCAAAGTATTAAGTGCGCAGCTAAAAGAAGCCAATAATAATAAAGAAACAGCCAAACAATTTGTTGAACGTGTCAACAAACAGTTATCTATCAATGCTGACTATGATACCAAGGCAGAAGAGGTATTTACCTTTACCGATAAAAAAACAGGTCAATTAGCTATCTATAAAGAATATGCAGTAACTAATAACTTTTTTAGCAATGTCGACATCGTAAACCGTTTCGAAGGTAACATCGAGATGGCAACAGCAGAGTAAGCCATCATAGTACGACATAGCGCTTTCATTATTTCATAAAATATATCAAATAATATTATTAAACTAAATCTGTCAAGCAGAAGGGATAACCACAAACCACGCATGAAACCAACTTCGCACCATTCCCAAGCGGCTTCTACTTCCCAAAAAAATAGTACATCTGTTGACACGCTTGTTGTTAGCTCGGAATTTATTCAGCGGTTAGCAGTATTAACGCGTAAGTTAGGCTACGAGTTCAATGACTTGAGTCTACCTAAACTTGCGTTAACGCATCGCTCATTTGATAGCAAAAAAAACTATGAGCGCCTAGAGTTTTTAGGTGATGCACTTTTAGGGATGATTGTGGGTGAAGCTTTATATCATCGTTATCCTAGTCAAAATGAAGGGCGCTTAACGCGTATGCGTGCGACATTGGTACGCCAAGAGTCGTTGGTAATTATCGCTCAAAATTTAGAGCTGTCTAACCATCTTATATTAGGAGTAGGTGAGCGCAAAGGTGGCGGTCGCAATCGTGCTTCTATACTGGCCGATGCCGTAGAGTCTCTAATTGGTGCTATCTATTTAGACAGCCAAGATATGGATATTACTCGCAAATGTGTTCTCTCTTGGTATGGTGATCTGATTGATAATGTCAATGACCAAAAAGCGCTGAAGGACGCCAAGAGTCGGTTACAAGAGTGGCTACAATCTAAGCAGTTTGACTTGCCCAACTACGAACTCATGGAAACGCGTGGTAATGCACCGCATCAAATTTTCGTTGTACGTTGCCATGTCAATATCAATAATTGCCCTGATATTACTGAATCTGGTGAGAGCCGCCGTATTGCTGAACAGAAAGCAGCAGAGCTTATGATTAACCAATTACATAAATTGCCAGGATCTGCCAAAAAACGTGTATAGCCGACATCCATAAACGCGTTTTTAGATGCATAGTATCTGTTTAGACTGGTTTATAACTTGGCAAACATACATTAAAACTACCTCACATATTATTCATTTTAAAACTTTAAATGTTTCTAGCCCGTTTTTAATGGTGACTAAATAAATTTACCATCAAAGACTGTTCGGCTAGTCACAAACCCTATAGGATTAACTTATGAGCAATCATACTGATTTGCCATCAAACAATGAAGACAGCACCCAAAATTTGGGTGAGAATACAGATATTGATTTAAGCCAAAACAATATCGAAGTTACCGAAGAGATTCATGCTATTGATGCAGAAGATATTGCATTAGACAATGATATGGCTATTGAAGAGTTTTTTGCGCCAAGTGGTAATACTCGGATGGCTGATGATTTTAGAGCAGGTTATGTGGCCATTGTTGGACGACCAAATGTGGGCAAGTCAACTTTGATGAATCACTTATTGGGTCAAAAGTTGTCTATCACTTCACGCAAACCACAAACCACCCGTCATCGTATTCATGGCATTTTGTCAAACCATGAAATGCAAGCGGTGTTTGTTGATACACCAGGTATTCACCGTAACGAAGTACGTGCTATTAACGAACGTATGAATAAAGCGGCGGTATCGGCGTTAGTAGATGTAGATTTAGTACTGTTTGTTGTCGATTCAGATCAATGGCGTGACGATGATTTATTGACCTTGCAAAAGCTCGGTGAGACCAATCTAACAGTCGTATTGGTTATTAATAAGTCAGATACTCTAAAAGATAAAGGCAGCGTGCTACCACTTATCGAAACTTTCAACGATAGTTTCGATTTTGCTGATATCGTTCCTGTATCTGCACTAAAAAATCAAAACTTAGATCGTTTGCAAGAAGTGATTGCCTCACATTTACCAGTCGCTGCGCCTATTTACGATACAGAACAAATCACAGATCGCTCTGAGCGATTTTTAGCCAGTGAAATCATTCGCGAAAAAATCATGCGTAGTGCGGGTGATGAAGTGCCATATGATTTAACGGTACAGATTGATGAGTTTAAAGACGAACCTGCACATACTGATCCAAAAACAGGGCGTCCACGCAAAGCTTGTACTTTCATCGATGCGACTATCTATGTTGAACGTGGTGGTCAAAAAGCCATCGTTATCGGTGATAAAGGCCAGCGTATCAAACAAGTTGGTATGGATGCTCGTAAAGATATGGAGCAGTTGTTTGGTAAAAAAATCATGTTAACTTTGTGGGTCAAAGTGAAACGTGGTTGGTCTGATGATGAGCGTGCGTTGACCAGTTTGGGCTATTGATAGCGGTTAAGAACGAACGCTTCAAAAGCACTGTCTGCCTTTTAGCTATTTAGGTAATAAAAAATGCGTAATGAAGCGCTCGTCGGGTATTTATTGCATCAGCGTCCTTATCAGGAAAAGCGCGCTTTGTATTATCTTTTTTCTCAACAACACGGTGTGATACATGGTGTTGGGAAAAAAGGCGCGCCATTATTTATGCCGTTACAGCTTTTTGCTACTGGCAAACGCGATCTAAAAACCTTTAGTCAAATTAATATTGCTTCGCAAGATACAACTCAAGCTGATAGCGTTCAAAAAGACGGTGTTCAAAAAGATAGTAAATCTGCTGTCTTAGAAGCCGTACCTTACGCCAATATCAGCGGTCAACATCAATATGCTGCACTATATATAAATGAGATTCTGTGGCGGCTGTTACCTACTGAAGACCCAATTCCTGTATTGTGGCAGCATTATCAAATCAGTCTACAACAACTCAAACAGCCCTTAAGTAATAGCGAGCTTCGTCTCTGTCTACGTCAGTTTGAGCAGTATCTATTTACCGAGTTAGGATTCACTTTAACGTTAACGCATGACAACGTTGAAGATCCCATCGAGTATGATTGTACTTACCGCTTTTTACCGGATGTAGGTTTGCTCCCTGTATTAGTACATAATGAAGAATCTGAGCATTTAGCCAGTGAGTCTGGACAGACCGTCTTTAAGGGTGCAGATATCATAGAAATGGCACGTTTAGGTATTACTGAACAGACGCTGAGCCATTGGTCAAAACTACATCGACATCTTATTGATCATTTGCTTGATTATCAGCCGCTACAAAGTCGTCTGTTATGGCAGCAACAGCAGCGTTATCAATAACTGCATTCTCAAATATCATCGTAGTATCAACTATATAAGTTAGGCTTAATTGTCCAAAGGATTTTTTATGAGTATCTCTGTATCTACCTCATCTGAAAGCAGTTCAAAAAAACCTTTGCTAGGCGTGAATATTGATCATGTGGCAACATTGCGTCAAGCGCGCGGTGTGAGTTATCCAAGTCCTTTGGCTGCTGCATTATTGTGCGAAAAGGCAGGAGCAGATGGTATCACTATACATCTACGTGAAGATCGTCGTCATATACAAGATGCGGATGTTTATGAAATGGCAGGGCAGTTGTCGACGAGAATGAACCTAGAGATGGCAGCAACTGATGAGATGCTTGCAATTGCCTGCGAAGTTAAACCTTTTTGGGTATGTCTAGTACCTGAAAAGCGTGCAGAGTTAACGACAGAGGGTGGTCTCGATGTTGCAGGGCAAGTCACGTCTCTAAAAGAGTATGTTCATAAACTACAAGCCTCTAATATTAAAGTTTCTTTGTTTATTGATCCTGATGACAAGCAGATTGCAGCCGCGATAGAGTGTGGTGCAGACGCGGTAGAGTTGCATACGGGTGCTTATGCCGAAGCAGGATTAGCAAATGATACTGACGCACAGTTGGCTGAACTTAAAAGAATTGAACAAGCAGTAGCTACAGCACAGAGCATAGACGATAAATTGCTTATTAACGCAGGTCATGGTTTAACGTGTGACAATGTTAATGCTATTGCAAAGATTGATGGTATCTATGAGTTAAATATTGGTCACGCACTTATTGCAGATGCGGTCTTCGTAGGACTAGAAAGCGCTGTGACAATGATGAAAGAGGCCATGCATAAATAGGTTTGCATATACGGCATCTATTACCCATTACATTTCGTAGGGTGGTCTACGTTAAGTTTATGTTTGACGATACCGGATTGGTTAAAAGAGATTTGGTACATTGATTTATTATAAGAAGAGGTAGGGCAATATTTTATATGACCGAAGTGTCCTCGTGGTCTGCCACTATCACCCCAAAATTTAGTATAGTGACGCCTACCGCCAACTCTTAATTTCACTGTACTATATCTTAGGTTTAAGGATTGCTGAGTTAATAAGGTATCTACTTGAGAATCAAAATGCTTGTTGTTATTTTTATCTACGAATAGCAGAAGTGTTTTATCACTATTCCTATGGCACTGCTGTGCATCATTCGATAAACAAACCAAGACATCCTGCCGACTTATGTAACTTTCAGCCTTTGCTAATGATAAGGTACTCTCTAGTTGATGCTTGACACGTTGGGCTTCCATTCGTGCTAAGTGCGTTAAGATACTTGGCGCTGCAATAGCTGCGATAATTCCCAATACCATTGTCGTCACAGTTAGCTCAACGAGAGTAAAGCCGTTTGATTGCTTAGCATTTAAAATATTATCGTTTTGAAGGAGTGGTTTCCTATAAATGACAAACTTCAATAGTTTATTGAATAACCTAGATGCAATAGCTAATAAATTATCAATTCCATACCTGCCGTTTTTACAAATAGGTAAACAAAAGGTAAAAATGGCTATTCTCTTATAATGGGCCAGTACCTTACTAAGTAAGTTCATAATGCGCTACATCCTATAGCTGTTTATCTTTGAAGTAAAAAACAACGTCTCACACACCCTTGTGTTGACTATCTTTTAAGCTAACCAATTGTCTAAATTCTTTAGACTTTCTCTTATTCCACTGTATATAAGACAGATGTAATTGCTAATTACTTGATTTTCAGAAGAATATTGGTTTTTTACAATATATATGTAATATATAGCGACTGTCAAAAAATGTTTCAATTAGTGAAAGAACGATATTAGCAATAGAGAAAAAATTCTAATTGTAATAAAATGCTTCAAGAAAATAGCTATCAATGGACTACTCATCTATCGCAAACTGATGTGTAAAAGATAAGAAGCGTAAGGTGTGTTAGTTCTGGGTAACTTAGACTGTTTACTGTGTTTTAGTTACAACATTATCGTGTAATAATGTGTAGCTCGTTAACGAAAAAAGTTGTAAACTGAATTAATAATCGCTAAGCTACTCCTTAATTGGTTTTGCTTTGTAACTTAAAATGCGTAAGAGATGTCTATCTTAGTACGTCTTGAGAATCGGTTTTGCTTAATGCATCACTAAAATTATCCTTTGGAGGAAGTCCATGAAATTGAATAAAATAGCTCTAGCCCTTGTTGCTGTAGCGGCTGCACCGATGGCAGCTAATGCTGGTGTTACTATCAGCCCATTGTTACTTGGTTATCACATGACTGAAGAATTCAGTGATACCTCTGACAAGCAGCGTGAAGTTCTTACTACTGGTAAGAATCTGCAAAACAATACAGATCGTGCCGGTAACGACAACGGTGGCGTAGCTAAAGAAAGTGGCTTATACACTGGTGCAGCACTAGGTATCGAACTTACTCCTTCTACTCAGTTCCAAGTAGAATATGGCGTATCTGATGCTAATGGCGAGGCTTCTGAAGATTCAGCGAAGTCTGGCGCTAACCGTTTTGACATCGAACAAGAAATGATTTCTGGTAACTTCTTGATCGGTACTGAAGAATTCACTGGTTACACTGATAGCGCACTTAAGCCATATGTACTAGTAGGTGCTGGTCAGTCTAAAATCAAAGTAGAGAACCAAGAACAGTATACTAACTCTAACGGTGAAGTAGTTGCTGCTGGTACTGAAGTATCAAATTCTAAAGACACTATTGGTAACCTAGGTCTAGGTGCTATGTATCGCATCAATGACGCGCTAAGCCTACGTGGTGAAGCTCGTGCGATTCATAACTTTGACAACAATTGGTGGGAAGGCATGGCTTTAGCCGGTCTAGAAGTAGTACTAGGTGGCCATCTAGCACCTACAGTAGCAGTACCACCTATGCAAGAGCCAGTAGTTGACAACACTCCAGTAGTCCTTGTTGAAGCTGATCTTGATTCTGACGGTGATGGCGTACCTGATAGCATCGATGCATGTCCAGGCACTCCAATGAACGTTGTAGTTGATGAGCGCGGTTGCCCAGTACCAGTAGACATTACTGACGAACTGAAAATGGAACTACGTGTATTCTTTGATAACGACAAGTCAGCTATCAAAAACCAGTACAAGCCAGAAATCGCTAAAGTAGCAGAGAAGATGCGTGAGTATCCTAACTCTACCGCTCGTGTAGAAGGTCATGCTTCTAAGACTGGTCCTTCAGCACGTTATAACCAACGTCTATCTGAAGCTCGTGCCGTTGCTGTTAAATCTATGCTAACTAACGAATTCGGTATTGCTCCAAACCGTCTATCAACTGTAGGCTATGGTTACAACAACCCAATCGCTTCAAACGACACTGAAGAAGGTCGTGCTATGAACCGTCGTGTTTATGCCATCATCACTGGTGACAAAACAATGACTGTTGAACAAACTAAAGATATGGTTGTTCAATAAGTATTAGCAAAATAACCGTATAGTTAAATATACAGTTACAAAAAAAGCCACCCAATGGGTGGCTTTTTTTTATTTATGTATTGAGAAAAGTGAGTTATTACATAAATTTATGAATCAATAATGTTATACTAGCCACCCAAACATTCTGTAAATTAGCAGTATGTACATTAGCATAGCAATCTGTATGATGAATTCGTCAGTATAGATATTTGATTGTATTGAACTTTTTTATTTGATAGCATTCTTTTCTGCGTCATCTTAGATTCAATATCTATCTGATTGATGATGAAAGTTTATTCAGCAGCGCTTACTGCTACTGCATTTTTTTAAGACGAAACGAGCATTTTATATGGCGAACGATATCAAACACCTGCGTAACATTGCAATTATTGCCCACGTTGACCACGGTAAGACAACTTTGGTTGATAAGTTATTACATCAGTCTGGTACTTTTGGCGACCGTGCAAACATTGCTGAGCGTGCAATGGACTCAGGTGATATTGAGCAAGAACGTGGTATTACCATTTTGGCTAAAAACACAGCTATCCGCTGGACAGATAAAACTTCAGAAACTGAATACCGTATCAACATTGTTGACACCCCAGGTCACGCCGATTTCGGTGGTGAAGTTGAGCGTGTAATGTCTATGGTTGATTGCGTACTTTTGGTTGTTGACGCTGTTGATGGCCCAATGCCTCAGACTCGTTTTGTGACGCAAAAAGCATTCGAACAAGGTCTAAAGCCGATCGTTGTTATTAACAAAATCGATCGTCCTGGCTCACGTCCTGATTGGGTAATGGATCAAATCTTTGATTTGTTTGATAACCTAGGTGCAAACGATGAGCAGCTTGATTTCCCAGTTGTTTATGCTTCAGCATTGAACGGTATCGCAGGTTTAGAAGCAGATGATTTAGCTGACGACATGACCCCATTGTTCAAAACTATCGTTGACGTTGTTCAGCCTCCACAGGTTGATGCTGACGCTCCGTTCCGTATGCAAATCTCAAGCCTTGATTACAACAGCTTCGTTGGTGTAATCGGTATTGGCCGTATTCAACGTGGTAAAGTTAAACTTAACACGCCAGTGACTGTCATTGATAAGCATGGCAAAACGCGTAACGGTCGTATCTTAAAAATCATGGGTTACCATGGTCTTGATCGTATTGACGTTGAAGATGCACAAGCAGGTGATATCGTTTGTATCACAGGTATCGATGCGCTAAATATCTCTGATACTATTTGTGATCCTAACAACGTTGAAGCACTACCAGCACTAACGGTAGATCAACCTACAGTATCTATGAACTTCCAAGTAAATAATTCACCATTTGCTGGTCGTGAAGGTAAGTTTGTGACTTCACGTAACATTCGTGAGCGTCTTGAGCGTGAGTTGATTCATAACGTAGCATTGCGTGTAGAAGACACTGAGTCTCCTGACAAATTTAAAGTATCAGGCCGTGGTGAGCTTCATTTATCAGTACTTATCGAAAACATGCGCCGTGAAGGTTTTGAGCTAGGTGTTTCTGGTCCAGAAGTTATCGTTAAAGAAGTTGATGGTAAGCTACAAGAGCCGTATGAAAACGTTGTCTTCGATATCGAAGAAGAGCATCAAGGTTCTATCATGGAGCAAGTTGGTCTACGCAAAGGCGAGATGACTAACATGGAGCTGGACGGTAAAGGCCGTATGCGTATCGAGGCAACCATACCAGCGCGTGGCTTGATCGGTTTCCGTTCTGAGTTCCTAACCCTGACTTCAGGTAGTGGTATTATGACCTCGAGCTTCTCACATTACGGTCCACAGAAGATCGGTGATGTTGGTGGTCGTTCTAATGGCGTATTGGTTTCTATGGCAAATGGTACTTGCCTAGGTTTTGCTCTATTTAACCTACAGAAACGCGGTAAGTTGTTTGCTGAACCACAGCTTGAAGTTTATGAAGGTATGATTGTTGGTCTTAACTCTCGTAACGATGATATGACTGTTAACCCGACGACTGCTAAACAGTTAACCAACGTACGTGCTAGTGGTACTGACGAAGCATTGACGTTGACGCCAGCAGTGAAGTTCACTCTTGAGCAAGCGCTTGAATTTATTCAAGACGATGAGCTAGTCGAAGTAACGCCAAAAGCGGTACGTATTCGTAAGCGCTACTTGACTGAAAGTGAGCGTAAACGTCACGGCCGTGGTAAAAAAGGTGCTTAATATCAATAATTGAATTACTTAGTGATTCATAGTATTGATATTTGACGCGAACACTTAGTGTCAGTAGTTTTACTGGCACTGAGTGATTCAAAAATGAGCAGTATAAGGTGAGCTATTAGTGTTTGACTTTATACTGCTTTTTTTTATGTTGTAATCTTGGAAAAATACAGACAGAATGAATAGTGGTATTAATGTATTCAATTATTAACATGAAAGCTAGATGTGATACTAACTATATAAATATCTATTGGTTTATAGATAAATTTTGAGGAAAAAACAATGAGTATGGTTTCAGAGTTTAAAGAGTTCGCTGTCAAAGGTAATGTGATGGATTTGGCAGTCGGTGTCATCATCGGCGGGGCTTTTGCTACCATCACAAAATCTTTGGTAGATGATATTATTATGCCAATTGTCGCTTTTATTTTTGGCGGCGAGATTAATTTTGAAAACATGTTCTTAGTTTTAGGTGATGCACCTGATGGTATTGCTATGACTTATGATGCGCTCAAAGAAGCAGGTGTACCTGTGTTGGCTTACGGTAGTTTTATTACCGTACTTATTAACTTCTTAATTTTAGCTTTCATCATCTTTATGATGGTGAGAGGTGTCAATAAAATGCGCCGTGCTGAAGAGGTGGAGGAAGTTATAGAAGAAGCAGTAGAAGAGCCATCAGAAGAAGTGAAGTTGCTGCGTGAAATCAGTGCTAAATTAAGTAATACCAGTATTACGAAATAAATTATCAAATCGTTGACAATAAAAAAGGCTAACTTCTCGAGTTAGCCTTTTTTTCTATGAAATAGTCACAGTTATTTTTGTAAACTATTTGGTGTGCCTACTAAAAGCAAATTGTTACGGAGTAACCACTACATAGTCATTGGTGTTAATCAGAATTTCTGATGGTTGATCGACAAGGATACGTACTACGTTATTATCAACAACTTGAGATTTATAATAGTTGTCTTCTGCAACTGTGCAGCCTAAACAACGTCCCATCGCATTCCAAGGTTCAACAAATAGCTTCTGCTGTGCTTGATCTGCATTACCACCAATAAGTGAGAAAGGTAGGCTTACGATATAAGCTGCTGTTCCAGCTACCGCATTAACGAGTTGAAGTGGTTTGCCAACAATCGTATCGACTACCATCTTTTCATATGAAGGACCGAAATCAGTTTCATCAATTTCTATGGCTGCAAAAGTAGGTTGAATAGTCGCAGCTACCAATCCTAAAGTTGCCAATACAGTAAAAAATCTCTGCTTAACTGTGCGTTGAGTTTTTGCTTTAACAGTCATAACGATATCCTGAAACTCATAGTAGTATGATTAATGGCTGCTGCTATCTTCACGCAGGAATCTTGCGGCAACGATAGGCAGGTATAGTATTACAGAAAAATAAATGATACGCACTATTTATGTAAGCGCTAGCACTATTAAAGCAAGATGTGCGCTAATAAGCAACAAAAATGAGAATAATCTAGTTATAGCTTTGGCAGTATTTGATACTTTTAAAAATAGATACTCTGCCCAGATATTAGCTTCATTTAATCTAAATATACCATAAGCAGATAGATATCATTTATTAGCTATTTTAACGGCTGACAATTTGGACAATAAACACTGGCTCTACCAGTAAGCTTGATGTTTTCTAGCGTCGTACTACAATGCAGACAGCTCTCTCCTTGTCTACCATACACATTTAAGGTTTGCTGAAAGTAACCAGTTTGACCACTTGCTACTGTGAAATCCCGTAGTGTCGAACCGCCTAATTTTATCGCTTTCTTTAAAATTTCTTTAATATGACTCACTAAAATGACAATCTGATCGTATGAAATTTGATTGGCTGGTGTAGCAGGGTGGATGCCGGACAAGTACAGACTTTCAGTCGCATAGATATTGCCAACCCCAACCACGACTTCTTGTTCCATGATGACAGATTTAATCGCTCGGGAGATGGGTTTTAGTCGTTTGTTTGCTTTAGTATTATCTGTCGATGACCCATTGCCATCTTGGCTAGATAAATCTATACGCTGGATTAAACTGTACAAATAGTCTGCGGTAAAATCTTTTGAAAGAGGCTCAGGACCTAGATGATCTAGTAGTTTATTGCCGTAATCCTCATGCCATAGTACTGAACCAAAGCGTCTTGGATCATAGTAATGTAGCTGAGACTTTTTATTAGCAGCATCATTAAAAACGACGACCAGATGATCATGTTTACGTTTATCAGTACCATAGCTGTGCTGTTGTAAGCTACCTGACATCCCTAAGTGGATAAGAAGCTGACGTGGTTCAACTTTGCTGGCTGACATGGGAGCATTATTCAGTGCAGCTACTGGCATAAAATTAAGAATCAGATACTTTGCTCGGCGCTCGACACTCTCCAATGTGTAATTAATTAACTCGTCCAAGTTACCTGGCATCATCCATCGCAGCTTTGGTTGAAATACTTTAACATCAACGACCTGTTGCCCAAACAATGGAGCAAGACTGGCTTTAGTGGTTTCTACTTCAGGTAATTCAGGCATAGTATTTTTTGACAACTCTATTGTGGAATAAACAACGACTGGCTTAAGGTTTTATTTACACGACTGCACGGCGTGCGTGCAAAATACCATGTTGCTGCTCTAATTTTGCGAGCAGCTTAGATAGATGCGCTAGGCCTGAGACTTCAATATGGAACTTTAAAAAAGCAATATTGTCGTCATTACTTAACGTTTGAACTTGGCGAATATTGACGTTTTCTTTATCAATTATCTGTGTCAAATCACGTAGCAAACCGCGTCTGTCATATGCTTCGACATGAATATCAACAGGCTGATAACGACCAATCTGTACTTGCCAAGCGGCTTCTATCTTGCGCTCAGGATCACGCTCGACCAGACGTAAGTACTCTGGGCAGCCTCGATTATGCACGCTAACGCCACGCGATAAAGTGATGTAGCCAGCTATCGGTTCGCCATGCACAGGATGACAACAACCTGCCAAATTGATTTCGATATTATCCAAACCATCGATATGGATTTTATACGCATCGAGCTTACCTGTATCTCTGTTATCTACATGAGGTACAAAGTTCTCTGGTGGTATCTCAGGTTCAAGGTGTAGCTGACGAGAGATATGACTGGTTAACTGATTAAGGCCAATATCACCTGTCACCAGCCCTACAATAATATCGTCGGTCGTATTGACATGAAAATGCTGAATATAGTCGTTCAGATCAATACTATTAGGATGAACAGATAGGCGCTCAAGCTCTTTACTGAGCATTTGGCGACCTATTTCAATATTCTTATCACGGTCTTGCTTATTGAACCACTGGCGCAGTTTTGAACGGGCGCGATTGGTATGAATATAACCTAACGAGGCTACCAACCAATCACGATTGGGCTCACGCGATGCCTTAGTAATAATCTCAACTTGCTCACCTGTTTTCAACTGATAGGTCAGTGGCACATAACGCTGATTGACGCGGGCTGCCTGCGCACGGTTGCCAACTTGAGTATGCACATAGTAGGCAAAATCGAGAACGGTCGCGCCTTTTGGTAGCTCAGTAATATCACCGTCACGGCTAAAGATATAAATACGTTCTAGTTCATCAAAATCAACAAGTTGTTCTTCTTCGTCAAACTCGATATCGTCTATCTCTTCGCCCGCTACCACAGCTGAGCGTGGTTGATTACGTGTCTCATTGTTGATAGATAATAATTGGCGTAGTGAGCTGATTCTTTGATTCAGATAATTGTCTTTCTTATTCTTTAGACCTTCTTTGTAGTTAACGTGCGCACACATGCCAAGCTCGGCCTCAAAGTGCATCTCATGAGTACGAATTTGAACTTCCAGTGATTTATTTTCTGCAATTACAGCCGTATGTAGCGAGCGATAGCCATTGGACTTAGGGTTAGTAATATAGTCATCAAACTGCTCAGGAATATAACGCCATAAGCCATGTACTAGGCCTAAAACGTGATAACAGTCAGAAGGGCTATTAACCAAGACACGTAAAGCGCGAATGTCATAAAGCTGATCGAAAGATAAGCCTTTGAGCTTCATTTTTCGATAGATAGAGTAGATATGTTTGACGCGACCAGATACTTCGCCTTCAATACTGGCATCTGCTAGTGATTCATTTAATTTGTCTTGTACGCGCTGAATATAGGACTCGCGTTCGCTACGTTTTTCTGACAGCAGCTTAGCAATTTCTTTGTAGCGGTCAGGCGCAAGATAACGGAAAGCTAAATCTTCGAGCTCCCATTTTAACTGTGCAATACCTAAACGATGGGCTAATGGCGCATAAATAGTCATGACTTCACGTGCGACACGCGTTTGACGCTCTGGCCTAGAAAACGTCAATTCACGCATGGCGAAAGTACGTTCAGCCAGTTTTATCAGTACCACGCGCACGTCGTTGGTGACAGAGATGAGCATGCTATAAATATTTGATAGCTGATCACGTTGATTATTGACGAAATGGTCTTCTAAGCGCTTGTTGCTTTCGATAATCTCCGACAGTTTACCCATTGCAAGGGTATCTTTCACAAGCGTCAAAATATCTGGACCAAAGTTTTTTTCAACTTCAGCGAGACTGATGATTGATTTGCGCGCACTGCGATACAGCATGGCCGCGACCAATGCGTCTTCATCTTGATAAAGATAGGTCAAAATATCAGTCATACCAATACCGGTCACATAAGCACCTGAACGCTCAGATTCACTGGTATTCATATGACTGCGAATAAACTCGCAAGCTGCACTTAGGTTGGGTACTGACTCTTGTCCAATACGCTTGGCCACATTATCTAGCCAAGTAGGTACGTCGATGTTGGCGTGGTGGTCTAAGTCGACCGCCTCAAGCTCATCGTTTGATAGCGCATTGGTATCATCCAAATACTCGTCTTCAGTGTGAGGGTCATGCAAATGATAAGTGTGTGCAGCTGAGCGATCAAAAGTAGTATGTAGCTTGTGGGTTGCCAACTGGTATTTGATGTCGAGGGGAATTTGGGCATAGCTATTGGCTGACTGGTGAGAGCGTTGGCTCGCCACCAGTTGTGCCGCAAGTGTTGCACTATCGGCCTGAGTGGTCTGTCCATCCACCAGCGGTAATCCTTCACGAATTTTTACCATAGCCGACTCCTCTTAGCTATTTTGAATTGATTATAACCTCATCTACTATGCACACACTCTGAATTAACGATCCATAAAGCGTCAGCTATAAACCAATACAACTGCTAAAAATGTTATTTTTAGCAGCTATAAAATGCGCGTAAAATATATAAAGCTATGAGTGCAAATGCTTGCTATGTAGCGATTGGAAACATCATCAAAAACATAGGAAGATTGTTTACTATTATCTCATTTTAAAGTGACAAATCAAGCGAGCCTCTGTACGGCTGTGGTCAATTACGCTAAATAATGACTATTTATTAGCACAAACTTATCAAAGCTTTGAGTTATCTTAGATAATTGTAATAACGCTTAATTGTCTCTTTAATTAGGTTCAACTATCAGTCATTTCTAGCTATCAATCATTTTTGAAAATTAATAACGTTAAACTGCTACTTTTTCAAAGCGAGCGATAGATTCAACATGACCCGTATGGCAGAACATATCCATCACGCCAGCATGAGTCAGACGATAGCCTTGTTCTAACAATGCTTTTGTATCACGAGCAAGGGTCGCTGGATTACAAGAGACATAAACAATACGCTCAGCATTAAATTTTGGCAAATATTGCATAATCTCCCAAGCACCAGAGCGCGGTGGATCAATCAACAGTGCATCAAAACCTTGGTTGGCCCATGGCTTATCAGTACAGTCTTGAGTCAAATCTTGACTATAAAACTCAGTATTGTTGATACCGTTGCGACGAGCGTTGTCAGCAGCACGTTCGGTCATGGCTTCACTGCCTTCGACACCGACTACTGAGCCTGTCTCGCCAACGAGGCGCGCTAGTGGCAAGCTAAAATTGCCCAAACCACTGAATAAGTCTAGTACGCGTTCGCCTGCTTTTAAGTCCAATAAGTCACAGGCAAGCTTGGTCATCTGACGGTTCACCGATAGATTTACTTGAGTAAAGTCTGTAGGGATAAATTCAAAAGTCAGATCATACTCTGGCAATTGATAATATAAACGCCCAAATTGCTCGCTCAAATCATCAGCGTCTGTCAACGCAATACGTTGGATGCTATCAACGCCTTTCGACTGCAAATATAGCTGCCAATTACGCGCTGCGAAAAATACTTTTAGTTTGTCTATATCAGTATCTGATAACGGTTCTAAATTACGTACGATGAGCGCAACTGGCTGATTGCCATCAGGTAGTTCTGGCAGTTGCTCACCCATTGCAAGCTCAAGCTGAGCAATCTTGTCACGGCTCTCTAAAGTGCTAATAAGTATTTTTAGGTTTTCAATCTCAAACCCAATACGTGGATCTAGGATATGACATTCATTTAGCTCTGCCAAGAAGTTACTTGAACGCTCGCGGAAGCCGACAAGCGCGGTTTCTTTTTTGACAACATAACGCACGCCCAAACGTGCTTTGGTACGATAGCCAAGACGATCGCCGACCACAGGTGGGAGCCAATTGTCAGGTTCCGCGTTGGCTTGGTGCATTAGCATTTCAGCCAGTACTGACTGCTTGAAGTTTATTTGACCATCTGGTTGCCAATGTTGCAAGTTACAACCGCCGCAGGTACCGAAATGCGGGCAGGGTGGTACAGCACGTTCAGGGTTTGGGTTGGCAGTAATGCTAATGGCATCGCCTTCTTCAAAGCTAGCACGGCTGTTGGTTATTTTTACTAAGGCGCTCTCACCGGGTAGGGCAAAGCTAACAAAGATCTTTTTGCCGTGTTTGTCTTCAGCATGGCCTTCAGCAACGTCAAAACCATTACCATACACAGCAACACCGCGACCATCATGTGATAAGCCATCTATATTGAATGGAATTGGCTCTGCATCTTTTAGACGACGACGTGTCTTTGATGATGGCTTTGATTTTTTCTTACTCGGCGGAATGACAATCGTTTGGGTGTCGTTTGTTTGAGCTTCATTCGTTTGAGCGTTACTGTTTTGCGCTGCCATATCAGATGCTGTAGATGTTTTTGAATCGGTGGGTTGCATAAACCTGCCTTAATAATAAATAACTAGAAGAGGGGAATAAAAACTACTAATAATGCGAATTCTATAATTCGGGTGCCGATGACCAGTCAGCGATAAACTCTTGATGTCGCGGACTACCGTCAGCTTGGGTATACTTTGCCAGATAGTCATAGCTCTGCTGCTGCCAGGCATCAAAATCTTGTGAAGACAACTGTCCTGTTAGACGTAACCAGCGTAAATAAATAAGCCAAGTATTCATGACATCAGACTCACAGTATATAGATAGGGTCTGCCAGTCACCGCTACTAACAAGCGCGCCGACCATGCTACCATCTACATCAGTTTTACCAGGTAATCCGTACAGACTTGCGACAATATCCATGGCTTCGCGGCGACTAGCACCGTACTGGCTAAACCGATCCATCAAGTCTAGATGACGCGTATGAAAGCGATTAACATAGTTATCAAAGCGCATGTTTTTAATACGCTCGCCTTCTTCGAACAGCCATGGTGCTGACAAATCATATTGCATGGCACGATATATCAGTACAGGTATGTCAAAGCCCGAGCCATTCCAACTAATAAGTTGTGGCAGTGTCTCAATGTCGGTAAATGCTCTAAAGAATTTGGCTAGGATTTCTTTTTCACTAAATTTATCGGCAGTCAAAGAAAATAGCGATAACTTACCATCCTTGATGTACAGAGCTGAGATACAAACAATACGCTGTAGTGGCAGGCGCATAAAGTCGTGCCCTGCCTCTTGTGTACGTATGGCTGTCAGCGCGCTTAAGGCATCTGCATCATTAAGATCGGCCAATTTCGGATAGATACGGCGTGCTGCATCGACATCGGCGACAGTCTCGATATCAAAAACCAATATAGGGTCGGATGGTAGCGCTTGTGACATAGATAATCCTGACTATTTATGAGCTTATAGTTAATTCATTATAAAAGAGTGACAACATTGACCTTGCTTGAAGTATTACATCTGCACTTGGTCGCTCTGCACTTCTTTTAAATTAACAGTAATAAATGGTATTTCTTATGCATTAACTAACTTCTGCGTCATTGTCCGTATTGCTATCGTCAACGTTATATAAACCTGTTGATAAATAACGATCGCCACGATCGCAGACAATAAAGGCAATAACAGCATTAGGGTTTGCTTTTGCCACTTGGGTCGCTGCCCATGCAGCTGCGCCCGAAGATACACCAGCAAAGATACCTTCAGTCTTCGCCAATTTACGCATATAGACTTCGGCAATACGCTGATCGATATCCATCACTTCATCAATCAAGTCTGCATCAAAAATACCTGGCATATAAGCCGCTGGCCAACGGCGAATACCAGCAATAGAGGCTTCTTCGTCAGGCTGTAGGCCGATAATTTTGATGTCTGGGTTTTGCTCTTTTAGATAGCGTGATACACCAGTAATCGTACCTGTCGTGCCCATCGAACTAATAAAATGCGTAATTTTACCTTCTGTCTGTGCCCATAGCTCCGGGCCTGTAGTCAGGTAATGTGCTTGGCTATTGTCAGGATTATTAAACTGATCCAATACCACCCCTTTGCCATCTGCTTGCATCTGTAATGCCAAATCACGCGCAGCTTCCATACCTTCGTCTACTTCAATCAGCGTTGCGCCATAAGCAATCATGGCATCTTTACGCTCTTGGGTAGAGTTGGTTGGCATCAGCAATATTATCGGGTAGCCACGCATCGCAGCGACCATGGCCAATGCAATACCAGTATTGCCACTAGTGGCTTCAATCAACATATCACCAGGCTTGATATCACCACGCTGTTCTGCTTGATAAATCATATTAAAAGCAGGACGATCCTTTACAGAGCCCGCTGGATTATTGCCTTCAAGCTTAGCTAATACTGTGGCGCCATTGGCAATTTGCTCTTGCTCAGGCAGGCGTTGAAGTTGTACCAATGGCGTTTGACCAACGCAATCAGCGAGGGTAGTGATTTGAGTAATAAAGTTAGCATTTGACATGGCCGTAGTGGACATAAAGTATCCTTTTCTATTTTTTAAATATGTTTTTAATGGCTTGTTTTTGATGGAAGCGCTGTTTTTATTGTTTGATCATAATTTTAGACAGTCGCTGTGTATATAGGTTTACAGTGATACGCGAGCTAAAAACGAAAGGCATTAGAGTGCGCTCTCATATGTTATGACTATGAGCGATATATTGTGGTAAATAAAAAGTGGCTTTATTATATCATTTTGTTTTCAGCTGCGCTTATCGCATCAAGGATTAATAGTCACTGTATCAGGTCAGTACTAATGCTACGTTAAGGGTTGCAAAAGTAGGACCATTGCTTAAAGCCATATTCTCTTTGACACAGAGTGGTTGGTACTCTAATTATAACGTTATTCATCACATGGAATGCCTAACCAGAACTTAGAGAATCCTGTTAAGATAATCTTGAGTTATATATCAATTGTCTTATCAAAACCAGTGACCTTATTAACGATTAGTGGCTTCATTAAAAGTAGCGCCTTACCCAAATGCTTTGACACGACATGCTATAAGTAACACGAATACTGACATTATCACAAAAATTCATGGCAAGAACCTAGTAGAGAGTAGACCTAGCATGGCATATAAAAAACGTTTCGATACCAGTAGTGCTTATGGTCAGCTGATCATACTGGTGTTTTTGCCTATCTGTGTGTTGGCAGCAGTAGGCGGCATTTTGGTATTTCACGAAACCATGCGTGCAAGCGACTCTGAGCAAGAAGTATTGGCCGAAGCGGTACTTATTCGCTATACGCCAGTCATAGCTGAACTGATTCCTGAGCTGCTAGAACAAGAGCGCCAGCAAGTAGGGAGTAGTGCTGAGAGGACCCAGCAAGCGGCGATGACGACGCTAGAGGGCATCCAAGATAAGCTTGGACGTATGCAGTCTGAGCAGCATGTACAGCGCATTGCTATTATTAATGAAGGCAATCAAATACTGGCAACCGTCGGTTATGGTCTCAATGAAGAATGGCCATTAATCAGTGATTCTGCAAGCTTTTTATCACAACGCCCAACGCCTGTAGGCACAGCGTATGGCAGTGTATTGGGAGAGTTTGAAGGGCAGACATTGTGGTTACTTGTCGATATGGATAACGAGCCGCTCTACATTGCACGCTACCGTATTGCGATGGCGTTAGTGATTACTGGTTTGTTTACTATCCTGATTCTATTATTGAGTCTAAATATCTATTCGAAACGTTGGATTGCCCCCATTTATGAGCTGCGGTTGCAGTTGCAGCGTACCCATGTTGATAATTTATACCAACCTGTACCAGTAGAGTCAGATGGTGAGCTGAATTTATTACAGCAAGATCTAGTCAGAACGTTGCGCCGCTTACATAGAAGCTTTCAAGAGCTCAAAGACCATGCCGAGCAAACTGAGGATGATTTACGTTTGGCATTTGATGAGATGGAGATGCAAAACATCTCTATTCGAAATGCACGTGATGCAGCTATTTCAACCAGCCAAGCAAAATCTGCGTTTTTAGCCAATATCAGTCATGAACTGCGCACACCATTGAACAGTATCGATGGCTTTATTAACTTGCTGGCACGTCACGGTGAGCTTAATCCTGAGCAGGACTTGTATGTACAGACCATACGTAAGTCCTCAGCACACTTGCTCGCTTTGGTAAATGATGTCTTAGATTTTTCTAAAATTGAGGCAGGCAAGCTAGTACTGGATCGCCATGAGTTCGATCTCTATGACACTATTTATGATGTGGTCGATATGCTATCTCCGGTCTCTGCGGAGAAGGGTTTACGCATGGCGGTGCTTTTTTACAATGATGTGCCGATGCGCATCAACGGCGATGCGTTACGTCTTAAGCAAGTATTGACCAATATCGTTGGTAATGCCATTAAATTTACGGATAGTGGTGATGTGGTGGTGCGTGTGAGCTTAGATGACCACCGTGATAACTATCTGATGATTAGCGTGCAAGATAGCGGAAAAGGCATTTCTCTAGCAGATCAAAAAATGCTGTTCCAAAGCTTTAGCCAAGGCGATCCATCAATCACACGTCAGTATGGCGGTACAGGGTTGGGTCTGGTTATCTCCAAACAGTTAACACGCTTGATGGGCGGTGATATTGGGTTTCATGATAATGCTCAAGAAAATATTGCCAACCAAGGCGCGACATTTTGGTTTCGCATGCCAGCCCATGTTGATGTGCTAGAGGCAGCCACAGGGCAAACGATTGAATTACCAGTATTAGCGCCACTGGCGAGCGAGACTGATGAGTTTAATGTCCTGGTTTGGATTAATCATACCGCTTCCATACAAGTACTCAAGGCCAGCCTGCAATATTTACCGATTAAATTGACTCAAGCCAACTCATTACCGGGTGTGCTTGAGTCACTAAAAGAGCACGGTAACTATTGGGATTGGGTCATCGTTGATGATGACACGCAAGACGATATGATGGCGCTCCTCAAGCAAATTCGTCTGCATTATCAAGGCAAGCTTGCTGTATTTGGCTATCAAGTGGCGGCCGATCAAGCGCTACTCAATCGCTATCATGCCAACATACTGTATGAGCCATTAGACAAAAGACAGCTGTACGCGATGCTTGATACGCAAAGCCGTAGTACGCCGCAAAGCCTGCAGGAACCACGCTGGAAAGGGGTCACTGTACTGGCAGTTGACGACCATTTGCCTAATTTATTAGTGCTTGATGCTCTATTGAGCGAGCTAGGGATTCAGGTAGTCACGGCGAGCAGTGGGTTTGATGCTATTGAGATTATCAGTAAACAGCAAACCAAAAATATTAAAACTGCCAAGAGCGATAAACAAAGCCTATCGAATAAAACGCAACTCTCTAAAGCAGAAACACGTGATGAGATAAATAAGAAAACAAACAGCGCGTTCTATCATGAGGACACGAGCGCTGACGATAAAGCGGCTACGCAAGACAAAGATAATATTGATTTGATATTTATGGATATTCAAATGCCGCGTATGTCAGGTCATGAGGCGGCTAAGCAGATTCGAAATATCGAAAATGCGGATAGTCGTATCCCTATTATCGCTCTGACAGCTCATGGGTTGGTAGATGAACGTGACAAACTTATAGCCAGCGGTATCAATGACTATGTCGGTAAACCTATTAGCCAACCTCAGTTATTGCAAGTGCTACAGAAATGGCTTGGTCGTAAGAGTACGACACCACAATTGACCGCGCTGCCCGATACAGATTTGCAGAGCTTTGGCTTACAGCATTCTGATTTGCAGGATGATAATTTACAAGATGCTAATGTACAAGGTGCTAACGTAAAGGGTACCGACCCAACAGGGGCTGAGTTAACTCCTATTGACTCGCTGCGCGGTTACTCAATTAATGATAATGATTTATCGAACGACTTGTTCTCCAACAATGTAAATGGGCAGGAGACTCAAGTCAGTTCAGGTATATCTTCAGATACATTAACCGCTATTTATCCAATAATAAGAGGAGACGGGGGAGATCGTAATAGTACTTCTGTCAGTAGCGAGCCGAAAATTACCCGTCCACTATCCCTGAAAAAAATCCGTGATGACTATTTGCGCGATAGCCAGCCTCGTGACGGCTATAGACGAGATACTGCGCGTGATATTCAGCCACGCTATGAGAGCTTACGTCTACAAAAACAAGGTCAGTCGCCACTACTACAATCACCAACAAAGTCTATCGACAGCTCTCAAGACCAAAGCATTCAAGACAGTAGTTCTCAAGATAGGACAGCTAACGCTAACTCGGCTTTACACGAGCAAATCAATAATGACCTTAGTAACAACAATATAAGCAAAAGTGATACCTCAAACATTTTAGATTGGCAAGATGCGCTCACTCGTTCAGCGAACAAACCTGAATTGGCGGCCAAGCTTATTATCATGATGATCGATACTATCAATGATGAAAAACAGGCACTCATTCAGGCATGGGAAGCGCATGACCGAAATATGCTGGCACAAATTGCCCATCGTATATTGGGCGGTAGTCGATATACAGGTGTACCACAATTGCGTCAGGCTAGCCAAGATTTAGAAGATAAGTGTCTGCTGAATGTACAGCATACGACACCTGTGCAGTTTGCAATGATTGAGCCTTATTATGAGGCATTATTAATGGCGCTAGACAACCTGCAAAAGGTAGATTTATCTTCTTATCCGCAGCTTAATTATCATCGCTTAAGCGAAAATGACATGACGTGGAAAATGATATAAGTTGAAGATGAGGTAATAAGGTCAGAATCATTTAGGTCCAGAGAGCGATAGGTAGCCTCGTTAGATTTGCTTATCGCTATCAGCTAGACAAACTGTGTGTGCTGTATATGAAACTGACTATAGTATCGTGACAGTCAGTTATTACTACGGTACAACAAAGACAAGCCTGCTAATATTGTGAATATCAGCACCATATTTATTTTATTCATTAATAAGGATTGTTATGAACGCGATTGCAAGTTACCAGTATGAGACCTTACAAGTTAGTATTACAGACAACATACTGACGGTTACCTTAAATCGTCCACATAAAAAAAATGCCATGAGCTTTCAGGTAATCAATGAGCTGATTAAGCTGGCAGGTCGCATTAGTAAGGACAGAAGCATACGCGCAGTCATTCTAAATGGGGCAGAGGGGACGTTTTGTGCAGGTATTGATTTAGGAGACTTAAATCATCCAAAAAACACAGCATTTGCGCTTTGGGAATTGATTAAACCATGGCAAAGTGCGTTCCAACGAGTATGTTTGGTATGGCGTGATCTGCCAGTACCCGTCATAGCAGTATTGGAAGGGTATTGTATCGGCGCTGGGTTACAGTTGTCGTTGGCTTGTGACATACGTATCAGCCATCCTGACTGTCAACTATCTATTATGGAAGCTAAATGGGGGTTAGTGCCAGATATGGGACTGACCCAATCGGCATTTGGAGTTCTAAGAGAAGACACTTTAAAAGAGCTCGCCATGAGCGCTCGTATCATCGATGCTAATGAAGGCAAAGAATTAGGCTTGATTAGCCATTGTAGTGAAGCACCTCTTGAACAAGCACAAAAGCTTGCTGCCGAGTTTGCAGAGCGCTCTCCTGATGCGGTGCTAGCAAGCAAACGCGTGATAAATGCGATGTACGATCAACCTGCTAAGACTTTATATAAAGAAAAAGCATGGCAGCTTAAAATGATGCTTGGTCGCAATCGTAAGCTTGCTCTTAGAAAAGCAAAGCAGGCCAGCACCTTATTTGGCAAACGTCAATTCCGCTAAATTTTTGCTATCAGTAAATTTTCTAGTGTTATTTTCGTTTGATTCATTCTAATAAAAGAAATTGCTACCTAAGAAAACCAGACATATTTTGATAAATTATTTTGACGATCTTTAATTGTTAGCGGTTGTTTCGCCATTATCTTATAGCCATTGAAATGCAAGCAGATAGCACGATATAGCATTGTCTGCTTGCACCGATGTGGGTAAAGATGCACTATTGTTGTTAAAGGTATCTATTTTGATTACTGGATAAGCCAGTAAAATGACGAAAGCCTACCTAACAACACGTGCAAGCAATTAAACGTCGAAAAATAAAATATCAAAAATAATAGCCACTATATAAAACGGTCTAAATATGTCTGCTTCAAAACCCTCCCTTCCAAACAAACCTATCGCTTCTGAGCGAGTGCGCTCTGCTGATTTGCCTGTTGCATGGATTATGATGCTTGGGCTGATGGTTGCGGTGGGCCCATTATCCATTGATATGTATCTGCCAGCGCTACCATCGATGGCCGATGATTTCGGTGTTTCAACGGCCTTTATGGCCAACTCTGTCCCTGCATATTTTTTAGGTTTGGTATTTGGGCAGCTATTTTACGGACCTTTCAGTGACCGTGTTGGCCGTGTCAAACCCTTATATATAGGTATGACGCTGTATGTTATCGCTTCTATCCTTTGTGCGACTACTGATAATGAGTACGTACTGTTTGCAGGCCGTACTTTACAAGCATTGGGCGCGTGTGTAGGTGCAGTAGTTACTCGCGCTGCGATTCGAGATCGCCTCACTGCAAAACAAACGGCAAAAGCTTTTTCCATCATGATTTTAGTGATGGGCTTAGCACCCATATTGGCACCATCGCTTGGCGCGCTATTCTTACAGTTTTTTGATTGGCACTCTATATTTTGGTTCTTAGCTGCATTTGGCGCTCTAAACTTGCTACTTACTAAGTTTTTCTTTTTTGAAACTTTGACTGAAGAAAACCGTAACGTACGCCCTGCAAGAGAAGTGCTCAGTCAATATTGGGATTTATTAAAAGATCCGACTTTTAATTACCCAGCAATTGGTGGCGGATTGTTAATGGGGGCGATGTTTGTCTATATCAGCTCCGCTTCAGAGCTAATCATGGATACTTATGGCGTCTCAGCGACACATTTCGCTTGGTTGTTCGGAATGAATGCGGCAGGTTTTGTAGGTTTGACTCAGTTGAACCAATGGCTTACCAACCGCTTTCGAATACTAAGTATTTTGCGATTTGGGGCGATGATGCAGGTTATCTCTGCGGGTGTGCTATTCGTGATTGGCTTGCTTTTAGGGACGGATGCTTGGTTGCCACTAGTACTAGCTTGTATTTTCTTTTGTATCGCAGGACTGGGTTTGACTCAGCCTAATGCTTCTGCAATTGCGCTCGCTTTTCAGAAACGCCGTGCTGGTATGGCAAGTGCATTACAAGGCTCGCTAATGTTTTCAGTCGGTATCTTTGGCGGTTTATTATTGAACCTGTTTCCAGTCAACCCAGTCCTCAAGGTCGGTATTGCTCTGTTCTCACTAATGAGTTTCGGTTCTTTCCTGATTTGGAAGATTGATCGTAATCTCAATTTGGACGACGCAGAGTAAAAGTGCCTCTATTTTAAGTTAACTGTATTTTAAAAAAGCACTCATACGTTCACAGCGTATGAGTGCTTTTTTTGTGTTGAATAATTATTCAGTTAAGGATCAAGTCTTATAGAGACTTTAAGTAGCAACGGTTATCAGACTTTAGCAAACATAAATGGCAATATGCAAGGCACTGATGTTGATTCAATTCGTGCTATTGGTGAAGAGCAGGGGTTCAAAGTCGAGTTTTACAAGGAAACTTGGCAAGACATGTTCGATAGCGTCGAAACAGGAAAGCGTGATCTAGCGATTTCTGGTATTTCTTACAAAGACGATCGGGCAGTGAGATATGGTCTATCAACACCATACTTTTTCAACCCAGCTACTATCATGTATTTGGAAGGTAAGTTCGATATAAAAGGCTTAAACGATATAAAAGGTCTAAGAGCAGGTACGTTAGAAGGCTCTAAAGAAGAAGACACGCTAAAAGAGATGGGCAGTTCAGTTGAGCTAATTTCAAGACCTACAGCATTTTTGGCGTATCAGGATTTGGTTCAAGGTAATACGGATGTCTTCTTGTACGATATGCCAGTCTTGCAATATATCGTCAAAGGCTATCCTGAGCATAAAGTGAAAATTGTACCCTATGAAGCTGCAGATGCACCTTCAGCCCAGCAAGTGGTGCTCATGGCAAAAGAAAATACTCAGCTTATCAAAACGGTTAATGAAGGTATTGCCAAACTAAAAGAAAAAGGGACATTTAAAGAAATTGAGGCGCGCTGGTTGGGTGAAGCTGACCCTGCTGAAAAGAGCGAATCTGACACCAATACTAAGCAATTGAACTAAGGAATTCTGAAGATGGCAACCGTACCTAATGTCGACAATAAGCGCTATCAAGGTCTGATTATTTCAATTGCACTATTTTTATCTCTAATCGGTGCTTTGCTAGCGTTCACGTTTTATACCTCAAATTTATTAGAACGAAACACGGCTTTAATTGACCAAACTAACCAAGTGGCAAACAGTGCACAGGCAGTAATTAAAGATCTTTTCGATTTAGACAGTAGTTATGGTGAGGATACTAACTCTCCGCACATACAACGAGTGCTAAGCCGTTTAGAACAAAATACTGCGCTAATCACCAGCTCGATTGCTGCTATTGAGCAAGGCAGTACAATTACAGATGCAGAAGGTAATAGCTATGACTTGCCAAAAATTGATGGTCAAGCACAAACCAATATTGCTGCGGCCAATGAGCAATGGAAAGCGCTAGAGCCTAAGATTCAAACATATCTAAAAGATGCTGATAATATCATGGTAACGTCTGCTGATGAATTGACGCAGGCCGTTGAACAGGCGAAGACATCAAGTTTGTTTATTAACGACTCTTTGGATAATCTGACAAAAGATGTATTTAATAGTGCAGAGCGTCAAGCAACTACCATTCGTCTTATCCAGGTACTTGGTGTTGCCGCTATCTTTACCTACTTCCTAATCTTCGTATTCTTCTTTGTACGTCGTCTACGTGAGACGGATGCTGAAGCACTTGCCGCTCGCCAAGAAACGCAAGAGATTATGGAAACGGTAAATACGGGTCTTTTCCTACTTGATAAAGACTTGAATATTGGTCAACAGCATTCTCGTGCGCTGAACAATATCATCGGCTCTGATCGCTTGGCAGGGGAAAACTTTACTAATGTCTTGCGCGGTCGTATCTCTGATAAAGACCTCAAGACCACACAGCAATTCATTGAGCAGCTCTATAACCCTCGCGTTAAAGAAAAGCTGGTAGATTCACTTAACCCATTAAATAAAGTCATGCTGCATAATTTGTCTGAAGACAAAAATCTTGATAATCGCTTCTTGGATTTTAAATTCTCACGTGTTTATGACAATAAAGACATTGCCCGTATCTTGGTCAACGTGAACGATGTATCAGATGCAGTCTACTTAGAACAGCGCCTAGAAAAAGAGCGTTCACAAAACGATATGCAGATTGAGATGTTAACGACTATCTTGAATGTGAATCCAAAGATTATTAATGAGTTTATTGGTAATACACAAGCGCATATCGAGAAAATGAATAATATCTTGAAAAATCCTGGTAGCTCACAATACGAGCTTGAAGGCAAATTGAAAGCTATTTATCGTGAAATGCATAGCTTAAAAGGTGAAGCATCAGCACTAAAACTACATAGCTTTACAAAGATTGCTTCTGATGCTGAAGACAAGTTACATGCATTACAAAACCAAGGTCAGTTGTCTGGTAATGAATTCTTGCCATTGGCAGTACATTTGGATGATTTGCTTAGCTTATCGAACACGATTGCGACGTTGGGTGAGCGTATCAACCGCTCAGCACCGTCAGCAGCTAAGGCGTCAACCATACAAGCACCGGTCGCTACTCAAAATCCAGTAGCAGATCATGCAGCTAGCAATGCTGACTTCGATGGTGGGCTAGATATCGACTTAGACAATGAAGCAGATGACGATTTATTGTCTTTTTACAATGAATTTACAAAAGAAATTGCTGCAAGACAAGGCAAGCGAGTACAG
The DNA here is from genome assembly GCF_009812035.1 of Psychrobacter nivimaris. GTDB lineage: Bacteria > Pseudomonadota > Gammaproteobacteria > Pseudomonadales > Moraxellaceae > Psychrobacter > Psychrobacter nivimaris. Next base: position 44,153 of record NZ_VZIZ01000011.1, on the reverse strand, counting down.
CTAAAAAGTACGACGCTAACCCAAACCAGTATTCCGGCACATCTTGCAAAGCCAATCAAAGAAATCAGTATTCAGTTGCTGCGTAATGCAGTAGTCCATGGTATCGAGTCACCAAGTGTGCGTCATACTACTGGCAAACCTGACGTTGGGACCATTGATTTGGAAGTGCAAGACAACGGTTCAAACTTCATGTTGGTTGTTCAAGACGATGGACAGGGTATCAACTATGACAACATCCGTAATAAACTGATTCAAGAAGGTCGTTTCGGTACGGAAGAGGCAAATCAGCTTAGTAAAGGTGACTTGCTCAAACAGCTGTTCTCTTCTGGATTCTCTACCAAAGAGAACGCAGATGAAGACGGCGGTCGCGGTGTTGGACTTGATATCATCAAAGCAAAAGTAAAAGAGTATGATGGCAAACTTAACGTAAATAGCGAGCTGGGTCAGATGACGCGGTTTGTCATTACTTTACCTAAAGCTTAATCAAAATAGTAATTATATTGTCAGGGACGACAAGCACTTCATTAAAGGTAGTAGATAAGTTATGCATAAGTTAATGATTGTTGATGATTCAAATATTATTAGAAACCGTATTCAGCGCGCATACGATTCAGGAAAGTTCATGTTGGTTGCGACAGCGACTAGTGGTGTTCAAGCCATCGAAAAGTTCAATGTCCATCGTCCTGATGTGATCACCATGGACTTAACCATGCCACAAATGGATGGGCTAGAATGTATTGAAAAAATCATCGCGATTGATCCTGAAGTACGCATTTTAGTGGTATCAGCGTTATCGGATAAAGCCACCGGCATTGAAGCATTGTCACTAGGTGCTAGCGGCTTTTTGTGCAAGCCCTTCTCAGAAGAGGAGCTTGTCGAGTCTTTGTATGAGCTGATGCAAGACTAATACCATTCATCGACCAAAGCAGATGTCATTATGAAAGAGCAAAAGCTACAGATTTTTTTAAGTATTATTAGTAATTATTTTGACCAGTTTGGGGGAGAGGAGCTTATTGCTGATACCCCTTACTTACTAGAAAACAAACAGCCAAAAGTCCACGATTATACGGGCGTGATTGGTATATCTGGTGGCCAAAAAGGCGTGGTATATTTTTCGGCGACGCGTGACTTGCTGTCTTCAATCTTAGACAGCATGGGCGAAACCGATAAAAGTGAAGAGAACTATGTAGATCTGGCTGGGGAAGTGGCCAATACAATCGCAGGCAATGCACGCAAAGAGTTTGGCTCAGAGTTTCATATCTCTGTACCATTTGTGTTCAAAGGTGCGCCGCAAAGTATTGTATTGCCGAACGATGAGCGTTCTTTTATCATCCCCATCACTTGGCATTCTCAAGTAGGCGAGATTGTGGTTTGTTTGCAAGACTAATGCTGCCACGTAATACAGATGGATATTAATATATTATGGTTAAAGTAGAAAAATTGGGTGTGTTTCTAAGCTCGATCAATGCGTTTTTTGCGCAAATCGATGGCTCGGAAGTGTCAATTGATACCCCTTACTTGAACAACAACAAAAGCGCGATTGGCTTTGATTATAGCGGTGTCATTAAGATATCAGGGCCTTTAGAAGGCTGCGTCTATGTCAGTGCACCAAGCGTGATGTTGCGAGAAGTCATCAAAGTGATGGGCGAGCCTGACTCTTCAATCACGATGATGAAAGATTTGTTGGGTGAAATGGCCAATACAATCTCAGGTAACGCTCGTACAGAGTTTGGTTCAGAGTTTATTATCTCGCCGCCGCACATTGTAGAGAGTGCGCCAAGCGTGTCTTATTTACCTAAAGACCGTCAAAGCTACATCACACCATTTACGTGGCGTGGTTACAAGGCGGTCATTGGTATTTGCATTGCATAAGTTATAGTCAATCACTCTGCAAACGAGTGATAACTATAAAAGAGTGACGGCGGTAACCCTGCTTGAAAAATAGCTGTTAAAAAGACAATCATGAAAAAAGCGATGCAAATGTGTCGCTTTTTTTGTTTTATTATCGCCATAGTTTGTTTTTATCTTATTGATACGCTACGAATAAACTGCTGGAGATTCTAAGACGTTATGTGATAAAATACAGCGCAGCTATTTTTTATAATTCACTTTATAGTTTAGATTTGGGCATTTGCTTCAATCTAGCGATAGCTTCTTTTTTAAACCAACCAATGACACACACATCATGGCAAAAAATTGCTGGGTGTTTGGCGACTTGATTAATTTGTGATCTGTTAGTGCATTACTAATGAAAACTAACTGGTAGCAGATGCGTGTCGCTAAATAGGCTGTTTTTGTGATGTGGAGGCATAACCCAACCAATAGGATATATTCTCATGGCTACAAAGAATCCAACCAAAATCGAAATGCGCGACTTACTACAAGCAGGCGCTCACTTTGGTCACCAAACACGTTTTTGGAACCCAAAAATGGGTCCATACATCTTTGGCGCACGTAACAAAATCCATATCATCAACTTAGAGCACACCGTAAAAGCGTTCAACGAAGCGTTGACTTACGTAAACGGCCTAGCTGCTAAGAAAAACAAAGTATTATTTGTTGGTACTAAACGCGCTGCAAGCGGTATCGTACGTGAGCAAGCAGCTCGCGCTGGCATGCCATACGTTGACCATCGCTGGTTAGGTGGTATGTTGACTAACTGGAAAACACTACGCCAGTCAATCAACCGTCTAAAAGAGCTAGAAAAGCAAGCAGAAGACGGTACTTTCGCTAAGCTAACTAAGCGTGAAGCGCTAGAGCGTACTCGCGATATGGAAAAACTTGAGCGTTCACTAGGTGGTATCAAAGACATGGGCGGCCTACCTGACGCTATCTTCGTAGTAGACGTAGATCACGAAGCGATCGCTATTAAAGAAGCCAAGAACTTGGGTATCCCAGTTATCGGTATCGTTGATACTAACTCTAGCCCAGACAACGTTGATTACATCATCCCAGCTAACGATGATGCTATCCGTGCTGTGACTTTGTACGTAACTTCTATGGCTGATGCTATCATCGCTGGTAAAGAATACGCACAAACTCAAGCTGGTGGTAAAGCTGAGCAAGCACCTGCTGCAACCGAAGAAGCGCCAGCTGCAGAAGAAGCTGCTGCAACTCCAGCAGAATAAGTAGCTGACTTAAAAAGTTTAACTTTGTAAGGATGTCTTGATAGTGTATCTATCAGCATCCATATAATGTTTTGAACAGCGTATAAGCTCATAATAGGCATGATGTAGTTTTACTCGTCATGCCTTGTTATTGAATAAAGCCTTATTAATATGCCATGCGTATAAGCGAGCAGCTATTGAGCGAGTATTATCGCTCCTACTGGTCATATCGCTATATTATAGAGATGTTATTTGTTTGACATCATTTATGGCTATATTAGTAATCGTTCAAAACGAGCTGTCTGCTAGATTTTAAGTAATACCAAGATATTGAATAGAAATACAGCATTTAGAAATACAGCACTCCTATACATAACTATACTAAGGTAACTCTTATGACAGAAGTAAAAGTATCTGCCAAAATGGTAAAAGAATTGCGTGACCGTACTGGTCTTGGCATGATGGAATGTAAAAAAGCGTTAGAAGAATCAAACGGTGATGTTGAAGTTGCCATTGATAACCTACGTAAATCTGGTCAAGCTAAAGCAGCTAAAAAAGCGGGTAACATCGCAGCTGACGGCGCTATCATCATCGCTCAAGGCGAAAACAAAGCATTCTTGTTAGAAGTTAACTGCCAGACTGATTTCGTTGCAAAAGATGACAGCTTCACTGCATTTGCAGAAAAAGTTGCTAACCTTGCATTAGAAAACAACGTAACTGACGTTGCTGCTATCTCTGAATTGTCTTATGGCGAAGGTCAGACTGTTGAAGAAGCACGTGTATCACTAGTACAGAAAATCGGTGAAAACATCCAGATTCGCCGTGTTGAAACCCTTGAAGGTGCTAACATCGCTGCATACCGTCATGGTCTGCGTATCGGTGTAGTGGTATCTTATGAAGGTGGCGACGCTGACACTGGTAAGAACCTTGCTATGCATATCGCTGCATTCAACCCTGTTGCTGTAGATGACGAAGATGTTGCTGCTGACGTATTGGCACGCGAAAAAGACATCATCGAAGCAAAAGCTCGTGAGTCTGGCAAGCCTGATAACATCGTTGAAAAAATGATTGAAGGTGGCCTACGTAAGTACCTAGACGAAGTAACTTTACTACGTCAGCCATACGTCATGGACAACGACAAGAAAGTTGGCGAAGTCCTAAAAGCTGAAGGCGTAAAAGTACTTGGCTTCAAACGTCTAGAAGTTGGTGAAGGCATCGAGAAGAAGCAAGAAGACTTCGCTGCTGAAGTTGCTGCAACTCAGGCTGCCAACAAGTAAGTACCAAATAGTATTGGATCAGGCTGTGAGTACTTAATTGTGGCTCACAGTTTGGCTTTATTACTCTTAATGCATCAAAATATGAAGCCTCAAGACATAAAGCATCCAGACATAAAAAAGCCTATTAATTCGTTAATGGGCTTTTTTATGTCTGGCTTTTAGGTAACTGGCTTAGCGTAAAGCCGCATAGGCAGAGTTGGCATAGCTGGCACTATTCACATTGCTGCTGGTGCCGTAACTGACATTTTGTAAGCCACTACTTGTACTGGTGCTACTGGTTTGATTGTTAGCACTGATACTTGCACCAAACAGTCCGGCATCGTTCTTATACAAGCTATGATAACGGCTCATCACTCTTTGAACATAGTTACGTGTTTCTTTGAACGGAGGAATGCCACCGTATTTATCGACATTGCCTTCACCTGCATTGTAGCCTGCGACAGCATGTTCGACATTATTGTTGAAGCGGCGCATGAGCCACGCGATATATTTGGCTGATCCTTCGATATTATCTGCAGGGTTCCAAGGATTGCTGACATTGAAACGGCGCGCAGTCGCTGGCATTAACTGCATAAGGCCTTGTGCACCCACTGGTGAGCGTGCGTTTGGATTAAAAGCTGATTCAGTGTGCATCATCGCTTTCATAAGGGCAGGGTCAACACCATTGCGCTCAGCGGACGCACGAATGTAGCTGTCGTAAGAGTTGCGACTTCCGCTGTTGCTAGCGGCGCTGCTACCATAGCTATCGCTACTTCCATCATACATCTTAGAGTCTTTATAATAAGTTACTTTTACTTTTTTCGTAAACTTATCAAAATTTCCACTAGGATTGACGTTGGTCAACAGTACTTGTCCACCTTTGTCTTTGTAGATATACATATTGCCTGCATTGGCAGCGATAGAAAAGGTCGAAAGAGCAATGGCACTTAGTAAAAGGGGAGATAAGCAGCGAGTCATCAAAGTAGCCGTATTTATCATAGTAAAATCACTTTTTATCGAATAACAGCAAATTGTTTTGCCTACATATGCGTTGATTTAGGCGCTTAAGCGGTTACTGAGTTTGCAGAATTATTTAGCCCACCGTGAGGACAGCAGCTGAGCAATTATTACTTTCAATAAGGAACCACTTGCAATAGATACAAAAAATAATAGTTGCTTACTATAACATATAATAACTTTTTGGCGCATCAGATTGACAAACTAAGTTGTAAACCCAGATTTCTATTATTAAATAACCTTAGATAAATCAATACACTAACTTTTCTAAGTGACTTAATGAGCCATTTGCAGTGGGCTTTTTGCGCTTATGAATTCATATAAATAAAGTGTCTCAATTTTTTAAGAAATAATAATGACATTTGAATAGTCGAGGTGATCTTTAATCTGAAATCAACAGTAAATAAGCCTATTAATGGTTAAATTTTTAAAAATATAAGAATAGTTTAGGTAGGGTTTTAGTGATGACTAGATACCAATAGCGCTGATAAAAATAGGCACCCAAACCGCAGTAACCAACCCGTTCACTGCCAAGCCAAATGCAGCATAACGTCCTGCTGTATGACTGATTTGCCATGCCTCTACTGTTCCAAACGCGTGAGCTGCTAACCCCAGTGCTAGACCTTTGGCTCGGTCGTCATTGATACCGCGGAACAAAAAGCGAGCGACCGTACCACCTATCAGACCTGAGACGATGATAATTAGGTTAGCCATTGCCAGTGGTGCTTTGATTAAATCTGCGACACTCAAGCCAATAGGCGTCGTAACAGAACGGGTAGCGAAAGCCAATAGGGTCTCATGACTGAGCGAAAATAAATAGGCCAGTGACATAGGCAATAATGCGCCAACGACACTAGCGATAGCGACAATTAGAGTGAGTTTTTTGACTGGTAAGCCTTTAAAGTTCATCGCCGCCAGTGGTACAGCCAGAAGTACTGTCACATATCCCAACAGATGGTCAAATACAGGTTTTGCCGCGCTGTAATAGTTGTTGTAATCCCACTGCAGTACAAATAGGAAAACAAGCACGAGGACAAGTGCGGTAATGACCATCGGTAGCCATGATAATTTACGTGCCAATACACGTGCAATTACGTGTGCTGCTAATGTCAATAATATTGCGGCTAGGGTTGCCATAAATACGCTGTCAAAAGTCATAATATCTCTCCGCAGCTCACGGCTGTCCCTTTTGCTCAGTGGTAGTTGTACTATCAGTATTTGCAGCGTGATTGAGCCAACGATTGGCCAATAATGCTAGTCCCCACAGTGGTATGAGCGTACTAACGATCATCGTTATCATCACACCCAATAGCTCATCTCCTAGAGCAAATAGCAACAAGCCTGCACCAGCAGAAACGGGTAAGAAGGCAAAACCACTATCGACTAGTAAAGTATTACTGGCCTGTGTGAGCCAACTCGGCAACCCTTTAAGCAATCGCCACGCCATCAAAATAACAAACATCGCAACCAAACCGACAATATTGGCCGCTTTTTCGATGCCTGCCATTTGACAGAGAACAACCGCCGTTTCTCGAACAACGATAACCATGGTCAACGTTAGAATTAACGCAAGCCATAGTGGAAGATGGGGAGAGTGAGCAGACTTCATAAGCAATTCTGGCCAAGTCAGATATAAATGGATGGTGTACAAAACAAAATGCGTGATCACACCAAGAATACAACGTAGAAAATGATGCTATAAATACTGATAGTAGCAATGATTCACTTTTAAAGTATTAACGCTATCTATCAATATTTGTTGAATGTATAACAGGCGATTATATAGAGAGTGGAGCAACTAATAAAGCCTATGCACCGTGACTCGTCATATCCAAAAAAAATAGACGATATCAATGGATATCGTCTATTCTATTTTAACGTACTATATAAGGGTTTATGATCTAACAGTATGAATCAAATACTCATTCGATTACTGCCGCAAATGACTCACTTTAACAATAGTTATTATTCTACAGAAATAACGATTATTTTTCTGAATCAGCTGTTTCTGAGTGTAATGCATCAAACTCATCAAATGCTTTTTCCTCAGCCTCTGTCATAGTCGGCTCTTCAACGTCGTCAACCTTCTCAAACTCTTCGAGTACCGGCATCAGTAGTGTTGCTTGTGCAAGCGGCAACACATCGATAGGTTTCAAGTTAGCTTGACCCAGTAGCTGTCTTAGACGGTCACTTGGCAAACGAATCGTCAGACATTCACGACCCGTATCGTCATAGCTTTCTTCTTCAATAACACCCAATTCATATAGAGTGTTTTTGAACTGTCCAGCATCATACGGCAAGGTTAAATCAAACGTCGTCAGTTTACCTGTCAACAATTGCTGTACGGCAAGCGTTAGCTCCTCCATGCCGAGGTTCTGTCTAGAAGAAACATAGACGCGGTTTGGCTGACCTTCGCTAGCATAGCCGATATGTGCAGGCTCATCAGTCAAATCAATCTTGTTGTAGACATTGAGCACAGGTACATCGTTATCGATTTCTGCCAATACTTCTTTAACCGCCTGAATCTGCTCGTGCATGTCTTCGCTAGAAGAATCAATGACGTGCAATAACAAATCTGCTTCTAGTGTTTCTTCTAGAGTTGCATGAAAAGACTCAACCAACTCATGCGGTAGATGACGAACAAAACCAACTGTATCGACTAAGACGACACGACCAACTCCCTGCCAGTCTAAACGGCGTAGAGTAGGGTCTAGCGTCGCAAATAGCTTATCAGCAGCGTAGATGTTTTCATCGACCAAACGGTTGAACAAAGTAGATTTACCCGCATTGGTGTAGCCGACCAATGAGATGGTCGGTACGTCTGATTTTTGGCGACGAGCGCGGCCTTGCGCACGGGTCTGACGGACTTTTTCTAGTTTGCTCTTTAGCTGATTGACGCGAGTCTGTAGTAGACGGCGATCGGTCTCAAGCTGAGTCTCACCCGGTCCACGCAGACCAATACCACCTTTCTGACGTTCCAAATGCGTCCAACCACGTACCAGACGCGTTGATAGATGATTAAGCTGAGCCAGCTCTACTTGCAACTTACCTTCGTAGGTACGGGCACGCTGGGCAAAAATATCCAAAATTAAACCAGTACGATCCAACACGCGGCACTTCACTAGCGCTTCGATATTACGCTCTTGTGATGGCGACAGGCTGTGGTTAAACAGTACGATATCGGCTTCGTGTTCGCGCACTAGTTCTGCGATTTCTTCTGCTTTTCCGCTACCAACGAAGTATTTGGCGTCAGGGCGCGAGCGTGATCCAGTGACTAATGCCAAACGATCGGCACCTGCTGAATCAGCCAACAGCTCAAATTCACTAAGATCATCAGGATCTTGAATTTGGCGGATGTCTAAATGTACTAAAATGGCGCGTTCGCCACCTTCATGTCTTTCAAAATAATCCAAAGAGTATCACCTATTTAATAAAGTAAATGTCTCGCTATAATCAGCTCAATAAGCTTTGACGTAGCGTTCATATGATTATCTATATATGGTCTTATCACTTGATATTAAAGCGTATTAGCATAATTAGCGATGGTTTTATGTTACAGCGTTTGCTGCGGATAATTTTTTATAAATCTGCTTTATTACCCGTTTGTATAAAAGTCGGCACTCACTGAGTGAACAAGCTATCACTGAGTGTGCGAACTTTGTTATACTGGGCTCGTTTTTTGACTATTAAACACCCGTTATTTAATCATGAGGGCGAAGATGAGCCAAGCTAAATCAAGCTTTTCACTCAGACGACAGTTGAGCCGAGGTAGACAGGTTGCTGGTATGACCACGACTATGGTCGGCGGCATACGCGCGGCGAAGCGTATCGGTGCCTTTAAGCAGCCACCACGCGAAACCCTACCACGCTATATCCAGACATTCTGCCGCAAGATGGCAGGCTCTTTTGGGGTAAAAGTGGTAGAAGTGGAACCTGTAGAGCAGTTCCATGGCTTGTGGGTATCGAATCACGTGTCATGGATGGATATCCCTGTCGTTGGTACTGTGAGCCCAGCGTTCTTTTTATCCAAGGCTGAAATCGGTGAATGGCCTGTATTTGGCAAACTTGCTCATGCCGCAGGGACGCTTTTCATCGAGCGTGGTTCCGGTGATGCAAGCTCAGTATCGGCGCAGATTGCTGACTTTTTAGCCAAAGGTTTTTCGATTATTTTCTTCCCTGAGGCGACGACCACTAGTGGTAAAAAAGTAAAGCGCATTCATGGAACATTGCTGCAAGCAGCCATAGATGCTGATGTGCCTATCAGACCGATCATCATCGCTTATGTCAATAAAGATGGCACACTAAGCGACGCATTGCCATACTATGGTAAGCTTACAATGAAAGAAAGTATGAAAAAAGTGCTCGATAGCAAAAACGTGACCGCTTACGTGTTGCCACTTGCGCCTATAGATCCAGAAGGTCGTAACAAGAGTGAGCTGACCAATTTATTACAAGCACGCATGAATGAAGGGCTAGCAGATCTACATTCAAGAGTCCTTAGCGCACCAGTTGAAGAATGATTACTTAGAGTTGAGCTAGTATAGCTAATCTCAGCCAGTTAATAAAAGGGCGCAAATCGAAACGATTTGCGCCCTTTTTTATAGGAAGTTTAATAGAGCATGCATAATCTTATTTATCCAGCAGGCTCTATTAACATCCAGTCTCTATAAAATACCAACTATGGCGATGGATTAGGCTGCTGTGTGTGCACCGCTTCAATCGCTTCTAAGACATCTGCTGTTAGCTCCACATTGACACTATCGATGTTTGATTTGAGTTGCTCGGTCGTGGTTGCCCCAATGATGTTACTGGTGACAAAGTGACGAGAGTTTACGAAAGCCAATGACATCTGCGCCATGTCCAGACCTGCATCAGCAGCTATCTTGGCATATTGTTCAGTGGCTGATTTGGCTTGCTCATTCACATAACGTCCAAAACGATCGTACATTGTGAGGCGTGCGCCAGTTGGACGTTTGCCATCAAGATACTTACCAGACAACACGCCAAAACCAAGCGGTGAATATGCAAGTAGCCCCACATTTTCACGATGGGCAATCTCTGCCATACCGACTTCGTATAAACGGTTCAATAGGCTATATGGATTTTGTACGGTAAGTGGTGGAATTAGACCGTTTTTATCTGCTTCCCATAGGTAGCGCATGAGTCCCCACGCGGTATCATTCGATAAACCATAAGCACGAATACGACCTTTTTTGATCTCATCATTCAGGGCCTGAATAGTCTCTAGAAATGGCGTTAAATCGTCTAATGACTGTGCTGCCATCTCTTCATCATAGCCGCGCTGACCAAAGAAATTCGCTTGGCGTTCAGGCCAATGCAGCTGATAGATATCGATATAGTCGGTTTGTAGACGTTCCAAATTCCCGTCAATAGCGCTGCTGATGTGATCGGCATTAAAGCGCGTTTGACCATCACGCAAAAAGTTCATTGGCGATATCTTGCTAGCGAGAATAACTTTGTCACGCTGTTTAGTCTTGTTAAACCAAGTACCCATAAAGCGCTCGGTATCACCTTGTTTGTCTTTATCTGGTGGTGACGGGTACATCTCGGCGGTATCCCAAAAGTTCACACCCTCAGAGAGCGCCATGTCCATTTGCTCATGTGCTTCGGACTCAGTATTTTGCTGTCCCCACGTCATCGTGCCTAGACAAATTTTAGATACTTTTTCATTGAGTTGCGGTAACGTTTGATACTGCATATAAGTCTCCCTTTTGGCTGTTTTTATCGATATTAATTTTTATCGTCGCTAGTTTTTATCTTAGTTAACGTTTAACGAGTTTTCGTTAGTTTTTAAACGGCTACATTAACTTGATGCCTGTGACACCAGGCGGTGTGACTTTAAAGATTTTTACTTTGAACAACACGTCTTGTCCAGCAAGCGGATGATTAAAGTCGACTTCGACTTGATCATCATCGATGGCACTGATCGTACCGGGCAGCGTGTTTTTCCCTTTGTCTTCGAACTCAACCATCATGCCAATTTCTGGATTGTCAGCGACTAGCGCAAACTGAGTACGGCTAAAATGTTGGATGTTTTCAGGATTCCACTCACCAAAAGCTTGCTCTGGCTCAAGGTGTGCGGTACGAGTGTCACCGGCGCGCAAGTTCATCAGTACTTTCTCAAAACCAGGTAACAAGCTCTCATCACCAATGGTCAAAGACACAGGTGCATCACGATTAAAGGTTGAGTCGATGATGGTGCCGTTCTCTAGTGAAACTTCAAAGTGCAGCTTAACGAGGCTGCCGTAAGCGATACGAGTGTCTTCGTTTGGGTTAATAAATTGAGATTGAGTCATAATAAAAAGCCATCGGTTGCTAGAATAGAAAATAATGCGTTTGATTAAAGTGTTTTTAATTGCAGTATTATAGTGTAAGAAATAATAAGCCATCTAAGACCAGATGTAAGCGTCAATAATGTAACGCAGATGGTGTACTATAATTGGCAATTCTAAAAGATATGAGGTGTCGGTAGTGAATAAACAACAAGGCACTGTCAAAAAATGGCAGGACGATAAAGGGTTTGGCTTTATTGAAACTGAAGCGGGCGAGTCTGTCTTCTTTCATGTGAGTGAGTTTAAGGCTCAGCGCCGTCCTAACATCGGTGAGGCAGTGGTCTTTAGCATTGGACAAGATGCGGAGGGACGCAAGCGAGCCACGCAAGTACAAGAGCTTGGGTTTGTACAGCAAAAAATGGCACAAAAAAATCATCAGATCCGTCAGCGCAATCAGAAACGTAGCCATCAAGCAGAGTTTGAAGCGGGCCAAAAGAAACGCTCGTTTCTTGGACTGGCTTTTTATGGTGTCTTAGCTTTATTAGCAGCGACAGATAAACTAAGCTGGCTAGTGGTCGGCTGGTACGTCGTGCTAGGGATTATTACTTATGGCATGTATGCCAAAGACAAAGCTGCTGCGCAAAGTGGCGACTGGCGTACGCCTGAGTCTAAATTACATATACTAAGCGCGCTTGGCGGTTGGGTAGGTGCGCTATTGGCTCAGACGTATCTGCGTCACAAATCACAAAAGCCTGAGTTTCGAGTGACTTATTATTTGACCGTTGTCATCAATATGGCAGGGCTATTGTTTTTATTGGCAGGTGGTGGCTTAGAGACTGTCACTGATTTATTAACAGAGTTTCTATAACTATATTATAGATACTGCTATAGTTGGTGACATCAATGTTTATATAAAAAATTGTTTTTAATAGCAGATAAAAAAAGGTGGGTTACGACTGCGTAACCCACCTTTTCAATTTATAAATTGAACTATTATCTCTAGCTATAGACGGTTATGAACGTGGCATTTCACGCTTCTTTTCCAAAAACAGCATGTCAATGACAATCAATAATACACCGATAGAAATACCAATATCTGCAATATTAAAAATCGGATAATGCCAAACATCGGCATAGTGCACATGGATAAAGTCAATCACATGACCATGTAGTAAGCGGTCAATCAAATTACCAAGCGCACCGCCCAATACCATGGCAAGTCCAAGCGAGAGTAGTGTGGCTTTGCGAGGCGCTTTGAGCAAATAGATAATCAAAAACAGCGACATGAGTAATGCCAGTCCTGAAAAAAACCACTTTTGCCAACCGCCAGCATCTGCCAAAAAGCTAAATGCTGCGCCATAATTATAAGCGAGTGTCCAATTAAGAAATGGCTCGATCACTGGCACTGGATCATGAAAGGTCAGCTTGGTTTCTGCCAGCCACTTGGTCCACTGATCTATGACAATGATAATCAGCGCCAGCGCATACCACATAAAAGCACGACTACCGTTAGCTACCATTTTTGGTGTCTTGGTCAATCGACTTCTAGGTGTGGTCGAGCTACCTGTAGTCGCATGAGCAGGCTGAGGCGAATGATCAACCTCAGCTTGCGACGGCTTATTGTGCTGGCTATCAGGTGTATCTGTTGGGTTAGGCATAATGGCGCACCTCGCCATCGCCACTGACATTGGTCACGCAGCGACCGCATAGCTCAGGATGGGCGCTATCTGTGCCGATATCATCACGGATGTGCCAGCAGCGTACGCACTTAGTACCGGTAGCTGCACTGACTTGCACGACTAAGTCGATAACTTCATCTGTACTTTCTGCGGTCGTATCGTCTGTCTGCTTGATACTATCAGCAGGTGCTTCGCTCATTGGCTTTAGTTCTGCGTTACTAGTAATCAATACAAAGCGCAGTTCTTCACCCAGCTTGGCTAAGCTCTCATGCATAGCACCGTCAGCATATAAGCTCACGTCGGCAGACAAGTTGGCATTGATAATTTTTTCACCACGTGCGGTTTCGATATGCTTGTTTACCATGTCTTTGGCAAACATAATACGCTGCCAGTCATCATTGCTGATGGCGCTTAGCTCAAATGCTGGGAACTCGTACCACTCTTGAGTGAATACATAGCCGCCTTTATCAGCCTCACGTTGGTTCAGTACTTCCCAAGCCTCTTGCGCCGTGAATGACAAGATCGGTGTGATCCAGCGAATCAGTGCATGAGTGATATGGTAGATAGCCGTCTGCGCAGAGCGACGAGGCTGACCATCTGCCTGCGTGGTGTACTGACGATCCTTGATAATATCTAGATAGAAGCTACCCAAGTCTTGCGAGCAAAACGCTGTCACGTGCTGAGTGACTTGGTGAAAGTCCATCGCATCATAAGCGCTAATGATTTGCGCTTGTACGGTTTGTGCGCGCTCAATGATGAATTTATCAAGGCTAACCAATTCATTGATATCAATGCTATCAGTCGCTGGATTGAAGTCATCGGTATTGGCAAGTAAGAAACGTAAGGTATTACGGATACGGCGATACATATCGATCGCACCTTTAAAGACCGTTTTACCCGCGCTCATCTCATAACGATAGTCACTTGAGGCAATCCATAGACGCAGCATATCCGCGCCTGTTTTATTGATCTCTTCTTGCGGGGTGATAATGTTGCCAAGTGACTTACTCATTTTGCGACCGTTTTCATCGACCACAAAGCCATGCGTCAGTACTTGCTTAAACGGTGGACGCTCATACATCGCTTCTGACGTCAGTAGTGACGTCTGGAACCAGCCGCGATGCTGGTCAGAGCCTTCTAGATACATATCAGCTGGATTGGTCAATTCATCACGTTGATCAAGTACCGCAAAATGCGTTGTGCCTGAGTCAAACCAAACGTCTAGTGTATCGGTAGCTTTGTCATAGTCAGCGGCTTCACTGCCTAAGAAATCTTCACAGCTAGCATCAAACCACGCTTCTACGCCGCCTTCATTGATTTTTTGCGCCGCAGTTTCCATTAGCTCAAGGGTGTTTGGATGCAGCTCGCCTGTTTCCTTATGCGTAAAGAAAGTAATCGGCACGCCCCACGTACGCTGACGCGAAATACACCAATCAGGACGACCCGTCATCATTGATTCGATACGATTTTGTCCCCACGCTGGCGTCCAGTTGACTGTAGGGATGTCAGCAAGCGCGCGAGCACGTAGGCCTTTGGTTTCCATATTGATAAACCACTGAGGCGTAGCACGGAAAATAATTGGCGACTTATGACGCCAGCAATGCGGATAGCTATGCTCAATTTTGGTATGGCTGATTAGATGACCATTTTCATGTAGTGCAGCAATGATTTTTGGATTGGCTTTATAGATGTGCTCGCCTGCAAATACTGCAGCGCTATCTAAATAAACGCCCGTACCGCTTACGGGGTTTTCCACTGGTAAGTTGTATTTTAGACCAACGATATAATCGTCTAAACCGTGACCAGGTGCAGTATGTACCAGACCAGTACCACTATCAGTAGTTACATGATCGCCCAAAATGAGTGGCACTTGACGGTCTGCAATTAGTGGATGCTGGGCATGTAGGCCTTCAAGCTCGCTGCCTGATACAGTTGCTAGGATGCCGTTATTTTCTAGTTTTAGCTCACTTAACGCAGTTTCGACAAGATCCGCTGCGAGTAACAGATTGCCTTTTTTAGTAGCGACCACGCTATAGTTATGCTCAGGATGTACTGAGATAGCTTGGTTGGCAGGTAGTGTCCATGGCGTGGTGGTCCAAATAACAGCAGCGATATTGCCCGCTATTTCAGCCAATGCAGCTACTTTATCTGTACCAAGTACATCAAAACTGACATAGATCGCGTCAGAGACTTTGTCTTGATATTCTACTTCTGCTTCTGCTAGGGCAGAGCTACAGTCCAAGCACCAGTTGACCGGCTTCATACCGCGAGTCACATGACCATTGTCATAGATTTTGGCAAGCGCACGTACGATGTTGGCTTCTTGATGGAAGTTCATGGTCAGATAAGGGTTGTCCCAATCACCAAACACACCTAAGCGCTTGAAGTCTGCTTTTTGCAGTTCAATCTGAGTACTCGCATACTCGCGGCATAGACCACGGAATTCGGTAGCAGACACTTTTTGACCGACTTTACCAACCTTAGCTTCGACTTTTTGTTCGATTGGCAGACCATGACAATCCCAACCAGGGACATAAGGCGCATCAAATCCTGATAAGGTTTTTGATTTTACAATAATGTCTTTTAGTACTTTATTGACTGCGTGACCCAAGTGAATCTGACCATTGGCGTATGGAGGGCCATCGTGCAAAATATACTTGGTTGCACCAGCACGCGCCTGACGAATTTTACCGTACACGTCATCCGCTTCCCAAGCAGCCAACCAATCTGGCTCGCGCTTGGCAAGGTTTGCGCGCATCGCAAATGGCGTATCCGCAAGGTTCAGCGTGTCTTTGTAATCTTGGCTTGGTGTGTCAGTGCTTTTATCAGTCATAGAAGGTATCTTTTTAAAAGGTAGGTTTGTGTGTCGGTTCAAAACCGGATACAAGGCTCGATGTAGTTCAATATAGTACTGAGGGTCACGCGGTATTGATAATGCTTAATTACTAATAGTAGGTATATTGCTCATCATAGTCGGTTTATCAACCATCATGTCAATAAATACCCATTGTCGCTCATTAGTCGGTAAATAGTTACGTCAATAATAAATGGTAACGAGACGATTGCAACATAAAATATGCTAGTAAAAATAATTCAAAAAAATATTTAGATCGGCAGCTATTATATGACAAAAAGGGTAGGGTAAAAAGAGCTGTGCGAGGTCAGTCCAATTTTGTCCAATATCAATCGTTTATCTACGTCATATATCATTGGTGAAGACATAGCTATAAGCTCTTTGAATGATTATTTATTGAAGCATAAAGTACGACTCAAGTACTAAAAAACAGACGCCAACCATAAGCGCAGTTTCAATGACCATAATGGCTGAATCCCTGTTAGCCCTTGTGTCATCTCGCCATTCTCTAATACCACATAGGACGGTGTGATTTGTCCTTGCCAATCTGCAAAGATATTGCCTTGTTGATCATTTATGGTGGTGAAATCAAACTGATGCTGATCGAGGTAGCCGCGTAACTCTTGGTTTGAGCCGGACTGTACGGCAACAGTGACAACGGGATAGTTATCTGCTGCTAGTTTATTGATAGTGGGCGAAGTAAAACTACAGACTGAACACCACATACCCCAAAAGTATACCAGTGTAGGCCGCTCATGACTCATCGCTGCCAAATCGATAGTTTGCCCTTGGTAATCGGTCAGTTGCAATTGAGGGTTGGCAGGCATAATAGGCTGTCGCCACCAATTGACCACGCTATAGATCACGACAAACATGAGACCATATAACATTATCGTTTTAAGTATCGAAATGATCTTTCGCTTCGGCTGCTTCTTTGCCTTTAGTTCTGTTTGCTCAATATCAGTCGTCATGACGTCCGCTTTTTAGTTTGCATGTTGTTTTCAGTTATTTTCAGTTGTTCTAAAATAATGGCTTATCGTCACTGCTTATCTTATCGTGATTGCCTATATGATCATTGCATGAAGAGTCGACAGTAGATAAAAATAAACGGCTGAAAATCAGCCGTATTATTTATAAAGTCTACTATAAGTGTGCGACGTCAACCGACCATAACTAACTACAATTAACTACGGCTTTTGTGCTCGGTTTTGTAATGGATCACCAATCAGTACGCTGCCTGAATTTTCGCGGCGCTGCTCATCACTTAACTTGCTCGCTGGAACTTTGGCTTTGCGCTTCCACTTTAAGCTGAACAAATCATCACGGCGATCGATTAAGTTATGTACTGAGCCTTCGTGACGAACGTGAGTCAGCTTGTCCAAGTTTACATCAGAGAAGAACACCATCTCCGTGTTGGCAGTGGTCTCTGCCATAATCGCATCATGCGGGAACGCAAAGTCTGACGGTGAAAAAATCGACGACTGAGCGTACTGAATATCTAAACTCTCAACTTGCGGTAAGTTACCGACTGAACCACAAATCATCACATAGCATTCGTTTTCGATAGCACGGGCTTGCGCGCAGTGGCGGACACGTAGATAGCCGTTTTTGGTGTCAGTCCAGAAGGGCACAAACAAGATATCCATGTCATCAAGTGCCATCAGACGTGCAAGCTCAGGGAACTCAACATCGTAGCAGACCAAGATGCCGATACGACCCGCATCCGTGTCGAATACTTTGACTTCATCGCCACCTTCGATTACCCAAGCGCTGCGCTCATGCGGAGTAATATGAATCTTGCGTTGCTCTTCAACCGTACCATCACGGCGGCACAGATAGCTGACGTTGTATAAGGTATCGTCTTCGTCCAGTAACGGCATCGAACCGGTAATGACGTTGACGTTATAGCTGACCGCTAAATGCGAGATTTCATTTTTGAACCACTCGGTATAACCCGCCAAAAATCGAATGGCAATATTTTGATCGGTTTCTTCGCATAGACCCATCAATGGCGCATTGAAAAACTCAGGTAAGCAAGCAAAGTCTGAGTTGTAGTCAGCCATGATATCGACAAAGAACTCAACCTGTTGCAGTAATTCTTCAGGTGATTCGACTTCACGCATCTGCCACTGAATACCACCTATACGCACTTCAGACTTGCGAGTATTAGGCTTATAGTCTTTAGGCTCATAGTAAATATTTGCCCACTCAAGCAAGGTAGCAAAGCCCTTTGATTGTTTATCATCTGGTAGGTAGGCAGTCAAAATACGTTTAACGATAAAGCCATTAGACAGCTGGAACGACAAAGCTGAGTCGTGAATTTCACGGCTTTCAACGGCATCAATATATTCGCCTGGAGTCAGATCTTTATGGTTATGATAGTTAGGTATGCGTCCACCGGCTAAGATAGCGCGGAAGTTTAACTGTCGGCACAGCTCCTTGCGCGCATCATACAGACGACGACCGAGGCGGTAGCCGCGATAATCAGGGTCGATGAGTGCATCTAAACCATAAATGGCATCACCTTCTGGATTGTCTCTAATGATTTCTTTTTGCCCAATCAAATCGTCATAAGTGTGCGGGTTTGAAAATTTGGCATAGTCAACGCGCATAGAGAGCACGATACCAATCAGCTGATCATGATCAAACAAAGCAATCTGACCTTCAGGGAAAGCGTCAATCAAAGTATGAATGGTTGTCTTTGACCATGCGCCACCCAAGTTTACATAGACACGATCCATTAAGGCTTTTAATTGCGGGTAATCTTTTTTCTTAATCTCAGCAATCGTGAGATGAAAGTCATCTAGTTTTTCCATCTTACTCATAAGTTTCCTGTTTTAAATAGCTATTGAATGTAGTGGTATCAAATAATGGTGTTATAGCACGTTGATGTACCGATTTTTGTGCAAAAAAGTAATAAAAACATTCCAATAGGAAGATATTGTCGTTACAATAATTTATTGCCGTATTTACAATAGGTTATGTTGATATCTTATGCAGTTTTGCCCACTATATTTAGTACTGTTTTTGACTAATGTATAGGATTAAAGGATAGTGAACGCCGCATTCTATATCGCCTTATACATATTAAGTTTGTGAGCACCAATAAGCACATAACTCTGCATTATCATTTTGCCTGCGACTGTCTTGCTATTTATTATCTCAATATAGAATCTAAATAATATCTATCAGCACCTTTTGTTTTGCTTGTTATCATAGCAAGCTATAACGGTAATAACAGTCTCACGTAGTAAATATTTGCTACGTTTTTGTGAGTCAATTTTTTGGTTCAACTCAGGCATAGTATTGTGTTGCTTGTTTCGTTTAGCCGTATCTCATCGGCTTCTTAGGATTATTTTATTATGCCTTTAAATCATACCAATAGAATCATGAAGTGGGATGACATAGATGACTCCGCTTTGGTTCAGTTGGTTTATGTCAGTACGCTGACTCTTGGCTCGCGTTTGAGCACCTCTATTTTTGATGAAGTAGAAGGCCACGCACGTAACTACAATCAGCAGCATAACATCACAGGCACGCTATGCTACGGCAATGGTCATTTTCTGCAATGTATTGAAGGTAAAAAGTCAGACGTATTTAATCTGCAAGAGCGTATCTTCGTCGATAGTCGTCATAAAAATGTAGAAGTGTTGCTATTACAAGTTATCAATCATCGCAGCTTTGCCGACTGGCGTATGCGTTTGCTGTTTTTAGAGCGTTGGTTGTGGTCACCCGCGACCAAGAAACAGGCCGTACAATTATCCCCATTTTTACCATTTGCGCCGCACGGCTGGTCATCTGATCGGACCGAACAGTTTTTGCAAATTATCAAAACTTTTGATAGTCCACCCCATATTAAGGCGGCAGGTATTACTTATAATGCATTGGGTAATATGGTGCGTCATATCGCGGCACCGCATCAGGCGTTTCTGATTATTCAAGGGTTTTTGAGCATACTACTGGTCGTCGCATTGATACTGTTGTATTTATAAGTCGTAGTTTTTGCGAATTATAAACCAAAAAAAAGACGCTAGCCTCTCGGGTTAGCGTCTTTTTATTTGAGATAAGTGTTAAACATCTAATCACATATCAAAAATCTTACCACGGTTCATAATATTGTTTGGATCAAAAACCTTTTTGACCTCTTTTAAGTACTCAATTTCAGTCTCACTACGGCTATAGTGCAAGTACGGCTTCTTTGTCATACCAACCCCATGCTCAGCAGACACTGAACCACCATATTTCTGTACCGTCTCAAACACATATTTATTGACGACCTGACACTCAGCAAAGAAATCATCTTTATTCATATTCTCAGGTTTTAAGATATTGAGATGCAAATTACCATCGCCAATATGACCGAACCAACAGACTTCAAAGTCTGGATAGTTGCTACTGACAATGTGATCAATCTCTTCGATAAAGGTCGGTACGTGACTTATTAGCACCGAGACATCGTTTTTATAAGGGGTAAAGACTGAGATGGTCTCTGAGATATACTCACGTAGCTTCCATAGCTCTTCAGCCTGTGTGAGATTTTGACTCATCACCCCATCGACAACCCAACCTTGCTCCATACAATGCTCAAATATGGCCATGGCTTTATCCATAATCGGCTCATAAGGCGCTTCAAACTCTAATAGCGTATAAAACTTGGTACGTGATTCAAAGGGCTCTTGTACTTGACCATGTGCCATCAGCTTATCAATCGCTACATCGTCAAAGAACTCAAACGCTGTTAAATCAATCTGTGCTTGAAAAGCAGAGAGTACGTTCATCACATCGTTAAAGCTATCCATACCAAGTACCATGACGTTTAAGTCTTGTGGCTGACGCTCAAGTTTGATTTGCGCATGAGTAACAAGACCAAGCGTGCCTTCGCTACCGATGAATAGTTGGCGTAGGTCATAACCGGTGGCATTCTTTACCATGCCGCGATTCAGCTGCAAGATATCACCTTTACCAGTGACAACAGTCAGTCCCATAATCCATTGACGGGTCATGCCATAGCGAATGACTTTGATGCCGCCTGCGTTGGTGCCGATGTTGCCGCCTATCTGACTAGAGCCTGCTGAGGCAAAGTCGACAGGGTAGTATAGGTCTTTTGATTCAGCGAATTCTTGCAACTGCTGGGTGACGACACCGGCTTCGACTTCAACCATGCGATCGGCAGGATAGAACTGTCCGATCTGGTTCATTTTATCCATGCTAACGACGATTTCGCCGTTAGCAGCGACGGCACCAGCAGACAGACCAGTACGACCACCACTAGGCGTCAGGACAACATTATGCTCATTGGCAAGCAGGACGATAGTCTGTACTTGTTCGGTGGTCTTTGGAAAGACGATGGCAGCAGCAGCAGGAGCAAAGTGTTTGGTCCAGTCTTTACCCCAATGCTCTAAACTCTCAGCATCGGTTTTGATTTGGGTCGGGTCAAAATCATGGGTATCAGTAAGCGTGCTCAAGATGGTTTGCACGGCATTGGTTTCGGATGTGTTCTGAGCGGTAGTTGGCGTCATGGTCAAATCTCAATATTGGCGTAAGCACGATGCTGGGACTGTTTATTATATAGCGAAATAACTATAAATTCAGTGATGAGTCAGCTCGTAGAGTTAATAAGTGGATGATATTTTTTACCTATAAGAAGAGGTAAGTAATAAATAATTGATTCGAGCGGTTTCAAACAGAATAATTCACTATAGCATAAAAATTTTTCAGGCTTGATAACCAATAATTCATCTAATCTGCTAACATCGACCTCAAATTTTGTGTAAGATATCGGGACTGTTTTCGTTTCCTCCATCATAGATTATCCAACAGGTAATCTTATAAAACAATTATAGGACAGTTCTCATATGGCGTTATCACTACAAAAAGACAAAATCCGGTTTTTATTGCTTGAAGGTCTACATGACAATGCCCTAAAAGTATTGGAAGGAGCTGGTTACCATAACATCGAGAATATCAGTCACGCCTTAGATCAAGACGAGCTGATCGAAAAGATCAAAGATGCTCACTTTATCGGTATTCGTTCGCGCACTCAGTTGACGCGCGAAGTACTTGAGCACGCACACAAGCTTATCGGCATTGGTTGCTTTTGTATTGGTACCAACCAAGTAGATCTAGACGCAGCTCGTGATCTTGGTATCCCTGTCTTTAACGCGCCATTCTCGAACACTCGTTCGGTAGCTGAGCTAGTATTGGCAGAAGCCATTATGCTGTACCGCGGTATTCCTGAAAAGAATGCAACCGTACATCGCGGCGGCTGGGGTAAGTCTGCGACTAACTCACACGAAGTGCGTGGCAAGACTATCGGTATCGTCGGTTATGGTTCTATTGGCTCGCAGCTGTCTGTCTTGGCAGAAAGCTTCGGTATGAAAGTCATCTATCATGATGCCGTGACCAAGTTACCACTAGGCAACGCGGTACAAGTTGGTAGCTTAGAAGAGTTACTATCAACGGCTGATATCGTGACATTGCATGTACCTGATGTGCCAAGCACTCGCTATATGATGAAAGCTGAGCAGTTCGCTCAGATGAAAGAAGGCAGCTACTTTATCAATGCGGCTCGCGGTACGTGCGTCGAGATTGATGATCTAGCAGATGCGCTTGAGTCTGGTAAAATTTTGGGCGCGGCTATCGATGTGTTCCCAAAAGAGCCAAAATCAGCTGACGAAGAGTTTGAGTCACCACTACGTAAGTTTGATAATGTGATTTTGACGCCGCATATCGGTGGTTCAACCCAAGAAGCACAGGCCAATATCGGACTGGAAGTAGCAGATAAGTTTGTTAGATACTCTGACCAAGGTGATACGGCGACTGCTGTGAACTTCCCAGAAGTTTCTATTCCGTTCAAAGAAAACTCGCATCGTCTACTACACATTCACAAAAACGTGCCAGGCGTACTTTCTCAGATTAACCGCTTATTTGCTGAAGCTGGTATTAACATCCTAGCGCAGAGCCTGATGACAGAAGGTGATGTTGGTTATCTAGTGATGGATGTTGATTACAATGATTCGACCGCTGCACTAGACCAATTAAAAGATGTAGAAGAGACTATCCGCGTACGTATCTTATTCTAATATAGTCAATCCGCTTTCAAATTGGATTAACTATATCAGGGCTAATAGTTTTGATAGGCACTGAAGATTTATCATAAAAAAAGAGAGGCTCTATTGATTAGAGCCTCTCTTTTTTGTTTCACTTCTCTTTTATTGCACTAATGCTAAGTTTAGTTCGCTTTAGTGTTGTTTGCAGCTTCCGCTTGTAGACGCGCTTCCGTCTTAGCGGCTTTACGCTTTTCAATTACATCCATCACGTCGCTACCGATATGGGCTTCGCCACGCTTCTTGGCTAGCTGCATTTGGTGCTCGCGCTCACGGAAACGGGCTTTTTGCTCGTTGGTCGCTTTGTCGATACAGTGTGGGCAAGACTCGCCTTTGATATAGGCAGGGCTTTGCATGTCATCGACAGTGATCGGCATACGGCAAGCAAAACACTGCTCGTAGCTGCCTTTTTCTAAGTTGTGGTTGACCGAAACTCGATTATCAAAAACAAAGCAGTCGCCTTGCCACATAGAGTCACTGGCAGGAACTTCTTCTAGGTATTTTAGGATACCGCCTTCTAAATGATAGACCTCTTTAAACCCTTGCTCGCGTAAATAGGCAGTAGATTTTTCGCAGCGGATACCACCTGTACAGAACATTGCCACTTTTTTATGCTTGGTTGGGTCTAGCTCTTTTGAAACGTATTCTGGAAACTCACGGAACGTTTCAGTGTTTGGGTTGACTGCATTTTGGAAGGTGCCGATTTGCACTTCATAATCGTTACGCGTATCGATCAAGGTAACTTCGGGATCTGAGATCAACGCATTCCACTCGCTTGGCTTTACATAGCGACCAACGGATTCCAATGGATCGATATTCTCGACACCCATGGTAACGATTTCTTTTTTTAGCTTTACCTTAGTGCGATAAAAAGGCTGTGCGTCAGTATAGGATTCTTTAAAAGTAAACGTACCAATTGCCTCAATACTGCGCAGGTAGCCAAGTACGGTATCGATAGCTTGACGCGTACCAGAAATCGTACCATTAATGCCTTCGCTTGCAAGTAACAACGTACCTTTCACATCGTGATCGAGCATAGTGTTTAGGATAGGCTCACGATATTGCTCAAAATCAGCAAAGCGCGTGAACTTATATAGTGCGGCAACGACGATATTATTAGTTACACTATCGTATACAGGGGCTGAATTGTTGTCAGTTATCGCGGTTTCTTTGTTGATGCTCATGTCTTTCTCCTGCTGGCTAGGTCGCAAACCTAGTGCAATGATAATAAAAAAGTAGATAGGTATATAACATTATCTCAATTGTGGAATTGATTAATGCGCGCGTAGTGTAGCAAATTTTAGATGGGTTTTGAATAGTTTGTATTGCTTGGCTTGATGTTATAGAAAACAGAAAAGCCCAGTAAAATACTGAGCTTTTTTTATATTCAATTCGTAATACGAAAGTTAGAGTTTACTTACTCTGGAACCAAGTATCTGCTTTGCTACGAGCACTGGCGATGTCATCACTTGATAAGTTTAATGCCAACTGACCAATTTTACCGCGTGCTTTGTTACGGACTTTTTCGTCTAACATGCCATCACGGGCAGCCAAGTCATACCATTTATAGGCATCGACCAGATTTTTTTGCTTTTCATCTAATAGCGCAAGCGTGTAACTGGCACGGTTATCGCCACGCATCGCAGCTTTTTCTAACCACAGACGGGCTTGTTGCAAGTTAGGCTGTACACCTTCGCCGCGCAAATACATGATGGCAAGGTTTAACTGAGCAGGGGCAACACCTTGCTGAGCGGCTTTGGTGTACCACTGGATTGCTTGTTGGGTATTTTGCGCAATACCTTCACCTTTTTGCAAACGCTTGGCCAGATAGAACTGAGCGTGATCGTTACCTTGGGCGGCACGACTAGACAACTCGCTCACAGGCATCAGCTCAAAACGTGAGGTATCAAGCGGTACGTTTGATATTAACTCAGCATTGGCTAAACCAGCACAAGAAAATAATGCAGTAAACAACGCAGCTTTTAATAATTTCATAGCAGCTCCAAAATTAGGCAGTTAATAAGCAAAAAGAATTGTACCGCTAAACATTGTCTCGCTAAAGACAGTCAGACGGCGATAACAATTAGGTGGAATCTTGCGATATGAACTTACCTAATCATTAGCAAAAGGGGGTTGTCATCTCTAAATCAGAGATTTCACCCTAACTGATTAGACAAACGGTCGTAATAGTGGGGTGGCTGACAATATTTTGCTAGCTTAACACCCAAACTTACGAAACTCAAATACTAATTACAAGGTCTCATAGACGTTTGTACTTGATTGTCCTTAACAAAATCAGACAGTTACTAAAAAATTATATTAAGTTAACAATCTATTAAGGTTAATATCAGTACGTACAGCACTGTTTGGTATTCTATAAAACATAAAGACAGCTGAGCATTCACCGGTTATTTCTTGGTCACTCGGTAGATAGCGACGTCTGCTAAAAAGTTAGGGGCTTGTCTTATTAACGCTTTCATTAGCGGTGTGTGACCTTTCTCAGAATCGCTAACGGCAAAACGATTAATAATATGAATATCATGCTGCGCACATAACAGTTCAAAATCTTTAAAGGTACATAGGTGAATGTTCGGCGTGTTGTACCATTCGTAAGGCAGCGCTTCAGAGACAGGCATCATACCTTTTAGCCCTAAATGAATACGGTTTTGCCAATGCGCAAAGTTAGGGAAAGTGATGACTGCTTCACGGGCAACTCTCAGCATATCAAGCAACAACTCGTCAGGTGCTTTTACTGCTTGTAGGGCACGTGCCATGACGACCGTGTCAAAGCTGTTATCAGCAAAGCGCGCTAGACCATCGTTGAGGTCCTGCTCGACAATTGACAAGCCATTGCCAATTGCCTCATTGATTTTGTCTTCATCAATCTCTAGTCCGTAACCTGTTACGCCTAGTTTTTGCTGTAAGTGGGCAAGTAGCTCGCCATTGCCACAACCTAAGTCCAGTACATGTGCTTGCGGCGCAATCCAGCGCTCTGCCAGTTGGTGATCCATTCTCATGAGCGCTCTCCTGTGGCTGGGCGGCTAGGGGTAATAAATGGCGCAGTCAAAAACCCTTTAACCGCACCCATGTAGCGAGGAATATCAAACAAGAATGAGTCATGTCCGTGCGGCGCGTCAATATTGATATAGCTGACTGGTTTGCCAGTGGCCATCAGCGCATCGACAATCTCTTGCGAGCGCTCAGGTGCAAAGCGCCAGTCAGTGGTGAATGATACGACCAGATATTGGCATTGTGTATGGGCAAAGGCTGCTTTGAGCGCAGAAAGCTCTAGCTGACGATCAGATTCAATATCTTCAATCGTCGTCACTGCATCTTCTAACTCACTCTGTGCATTGGCTTTGCTAGATTCGACTGACGCCGCGATTGAGTCTTCTATTTGCACTGCCGACTCTGTAGTATCTTTTGCTACCGTTGATGGGTAGTCGCGTATTGGATAGTCGCGCGTCGGATCAAAGTAATCTAAGGCTTTGGTCATGAGCAGATAGGTATTGGCATCGAAGTTTTCACTAAAGCGTTCGCCTTGATAGCGTAGATAGCTTTCGACCTGAAACTCGACATCGTAACCATACATGAATTTACCTGATTTTAAATCACGGCCAAATTTGGCTTTCATCGCGTCATCAGTTAAATAGGTAATATGCCCAACCATACGCGCCAATATCAGTCCGCGACGAGGATAAGTGCCTTCTTGTATATAGCGCCCGTCTTTGAAGTCAGGATCGGATAATATAGATTGGCGCGCCACTTCGTTAAAGGCGATATTTTGAGCAGATAGCTTTGGCGTACTGGCGATGACCACACAGCGCTTTAACCGCTCTGGATAATCAACAGACCATTGTAGCGCTTGCATACCGCCCATTGAACCACCAACAATCGCATGCCAAACGTCGATGCCTAGACGATCTGAGAGCATTGCTTGGGTTTTTACCCAGTCTTTGATGGTGATCAGCGGAAAATCAGGGCCATACACTTGCGGCTCATCGCTGCTATTTGCATCAAGGCTGTCCGAACTAACACTATCCGAATCAACGCTATCAGGGTTAATAGTGGTAGGCCCTGTTGAACCAAAACAGCTGCCGATATTATTGACACATACTACATAAAACTGATTGGTATCAATTGCTTTATTGGGGCCAATCATATTGTCCCACCAGCCTGCTTTTTTGTCATCAGCACTATGGAAGCCAGCTGCATGATGATTGCCAGATAACGCGTGGCAAATCAGAATCGCATTTGATTTATCGCGATTGAGCGTACCGTAAGTCTCTACCATCAAGTCAAACGAGGGTAGGGTACGGTTGCATTCTAACGTTAAGGGCTCCGCGAAATGAAAATTTTGGGGCGTAACGACACCCACAGACCCTACAGCACTTTCAATATTGGCTGAGCTATTAGGGTGAGGTTGTGAATTAGGATGCTGGTCACTGGTATTATCAGAGCGTGCGTTCAAAGCTACCTCGCAAGACTACAATCATCAATAAAATAAAAGCAAAATGGCACATTACTAACAGGCTATTTTACCTACACGGTTTTTATAAACTGGGCCTGCCTATTGTATGGTGATGCGCGTTGGAGTACAACCGTCGAGCGCGCCTTTCGAGCGCATCGATCGTAGTTTTTATGGAACATACTTTATAAATGAATAACGAGTAAGCCGCCAGCATCAAGTAATCAAGAGTCAATAAATAGCAACTGCGTATCAAATTGTATAGGGGCGCTTTTAGCCCGCGTCATTAATAGATAAAATGCTACACTAATGAGGTGTTCGTTCAACTGTGTCTTAACAGTATCGTCTCTTATTATTTTGACCTAACCCTTAATAACTTACTGCTAATAAAGTGCTGCTATGAAACCTAAATTGCCCCCACGTATTGCCGTTTTGTTAGTGAATCTTGGTACCCCAGATGAGCCAACGGCACCTGCCGTACGTCGCTACCTCAAACAGTTTTTGTCAGACCCACGAGTGATCGAGATTCCCAAATTCCTATGGGCTATTATTCTGAATCTATTTGTCTTACCAAGTCGTCCTAAGCGCGTAGCAAAGGCTTACGCCAGTATTTGGGAAGGTGATTCACCAATTCGTAAAATACTAAAAAGCCAAGTTGAGCTATTAGAACCACGTTTGGCTGATAGTGTGGCACCATTTCGAGTCTCCGTGCATCCTGCGATGAGCTATGGTAACCCTGGTTTACCTGACGTTATGGATGCGCTACGTGGTGAAGGGGTTGATCATTTTGTTATTCTGCCGTTGTTTCCACAGTACTCTGCCTCTTCAGGTGGTGCCGTATATGATGCGCTGACGAAGTGGACGCTCAAGCAACGCAACTTGCCAAACTATACGATTGTCAAAGACTACTTTGCCCATCCGCTATATATTCAAGCTTTGGCCAACTCTATTCGCCGTTTTCAAGAGAAGCATGGCAAGCCTGAAAAGTTAATGTTTAGTTTTCATGGTATCCCGCAGCCTTATGCTGATAAAGGTGATCCGTATCCTAAACGTTGTAAATGTACGGCTGCGCAAGTGGCACATGAGCTTGGCCTGAACGATGACGAATGGATTATCAGTTTCCAATCACGCTTTGGTAAGCAAGAGTGGGTTAAGCCATATACCGATGTGGTGTTGGAAGATTGGGGTAAGTCAGGTGTGCGCTCGGTACAGGTAATCAGTCCGGCGTTTTCAGCAGACTGTCTAGAGACACTAGAAGAGTTAGCCATTGAAAACCGTGACAACTTCCTTAATGCTGGCGGGCAAGAGTATCATTATATTCCTGCACTAAACCTTGATGAGACACATATTGAATTGCTTGAAGCGTTGAGCTTGCCTTTGATAAAAGGTTGGGCTGGCACGCTAGATGGCTGGGTTTAGTCAATTAAGAGGCGCTGTTTCAGTAAGTTGAATAGTAAAACCAAAAAAGCACGCTTAATATAGTTAAGCGTGCTTTTTTGGTTTAGAGGGGTAGGTCAACAATCGTATTAAGTGCTAAAAGTCATCATCGTTGCTACGTTCGGCCGCTTCTCTATCCACAATATCCATCGCATCTGGATAATCGCTGTCATCAAGGTTGTCTTGAACCAAAATCTCATCGACCCGTGACTCATCGATATTTTGACGATGCGCAGGTGTCAGCCCTTGGGTCGCATCACTACCGACTTCTGAGTTATTAAATCCCGCACTATTATCAATCACATCATCGTTATCGATGGTATGCAGCATAGGATTGTCCAAATCGACCAATTGGTTGTCTTGTTCATCTTGATTGTTGTTATCTAAGTTATCGACGTTGTCATTGTTGTCACGACGATTACCGTCAATATGATCCATCTCTTCTGGTAGTGGATTTTTTGAGTTTTCCATGAATAATTCCTTATTGTAGTTATTAGATGTTGCCATCATTAGAAGTAAAATATCGCGCTGGCTTGTTAAAGCATCGCTCATTGCAATGTAGATA
The DNA here is from genome assembly GCF_009812035.1 of Psychrobacter nivimaris. Taxonomy (GTDB): domain Bacteria; phylum Pseudomonadota; class Gammaproteobacteria; order Pseudomonadales; family Moraxellaceae; genus Psychrobacter; species Psychrobacter nivimaris. Next base: position 14,371 of record NZ_VZIZ01000011.1, on the reverse strand, counting down.
ATATGCTTCTCAGTTTGTACGCTTAATCAACTTTTCACTAGTAGTAAGGTGTGACAGGATGTTCAAAAAATGTAAGACGATGATTAGAACGCAAAACGGCTACTCAAGATGAGTAGCCGTAATTGTTTATGAAATTTCTACTAAGTCTTTGTAAGATAACAAAGTCGCTACATAAGAAATCAAACTTATAGTTTTAATTATTGGCGTGGTTGAACTTATAGTTTAACTTCTGAACCAGACATGACTCATAGTCAGCCAGTTTAAATCGCCATAAATAGGTCAAGGCAATACCGTAGATTGCAGTCTCAGCCAGCTCTTCGACAATTTCACCAAATGTATGCGGGAACATAATAGCGTTCTCGCCCATGTACTGAATGATAGCAAGTACAGTAACGCTAAGATAGAGCGAAACGGGTACGTTTTTTAGCACTGCCCATAGGTAATGCCTCGAGTAGACCAGCAAACCAAGGGCGACGAGATAGATAAGGGTAAGGACGCTGTCCTCCCACCAGTCATAAGACTGACCAAGCATCAAAAAATCGCTTGGAACCAGTAAGTCTGGTAGATAGTTCAACTCTCGACGAATGACAGAGACAAATATAAGTACGGCTCCTAGCCAAAAAGCCTTAATTTGTTTGACATGACTTTTCATAAAATACTGTGAACTGCGCAATAGGCATACTATCAAAAGTATAATGCCAGGGACTTCAATGATGCCATCTGAACTCAAAATAACTGGCTCCTGCGTATCAAAAGAATGTGTTAAAAACAAAAAAGTGAGCCCAAAGGCTCACTTTAAAGCAAAAAATATCGAATAGTTAATGTTTAACAGATGACCTATTATAAACCCCGTACCTAGATATTACTGTTATGAAATATAACTAACTGGTCATAAGTGATTGTTAATATAAACAATATATAATGATTTATTGTAGTATCAGTTATCAAAAACTCTCATATCTGCAAGATATATAAATAATCGTGCCTTACATGCTTGATTAAATGGCAGTTAATTATTAATGCGCCTCATCCCAGTTTTGACCACTATCGGTCTCGACCAGTAAAGGTACTGCAAAGTCGACGTTCCAGCCTTTTTCTACTGCCGTAGTCGTCAATACATCTTGCATAGCATCGGTAATTAGCTGGCTAACTTCGTCTACTTTATCGGCATTCACTTCGAACACCAATTCATCGTGAACCTGTAGCAGCATTTTGGCTTGCTCTTTTGGCAGCACTTTATCAACGGCAATCATAGCAAGTTTGATTAGATCAGCAGCAGAGCCTTGTAGTGGGGCGTTAATCGCCGCGCGCTCAGCACCTTGCTTGACCATACGGTTACTATGATTGATATCAGGCGTATAGAGCTTACGGCCCAATATCGTCTCGACATAGCCTTGTTCATAGGCACTGGCACGCGTATTGATCATATAGTTTTTGACACCCGGATAGCGCTCGAAGTACATATCGATATAGTCTTGTGCTTCACCGCGGCTCATCTGTAGCTGCTTGGCAAGTCCAAAGGCACTCATCCCGTATAGCAGACCAAAGTTAATGGCTTTAGCATTACGACGCTCGGTCGAGGTGACGTCAGCGACATCCTTACCAAGCACTTCGGCAGCGGTGGCTGCGTGAATATCTAATCCTTCGTTAAAGGCATGAGTTAGGTTCTTATCACCTGAGAAATGCGCCATTAGACGCAACTCAATTTGTGAATAATCCGCTGCCAAAATAACGCGACCTTCTGGGGCGATAAAGGCTTGACGAATTAAGCGACCAGTTGCAGTACGAATTGGGATGTTTTGCAAGTTAGGATCTGTCGATGACAAACGCCCAGTGCTCGTTAATGCCTGATGGTAGCTAGTATGCACGCGATCGGTTTCGCTATCTGCGACATTATCCAGCGCATCAGTATAAGTACTTTTGAGCTTAGATAATCCACGATACTCTAGCGTAATATCGACCAATGGATGATCGATTTTTGATAGTACAGCCTCACCAGTCGAGTATTGACCAGACTTGGTTTTTTTGCCACCAGCGACGCCTAGCTTTTCAAACAGCATCTCGCCTAATTGCTTAGGAGAGCCTAAGTTAAATTCTTCACCTGCCACTTCATAGGCGCGTTTTTCTAGGGCGATGATTTCTTCATCGAAGCGTTTTGACAGCTCGTTTAAGAATGAACGTTTAATCAAAATGCCATGCGCTTCCATTTGGCAAAGTATCTCTGCTGTTGGAATCTCTAGCTCGTGTAGCAATTTGGCATTATTGGCATCGTTAGCCAGCTCAACGCTGAATACGTCAAATAATTGATAGGTGATATCAGCATCTTCACAAGCATAGTCGCTCGCGATATCGATGGCCACTTGGTCAAAGGTAACTTGCTTAGCGCCTTTACCTGCTACATCTTCAAAGCTGATGGTTTGTGTTTGTAGATAATGACGTGCCAAATCATCCATACCGTGGCGAGTAGCTGCCGCATTGATGACGTAGCTGGCAAGCATGGTGTCCATTGCCCAGTTATTTGGCTGCTCATGTATGGCGCCAACTAGGTCGATATCATAGTGAGCGAGGATATGCGCATCATACTTTAGATGCTGACCGATTTTACCGATATTAGGATTTTCTAAGACAGGTTTTAAGCGAGCTAATACTGTATCGCGATCAAGCTGCTTGGCTATTAGCTCATCACCTTCTAGGCTATGCGTAAGCGGAATGTAATAGGCTTCGTGTGCTTGCAATGCGAAAGATAAACCGACGATTTGTGCATCACGCCAATGAACGCTAGTGGTTTCGGTATCAATGACAAAATGCGGAGCAGCTTCTAACAATTCGACCAAGCTATCAAACGCTGGCTCATCGAGTACAGTGTGCCACGCTTTATCATGGTTAGTACTGTCTTTGATGTTGTCAGTATTGGTCGATTGGAGCGATTTTGCTACCTGTGCCTGTGACTCAGTATTGGCTTGGCTATCAGCAACACTTTTAGAGCCATTGGCAGGGTGATTTGGATGATCGAGCGATGCCAGCTCATTTCTAAACTCAAGCTCATTATATAAGTCGCGCAATTCATCTATATGCGCACAAGGGTCGGTATTGATTTTTAGATCATTCCAATCTTGACCGATGGCTAAGTTGGTGACGATGGTGGCTAGCTTCCTATTAAAAGGAATATCGTCGGCGTGTTCGATCAGACCTTTCGCCCCGCGACCTTTGATAAAGCCAATGTGCTTGAGCATGTTTTCAATATCACCATACTCAACGAGTAGGTCTTTAGCGGTCTTTTTACCGATGCCAGGTACACCTTTGATACCATCAGAGGCATCACCCATTAGCGTTAAGAAATCGATCATTTGATTTGGATTGATACCAAACTTATCGATCACCGCTGGTGTATCCGTGACTTTACCAGTAAAGCTGTCTTCTAGTATTACGCAGTCATTAACCAACTGCATCATGTCTTTATCGCCCGTTGAGATGACCACATGGTGACCTTGCTCGACGGCACGATAGGCAAGTGTACCGATGATATCATCGGCCTCTGCACCCTCGATACGTAATAGCGGAATACCCAAGGCGCTGACCAAACGATGAATATAAGGAATTTGCTCTACCAGCTCTATATCGATAGGCGGACGAGCGGCCTTATAGTCAGGCGACATATGATGGCGAAAAGTCGGTGACTTTGTATCGAAGCAGACGGCCATATGAGTAGGGTGATAACGACGCATCAGTTTTAGCAGCGCATTCAAGGTACCGCGAATCGCATTGGTGATTAGACCCTGCGAGTTTTGCATGGTCTTTGGGAGGGCATGATAGGTGCGAAACAGATAATACGAGCCGTCGACTAAGATAAAGGGCGGCTGATCTTTGTCTACGTGACTGGTATCCATCAGTGCCACATTTGGCATATCGTCAAAATTCGGTAAGGTTTTAGGATCGAGTGCTTGATGGGAGTTGTGGTCGTTATCGGCGGTATTGTCAGCTATATTATCAGTCATAAAAGTCACTTATCAGCTATTAGATAAAAATATATACGCTTATTATAACGATAAAATCAGCGCGTGCCGAACTGCTTAACCGTTACGAGATGTTGTAGCGATAATCTTTTTCACCAAGATTTCAAACAAAAAAAGAACCCAGACTAACTGGGTTCTTTTATAATTAATATATTTTTCATTATTAGTTGATAATGGATCTCATAATACGTTATTTTACTTCTGAAGAGACTTCAACATCGATATTACCACGTGTGGCTTTAGAATATGGGCATACTTGATGCGCTTTTTCAACTAACTGTTGAAACTCATCCGCTGACAAGTCTGTATTTTCACCAATGACATGAATTTTAGCAGCCAGTTTATATTCGTGGCCTTCGCCTTGTAGTAAATCTACTTCTATTGAAGTAGTCGAGTCAAATTTTGCCTTTTCCATCTGTTTGACTGCACCAAGTGCACTATCAAAGCAGGCGCTGTAGCCCATAGCAAAAAGTTGTTCTGGATTATTACCTTCTTTTCCGGAGCCTGGTGGTACCATGTTGATGCTAAGATCGTTATCGTTCAAGCTGACTGAACCTGCTCGGCCGCCCACGACAGTTGCTTTGGTAGAATATAGAGTTTTCATAACACATCCTTTGTTGTGAGTTTTTATGTTTATATCTGAATGGTAAATCTCAACGTGAAACCTAGCATAACAAATCGCAGGCGCAGCTCAGTGCATTGGGAGTAAATATATACTACTAGTTTGTAAATGAGATTTCGGGCACAGTTTTATTCGTTTCTAGATTTACAAGCTTATTGTACAGTCGTCAAAGAGGTGCAATAGCGGTAATGAGCCATATATATTATCAGTACAGATAATAGAAATCTGAATCATAAGGACATTGTTTGATGAATAGATGGATTGCGATACCTAGTGTTTGTTTTTTGACGACGCTCGCTTTGATAGGATGCGAGGAAGAAGACGGCGCTTATGGGACGGCTAGTAGCGAGATTACATTGACAAGCTTTGCTAATAGTTACGATAGCAAAGCCAATGCTACGGCAATTGCGCGAATTGATGAAACGTATCGTACTGGTGCGCGCAACATCAAAACTACCAATCTCATCAACAGTTATAGCAACCAGAGCCTAAATGATTTAGACAGAACGGTACTGGCAGATGATTTCGAAGGTCGACTCGAAAACAAAGACATCGGAGTCAATGGTCGCACGGTCAAACGCCCTATCTATGAAAAAAACAGTAATAACAAACTGGACTATCAAACCACCTATCAAACACTGGACTTGTCGGGCTTAACGACCCGCAGTTATAGCACGGGCACGAATATCGAAGAACGCCGCGGTATTCTCACCGATTTGAGCAACTACTCAGAAATTCCATCCAATGTTGCTTTCCCTGAAGGCTCCGTTTGTTACATTCCAGTCGTGACAAGCGAGCAATCATTTTGGGCATTCAACGACAAAAATAAGACAGGATACTCGTCATTAAGTGAATGGATCGAAGCTGCCGAACGACGCTTTAGTGATGATAGAGATTATAGACTGTCTGAGTTTGACGTTGGCAAAGGGAGTAAACTAAAAGCGGCGCAAGTGATGTTCTTTGAATATAAAAATCAACCTGCCTATGAATATAGTGGTGTTGAATATGGGAAGGATATTTATGAGGCAAATTATGTCGCCAAAGGTAGTACTGACCCGAATACGGACAGTCGTTTTGACGTAGTCGATTGTACAATCGTCAATGAGGTGGCTGGCGACTTCTTAGCTGAGCAAATAGAACGCTACTACTGAGATGAATTGATGGCTATTAGTCGTGCTACTCAAGCAGGATGATCACAATTTAAAAGCCCAAAAACACGCTTTGTTTAAATAACGGAGCGTGTTTTTTTATACGCTAATTCTGCACCCTGATGCTAAATCCGCTACAATACGCCCATTATTTATTTTATTTATTTAGAGTCACTTCTAAATCACATAACTGTTGAAGCTGAAAATTATGAGCGTAGATCCAAAGAAATTAAACAAAGAAGTTGCTAAGCGCCGCACCTTTGCCATCATCTCGCATCCCGATGCTGGTAAGACCACCATGACCGAAAAACTCCTGTTGTGGGGTCAAGCGATTCAGGTAGTGGGCGAAGTAAAAGGCCGTAAGACAGATCGTCATGCAACCTCAGATTGGATGAGCATGGAGCAAGAGCGTGGTATCTCGATTACGACGTCTGTCATGCAGTTTCCGTATAAAGACCATATGGTCAACCTACTAGATACCCCAGGTCACGCCGACTTTAGTGAAGATACTTACCGTACTTTGACCGCAGTGGATAGTGCGCTGATGATGGTCGATGGCGCAAAAGGTGTCGAAGAACGAACCATCAAGCTGATGGAAGTGTGTCGTATGCGCGATACACCTATCATCTCATTCGTCAACAAGCTAGATCGTCAGATTCGTGAGCCGCTTGAATTGCTTAGCGAAATCGAAGCCGTTCTAAAAATCAAATGTATCCCAGTGACTTGGCCTATCGGTATGGGTCAAGATTTCATTGGCGTCTATCATTTGACTGAAAACAAAACTTACTTTTATGAAAAAGGTAATGGCGGCAAGATGACGGTCTCTGAGACCCGAGAAGGCTACGATTATCCAGATATCCGTGAGCGCCTAGGACAGTTGATGTTTGACGCTTTTGAAGAGTCGCTTGAGCTGGTACAGATGGCGCTAGAAGAGTTCAGTGTTGAAGCATTTTTGGCTGGCGAGATGACGCCAGTATTGTTTGGCACGGCATTGGGTAACTTTGGGGTAAACATGGTACTTGATACCTTGGTCAAATATGCTCCGCCGCCAAAAGCCCATCCAACGACTGAGCGTGAAGTATCAGCCACCGAGACAGATTTTACGGGCTTCGTCTTTAAGATTCAGGCCAATATGGATCCGCGTCATCGTGACCGTATTGCGTTCTTGCGAGTGTGCTCTGGTAAGTACGAAAAGGGTATGAAAATGAAGCACGTGCGTCTGGGTAAAGACGTACGTATTGCTGATGCTTTGACCTTTTTAGCAGGTGACCGCGAGGCGCTAGAAGAAGCCTATCCGGGTGATATCATTGGTTTGCATAACCATGGCACCATCTCTATCGGTGACAGCTTCACTGAGGGTGAAGAGTTAAGCTTTACGGGTATTCCACATTTCGCCCCTGAATTGTTCCGCCGTGTGGTGCTAAAAGATCCGCTTAAATCAAAAGCCCTGCAAAAAGGCCTGCAGCAGTTGAGCGAAGAGGGTGCAACGCAGGTCTTTATGCCGCAGATTAATAATGACTTGGTCTTAGGCGCAGTCGGTGTCCTACAGTTTGAAGTGGTCGCGCATCGTCTAAAAGAAGAGTACAAAGTTCAGTGTACTTTTGAGCCAGTATCGATAGCTACAGTACGCTGGATTCATTGTGATGACGAAGTAGCATTGGCGAAATTTAAGAAAAAAGCCCATGACCAATTATCATTAGATGGGGGCGGTTATCTAACCTATCTTGCACCGTCACGTGTCAATCTACAACTGATGCAAGACCGCTATCCAGAAGTGACTTTTAGTAGCACTCGCGAACATTAAATTTATTTATACGCTTATATCGTTTATTGATTAAGACACGCCAGCCGTGTCTTTTTTATTGCCTGTATTTACGATTTAAGTAGTAAGAGTCAGATAATCGTTCGCTTACATCACCTCAAAAACGTGAACAGTGTTCCTACAATACAGTGCAATTGTTACGGTAGAATGATAAACAACATTTTATATTTATAAAAGAGGACATATGCACACTACGACTCAAACTGATGATAAATCGATATCGGCTGATCTATTTTCGATAAAGGTAAGCCAGAGACGTTCAATTGCTATGTTGACTGGCAGCCTACTGTTAAGTGCCGTTAGTACGTCGGTAAATGCAGGAAACTTTATTAGCAGCACTGAATATCTACCGTATCAACTACCCAGTAATATACAAGAGACGTGTGACAAGCGTGATAATTGTCCAGAGATTGAAGTTAAATATCTCAAAAGCAGTCAAAACTGGACAGATGAGATTGCCAATGCCCGTATCGATAATATGGTCGTTAATAGTCAGATGACAGAGTCAGCACCTATCAAGGGTAAAAGCAGCAAGAAGGAAGTTACGGCTGCTCTTGATAGCTTTGTGAGCTCGCAATTTCAAGATATGCCTGATGATGTGTCGTGGGGTTATAATTTAATGATAGCGCCCATTTACTTAGGTCATGTCGATGATTTTGAACTGTTTGAGATTAGTTCCTATGTCTATACTGGCGGTGCACACGGCATGCCTTATAGCGAGTACCTAGTATTTGACCCAAGTACCAAAAAGCAGGTCACGCTTGACGACATGCTTATCTCAGGTAAAAAACCTCGTTTTGAGGCACTTGCCTATGATGCTTATAAAACGTGGGTTAAAACGGTTGCCGAAGACGTGAGCAGTTATGAGAAAAACTGGCCATTTACGTTGAGCGATAATGTGACCTTGACTGATACAGGCGTTAGCATTCGTTACCAGCATTATTCTATCGGCCCATATGCTTACGGTATGCCTATTCTTAATATCCCCTATAACAAGCTCGACAAAGTTATAAAACCTCACTTTATACCAAAGTAAATACTGTATGGTGTCTGAGGAAAGTACTTAATAAACCGTGCTAGGCAACTATTATTAAAGAAATAGCGACAATACTTATCACAAATTGGCAGTAATATTTTAGAGTTATTATTTTTAGCATCATTGGATATTCAATAGAAAAATAAGGAGTTATAACATGACAAACGAGACAGATAGTATGAATACGGCAGCAAGTACAACTTGGCAGCTAAATGCATTGACCGAAGCGCTAGGTGACCTAACACTGACGGTTAGTGATAGCTTATCTATAGGTCGTGGTAGTGATAACGACGTAGTCCTAGGTAGCAAGCAGGTTTCTCGCAATCACGCGGTACTCAGTGTGTTAGACGGTCAGCTGTACGTAAAAGACTTAGACTCTTCTAATGGTACGTTTATTAATGAGCAACGTATTGCAGGTAATGAATCTAGTCATCTCAAAGCAAATGATACGCTTGGCTTTGCAAGTTTTAGCTTTCAAGTACAGGCATCTGCTGCGCCAGTGACTACAGAGGAGCTAGTAGCAGATACACATGAAGATGCTGACACAGCGGTCGTGCCAGAAACCCCTGCTAGTGAGTCTGTGACTGAAGAGCAGATAGTTGAGGGAAACGTTCTTGAAGAAAGTTCCAGCAAAGAAGCTCTAATTGAAGAAGAGCCGATCATAGAGCAAACAGGTAATGAGCCAGTGATCAAAGAAACTGGTATCGAAGAAATGTTACCTGCTACAGATGATACTGTACCTGTAGATACCGGCTCAGATATGACCGAAGAATCAGTCACTCCTACGCACGAAACCGTTGAACCAGTTGTTGAAGAACCAGCTGTTGAAGAGCTAGCTACTAAAGAAGCCGTTGCTACAGAGCCAGTTGTCAAAGAAACAGGGATTGATGAAGTACTGTCTGACGTGGATGCGGCATCGCCTACGCCAGTAGAAGAAACGCCAGTTGCTACAGAAGGGGTAGATGACACATCTGTACCAACAGCAACCCAAACAGAAGCTGTGTCGTCTACAGAGCCATCACAGGCAGCATCTACTGATAGCGCGCCAGTGGTAGAAAAGCAGCCAGCAGTGCATGAAGAGCCAGCAGTCCAAGACGAACACGACAAAACAACAAAAACAGAGTTACAAGAAGAAGCTGACCCTGAAGTTTTAAAAGCCAAACAAGCAGCTAGTGCCCAGTTTTCAGGTACGGCTAATTTAGGGCAGCCGCGCGATCTTGGTACCGAAGGTAATAATGCGATGGATCAAGAAATCAGCAACCCTGCACATGCAGGTCATGTAGAGAAAAAAGCGAGCGGCGGCTGGTTTATATGGGTATTTGTGACCATTCTAATTATCGGTTTGGCCTTATGGTTGTTTAATATGGGCGGTGCATAATTCAATTCTACACTAGGTCTTTGTCGTAATTTTTGATCGAGAGCCTTGTTGTACTTACCGTTTTTTAAACAAATGACTTATTGTAGCGTCGATATTTTAGCGAATATTGGCGCTATATTTTTAGAGCAGCTTGTAGTTTTATTATTGCCTATAAGGTGCTAAGAGATTGCTATTATGATGACTTTTGAAGAATACCAAGCTTTTAGAGATAGAGGCTTTAGTCACGCACCGCTAGTAAAAAAGCGTCTGATGGATGCGCAGACTCCCGTATCTGTATTCTCCAAAGTGCGTGATCTAAACGGCTCTGCCTATTTGTTTGAGTCTGTGGTAGGCGGTGAGCGCTGGGCACGATACTCCATGATTGGATTGGGTAGCGATCTGATTTTGCAGTACGCTGATGGCAATATGACGACCAAACGAAACGATCATATCGATACAGAGGCGGTAGAGAATCCTTTTGATTACCTGCGTGAGCTGATGGCGCAGTATCAAATGCCAACCGCTGAAGATGTGCCGACGATGCCGAGCTTTAGCGGCGGTCTAGTAGGTTACTTTGGCTACGATATGGTACGTGTTATTGAGCCAAGTGTCGGCTTATCTGATGCGCCCAATCCAATGTCGATGCCAGATATGTGGCTGATGCTTTCGATGAGCGTTATTGTATTTGATAATTTAGAGAATACGCTATCAATCATCGTCTATGCTGATTGCCAGTCTGAGGATGGCTACAGTTCAGCTATTCGTGAGCTAGAACAAATCGAGGAAAAGCTAGCAGAGCCATCAAATCTGCGAGCACCTGTGATGCCTACGCCTAAATTTATATCGCAAACAGGTGCCGAAAAATACTGTAGTGATGTCGATAAAATAAAGGATTACATTGCCGCAGGTGACGTTATGCAGGTAGTACCAGCGCAGCGCTTGACAGCGGACTATACAGGTGACTCTCTAGCCGTCTATCGTGCGCTTCGCTACCTAAATCCTTCACCATATCTGTTTTTGGTGCATGGCTATACACTCGATGATCACAAACGCTTTGATATTATCGGTGCTTCTCCTGAAATTCTATCCCGTATCGAAAATGGCAAGGTGACGGTAAGGCCGCTGGCAGGGACACGGCAACGTGGCCGAGATGAGGCTGAAGACCTAGCGCTTGAGCAAGAGCTGCTAAATGATGAGAAGGAAACAGCCGAACATTTGATGCTTATTGATTTGGGTCGCAATGATATTGGCCGCGTTTGCGAATATGGCAGTGTCAAAGTCACAGAAAAGATGTTTATAGAGCGCTACTCACAAGTGATGCATATCGCATCTAATATTGAGGGTACGATACGAGCTGACAAAGATGCACTAGATGTATTTTGTGCCACTTTCCCAGCTGGGACGCTATCGGGTGCACCCAAAATCCGTGCCATGCAAATTATCGATGAGATAGAACCAGTACGTCGAACGGTGTTTGGTGGTTCAGTCGGTTATTTAGGTTGGAATGGTAATATGGACACTGCCATTGCTATCCGTACTGCGGTGATGCGCCGTGGTGAGATACATATTCAAGCCGGAGCAGGGGTTGTTGCTGATTCTGTTCCAGAAAAAGAATGGGATGAAACCAATAAAAAAGCATTGGCATTAATAAAAGCGGTAGAAATGGCCTGTAATGGCTTGCGTATTCGCTAATTAAAGAGCTAGTGATATGGCAAAAATAAAGGCTGCAAGTAAAAAGCCAATTTATCGTCATATTTTTATTTATAAAAAAACTAGCTTAATCAGTGACTTAAATATTTATATCAAATTAATTTAAAAAAATATGAAAAAGTGCTTGCGCATCTCAAAAAATTTGATAGAATAGCCACCACTTTAAGAGAACAAGCCGACTTAGCTCAGTTGGTAGAGCAACTGACTTGTAATCAGTAGGTCGCCAGTTCGATCCCGGCAGTCGGCACCATCTCTCTTAAAGTAGCTTTTTATGAATTTGTCTTAAATGTAAGTCATTTTTGTTCAAAGCAACCTAAGGTGGGGTTGGGGAGCGGTCAAACCCAACAGACTGTAAATCTGTCGCGAAAGCTTCGAAGGTTCGAATCCTTCCCCCACCACCATATTTTCTAAAGTTTGTCATAGCGCCAAGCATACTCTCTATATCTCATAACTCTCGATTAGAGTTATCCTGAATAAGAGTAAATGCGGGTGTGGTATAATGGTAACACCTTAGCCTTCCAAGCTAATGACGCGGGTTCGATTCCCGCCACCCGCTCCATATATACACCATCGCAAAGCATAACAATAAATCATCACGAGAGTCAGTAATTATTGCTGCATCGTGATATTTTTTTTAGTGCAGTTCAAAGGTTTCAATATACGCTCATATAGCTCAGCGGTAGAGCACTCCCTTGGTAAGGGAGAGGTCTCGAGTTCAATTCTCGATATGAGCTCCATTTATTGTTTATACCTTTTATGCTTGTTTTGCTATTTATATAACTTTACGTCGATATCGAAATTATAGAATATTGAAATATATAACAGTAGTGCGGTAGACAATGATTCAAAGGTGACACTGAGGTGTTGCCTTTTAGTGCTGTCAGTATATTAATAAATATTGGTTTTGATGGTCTTATATAGAGAAGACTAAAACTAATAGGTCAGTATGCAGACATTCATACATTATTTTTTGCACTTTGGTTTCCCTCTTTTTATTGCGATTGCGTTTTTTAAAAAAGAGTGGAAAAAAGCATATCTGATTTTGCTTGCGACCATGTTGGTTGATATAGATCATCTGGTAGCAAACCCAATATTTCAGGCAAATAGATGTAGCATTAATTTTCATCCGTTACATACTTATTATGCGATGCTAGTGTATTTTGTTTTACTCTTTCTTCGTAAGCCTTTTAATATCATTGGAATTGGATTGCTGTTCCATATGTTAACGGATTTTACGGATTGTTTGATGATGTCGGTCAGCTAATATCGCGACCTTGCATATCAAGATAATTATACGGTTATAAGAAATCGAGCTTTATATCTACTAGTTAGAGAGAAGTTGATTTCGATTGAGAGATGTATGACTATTTAAGACAAGTCAGCGTATAATAACGGATACAAGAATTAGTTCGGAGCATTGTTTAAGCAGTGGTTCGTGCGGTTGATAGCTAGGTTTATGATGATTTAATTCTATTATGAGCCATTAAACAGCTTTTTATTGATCATTCACCAAAAAAAGAGGAAATACCCATGGCAAAGGCCAAGTTTGAACGTAACAAGCCACACGTCAACGTCGGTACAATCGGACACGTTGACCATGGTAAAACAACCCTTACCGCTGCAATCGCAACCGTAGCTGCAATCACCTCTGGTGGCGAAGCCAAAGACTACGCGTCTATTGACTCAGCACCAGAAGAAAAAGCACGTGGTATCACAATCAACACCTCACACGTAGAATATGACACAGACAGCCGTCACTATGCTCACGTAGATTGCCCAGGTCACGCCGATTATGTTAAAAACATGATCACTGGTGCGGCCCAGATGGACGGCGCAATCCTAGTCGTATCTGCAACTGACGGCCCTATGCCACAGACTCGTGAGCACATCTTGCTTTCACGTCAGGTTGGCGTACCGTACATCATCGTATTCATGAACAAATGTGACATGGTTGATGACGAAGAATTGCTTGAACTAGTAGAAATGGAAGTTCGTGAATTATTGAACGACTATGACTTCCCAGGCGATGACACTCCTATCGTTAAAGGTTCTGCTACTGAAGCCCTAAAAGGCTCACAAGAAAAATACGGCCAACCAGCTGTTGTAGAACTACTAAACGTACTAGACACTTATATCCCAGAGCCAGAGCGTGACATCGACAAAGCATTCCTAATGCCAATCGAAGACGTATTCTCAATCTCAGGTCGTGGTACCGTAGTAACAGGCCGTGTTGAATCTGGTATCGTTAAAGTTGGCGACGAGATCGAAATCGTTGGTATCCGTGACACTCAAAAAACCACCTGTACTGGTGTAGAGATGTTCCGTAAACTGCTTGACGAAGGTCGTGCAGGCGAAAACTGTGGCGTACTACTACGTGGTACTAAGCGTGAAGACGTACAACGTGGCCAAGTACTAGCTAAGCCAGGTTCAATCACTCCTCACACCAAGTTTGACGCTGAAGTATATGTGTTGAGCAAAGAAGAGGGTGGTCGTCACACACCATTCCTAAACGGCTATCGTCCACAGTTCTACTTCCGTACTACTGACGTAACTGGCGCAATCCAATTACAAGACGGTACTGAAATGGTAATGCCTGGTGATAACGTTGAGATGGGCGTAGAGCTTATCCACCCAATCGCTATGGACAAAGGTCTTCGCTTCGC
>NZ_VZIZ01000010.1 GCF_009812035.1 Psychrobacter nivimaris | reverse complement strand
TAAGTCTGAGGTCATTCATTATTTGAAAGAGAGCTGGTCTGGTGTGAACGATGTTGAACTGGCAACCCTTGAGTGGGTGGACTGGTTTAATAAAACACGACTGCATAGTACGATTGGTTATGTGTCACCTTTTGATTTTGAAAAGCGGTATTATGATAATTTAACCCTGTCAGGCATCGCTGCCTGACTCAAGTAAATCACTCTCCGATAAAGTCGGGGCGGTTCATAGTGTTAAATGAACTATCGTGATAAAGCTTTACTCTATCGACAAAGAGAATGATAAATGATTCTAGTATTAAGTAGATTTATGAAACTTGAAGAAAGGTTGCGATTGTTACGAGGGCATGCGCAATCAAAGGCATGTTAGGTATTGGCGTAATGTTTGGTTAAATGACAGCGTATTTAGGCTTTATCGGTAAGCATCGTAAACAAGATATTTATAAAAACGCGAATGACTAGCTGATTGATAAAGAGTGCAAATACGGAAACGGTTAAGCCAAATTTCCTGATATCAATATTTTTGGTATTCGAAAAACCTAACTCATTAGAAGTTAATGGCTAATGTTTAAAGCGAACATAGCAATACTCCAGACTGCTATGCTCTAAATGTGCTAAACAGACGTTTTCTGCAAAATATAAACCACAAACTTTGCCTCTGTGCTAAATGCTACTGTTTCTACGGCAGCCAATAGTGCTTGCCTTTTTTCGCTGCGAGCACGGTACGCATAAGGTGTCATCGTCATCAAATCAGCCAAATCCTCTGCGGATAATGTCAGTTCTGTACTGACAAGGCAGGTCTCAACCAACGTAAAATACGGTGCCAATTCTTGCAAAAATTTATCAGAATCATGCTCACGCACATCATCAAACAGCGCATCACGCATCGTTGCCAAGTGCCCGACATCAGGTTTGGCAATAATCAGATAGCCACCATCCATCAATACATTATCAAACGCCTCGGGCAAAATAGGGCTAAAAATACTACTAATACCCGTCATACTATGCGGGCGTAATGGTAGATGTGCAGCACTGGTCACTAATGGATAGACTGCTGTCGTCTTGGCAGTATCTTCTTTGCGCGGCTGATACCATAGACGACCTGCTATTTTACTGACTTTGGCCAGCTCAACCACTGCAGGCTTACTGATGTCAGCGGCTATCAGTGTGTCTATGACATCCGATCCCATTTGCGCCATTGCTTGCGTGTAGTAACCTTCACCGCAGCCAATATCAAGCCAATTGACCGTCTTGCTATCTTGCTTATCTATTAACTCATCGTTAGACAGCAATTCTATCATTTTTTGGCTAATTAACTCTTGGAGCGGTGCATAGTGTCCATGATTCAAAAACCGCTTACGCGCATCGATAGATTCTTGGCTATCCCCGGGGGCTTTAGACTTTTTCTGTTGTACTGGTAGTAAGTTGACATAGCCTCGACGCGCCACATCAAAGGGATGTGAAGTTTGCTTAGGGTGCAAACTGCCATCACAGCGCCAAGTATCGGCGGCAGGCTGTAGTGGTGACTGACAAAGTGGACAAATAAATAACGACACGGGCATCTCAAAGTGATAGCAATATGCTTCGCATTTTAACAAAATTCATGGGTCCTGAGCGACAAAAAGCCGTCTCAATCATGATTGAAACGGCTTTTTAGATTTTTGCAAATTGATATCCATATAGATATTTGACGGTTATAGCTTAACGCAGTTTTAGCGTCATTAGCCCAAGGATGACAAGAATAATGGCAATAATCCAAAATCTCGCCACCACTTGTGTTTCTTTCCAACCAATTTCCTCAAAGTGATGATGCAGTGGCGCCATACGGAAGACGCGTTTTTTGCGCAGTTTGTACGAGCCAACTTGCAACATCACTGATAGCGCTTCTGCGACAAACAAACCACCCATAATCGCAAAGGCAATCTCTTGACGGGTCATCACGGCGATAGTACCTAGCATTGCACCTAGTGCTAGCGCGCCAACATCACCCATAAATACTTGTGCTGGATGCGCGTTGAACCATAAGAAACCAAGGCCTGCTCCGACCATTGAGCCACAGACGATGATGACTTCGGAGTTATAAGGGATATAAGGTACATGCAAGTAATCAGCAAAGCGTACATCGCCTGATACATAGGCCATCGCGCCCAAACCTGCCGCGACGAGAACGACTGGCAAAATTGCCAAACCATCCAACCCATCGGTTAGATTGACTGCGTTAGAAGCGCCATTAATCACAAAGTAGGTAAAGATGATGAAGCCAATACCAAATGGCACCGCTGAAAATGGAATCATCCAGTCTTTGAATACTGGTAATAGCAAATCCTGCATCTCACGCGTGGTGTTGATATCGGGTTGTAGCGTGGCGATATAATACAAAGACACACCGACAAACAGTGCGCCCATAGACAGCCAAAAATACTTTTTGCGAGCGATTAGGCCTTTTGGGTCTTTGTACTTAATTTTTAACCAATCATCAGCCCAACCTACGGCGCCGAAGATAACCATAACCACAAGCAAAATCCAAACATAAGGATTGTTTAGTCGTGCCCATAGTAGCGTCGATATGCCAATCGCACTGAGGATCAATACCCCGCCCATGGTTGGCGTACCAGTCTTAGCCAAATGCGATTGAGGCCCATCATTACGAATGGCCTGACCATATTTGAGCGAACGCAAGTGCTGAATGACACGGCCACCAAACATCATGCTAAATACAAGTGCGGTAACAACGGCAAGCAATGCTCGCAACGTCAACGAAGAAACCGCAGAAAACGGCGTATAATACTGGCCAAGCCAGCCAAACAACCAAACTAACACCGCCTACTCCTCTACTAGCGCATGAATAAGTGTTTCCATTCCCATGGAACGAGAGCCTTTGAACAACACAGTACAAGGCTTAGCTTGTTGCGCTTGCAAATACGGCTGTAAATACTGTAATAAATTGTCTTTGTCGGCAAAAGCATGAGCACTGATATCAGACACTTCTTGCGCACCCGCAACGGTATAAGGGGCATATTCGCCAACACAAAGCAGCACGTTGATACCTGTGGTCGCAATAGTACGGCCCAAGCTTTGATGCTCACTAATAGCTGCTTCACCGAGCTCACCGATATCGCCCAGTACCATGACTTGCGTGCCCGTTTGCGCAGCCAATACTTTGGCGGCGGCACGTACCGAATGAGGGTTGGCATTATAAGTATCATCAATAAGACGATGCATACCAAGTATCTGGCTATTTAAACGACCTTTAGCAGGACGCCCATTTTCTAGCCCAATCACAATGTCACCTACCTCAATATTTAGCGCATGCGCACAGGCAGCAGCAGCCAAGGCATTATTGACATTGTGTTCACCTGCCAATGGCAAGTTGATATCATGGATTTGGTTACCGATATGTAGCTTAAATTCGCTACGTTCAGGCTCTACGTCTAGATGGCTTGCGCTTACATCCGTATTACCAAAGCCAATCACATGTGAGGTATGCTTTTCAGCGATACGACGCAACTGATTGGTAAAATCATCCTTATCAGGAACAATTGCAAACTGCGCATCCGTCAACGTATGGTAAATCTCAGCCTTGGTCTGGCAGATGCCTTCACGGCTACCAAACTCACCCAAATGCGCTGTACCGATGTTTAAGATACAGGCCACATCAGGCTGCACGATTTCAGTCGTATAAGCAATCTCGCCAATATGATTTGCGCCCAATTCCAAAATAGCATAACGATGATGATCTGATAGCTCAAGCAGCATCATTGGTACACCCAAATCGTTATTAAGGTTACCACGAGTGATCAAGGTCGGTGCCAATCTACCAAAAATACTGCCTAGCATTTCTTTGCAAGTAGTCTTGCCACTAGAACCCGTAATAGCAATTACGGTTAAATCTGTATGCTGCTGACGACGATAGGCTGCCAATTGACCTAGTGCCACACGAGTATCGCTGACCACCAATTGCGGAATAGCATTTGGGCCGGACAACGAGATAGGACGCGAGACAACAGCGGCAACAGCGCCTTTTGATATCGCTGTCTCGATATAATCGTGACCATCGAAATTATCGCCGCTTAGCGCCAAAAATATATCGCCTGGCTTTATCGTACGGGTATCGGTGGCTATACGTTTACTGGACAAGACCGTCTGTTCTGCTGCATGGCCTTGTGGTAGTTGCCAATGCCCATCGAGCGACGTGGTCGCTGCGAGCAGATTGTCCATTTGCCAGACATAGAGCCCTTGCGACTGGGCAGTATTATCGGTGTCGGCTGTCATAATGATTACCTTATATGATGACTACTTAATTTTTATATTTAATGATCAATTTTTACTAATACATGTATCGAAAGCCAATCAACTACACACGGCCAGCTTGATTCAATGCCTGCTGCAAAACAACACTGTCATCAAAATCATAGCGGACGTTATTAATCTCTTGATAGGTTTCGTGACCTTTGCCTGCGATGACAACGATATCATCTAAACCTGAGTGACTAACTGCATACTCAATAGCGGTTTGGCGGGCAGGCTCGATATGGGTTCGTTGATATTGCTCAGCTGTCATACCAGCCTGCATATCTTGCAAAATTACATTTGGGTCTTCGGTACGTGGATTATCCGCAGTCAAAACAACTTGATCAGCACCTGCCAGACCTGCTTGCGCCATCAACGGTCGCTTGCCTGCATCGCGATCTCCGCCGCAACCAAATACTGCCCATAGCTGACCTTTACAGTGGGTTTTTAAACTTGCTAGCACTTGGCTTAGAGCGTCTGGAGTATGCGCATAATCAACGATAAAGCAGCCATCATTTGACGGTACACGCTGCATACGCCCAACCGCACCTTGCAACTGTGCAACAGCAGGCGCAATACGCTCAATATTTATAGCCAAGTCAACATCAAGTGCTACGACGGCTGCTATCGCCGCGAGCAAATTGGCTACATTGAAGCGACCTAATAATGGACTGATAATCTCTATGTTGTCAGCTTTCTCATCACCAAAATTCGTACGCAGATTAATTTTTACACCCTGCAGACTCGGTGAGATATCAGCGGCTACAAAAGTAGCAGATTTTGATGAATCCAAACTGTACGTCCATACCGTCAAGTCGCTAGCATTTGCCGTATCTAACATAACATGAGCGTGCTCATCATCGATGTTGATAATGGCATGAGTCAAATCTGGAAAATGAGCTTTATCAAACAGTTTTGCTTTGGCAGCGGCGTACTCTGCCATATCGGCATGATAGTCTAAATGGTCACGACTCAAATTGGTATAAATCGCCACAGTGACTGGCATACCTTGTAGACGTTGTTGGTCTAACCCGTGAGAGCTGGCCTCTAATGCTAATATTTCTGCTTGCTCTGTTCCCATTTTATATAGGAACTGCTGGACAGCTAACGCATCGCCCGTGGTATGGCTGGCTTGCACCAGCGCACCAAGTCTACCATTACCTGCCGTACCCATCACTGCGCTACTCTGACCCATCAATTGAGTAAGCTGTGCTACTAATTGACTGATGGTTGTTTTACCATTCGTACCAGTTACCGCAACCACAGTCGGTAGAGTCACTGGCTGCTGATATTGGAGGCGCGCTTGAATTAAGCTACCTAAAAAGTCACGAATATTAGGAACGTATAATACATGGCATGATAATGCTGCTAGTTGCTGCTGTGCATTAGCAATACTATCTGTCTGCGGTTCATTAGTGGTATTTGAGGAATTATCTGCTTCGCTAAGCAAAACAATAGGGTCAATTTCTGAGAGAATAAACGCGGCTTGCTCAGCGGCTTGTAGTAAATAATTGCGACTTTTTTGAGGGTTGGCTGTTTGACTTTTTAAAAGGATAAATACGTCGTTCGCTTCCAGTTGACGACTGTCTAAGCGAAACTGCTGAAATGGGATATGGGCAGTAGATTGAGCTTGTTCTGACTCTGCCTGCTTGAATACTTTCTGAATCGATGTTTCTATCATCGCTGTAAGTTGCTCAGCCAGTTTTTGCTGCTGGCTTTTATTGGCATCTATAAGCTGTTGTAAAGTAACAGTAGCGCTATCTAGCGATGATATAGTCATAGATAAATCCTAAACAGTTAAAACGTGTCAGCTCAGTAGAACTGGACATTTAAAATAATTGAACGCTTACTGCGCTTCCGTTTTTAGTGGCTTATCCAAAGGCACATTATACAATCGTAATGCTTCTTTCATCACATTATGGAAGACAGGGGCGACCGTTAGACCAGCATAAATCTGACCGCGCGGGTCTTCGATAAGCATTACGCCTACCAGCTTTGGATTGGATGCAGGTGCCATGCCAGCAAAGACGTTACGATACTGATCCGTATAATAACCACCATCTGGATTGATGCGGCGTGACGTACCTGTCTTACCTGCCACGCGATATCCGTCAATGGCAGCAGCTTTTGCCGTACCACCAGGTTCAGTCACGCTCTCAAGCATCTGTACAATCGACATTGCCTGCTCATGCGCCATAATACGTTTGCTTGGCTGTGATTTGTCATCTTTAATTAAAGTTAATGGATGCATGACCCCACCTGCTGCTAGGGCTGAATACGCCTGTGCAACCTGTGCCAATGTCACTTGTAGACCATAACCATAACTGACCGTCGCGCGGCGCGAGGTTTCTTTTTCTTTTGGCGTGACGATCAAACCGCTGCCCTCACCTGGGAACTGCAAAGGTGTTTTTGAGCCAAAGCCAAACTGTCGTTGCATATTACTAATAGCATCGGCTGGCAGTGATAGCGCAATCTTGGTCGAAGCAACGTTACTAGATTTCTGTAGTAGCGTGGCCATGTTAACCATGCCCAAATTATTATGATCTCGAATGGTATAGCCACGTACGCGAATCGAACCGGGATTGGTATCAATCAAGGTCGTTGGCGTATATTTACCCGAGTCTAGCGCTGCCGCCACGGTAAACGGTTTCATCACCGAACCTGGCTCAAACACATCTAACAGTGCGCGGTTACGCTGATTTTCACCCGTCATCTCGTTAAGGTTATTCGAGTTAAACGACGGCCATGTTGATAGTGCTAATACTTCACCAGTTTGTACGTCAACGATCATACCCGTGGACCAACGTGCTTTTTGCAAACGCCCAGCTTTTTCTAGCTCTTTATACAGCAAATACTGTAAGCGCGAATCAATCGTCAATGCCACATCTTTGCCGGGTACTTCTGGCTCGATTTGCTTAATTTCTTTTAGGCTGTTTTGTTTGGCGTCTTTTAGAACTAAAACTTTTCCGTCATCACCTGCCAGTTCTTTTTCGTACTGACGCTCAATACCAGCACGGCCTTCGTAGCCGCCTTCGGGATCCTTGGCGTTTTGACCCATAAAACCTAGCAGCTGGGCATTGGACTGTGGCTGTGGATAATAACGCTGAAAGAAATTCTTTTCGTAGACGCCTGGGAAATCAAGTGAGCTGACGCTTTGGGCAATCTCAGGTGTGACCTTATTAAGTAGTGGCAAATAGTGTGAGCCCGCACCAGATGGTAAAGCAGCTTTTACCGCTTTCTCATCGGTCACATCAATACTGTCATCAATAGCAGTGACTTTTTTCAACTCATCGACCGAGATATTGGCAGCAGCGGCTAGCTTTGTCAGGTCCATATTATCTAGACGCTTTTGCATACGCGCTTGTAATTGTGGACTGCTAGGATTGGTAATGATAATGCGCTTTAGCTCGTAATATTCACGAGAATAATCATGTGGACTAAACGAAACTGTCGCGAGCGGCGCACTGACTGCAAGCGGTAGATTATTACGGTCGGTAATCATACCGCGATAAGATTTTTGGGTGCGTTCACTGGTAATAAGCTCATTGCCTTTGTCTTGATAGAACTGTGCGTTGGCAACCTGAATATAATAGGCGCGGCTAATCAGTAGTGCTAATATAACTAGCGCTAGACCCCAAACCATACGAAAACGGTTTTTGTCTTGTTCGAAACCACCGAGAGCTGACGCACCTGACGCTTTGCTCGAAAAAACCATTTTACTTTTGCGATTTTTTACACTGGTATAAGCGCCTTGGGTGTCGCTTTTTTTGATGCGTCCAAACAATTTTGCCTTACGATTGCTTGCAGCTTTATCGGGCTTGCTGCTCGTCTGACCAGATTTAGCCGCACTGGCTCGGCGGAGAGGTTTGGTTACCTTGCCGCTGGCTGGTTTTTTACTGGTGTTTTTTGCGGTGGATTTAGGCTTTTTTGCACTCATTGTCCTGCCTCCGTCGCTGGTTCTTCAGGAGAGATGTCGGTAGAGGCACGTGGCCCAACTACGTCAGACATATCTTCCTCTGAGTCTTCCGTAACCACTGACACCAATGCAGTCGCAACACCAGGCTGGATAATCAGCTTATCCTTTAATGTTGGCGAATACATACCCAATTCAGCAACCGCTCGACTGGCAATCTGCGGAGTGGCGCTAAAGGTCTGCTGCTCAATCAATAGACGCTGATGCTCTACTTGTAGCTTACGTTCTTGTTTTTTCATGTCTTGCAAGGTTTTGTAGTCCTGATGATATTGCTGAACTTCTTCGGCAGTTTTGATACCACTCCATACAATCGTGGCTGCCAATAGCAGTAGCACGACCACATAAATGCTCACCACATTAAATCGGCGCACGAACAGCTCGCCGACATCGGTATTATAAGGTGTAGCAGTGCGGCGATTCGCAGGTTTGTCAGATATTGCCATGACGATCTCAAAAAAGTGAACGTAAACGATAGAGTAGATAACGGATTGCGAAAGATGAACGTGTCATTATTCGGTCATACCATCGATAAATATAAAACCAAAGACACTTATAAATGTAAAAACCAAACTCAAAAAACCGAACGTAAAAAACACATCCAATAGCTAATATATTCAGGAGCCATAAGTCATCACAACTCATGGCTATCAATAGGTCATACCAAAACCAAACACGTTGCATGGCTGTACTACATATAAAGCCATTCAACTATCATGCAGATAAAAACCAACTGCTGAGCCTAACAGACAATATTTACAGATTTTTAACAGTGGCGTAGCCATTAGGACATTTGCGCATCATTTAGACAAACATTAGCAATCTTTGACAACTCACCAACCTTATTCGACTATGACTTGTGGCATCATGATGTTCTTCTATAGCTGTGTTGTCTGCTCATAAGCTGTGTCGGTACGCGTTGCCATACGCAGCCATGCACTACGCGCGCGCGGATTCTGACTCGTCTCAGCTTTGCTTGGGCCGACACGTTTTGGCTTGCTAAAATAGCGCGGGCGATTCGGCGGCATTGGCAGGTTTTCGTCTTCTGGATATTGCCCTTTGCTATGTCGCTGCAAAAACTGCTTGATACGGCGATCTTCTAATGAGTGAAAGCTAATGACCGCAAGCTGTCCGCCTGACTTTAAGATAGGAATGCTTTGCGCTAAAAAGTCGTCAACATCGCCCAGCTCATTATTAATAAAAATACGCATGGCTTGAAAGCTTTGCGTCGCTGGATGTTTACCGCGTTGCCAATTAGGATGCGCGACTTTAATCACTTCTGCCAACTCAAGCGTAGACTCGTAGCTCTCCATCTGTTTGATAGCGCGTGCAATACGGCGGCTATGACGCTCTTCGCCAAACTCATAAAGCACATTGGCCAACGTTTCGTCATCGACTGTTTCAAGCCATTCGGCAACTGACTGGCCACGACTGGTGTCCATACGCATGTCTACTGCCCCGTCACGCATAAAGCTAAAGCCGCGACTACCATCATCAATCTGCGGTGATGAAATGCCCAAATCCGCCATCAAGCCATCAACTTCAGTGATGCCCATAGCAGCCAGACTGTCGGTCAACGTCGCAAAACTATCGTGAACCACACGCACACGGCTGTCTTTGGTTGCCAGCTCTTGCGCCACGCTGATAGCTGTCGGATCTTTGTCAAAGACAATCAGTGTTGCGTCATCGGCGAGTTGACTTAATAGTAGCCTGCTATGGCCGCCACGGCCAAAGGTTGCATCAACGTAGATGCCACTTATATTTAAGCTATTTTGGTCACCTTCTGTTTGCTTGGGCAAGGATTTTACGCCGAGCACCGCAGCGACAGTCTCTTGCAGCAGCACCGCATCATGGACAAAACTTAATTCATCAGACGTGATATCGCCCTCATGACGGGCGTGAGTAACATCCAGATCGACATCTTGCGTAGACGCATCCTTTACAGCAGAAGGATTAGACACTGACTCAGAGAGATCAGCGGCGGCAGAAGGACTGGCTTTCGATTTTGGCTTAGACTTTGATAGGGACACAAACAACTCAATAGATGACGACCATACTGGCCAGTAATTAGATGAAAATAAACAAGTTATGACTTGCTTAGCATTATTATCGCAAGGATACACCTGTAGTCAAGCACTAGAAGGGCTTTTCATTAAAAATATCACATGTCTCTGTTATACTAGCGCTATATTTTACGCTATTTCTTAACATCGACTTCATATCTTTCATCGCTATTTATACTGATAGCTTATATCGATAGCAAACTTTGAGACTTTTACCATGCAAACCTCTACTGACAGCACGCGCCCTGTACGTACGCGTATCGCCCCATCACCAACTGGCTTCCCACACGTAGGTACTGCCTATATTGCCCTGTTTAACTTGGCTTTTGCCAAAGCTCACGGCGGCGAATTTATCTTACGTATTGAAGACACTGATCAGACTCGCTCGACTGAGCAATCAGAACAAATGATTTTGGACGCTTTACGTTGGGTTGGTCTAGATTGGAGCGAGGGCCCAGATATTGGTGGCCCACACGCCCCTTATCGTCAGAGCGAGCGTAGCGATATCTACAAAAAACACGCCGAGATACTCATAGAAAAAGACCATGCGTTCCGCTGTTTTTGTACCAGTGAAGAGTTAGATGCCATGCGCGCTGAACAAATGGCCAATGGCGAGACTCCTCGTTATGATGGTCGCTGTGCTCATCTTGCTCCAGAAAAAACTGAGCAATTGGTAAGCGAGGGCAAGCCGCACGTGATTCGTATGCGTGTACCGGCCGAAGGCACTTGTCAGGTACAAGACATGCTACGTGGCACCGTTGAGTTCCCTTGGACTCAAGTCGATATGCAAGTACTGCTAAAAACAGACGGCATGCCAACGTATCATTTAGCCAACGTCGTCGATGACCACTTGATGGAAATCACCCATGTCATGCGCGGTGAAGAGTGGCTGAACTCTGCGCCTAAGCATCAACTGCTTTATGATTATTTTGGTTGGGAAATGCCTACGCTTTGCCATATGCCACTACTGCGTAATCCTGATAAATCAAAACTGTCTAAACGCAAAAACCCAACCTCTATCACCTACTATCGTGATGCAGGCGTGCTACCTGAAGCGCTGCTAAACTATCTCGGTCGTATGGGCTACTCAATGCCAAATGATGCTGAGCAGTTTACGCTAGAAGAAATGATTGCCAACTTTGACATTCAGCGTGTGTCGCTTGGTGGCCCTATCTTCGATATCGAAAAGCTAAACTGGCTCAATGCAGAATGGCTACGTGCGCTTAGCCCTGAAGAATTAAAGAATAAAATCCTTGAATGGGCCAGCAACAGTGACAAACTGACCGCGATCGCAGCGGCGATTCAGCCACGTATCGAGCTATTGTCTGATGCGGTTAATTGGGGTGGTTTCTATTTCCAAAACCTACCTGACATCAATGCTGAGAGCTTTACTCATAAATCACTCACCCCTGAGCAAATTATCGAGATGCTGCAATTAGCCCTTTGGCAGTTAGAAGTCTTACCAACTTGGTCAGAAGAAAACATCTATGCCACTCTAAAAGGCCTTGCTGCTCACCTTGATATCAAGATGCGTGACTTTATGGCGCCGTTCTTTATCGCTATCGCTGGTAGCACCTCATCGACGCCAGTCATGAACTCTATGGCGATTATCGGCGCTGACATGACTCTGACTCGCTTGCGTCATGCCGTTGATGTATTAGGCGGCCTTGGCAAAAAGAAATTGAAAAAACTTGAGAAACAAGCAGCAGAGTTGCCAGATTTTTTGGCTGCTGCTGAATAGTTTATCAAGATAGACTAGTGTCAATAGTGCAAAGGCGTGGACTCTGTTATTACAGAATCCACGCCTTTTTTATTATCAATAAGTTATATTTCTCAATAAAACTAGAATGTTGTAGACTATTAATTTAACTGTTTAGTCAAATTGGAGATTATGGTGATAGAAGTGCATCGGTTATGTATATGAGTGGCAGTAGTGAAGATTCCAAAATCCTTATAGCTAATATTACTCATTCAGCGTCAGGACATCAGAGGCTATACTTCAGCGATCACTATATCGATACCTCTGATGTTTGTAGTTTTAAAACTTCTGTCCCCAGTAGATTTACAATGGTATTTAACGGACAGGCAGTTAAGATGCTACGCTGGTGTAAAAAATTTACAGACGTGGACCAGTATTACTTCGAACTAACTCCTGCAACAGAACGTGGCAATAACTATGTTATTAAGTTATTTAAAAAGACTACCTTACCCATTAAAATTCAATACGATAATGAAACTCTTAATTTTCCAGTAATAGGCTTTACCAAAGCATGGAATAGTGCTGGTGGTGATGCCATCTAATAGTCTATGTCGAATAGTATATTTATAAAATTCACAAGTTCTAGATAAGAACCTATAAAATAGATGGACTGTATATTTTATAACTCGCTAAACCTTCTGATGAACTGGAAATAAACATGGCCGCCAAAACCGTCACAATAGAAAGCAAAGACTATGTCTTTAACACGCTCAAAGAAGCTCAAAGATATTATGATGCCATCGTAAAGGAGCTGTTTGATGCAACTTTGACCCTAACCAAGGGACAAGACTTCGAAGATTTAAAATGGATATACAGTACTTACTGTGGTTACACCAAACATAATCTAGATAAATTGGGCAAATACGACATCATCGGCGTCAAAGGTATCAGAACGATCCGCGAAAAAAGTGGTCAATATATGCCAACTGAATGCTGTGCGATTATTTTTTCTGATGGTAGCGAAGAAGAGTTTTATACCGATAAAGCCATCAAAGAGATCGCACTTAAGCAAAATCCACGCTAATTTGGGCGTGTTGAGCCTTTAAAATAGGCTAAAACGCTTTTTTTTGCATATTTATGAATTATTTTTAAAATAGTAGTTGACAAGACTGCCGCTCTTACATAAAATACGCACACTCTTAGCGAGGGGCTATAGCTCAGTTGGTAGAGCACTTGCATGGCATGCAAGGGGTCAACGGTTCGACTCCGTTTAGCTCCACCATACTTATTTATAGCAACGCTCAGTATTACTGAAACGTAATAATAAATACTCGCTAGTAGGACTATATCAGCACCTAGGCAATGCTTGCTCTATTATTAATAGATAAGCTATCTGATATTGTGAAGTACCGTTGTAACCACTGGTTATAACACTCTATGCGTCCCCATCGTCTAGAGGCCTAGGACACCGCCCTTTCACGGCGGTAACGGGGGTTCGAATCCCCCTGGGGACGCCACTATTCGGCGTCACTTATTAGCACTTTTGCTTAGCATCAGGTTAGACTAATAAGCGAACAATAAAAAAGCCCAGTCATCATACGGTGACTGGGCTTTTTTATGTCTGTCGTTTCTCAAAACCCTCTATTCTGTTGTCGTTAGCTTATTATTAATAGCTGCTAGCTTACTGTTGATAGCGCTATTGCCAACCTATCTAATACTCGTTAATATCGACCTGATAAGCCTATTTACAAAGCGCACCTATCTACTATAAATGATGGGGTTAGCGTGATTAAAGGGAAGTGATTGCTATGTTTGGTATCGAGAATTATCTAGGGTTTATCTTGGCGGCTATTTTGTTAAACCTAACGCCAGGTACGGATAGCATGTACATCATCACCCGTAGTATTTCACAAGGACAAACAGCAGGGTTTTATTCTGTTCTTGGCATTACTTCGGGTATTTTGGTACATACTTTATTGGCGGCGCTAGGGTTGTCCGTGTTACTTGCCAACTCCCCTACGGCGTTTATGATCGTCAAATATATCGGTGCGGCTTACTTGTGCTATTTGGGTCTAAAAATGCTACTGAGCAAAAACTCGAGCTCGATAGCAAACAATTTGTCCAAAGATCAGAACGTGACTAGCCGAAAGGCTGTAGATGGTTGGCAAATATATAAGCAAGGTGTGTTGACTAATACTTTTAATCCAAAAGTCGCTTTATTCTTCTTGGCGTTCTTCCCGCAGTTTATCGACGCTAGTTATGCTTATGGCATGCTGTCATTTTTGATGTTGGGACTGACTTTTGCCACCACAGGTTTTATATGGTGCTTGTGTTTGGCGCTGCTGGCGTCAAAGTTCAGCAAAAAACTAAGAGAGAATCCAAAAATTGAATCCATGATGAATAAAATAAGTGGTGTCGTATTTATGGGGCTAGGAATTAAGCTGTTGACTGAAAAGGCTTAAAGAGTAAAGTAACAAGAAGAAAAACGTCTTCCATAAAAAAGCCCAATCCCCTACTTTGACGGAGATTGGGCTTTTTTTCAAACCAAGTCTAGTACATCACTAGCCAGCTTCTTTGCTTTCAGCAGCCAATTGACGTAGTACATAGTGCAACACGCCGCCATGACGCACATATTCGCGCTCTTTTGGCGTTTGTAGACCAACATTTACCTCAAAGGTTTCTGCCGATCCGTCAGCACGCGTAGCCGTAACCGTGGCCGTTTTACTCTCGCCATTGTCCAGACCTGTGATGCTGAGCACTTCAGAACCATCTAGTTTGTATGTCTCCGCATTTTGACCGTCTTTAAACGTCAATGGCAATACACCCATACCGACTAGGTTTGAACGGTGAATACGCTCGAACGAGCTGGTCAACACCGCTTTTACACCTAGCAAGATAGTACCTTTAGCTGCCCAGTCACGGCTCGAACCAGAACCATATTCTGACCCGCCCAATACCACGAGCGGACGCTTATCTTCTTTATATTTCATCGCTGCATTATAGATAGGCATTTCTTCGCCATCTTGTAGCGTAGCGCTGTCGTCCTTGAAGTAGTAGGTATAGCCGCCTTCTTTACCGCCCATCATGGTGTTTTTGATACGGATGTTGGCAAAGGTACCACGGGTCATGACTGCATCATTACCACGGCGTGAGCCATAGCTGTTAAAGTCTGCTTCCATCACACCGCGCTCTTGCAAGTAGTTACCTGCTGGTGAGTCTGGATCGATATTACCTGCTGGTGAGATATGATCGGTGGTGATGGAATCACCGAACAGACCTAGGATACGCGCGCCTTCGATATCAGGGATACCTTCTGGCTCCATAGTCATACCATCAAAGAACGGTGGGTTTTTGATATAAGTCGACCCTTCATCCCATGGATATAGTTGGCTATCCGCTGAACTAATTGCGTTCCACGCTGCACTGCCGTCAAATACTTCGCCATAGTTTTTTCGGAACATATCGGCATCGATATTGTTGGCAATTAACTCGTTAATTTCTTCCGAGGTCGGCCAGATATCTTTTAGAAATACATCATTGCCATCTTGATCCTGTCCTAGCGGATGAGTGGTCAGATCGATATCGACTGTACCGGCTAACGCGTAGGCAACGACTAACGGTGGTGAGGCTAAGTAACTGGCTTTGACATGCGAGTGAATACGACCTTCAAAGTTACGGTTACCAGACAGTACCGCTGCTGCGACTAAGTCGTTTTCTTCAATGCCTTTTTCGATCTCTTCTGATAATGGCCCTGAGTTACCGATACACGTGGTACACCCATAACCTACTAAATAGAAGCCCGTTTTTTCTAGCTCATCCATCAGATGAGTTTTCTCAAGATAGTCGGTGACCACTTTAGAACCCGGTGCAAGCGATGTCTTAACCCAAGGCTTGGCTTTAAGACCTTTGGCAGCAGCTTTTTTGGCCACTAGACCTGCACCAATCATTACTGCTGGATTGGAAGTATTGGTACAAGAAGTAATAGCAGCAATAACTACCGACCCGTCTCGTAACTTGTGTTGTTTGTCATTGATGCTGACATTTGAGAAGACATTGTTTGCTGGCGCATAACCTGCATTATCATCACTAGTATCAACTTCGATATTCGGCTCAGCCGCCAAGTGTTCAGCTTGCTCTTGCTCGCCGCCTTCTTGATCAAAGCGTACTTTACCTTCAACTTCCGACTTGCGATCTTTGGTCATTTTTTCTAGTGTTTCGCCAAACTTCTCATGCATATCAGACAAATTAATACGCTGCTGTGGCAAGTTTGGACCAGCAAGTGCTGGCTGTACTGACGATAGATCTAGTTCTAATTTGCTTGAATAAGTCGCCGCAGGTGTATCGGCATCGTGCCATAAGCCTTGCGCCTTAGCATACTTTTCAACTAGCTCAATCTGCTCTTCGTCGCGGCCTGATAGACGCAGATAATCAATCGCCATTTGGTCAATTGGGAAAATACCACAAGTTGCACCATATTCTGGTGACATATTGGCAATCGTCGCACGATCGGCAAGCGGCATGCTGTGCAGGCCTTCACCGTAGAATTCGACAAACTTACCAACCACACCATGGGCACGTAGCATTTCAACCACACGCAATACCAAATCCGTGGCGGTGACGCCTTCGGTTAATTTACCCGTCATCTCAAAACCAACGACTTGTGGAATCAGCATCGATGATGGCTGACCAAGCATGGCCGCTTCTGCTTCAATACCGCCCACGCCCCAACCAAGCACACCAATACCATTAATCATCGTGGTATGGCTGTCAGTACCAAATACTGTATCAGGATAGGCAGTAAGCTCACCGTTGACATCAGCGGCCATCACCACACGCGCTAAATACTCAAGGTTAACCTGATGGACAATACCGGTCGCTGGTGGTACGACGACAAAGTTTTCAAAGGCGTTACGACCCCAATGCAAGAACTCATAGCGCTCATTATTACGCTTAAATTCAATCTTCTCATTCAAATCTAGCGCATCTTCGCGGCCATAAGCATCAACCTGTACAGAGTGGTCGACGACCAGCTCACTAGGGATAAACGGATTGATCTGCTCAGCCTTACCGCCAAGCTCGACCACTGCATCACGCATCGCAGCCAAATCGACTACTGAAGGTACACCAGTGAAATCCTGTAATACCACACGCGCTGGCATAAAGGCGATTTCTTTTGACGCCTCAGCCCCTGCATCCCAGTTGGCAACCGCTTCGATATGGTTTTTACCAACTGACTGGCCGCCGTCCTCGTTACGCAATAGGTTTTCTAATACCACTTTCATGCAAAATGGTAGTGTCTTGATATGCTCATAAGTTTCGGTCAGCTTCGGCAGGCTGTAGTAGGCATGTTCCTTGCCAGCAACCGAAAGGGTGTCTTTTACATCAAAAATATCACTCATGATAGCTTCCTTATCGTTGTTATAAATCCTGAACATAAATTATTATAAGTTTATGTATGACTGGTGGCTCAATAAATGATTGATCTGTCTTGAATCAATATCGCAGTTTCGCAAAACTGTCTGATATGAGTCCGTGTTAACAAAAGAGATAATCGTATCTGTAGTGATTAACAGAAACTCCCTTTTACCATAACAAACATACAAGGCTTTGTTAACGTCTAGACGTTGTCGAATCGTGGCACAATCGTAAACGTAACAACGGTTTAGCGAGCTATTCTTAAGCAATATCTTTCTATTTACTTTTTGTCTTTTTTACGTCGTCCACTGCGGAACACGTAGCTGTCTTCATAAAAGCCAGTATCTGCATTTTCTGCCCAAAAATGCGGCACCCCTAAAATCGGTAACGGCGCAAGCTGGCGCGGTTTGACGTCATCATTTGATAATAATGTATCCATGTATTCGGCAACTTTGTCATCCAAATAGCTCATACGTCCAGCTAACGATAAGGTAAAGAATTCTTGTGCAACGTGAATGACAATGCTGTGAGCGCATAGAGGTTTGCGTGGGTGTACCAACTGCTCAAGCAGTGCATGCCCAAAGATATAGACTGCTGCCTGAGCACTTGTATTCGGTTGTGCTGGGTTGTCCCATTTAGCGCGAGGTTTCACCAAACTTGTCTGCCAGTCAAAATCAACCAACGCCCTGCCGATACTAGCATCAGAAGTCACTAGCACTGCGCCATTCTCATCAAAGACAGTAATAGTGTCGCGCACATGCCCTCGACGCTCACTAATACCCTGCTTAGCGATTTCTAGCATATGGTAGTAATTGAGCATAGCTTTAGTCTTCGGAAAGGTCAGCCAAATACTGCCATTAAACAAGTCATGTAAATTATCACGCGTCGGGATATTGCCAGTTGTGCCGATGAAATGCTCATAGGCCTCCCCTTCAGGCAATGCATTTTGAGAGACAAACTGTAGCGTTTGAGGCGCATGACCATGGGCAGGTTTAGTATGCGGTAACGGCTGTTGCAAATATTCAGCCTGCTGCGTCACTGCCGTTTTTAAGACCTTGGCAATCGTGTCAGGCGTATTGATGTCAGAAGCATTTATATCGTGCTTATTTGGGCTTTTCACATTATCCAAACCTTCTGAATCATTCGAACCATCCAAGCTCTTTCTCTGTGATTTCGAGCGACTAAGCCGCTCAATCGTGTTGCTGATATAACTCAATTGAGTAATATGCGATAACCAAGGCACTTGCCAGTCAATAGTAGCAAAGCTGTTATCAAGCTGACCTTCTACTACCGGCAGCTGCTTAGTATGAGTATCAGAGTTAAGTGTGGCGGGTAAATCACTGGCAGGCATAGACGCTCTCTCTTACAGGCTATCTCTATTAGACGTATGGACGGTATATGGTATCATGGTGCGCTTTTTTACTGCTAGATACGCCGCTCGAAAGGACTTTTTGAGCGCTATGGATGAATGAGTTTTATGGCAAATTTTAATACCCACTTAAATGTCGCCTTTATGGTCAGCGGCACACTGAGTTTGACGGTTTATAAAGCTGGATTGATTGATGATTCAGGGTTTTTGGTGTGCGTGGCGCTTGGTACTATCGGTGGATTGCTGCCGGACTTGGACTCTGATAATTCAACACCGATTAAGCTCGGTTTTAATATTACCTCGTTCATATTTGCCTTTGGTCTGGTCATGCATTGGCGTAGTGACTTGAGCTTACTGGCATTGATAATATTGTGGCTAGCAGGCTACGGTTTTATGCGCTACGTCGTTTTTCATATTTTTACTACTATGACGGTGCATCGCGGCGTCATCCACTCTGTACCGTATATGGCAATACTGGGATTGGGTCTGACCTGTTTAAGCTATTATGGCTTGCACCTACCACTGACGACTAGCTGGTTTTATGGTCTGTTTTTATTTGGTGGCGCGATGGTGCATTTGTCATTAGACGAGCTGTATAGTGTCAATTTATCCAATATGAAAATGAAGCGCTCATCGGGCACGGCAATGAAGTTTTATCAGCCAAAAGACAAATGGTGGTATCTGCTCTTATATACTATTCTTGCGCTACTGGTATACGCCGCCCCACCTTTTGAGATGTTTTGGTCACGATTGAGCGACCCTTCTGCATGGGCTCAGCTCAAAGTCGGCATATTGCCAGAATTAATAAAAAGCATGCTGCAATAAAGTTATCAAAAGACCATTGAGCCTAAACGAATAAGCCCAAACAAAAATTAGAGTAAAACATGCAACCTTCCCTACATACTTGCCCTTGCCAAATCAATCTAACAGCAGAGACGACAGACGCTCCGCTATCCTATCAAGACTGCTGTCAACCATATCATAATGCTTTTTATAATGATGAGGTTAATAAAGCAGATGGTATAAAAGCGGAGACAGCCGAACGGCTTATGCGCACGCGCTATAGTGCCTTTGCATTGGTGAAACCAGACTATATCGTCAAGACCACAGTGCCTGCGCAGCAAGGCTTGCTTGACTTTGACGCGATTGAAAGTTGGGCCAAAGAGACAGATTGGGCAGGATTAGAGATTGTAGAGCACACGCCAAAGCTTGGTAAACGTCATGCACAAGTTGAGTTTAAGGCGTATTTTAATACCAAAGATAATACCGCTAGTTTAGAAGAAAAAGTACAAGCGCATCATGAGCTGTCCACCTTTGTAAAGGTAAAAGACAAGGCTAATAACGATGTGCGCTGGTATTTCTTAGATCCGACGGTTGCGATGACTGTCAGCCAAAAACAACCGTGCATTTGTGGGTCTGGTGAGAAATTTAAGCGGTGTTGTGGGAGTTATATTTAAACAGTATTGGATATTCATTAACCGCTAAACACTCGCCCCAACGGCTCGTGCAATCGCAATGCCTTCGTCCACTGTTAAAAACTTGCGCTGGCTTGGGCTGTCTTTATAAATGACATCGCCATCTTGAAAGATTAAGCATTCATTGACAGCCAATTGCTGCCATTTCTCATTTTCAGTCAATGGCACAGTGACCAAAATCGTGACTTTATCTGTGTCTGTAGTCACATCACCAAAGTTAATCGCCATATCATCATCAGCCAGTTTGGCTTCACCAAATGGCGCTTTGCGCGTGAGATAAAACAGCAAGCTACCCGCATAAGCCAGTTGCCACCTGCCATTCGATATTAAGCAATTAAATAACCCATTGGCAGAGAGATAGCGACACTGTGTGGTCAAAAAATTAAACAGCGTTTTGTCATCAGGACGCGACTTAAAGCTGCTTTTTAGACGATTGACCAAATAACAGAATGCCATTTCAGAATCAGTTGAACCGACTGGCTGACAGTGTGAGGCATTGCCATTGTCTTGTAAGCGCTGACAGCGTTTGATAAATTCGCTATTCATCTGCCCATTGTGCGCAAATACCCACTGTTCGCCCCATACTTCACGGACGAATGGATGGGTGTTTGCCAAACAGTTCTGCCCTTGCGTCGCTTTACGAATATGCGCGATGACATTCATGGCTTTGATTGGGTAGTTATTGACCAAGTCAGCGACTGGCGACAGATGGCTTGGACGATTGTCATGAAACAAACGCAGACCCGTTGAGTCATTTGCCGTCTCATCGTTGGTTTTGTCGTTATTACTGCATTCGCTGCGCTCAAAAAAGGCAATACCAAAGCCATCTTCATGACTGTCCGTCATCCCGCCGCGCTTGCGAAATCCTGCAAAGCTAAAGCCAATATCCGTTGGGGTATTACAGTTCATTCCTAAGAGTTGACACATTTAATCATTACCGCCGTTATTATCGTCTATTATCGAGTTACCTTGAGTAGCATTGCTTTGAGCGGCAGATAGCGCATCAAAGTCAGCATCACTCATCTCATCTAGTAAGGCTGCACCATCGGTTGGAATGGTCGCTAAGATACGCTGAGCTTCTACCAAATCCGTATCCTCTACCCAAAGAACGATACCCGAGTTCATACCTGGGATAGCGCTTAGCGGTTGCAAGGACACGGTAATGCCGTTATTACGTAGTAGGTTGGCGTGCAGCTCACCCTGCATATTGGTATCGTAGCGCGCCAGTTTGTGCCAGTTGTCAACGTGATCGGTCATGGGGTCGCCTCTAAGGTTTCGGTGCTAAAATTAGTACTAGAATAAATGAATAAGTAACGCTTACGATAATTGATCTAGCGTATATTCTTTGATTGCAAACTCACTACTATTTAATGTTTCTTGCGCTTGTTCGGCTTGGGTGATACTGCTAAATACACCGACTATCTGATTGTCTGGTTTGCTTAATAGTACAAATACGGTATTTTGCGACTTTTCAACATGCGCCCAATGGTAAGCGGCCAGACGTTTCATCAAGTCAGGGTTTTTGACCATGATGTTATCACCCGTACGACCTTCGGTGCGGTTATAGTGAATCACATTTAGGCGTAATAACCAGAAAATCACTGCTGCCTTTGCCAGCATCACAGGGAGTGCACGTTTTTCATCACTGTTTAGCGGACGTATCGATTCATAACCTTGTAAGAACGCTGCCATTTTACTGCGGTCAAAGTTAACGGATTCGCCTTGTTCCGCAACGCCCCATGTGGTACAAAAATCATTGATAGTAATCGCAATATCCATTACGTAATGCTCAACGCTTACCTCGGTAAAGTCTAGTAGACCCGTCAAACGCGCTTCGCCTTTTTGTAGATTCCATAAGGTATTGTCGGCAAACATGTCTAAATGGCACAGACCTTTTGGCAAAGTGGCCAGTGGCAATTCTGAATAAGCGCGCCAGATATCGCTCATCAGCTTGGCTTCGTCACCTGGCATGAACTGCATTTCACGGTCACGCACGTCGCTCCATGGGTACAAAGGCACGCCGTATTGCTCGCTTGGCTGCAATGCTTGGAGCGTTTCATGCAGCATGGCTAATGCCGCGCCAATGTCATGACACATCGCTTGCGTGGTTTGCTCAGGATGTGAGCCTGCTAGGCATGGTACTAGCGTAATCGCTTTTTCTTCATAGTGGATGACATAGCGTTTATCATTGCCATCCGCCTGAGCACTATTTG
This sequence comes from Psychrobacter nivimaris, assembly GCF_009812035.1. Classification (GTDB taxonomy): domain Bacteria; phylum Pseudomonadota; class Gammaproteobacteria; order Pseudomonadales; family Moraxellaceae; genus Psychrobacter; species Psychrobacter nivimaris. The sequence continues at coordinate 13,882 of NZ_VZIZ01000010.1, read as the reverse complement.
ATTCAATAACGGCTAGCGGCGCAGCGACTGGTAATTTGCCATTTAATTGATTAAGAATAACGGCCATTTTTTCGATATCAGCAGGTGGACGCTCTTCAAATAAAGTGAATACGTAAGAGTACGTGCCATCTACATCGTCAGTCGTTTGAATAAACCAGTTTGAGTTTTTAATACCTTGAGTGATCGGAATCGCGCGGGCAAACGACACGCCAAAGCTTTGGCAAAAGGTGGCAAACTGATCATCGGTTAACTGGGTATAGACGGACATGACATCTCACTTATCGTAATTAAAGAATAAATAAAAGTATATTTTAGCTTATTATAACTAAATTCAACCTGCATTGGCTTTTAAGGAAGGTGGATTTAAGTGGAACAAATAATAATGAATGAATTTATTATGTTTTGGGACTGTTTAGGAATTAATTCTGGACAAATCCAAGTTGTTTTGAACTTGATTGTGATTGTACTAGCAACTATCGCCGCATTATATGCGAAAAAACAAATAGCAATCGCTCAGCAACTGAGAGAAGATGAAATACGGCTATCAAGGCATAGACTAACCGTCTCAATTTTAGATTTAGCTTATAGCTGTAAAAAGGACATCTTCAAGCTAAGAAAAGACTTTTATGATTTTGAAATAGAATTTAGCAAATTATTGCAAATTAGAGGTTTTAAGCTAGACGATCTGATGCCAGAATTTGACTATACCTTCAGAGAGTGGCTTAAGTTTCCTACCGAAACTTTAAGTCGTATAGAAAAAACAAATAGGGATCTAGTCGCTAAACTACATACTAATAATGGTGACTCAGATTTGAGTCTACATGAACTCGAAACTATTCTTATAAAACTTATGGATATTGCTTCCTCATTAGAACATAGCAAACAAGGCATTATCGAAAGAATTGAAGAAATACGAACCTCATATAATACGATCTAGCTCAAAAAACCTGCCTGAAATAGCAGTGATTTTGCTAGACTAGCGCCTATGAATTGATTATAAGGTGAAAGACCCTATGTTAGCAAAGCGTATCATTCCTTGCTTGGACGTTGACAATGGCCGCGTGGTCAAAGGCGTGCAATTTGTCGATATAAAAGACGCAGGCGATCCTGTCGAAGTAGCCAAACGCTATAACGAACAGGGCGCTGATGAGATTACTTTTTTGGATATTACGGCGACCAATGATGAGCGCGATACCACTTATCATACTGTTGAACGCATGGCAGAAACGGTATTCGTTCCGCTAACTGTTGGGGGCGGTGTTCGAAAAATTGCTGATATCCGCAATTTGCTCAATGCTGGCGCGGATAAAGTGGCGATTAACTCAGCAGCCGTATTTACGCCGGAGTTCGTTGGTGAAGCCGCGCAGAAATTTGGTAACCAATGTATCGTCGTTGCTATCGATGCCAAACGCGTCGCTGATATCAACGTCGATGGTATTGTCGTGCCACGTTGGGAGATTTTCACCCATGGTGGCCGTAAGCCAACAGGTATCGATGCCGTTGCTTGGGCGAGCAAAATGGCAGAGCTGGGCGCTGGTGAATTACTGGTCACCTCGATGGACGGTGACGGTACCAAAAAAGGCTACGACTTGGCGCTCATGCAGCAAATTACGAGCCGCGTTAATGTACCCGTTATCGCTTCAGGCGGCGTCGGTAACCTGCAACATTTAGCAGAAGGCGTACTAGAAGGCGGCGTAGATGCCGTACTTGCCGCCAGTATTTTTCACTTCGGTGAGTACACGGTACTGGAGGCCAAAAAGTATATGGCAGCGCAAGGAATACAGATGCGTCTTTAGCACGCTCGTAATATACAAATAAAACCCAAAAAAATGCTATCATAGCGCTAACCATTTATTTTCGTTCAATTAACTGGGGCAACGCCAAAACAATAGGTGACCGAATCGATTGAACGCATCAGACTATTTAGCTATTTATTGACGCCTATATTTCAATTGAACGCTTATTAAGCAAAGGATTTTTTATGTCGAATTTACAACAGCAGCGCAACGACGTGACTCATATCGATGGTAACCTACATCAAAACGCTGATGCTCGCATTGGTATCGTTGTTGGTCGTTTTAACGGTTTTGTCGTTGAGTCATTAGTTGATGGTGCAATCGATGCCCTACTCCGTCATGGTGTATTGGGTAGCAACATTACTGTTGTTCGTGTGCCTGGCGCATTTGAGCTACCACTTGTGGCCCAACGTGCTGCTGAATCAGATCGTTTTGACGCGATTGTGGCACTGGGTGCAATCATCCGTGGCAGCACTCCACACTTTGATATTGTAGCTAGCGAGTCGGCCAAAGGTTTGAGCGCTGTGGCAATGGATTATAATATCCCTGTTGCTAATGGTATCATTACTACTGACAGCATCGAGCAAGCTATCGAGCGCTCTGGTACTAAAGCGGGCAACAAAGGCTCTGAAGCGGCGATGGTTGTACTAGAAATGATCGCTGTTTTGTCACAGCTAGATATTGATGATATCGATGAAGCGTAAGCTTTAAAGCTCACGTTTATTAGTTTAACTGGTGCTGCTATTTGGTAATAACAGCACCTCATAGCATTAGCCAGCTATCGAAACAATTGGCTACTTTTTGAATTTTCGCCGTATTTCTATACCCTTTAAAGCTTTGAATCAGCAAAGTTAAAAAGCTACTTTGTTAATTTATATTTTGACTGGGTATCATCTCAAAAATTTAGGTACAGACCCCCTATGACTGACCAACTCAAGCGCGCTATTAGCGCTGCGAAAACCGCACAAGCCAACGATGGACAAGCTGAAGCTACCCGTATAGCGAGCAGTAGTGCGGGTGATCAAACATTCGATATGAGTGAGTCTTCTTACAAGACCAGTCACACTGCTATCCGTAAGGCACGTCGCTTTGCGATGCAGGGCCTATACGAATGGCTCGTTACTGATCGCCGCTTTGATGTAGATGGTAAACTTGGCTGGAAAGCCAATGCTCCACACGATATTGCTGCTCGCACGCGTGCAACCAATGCCATGCATACCGTCCATATCGGTTATTATCATGAAATGATGCGCGACATCCCAGAGCAAATTGAAGCTCTCGATGCGCTTATCAGTCAGCATCTCGATCGTGAGGTTGATAAGCTAGATACGGTTGAGCACGCTATCTTGTTGATTGGCGCGTATGAGCTACAAAACCGTGTAGAGATTCCTTATAAAGTCGTGCTTGATGAAGCGATGAAGCTGAATAATCACTTTGGGGCGACTGACGCTCACAAACTGATTAATGCGGTACTGGATAAAATGGCTGGTGAGCTGCGTGCTTTAGAGGTACAAGCAGACACCAATGCCAATCTACGTACGTCACAAAAAGCGGCGGCTAAACAGTCTGAAGCAAATCCAGCCGATAATATCGAAACTGCTGCTGAAACTGAAAGCGCTATCGTCGATGAGCCGACTGCATCAAATAAGCCGCGTATCAGTGCTAACAAAGCTAACGTTAAACGCAGTAGTGCCAGTAAAGCCAGTGCAAATATCAGTGACTTTAAGGCGAGCAAGAAAAACGCTAACGATACTAAAGATTAAGACTAAGACTAGCCATGAACGAGTTTGAGCTGATTGAGCGTATATTCTTACAGATGCAGGCCACGCATGCGCCATTAACTGGTATCGAAAAAGGTATCGGTGACGACGCGGCTGTGATGGCATTACCAGCAGGCTCACGCTTGGTTAGCTGTATTGATACACTGGTTCAAGGTCGTCACTTTCATGCTGACTGGCAAAAAGTTGATGAACTAGCATTTGCCATTGGCTATAAAGCCGTGGCCGTTAATGTCTCAGACATCGCTGCTATGGGTGCATCGCCACATAGCATTATGCTAGCGTTGGCATTACCTGAACGTTTGGCAAAACACGAATGGCTTACTGAATTTGCTAAAGGGATGTTTCATGCGTGCCAGCTGTTTGGCGTGACGCTGATAGGGGGTGATACCACGCGCAGTGAGCGTTTAATACTCAGTATCAGTGCTCAGGGATTGCTGTCCGCAGATACACCTGCCATTTACCGCTCAGGTGCGCAAGTGGGTGATAAGGTTTATGTTTCAGGCACCCTTGGTGATGCCGCTTTCGCCTTAAAGTATCCTGAAAGCGCACAAGGTATCGAGTTGGCGCATCGTCTACATATGCCAACGCCACGTATTGCACTAGGTGCAGCGTTGGCAAAGCTCGGTGCAACAGCGATGATAGATATCTCCGATGGTCTTTACCAAGATCTTGGCCATATCTGTCAGCAAAGCTCTGTATGCATGCGCATCCATTTAGACAAGCTACCGAGTAGCGAGTTATTATCTACTGTCGATTTGTCTGATCGCTTGTTAGGTCAACTAGCGGGCGGCGATGATTATGAACTGGCATTTACTTTGCCTGCGCATATCAAACCGCCTACTGGCAACACACCTGTCACTTGTATCGGCGAGGTAGTTGCACTAGCAGATCCGATAGCGATAGATACCAAGTCTTCTAATAACTCACGTCTTGAACTGTTCTATCAAAATCAACCAGTGACGCCTACTCAGCCCGCACCGTTTTCAATATGGCCCAATCTTACTGGTTACCAACACTTTACAGGCTAATCCATGACTGATCACGATTTATCTAAGCCTGACATCCGTAAAGCGAATGACTGCCCACCATTACCGGTTGGTGCTAATATTCTTGACCGTATGGTTTATTGGCTTGGGCTAGGTTTAGGTAGTGGTCTGCCGCGCCGTGCACCTGGCACTTGGGGTACCGTTGGTGGGTTAATTATTGCCATACCATTGTTGAGTTTGGGCTTTATACCTTTTCTCATTTTGACAATTCTATCTTGTATTTTGGGCGTTTGGATTTGCGGACGCACTGCTGAGCTGATGCAAGGTCATGATGATCCGCATATCGTTTGGGATGAGTGGGCAGGTATTTGGATTACCCTACTACCCTTGTCTTATATGGGGATTGCTGACGATAACTTCTGGAAAAATGTGTCTCAAGAGCTTTCTATTTTCGCCATTGTTGTCGCTTTTATCTTATTTCGCTTTTTTGATATTGTTAAGCCGCCACCGATTGGCTGGGCTGACAAAAGAGTTGCTGGTGGGTTAGGTATTATGCTTGATGACATCATCGCCGGTATCATGGCAGCAGTAGTATGGGTAGCGGTTATGTTTGGTGTGCTGTTATAAGCTACCCTAACTACTACGATACTGAATTGGCTGTTCTACAACCGCTAATCCTAGCAACGTTATCAATTTGAACGCTACTCTCCTGCATCGACAATTGATCTATTGTTAGCAGGTTGTATTACAAAGCCTGCACATCACAGCGTTTTTATAAATGAACATTTGCGCTATAATCCAATATTATATTTTGTTACATTTGTGAGCCTATTATGACATCTCCTCTTTCTGTAATTATTTTAGCTGCTGGTAAAGGCACACGTATGCAATCGGCAAAGCCAAAGGTATTGCAGACCTTGGCTGGGAAGTCTTTATTAGGCCACGTGCTAGACACTTGTCATCAGCTAACTGTTGATGAAACCATTATTGTTCATGGCTTTGGTGGTGATCAAGTAAAGTCAGAAATTACCAATCAATATACACAAGCATCGATTACTTGGGTTGCTCAAACTGAGCAATTGGGAACTGGCCATGCGGTCAAAGTGACACTGTCTGACTTACCCAAATCAGGACAAAGTCTTATTCTTTACGGTGATGTACCATTGGTAAGCTGTCAAACGCTAACGGCATTAAAAACTGCCAATACTGATGGTATGTCGATGCTGACGTTGACTGTCGATAATCCATTTGGATTAGGTCGTATTAAGCGTGACCAAGCAGGCAATATTGAAGCCATCGTTGAGCAAAAAGATGCCGATGCTGAAGAGCAAAGTATTAAAGAAATTAACAGCGGTATCTACTGCGTCGATAATGCGTTACTGCACAAATACTTGCCTGAGCTTTCTAACGACAATGCACAGCAAGAATATTATCTGACGGATATCGTTAAAATGGCAGTTGCCGATGGTATTACTATCGCGGCAATTGAGCCTGAGCATACGTTTGAGATTGAAGGGGTAAATAACCGTCAACAGCTTGCTAGTCTAGAGCGTACTTGGCAGCGTAAGCTAGTTGCTGACTTGCAAGAAGCTGGCGTGCAATTTGCTGATCCTACCCGTGTCGATATTCGTGGTACGTTAACCGCTGGTCAAGATGTGTTTATTGACGTTAATGTGGTATTTGAAGGTGACTGTACCTTAGGTGACAACGTCTATATTGAAGCAGGCTGTGTTATTAAAAATGCCAAGATTGGTAATGCCTGCTACATCAAACCGTATTGCGTGATCGATCGTGCCGATATTGGTGCTGGTGTTGATATCGGGCCTTTTGCGCATTTGCGTCCTGATACCGTACTATCTGATAACAGCAAAGTTGGTAATTTTGTCGAAATTAAAAAGTCGACTATTGGTCAAGGCAGTAAAGTAAATCACTTAAGCTACGTCGGTGATGCAACAGTCGGTGCAGGCGTGAATATCGGTGCTGGTGTTATTACCTGTAATTATGACGGTGCTAATAAATCACAAACCATCATTGAAGATAATGCGTTTATCGGCTCTAATGCTAGCTTAGTCGCGCCAGTGACGATTGGCGATACTGCTACTGTGGCCGCTGGTTCTGTGATTACCAAAGATGTTGATAGTAGTGCATTGGCATTTGGTCGTGCGCGTCAGGTACAAAAAAATGACTTCCAACGACCCACTAAAAAATAATTGCTCATTGGTGGTTTAGCCAACCTCAGTCATTTTTGAACCGATCTAAGCAGTACGGCAATCTTTGTGGTGCTGCTTCATCATATTTATATGTTGATGACTCATCATTAATGTTCAACCAAATTTTTGATCTTGTACCATTATATATTGAACTACTAAAAACTAAATCTAAGGAATAGCCATGTGTGGAATTGTAGGCGCCGTTGCTGAGCGAAATATCGCTAATATCTTACTTGAAGGCTTAAAGCGTTTAGAATATCGCGGCTATGACTCAGCTGGTCTGACGGTTATTCGTGATGGTGAACTACACCGTGAGCGCCAAGTAGGTAAAGTACAGGCACTGGTTGATGCCGTTGCAATCAATCCAGAGTTTTTTAATGGTTACATCGGTATTGCTCATACGCGCTGGGCAACCCATGGTGAGCCGGCACAACGTAATGCGCATCCACACGTGTCAGGCAAGATTGCGGTCGTTCATAACGGCATCGTCGAAAACTACGCTGAGCTGAAAGAAGAACTAATAGCCAAAGGCTACGTATTTACTTCGCAGACAGATACAGAAGTTGTAGCGCATCTGATCCATGATATCTACAAAAAAACGCCTGACTTGTTAGAAGCAGTACGCACCATTATCCCGCTACTGCATGGTGCTTTTGCATTGGGTATCGTCCACGTAGATTGCCCTGATGAGCTCATTACTGTACGTCTAGGCTCACCTTTGGTTATTGGTGTCGGCATCGGTGAGAATTTTATCGCGTCAGATCAGTTGGCATTGCTACCAGTGACTAACCGCTTTATGTATCTAGAAGAAGGTGATATCGCCAAATTAACTCGCAATAGCATTCAAGTTTATGCAGATGGTGTTGAAGTCCAACGTCAGATACATGAGATTGATGCAACCCAGCACAATGCCGATAAAGGCGAGTTCAAGCATTATATGCTCAAAGAAATTTACGAGCAGCCAGATGCTGTCGCTCGTACGATCGAGATGGCTCTGGATAATGGTGAAACGACTAAACTACGCGACGATTTTTTACAGCGTCATGAGGCACTGCTGTCAGGTATTCGTCATGTACAAGTGATTGCTTGTGGTACCAGTTATCACGCTGGTATGGTCGCAAAATACTGGTTTGAGAGCCTTATCCGTATACCTTGTTCCGTCGAGGTTGCCAGCGAATTCCGCTATCGCAATCCTGTCGTCGTCGATAATACTTTGGTCATCTGTATTTCTCAATCTGGTGAAACGGCTGACACCTTATCAGCATTACGTGATATCCAAAAGCAAACGCCAGCAGGCTTAGTCAGCTTGGCATTATGTAATGTACCGACGTCATCGCTGGTACGCGAAACAGATATTTTCTTACCAACGTTGGCAGGGCCTGAGATTGGCGTTGCCTCTACCAAAGCATTTACCACTCAGCTTGTGGCCTTGATATTATTGATATTAAAAGTTGGTGTCACGCAGAAGCGCATGACTGACGAACAGTTAAATACGTTATTAAGTGAGTTACATCAATTACCAGGACAACTCTACGCTAGCTTAAACCTTGATGGTCCTATCAAGACCATGAGTGAAAGCTTTGAAGATAAGAAAAGCTGTCTATTTTTAGGTCGCGGGCTACAGTTCCCGATTGCGCTAGAAGGTGCACTAAAGCTGAAAGAAATCTCTTACATTCATGCAGAAGGTTATGCGGCAGGCGAGCTCAAACACGGTCCATTAGCATTGGTCGATAAAGACATGCCCATCGTCGTACTAGCGCCTAAAGACAGTATGTTTGATAAATTAAAAGCCAACATGCAAGAAGTGCATGCGCGTCATGGTGAGCTATTTGTATTTGCTAGCGAAGCTAGTCAAATGGTCGCGGAAGATAGACTACACTTAGTATATGTACCCGATGTTTGCGAGACGCTCGCCCCCATCGTCTACAGCGTGCCTGTGCAATTGTTGTCATACCATGTAGCAGTAATGCGTGGCACAGACGTCGACCAGCCACGCAATTTGGCAAAATCAGTCACGGTAGAATAAGAAGAATTACTCTACGACAGCTCTTGTGAGCGAGTAATAAAGTATCATCCTGAGTAATAAAGTATCATCCTGAGTAATAAAGTATCATCCTGAGTAATATAGTTTCATCCTATTGACTCATGTATTAACCCCTGCTATTGTTTAATAAAACATTAGCAGGGGTTTTTCATGCTCTCCAAAAAACAACAGAAGTGGATTAAAGAAGAGCGAGGTCAAGGAGAGTTAGCCGATTATAAACCATGGATCAAAATCTCTGACATATCTTCAGCAGGACGTTCTCACCGAACCTTTGGACATAAGACTAGACGAACTCATCATCTAATGTCGGATTTAGAATTAGCTGCTTTCTTAGTTCTTGAATGGAGTGCTGATGTAACTGATATACGAGAACAGTTTCCTCTAAAATATGAAGATACCCAGCAGATCGCCAACTCAATGCAAGTTAAGCATCCTAGTATTAGAGGTGAGCTCCATATTATGACCTCGGACTTCTACGTGGTTACTTCCAACACCCTCCACAATCAATTTGCTATTCAAGCTAAGTATTCAAAAGATTTAAATAATCCTAGAGTTATAGAAAAATTAGAGATAGAACGTCGTTATTGGCAGAGTAAAGGTATTCCTTGGCAAATAATTACGGAAAAAGATATTCCTTTAGAAGTTCAGAATAATATCAAATGGTTATATCCAGAGTCTGATAGTTACATCTATTCTGACATTGAGCTTAAACTAAATTTATACTCCGAACAGATACTAAAAAATCCCAGCAACTCAATTATCAATTTATGTAAAGAAATTGATAATGCTTATCACAGCGAGCTTGGAGCTTCTTTAAATGAGATTAGAAAGCTATTAGCTCAAAGGTTTTTCACTTTTGATTTGCGTATTGATTTCAGAAAGCTCAAATGTAGCGATCTGAATGTAGATGGAACTAAGTGTTGGGGCTTAATATCTGAGGAGCTTCGTTATGTTTCGAATCAATGATATTTACAACAATCAAGGTGAAGAATATAGAATTCTCAAAGAGTTACCCAATGACGTTTTTGTTTGGATTGATATCAACGAAACTATAGCTCTGCCCGAATTAATAAAAACACAAAGTTTAGTCGATCTAATTGAAGAAGGCGAATGCCATTTGATAGATGATCCTTATCAATACTTGCTGTTGCAATCACCAGAAGATGGTACTACGGCTCAAATAAAGAGAGATGAGAACTATCAGTTGATACAACCGATTATCTCTAATGAATTATATTATCTACCTGAAGTACGTTCAAAAATAATTAATGATATTGTCAGTTCAGACAAAAGTACGAATCAGACTCTATATCGGCTTATCAGAAAATATTGGCAAAGAGGACAAATGCCTAATGCTCTACTTCCAAACTACAAGAACTCTGGAGCAAAAGGTAAAAAACGTATTGCTAAAGAAAAGAAGCTTGGTAGGCCAAGAGTTTATAAAGAGGGCACGGCAGCCATAATCAATACAGATGTCGAAAGACTCTTTTCAATGATCATTAATAAGTATCTTTTAAATGATAGTAAACATACAATCGTTTATGCATATCGCAAATTTAAAGCTATGTATCGCTCACTAAATCCTGAAATTGACGACGAAAACTTTCCTAGTATTTGGCAGTTTAAGTATTTCTACAATAAAGAATTTACTTCTGTTCAAAAACTTAAGCTTAGACACAATAAGATTAGTTACAACAAGGACGTAAGGCAATTACGTTCCACTGTTAATACTCAAGTTCTCGGACCTGGTTCACGCTATGAAATAGACGCTACAATTGCAGATATCTATCTACTATCTGATTCAGATAGACAGAGTATCGTAGGCCGTCCTGTCATTTATTTTGTTGTAGATGTATTTAGTCGAATGATAGCAGGCTTCTATATTGGTTTTGAAAACCCTTCATATGCCACTAGCATACAAGCCCTAAAAATGGCAGTTACTGATAAACAGAATCATTGCAAAAAATATGGAATCAATATCACTGCAGATGATTGGCCGTGTATAGGACTGCCTGATGCAATTCTTGCAGACCGTGGAGAGTTACTGGGCCATCAAATTGAAACTTTAGAAAAAAGTTTTTCTGTTCGAATAGAAAATACACCACCTTATCGTGGAGATTTAAAACCTGTTGTAGAGCGATACTTTAAAACAATGCAATCTCGGTTTAAACCTTTTGCTCCTGGTGTAGTGACTGATGTGAAAGAAAAAAAGAAAGGTGGTCGAGATTATCGACTAGATTCGACTCTGACAATATCCGATTTCACCAAAATTATGATCAACTCTATCCTCATACATAATAAAACTCACCAATTGACACATTATGATAGAGATATCGACATGCCTTCAAGTTTACCTTTAATCCCACGTGAGTTATGGAATTGGGGTCTACAGCATCGGACAGGAAAGTTGCGCTCTGTATCAGAAGAAGACCTTTATGTAGCACTTCTACCTAGAAAAAAAGCAACCTTATCAGATTTGGGTATAAAGCTTTTCGGTATTTATTATGATTCTGCGGAAATTAGGAAACAAGGCTGGCTACATCGCAAAAACACAATCAACCGTCCTAAATCTTTAATTGCTGCCTATGACCCTATTGATGCAAATAAAATATATATTTTCTATGAACAGAATAGTATCAATTACTGGGAAGCTCATTTATCTGATCGTTCTAGAGAGTTTAAAGATTGCAGCTTTTGGGAAGTTTGGCACATTCAAGACGAGCAGAAAAAAACAGTTGCTCAACAAGAGATTGAGAGCAGCCTAGCATTAGAGCAGCTTGAAAGAGAAAATGAAATAACTATAAAACAAGCTATAGCAGCCAAATCCAATGTTCTACAGACTAAGTCTGCCCAGTTATCTAACATCAACGACCATCGCGAACAAGCTAGAAATACTGAACGTAAAGACAGGCAAGAAGCTCACTATGCCAAGACAGCTAAAAATGGCAAAATTATACAGCTGCCTAAAACTTCATCAAAGGACAGTGCTATCACTACATTATCAGATGAAGACTTAGCTCTTAAGTACCCTGTTTACCACAATATAGATTCTGATGATGAGTAATAAGCTGAAGAGAGAGTATTGAAATGACGATGGTAGAAGCTATATACAAGGACAGTTTTGGGCCCTATAGAGGTAATTCATTTGTAGAAGCTTTGCCAGACGTATTTGAACCAGAGGAAGTCGTTAGAAAGCTAAAAGGTAGTGTTGATTTTCATGCTTCAGACACTCAAGCAGGTTCTGCTGTCCGAGGGCATCTCATAGCTCAGCTGATGAATCAATTTTTTCAACCGATTAATAGACATATTGATCTTGAGAAGAAAATTTCAATTATGATTCGTGAAGGTTATATAGGACGAAATCCTAAAGACGGCTCTTTAAATACTCGTTTACAAAATGGCTATGAGAGGTTGATGACGGGAAATGATGACGCTATAAGGTTCCCATCAACTATATCTACGGCTCGTAGTTTAGCTTTCATTGGATGTTCCGGTAGCGGCAAAACAACTACTCTAAACAAAATACTATCTACTTATCCTCAAGTTATCAATCATACACAATTCAACTTTATCCAAATTGTCTACTTAAAGATTGACTGTCCGCATGATGGGTCGTTAAAAAGCTTATGTTTACATTTTTTTAGAGCTATTGATCAAGCTTTAGACTCCAATTATGAAGATAAATATACTCGTAAAAACCAGGGGATCGATAATTTACTGAACTTAATGCGGCAAATCTCTAATCTTCACGCTATTGGATTATTAGTTATCGATGAAATTCAGCACCTTAGTGTCAATAAATCTGGTGGTGCTGAAAAAATGCTCAATTTTTTTGTTACTCTCGTAAATACTGTTGGACTACCAGTTGTAATGGTAGGTACGCCTAAAGCTCGATACATTTTTGAAGGTGATTTTCGTTCGGCACGTCGTGGAGCTGGGTTTGGTTCTATTTTCTGGGAGCAAATGCCATATGAAGCAAATCGAATTACACAAGATGGTAGGGTTATTAAATCTGAATGGAACATATTTACAAATCATTTATGGAAATATCAATGGCTTCGAAAAGCCGATCTAAAATTATCAGATGACATACAGAACTGTTGGTATGATCTATCGCAGGGCATTCTTGATATCGTAGTTAAGTTATTTGTCCTTGCTCAACTACGAGCTATAGATTCAGGGTTGGAGCGTATTACAATAAAAGTTCTACAAACAACTTACGAAGATGATCTAAGACCCATTCACCCAATGATTGAAGCCCTTAGATCAGGTAGAGCAGATAGGATCGCTCAGTTCTCTGACCTCATTATTCCTGATATCGACAAAAAGCTATTAACTCTCCAAACTCAGTTACAGCAAAATAAAAATGAGTTTGATGATATTGCAGAATATCAAGGTCATGAAATAAGTATCAGATTGCACCGTATGCTGGTTGATATGGGTTATAGCTCAAAGCTACTTGTTCCTATAGTAACACGTGCTATTCAAAACTCACCTGAAGCAACCATTCAAAGTTTGATGCCAACAATATTGAAGTGGCTGAATGATACTGAAAGTGAAGCACAACCTAAAGTTCAAAATAAAAAGCTTAAACCACTTAAAGCCAAATATACTAGCCAAGACCTTTGGCATACATTAGATACAGAAGACCTTCGCTTCCAGTTCACGCAAAAAAATGAAGAAAACGTATTTTATGATCATCTAAAAAAATCAACTGGTCTTATTTTTGATATTAATGACTGGCTACCTAGGGTAAGCTGATATGCTTAATTTTCCCATCCCCTATCCTGATGAACTTATTTACAGCACAGTAGCTCGATCAAAAATAAGGGCTGGGATCACTAGTCCAAAACAGCTGCTTGAGGATGTTTTTGCAAACAGAAAAGTAATTGCAACTGTTGATTTACCCTGTCATTTATCTAGGCTTATTGAGCTCTATCCGTCTGGTCATTACGATGTTAACTCACTAGCCTATAAACACACTCTTTTCCCTCTTTACGCCCCTTTTTGTAGTGGTCAACTAATTTAGGACACCTGATAAGAGGTTTTTGTTAAAATAGCGTCT
>NZ_VZIZ01000001.1 GCF_009812035.1 Psychrobacter nivimaris | reverse complement strand
AATAGATTAGTGAGGTGCTCTTCTTTTTTCAATCACTTTCGAAGTTGAGAGTGGGGTATACCTTATGGCTTCAATATAAATGACATCATATGGTAATGGTTACTTTTCACAAGTCTCGTATTTCCACATGAATTCCTACTGTACTTACTGTACTTACTCAAACTCATGATCGTAACGCCCGAAGATCATTATATTTATATTCTTCTAATTCACTCATCAATCCAAAAAAGCGCTATTTATTGGATAAATACCTATACAAATATAAATTTAATATATGTTATTGTATATTGATAGATATTAAAAAAATCCCAATGAATAAGAATTCAATCGGACAAATCAATGTGGCTAATAACATGCTACTGGTAAAAATCTCATTTGACATAACTATAACAAGGAAATGACTATGCAACTAGAGAAAATTAAGACACCTGGACTTTCGCACCTATCCTACTTGGTAGGCTCTGGCGGTCAAGCAGCGGTAATTGACCCACGTCGTGACTGTGCGGTATATGTAGAAAAAGCGCGTGCAGCAGGACTTGAGATTACTCATATTTTTGAGACACATCGTAATGAGGATTTGGTTTCTGGCGCACCTATCTTGGCTGCAATGACAGGAGCAACAGTTTTGCATGGACCCAATCCAGAACAACCTGTTGTCTACGCTGAGACAGTACGTAATGGTGATTGCTTTTCAATTGGCCAATTAGAAATCCGTGTCTTAGAAACGCCTGGTCATACCGATGATCACCTGGCTTATGCGCTGTTTGACACGGCGTATCCAGATAAGGCGGTTGGCGTTTTTACTGGCGATGCGCTCTTTGTAGGTGATGTCGGTCGTACTGACTTCTATCCTGAGCGTCGCAGAGAAGTTGCAGGTTTACTTTATGATTCGTTACAAGACATTCTAGCGCTCGGTGATCAGGCGCTTATTTATCCAGCTCATGGTGCAGGGTCAGTCTGTGGTTCAGGTATGGCGGAGCGTGAGTTTTCTACCGTTGGTCATGAAAGGATGAACAATCCACGCTTACAGATTAACGATCGTGAGGCATTTATTGACTTCAAGACTAGCGAAAACCATTATCAGCCGCCCTACTTCAGATTGATGGAGCGCCTTAATATGGAAGGTGGTGAAGCGCCTCCAGTGGTTATGCGTCCGCGCAACCTTTCGCTTAAACAGCTGCATGACTGTGATGCTGATCATCTCATCGATATTCGTGAACCAATGGCGTATGCGTCAGGACACCTGCCCGGTTCTATGAGCTTACCTGTCAACATGCTACCTGCGTTTGCTGGATGGTTTATCGAGGAGGGACAAAGCTTGGTACTTATTGCCTCTGATGAAGAGCAACTGGCGACTGCGATGGAGCATCTGGTACGTATTGCTTTTGATAATGTTATAGGTGGCTATGTGGGTGTCGTCCCTGCCGCTGCTAAAGGGGAGCAGATGCAGCAAGCCCCTATGATCGATACAACCGAGGTAGAAAATCGCCTTAATAATGCTCAGAACTGGACATTGCTTGATGTACGCGATATCGATGAGAGAAATACCAATGCGATTGAAGGCTCACAGCATATCTATGTTGGTCACCTGAACGAGCGTTGGCATGAGCTTGACCAAAGTCGCCACTATACATTGATGTGCGCCAGTGGTGCTCGAGCAACAATAGCAGCAGGGTGGCTCGCTAGTCGAGGTTTTGAGCACATTGATATTTATCTAGGGTCTATGGGCGCATGGCAAGCAACGCATAAGTAAGTCTTTACCCGTAGCTAAAATCTACAACTATCTAAAACGCGTCATAGATTCTGGATAATGCGTTTTAAGCAAAGGCATTTTAAAGTGCTGTAACTAAGATAAATACGACAACCCTTCTTTTATTCAATATAAGACTGATATAAAAGAAGGGTTGTCGTTTTAGCTGACCTTTGATTGATACGACTTAAGTGAATATAAGTCATAGTATTAGATCCTAATTCTAGATTCTGACTCTTACTATATTTCCTTACCTGACTTATCACTCATAGAACATAGATACATAAAAAGCAGACACAAAAAAACCTCAAACAATCTAATGCTTGAGGCGAAACTTGCTTAAACTTAACAGTTTAAATTCGTTTTAAATATGGCGCAGCGGACGGGACTCGAACCCGCGACCCCCGGCGTGACAGGCCGGTATTCTAACCAACTGAACTACCGCTGCTTAGGTCTCTTAGCTTGTTTAGCCACTTGCTAAGAAGTGGTGGGTGATGACGGATTCGAACCGCCGACATTCTGCGTGTAAGGCAGACGCTCTACCAACTGAGCTAATCACCCTTCGAACAATCGCTAGGCAATTTATTCAACATCAACTGAGCTCTTAAGTTTGTCACTAAGCTCCGTTGCTGTGGGTGTGTATTATATAGATTTACTGTTGGGTGTCAAACAGTATTTACCACTTTTTTAGATATTTTTTCGATTTTTATTAGAATATCTAGCAAGCATTTGTTTTTATTGATTTTATATTTTCATACAAAATCAATATTTTTTAAATTTAATGCCTATTTATTAGCCAGTGCTTGCTCGATGTCGTTTTTGATGGCTTCTGGCTTGGTCGTTGGTGCATAGCGGTCAATCACCTGACCTTTACTATCGACTAGAAACTTGGTGAAATTCCACTTGATACCATCTGTCAGCACACCACCCTTTTGTTCTTTGAGCCATTGATAGATAGGATGAGCATCTGCGCCATTGACATCAGTCTTTGCCATCATCGGAAAGCTAACACCATAGTTCTTTTGGCAAAACGCGCCAATCTCATCGTTGCTACCTGGGTCTTGGCTACCAAATTGATTACAAGGAAAGCCGACGATGACCAGTCCTTGATCTTTATATTGTTGATATAGCGACTCTAAGCCTTCAAACTGCGGCGTAAATCCACATTTGCTTGCAGTATTGACGATTAATAATACTTTATCTTGGTAATCTGAAAACGCTTGCGAGCTACCATCCATGCGCTCAGCCGTAAAATCATAAATTGTACTCATCATTTATCCTTAAATTGAGGTTTTTATTGTTTTGAGTGTCTATGCACTACTTCTTTTTCTATCATACACATAATAAAACTATTGAAAAGGAAGCACCTTGTACTTCCCTTTCACGTTTCTAATACTACTTAGACTACTTACTTCTCAGACTTATCTAAATCGATAGATACTGAGTTGATGCAATAACGCATGCCTGTTGTCTCAGTAGGGCCATCAGGGAATACATGGCCCAAATGTGCGCCACAGTTGCTGCAAGTGACTTCGGTACGAGTCATGCCTAGCGAGTTATCGATGTGCTCTTCAATCGCGCTGTTATCGATACCTTGATCAAAACTTGGCCAACCACAGCTCGCATCAAATTTATTACTTGAGTCAAACAAGCTTGCACCGCAGCCTTTACAACGGTAAACGCCATCATCGGTCGCATCATTATATACACCTGTAAATGGGCGTTCCGTGCCCTTCTCACGCATAATATGATACTCATCAGCGGTTAAACGCTCTTTCCAGTCAGCTTCAGTCAACTGGCTGATCTCTTCTTTGCTTAGTTGGTTGTCTTGCATAATTTATCCTTATTCGAGTATTTATTATCTAATCTCGGTAACTATTTTATCGCCATATGATTATGAAAACGACGTGCTCTATCTGTTGGTTATCGACGCACTATTCAAGGCATATATAAGAAAAGCATTCTTTATATTGGGAGGTAGACAGCATGATTGAAAAGATTAACTGAGTTAAATATAGCAAACTAATTTTGGATAATGATGGGTAAAGATGTAATTTTGATACCTATACCTTTTATAGTCTATATAAGAGATTTAGAGCCATACAAATATAAGCCAAGTGTTAATTGCAAGATATACTTGCAAACACTGATAGGACTGATTGTAAAATCATTTGCAAATTAACTATCAATGCAATAATATCTTGCATTAGTGCTTAACTAAAATGTTTAATATATCTCTACTCTGAATAATTACTGATTAACAAAGGCTCGAACGAAAATGTCTGACGACAATAGCAAAAGTACGCAAGCGGAACGACTGGTACAGTTGCGCCGTGACAAAGGATTCACAGCTGAGCAGCTAGCACAAGCCATGACAGCCGCTGGTGCCAAAGTGAGCCGTGGTGCTATCTCAAACTGGGAGCGCGGTACCAACGGTATTGTCTCATCCAAGCTGCCTACGCTCGCACGTATTTTGGGCTGTAGTGAGGGATATCTGTTGCGCGGCGACCTCAACAATGAGGCTATTGATGCAGACGAATCGACATCATCTATAGAGCGCAGTGAACATCAAGAGATAGATACGATTTCCCACATCCAGTCAGGTATTAAGACAACTGATGCTCAGTCCATGATAACTTCTACTGCTGGTAAAGACTTAAAAACCAATTCGACAATCAATCCGAAAAACGGTCATGCTATGAACACCATAAAAAAATCTGATAAATTACAAAACGTTTGCTATGACATTCGTGGTCCTCTATTGCAGACTGCTAACAAGATGGAAGCAGAAGGCAAACGCATATTAAAGTTAAACGTGGGTAATCCTGCGCCTTTTGGTTTAGAAGCCCCGCATGAGATTTTACGCGATGTCGCTATGAACTTATCTGAGGCAACTGGCTATTCAGACTCGCAAGGAATTTTCTCAGCACGTAAAGCCATTTTGCAGTATTATCAGTCGAAGGGGTTATTGTCGGCCGTTGACGTACGTGACGTATATTTGGGCAATGGGGTTTCTGAGCTTATTGTCATGACTATGCAGGCATTGATGAACGATGGTGATGAAGTCCTAATTCCAATGCCAGACTACCCGCTTTGGACTGCTGCTGCTAATCTCGCTGGCGGTACTGCGGTGCATTATCGCTGCAATGAAGAGGACAACTGGCATCCTGATATTGAAGATATCAAGTCTAAAATTACAAGCAAAACAAAAGGCATCGTGGTTATTAACCCAAATAACCCAACAGGCTCCCTTTATAGTGATGAGTTATTAAAGCAGATCATCGAAGTCGCTAAAGAGCATGATTTAATCATCATGGCCGATGAGATTTACGACCGCATTCTCTATGATGACAATATACATACCCCGATGAGCACCCTAACTGACGACGTGCTGGTGCTCTCTTACAATGGCTTGTCAAAGTCACATCGTATCGCAGGATTTCGCTCAGGTTGGATGATGGTATCAGGCCGCAAACAGCACGCAGCTGACTTTATTGAAGGCTTAGACATGCTAGCATCCATGCGTCTTTGCTCTAACGTGCAAGGACAATATGCTATTCAAACCGCGATGGGTGGGCATCAGAGCATACAAGACCTGACTTCTGAAAAGGGTCGCTTGTATAAGCAACGTGAGATGGCAGTCTCACGTCTTAATGCTATCAAAGGTATTTCTTGTACCATGCCTCAAGGGGCGTTTTACTGTTTTCCAAAAATGGATCCAGAGGTTTACCCTATCACCGATGATATGGATTTTATGATGGACTTGCTCGTTGAAGAAAACGTATTGATGGTTCAGGGTACTGGGTTTAACTGGGATAGACCCGACCATTTCCGTCTGGTGTTCTTACCTAATTTACTTGACCTAGAAAATGCGATGGATAGATTGGACAGATTTTTTGCCAAAAAACGTAAGCAATTTGGTACCGAGTAAATCGTTATACATCATAAAAAAAACGCTTATCGGCATGATGCTGATAAGCGTTTTTTATTGCGTTGAACCTAGGGCGTGTCTTCAATTCATCCGATAGTCATCTAAATGGGCTAAAAATGGCTAAATCTTGCCAAACATCGTCAAATAGCTGGTTAATATCCCGATATTATCTGCGCTATTTTTCTTGTTTGACGGCAATTTATCTCATTTTTACCACCATTTTTGAAATGAAGACACGCCCTAGTTATTAAAACTCAATTATGATAATTCACTGGTAAAAACAGCGCATTAAAAAATATTGCTCAATACAAGATAACTGATGGCAGACATAGTAGCCGCTGCAGGCAGCGTCACAATCCAAGCCAAGCCAATCGGTTTCATAAGCTTCCAGTTCGTATCTCTGTTGACGATACCGATACCTAATACCGCGCCTACTAGCGTGTGAGTACTTGATACAGGCAGACCCATAGTCGATGCGCCCATCACAACCGCCGCAGCAGCCAGCTCAGCTGAGAATCCTGAAGCTGGATGCATTTTCGCTAGATTGGTACCAACGGTTTGAATCACTTCTTTACCAATGAACCAAAGACCAACGATTAGTGCGACACCAAAAGTCAGCATGACAGCAGGTGGTACAGCAGCTTCAGTAGCGATACTATTAGTACGAATCACATCCATAATGGCGGCAAAAGGACCAACGGCATTGGCGATATCGTTTGAACCATGACTGAAGGCAAAAGCTGACGCGGTAAAGACCTGCATCCAGCTAAACATAATGAACGTCGCTTTGGTCAAATCTTCTTTGTGCTTACCGCGGATACTCTTGGTATAGATATAGGTCGCTAACCATACTAGCGCCGCTATCATACCCATAATCAAGAAGCCCTGCAGTGTGGTCAGGCCGCTATTAACATTTTTTAGACCTTTAAAAACGACTAGAGAAGTCATCACCGCACCACCTGCGGCAGCAATGATAGGTACCCATTGCTTAAGTGCTTTTAGAGTATCAAGGCTACTACGCTCATTCTCAATATCATAAAGCTTTTTGTAGTAATCAGTTTCTAGGTCTTCAACGATACAATCATCATCTTTATAGATTTCCTGATCACGTAACATCGCTGACGTATAGGCCAATTGCTCAGACTCTGTCAAACCATCCAAAAACTCTTTATGGTTTTGCTTTAAGACTTTTTTATTGCCTTTTAACGTCGCAATATGAGCTTCGGTTTTATCATTATATTCAATGATGTTTTTCTTGATTTGTCCATATAAAAGATAAGACAACACGCCGCCTAGTAACGGTGACAGCACCCAAGAAATAGCGATGGTCCCAACTGTTCCCCAGTCTACCGTTGATAGCGCCATGTCCGTACCACCTAACGTGATACCTAAAACAATGGAACTACCAATCACACCGCCAATAATGGAGTGCGTGGTCGAAACAGGCAGACCTTTTTTGGTCGCAAATAACAGCCAAAATGCTGCTGCAACCAATGCGGAGAGCATGACATAAATAAACTGATTGGGCGTTACCGATAGACCATCCAGATCAACGATGCCACTTCGAATCGTATCAGTCACCTCCCCGCCTGCAAGGACTGCCCCCGATACTTCAAATATCGCGGCAATACCCAATGCCTGCGGGATAGTCAACGTCCCTGCACCCACCGAAGTACCAAATGAGTTGGCGACATCGTTACCACCGATATTGAATGCCATAAAGACACCAAAAGCGGTCGCCACGATGAATAGCGTCGTTTGCTGACGCATGGTGTAATCTAAACCCCACCACAAAAAGTAGGAAGTCATCGCAATCAGTAAAATGGCAAAAAATAGATTGATTCTCATAGAGCCAACTGGCTTGACTGACTCTGTAGAACTGCTGCTAATACCCATACGTTAGTACGTCCTGCGTAAGCTGATTAAAATTATATGAGGTTGATAATATTGCGCTGCTACTCACAGTGCTTATTGCAGCATCTAGTGAAGTAGCAATAGAAAATATACAACATGCGGTTAGAAGGTCTTGAGCCGCTTATTACAACGGCAAGAAAAAACACGTCCCTCAACATGTCACAAAGCCGCAAGTGATATTGCCAAATCGTCTGATTACAGCATCTTGCGGCTTATATATTTCTTAGCGATATTTGTGGTACTACTAACAGCTATTGTAACAATTTTTGTCGTAATTATTAAGTTATCTATACTAAATAACCAAAACACGTTGTTTGCTAAATTAAAATTATTATTTAGCAGGAGCTGTTTTGCGCTCTATTATATTAAATATGAGCACATAATGCATGATGATATTGCGAGATTTGTAACTGCGAGTGTATACGGACAAGACCACACTCTGTAAAAGACAGGGTGGCTCGAATATGTTTCGAGCCATCCTATTTAGAAAATACGTGGAAAATACAGTTATATAAACCTATGACAGTCCTTAAACTTCAGGCATCTTTAACAACTACTTGCTTTCAGAAAATGCAGACAACTGCTCAATAGCATGATCTAACACGTCTAAACGCGCCTGACGCTTTTCGTTGGTCGCAATAACACACCATGGCGCTGTCGTTGTACCCGTGCGTGCCAACATATCTGCTGCAGACTGCACATAGTCTGACCATTTGTCACGGTTACGCCAGTCATCATCCGTCAGTTTAAATTGCTTATGCGGTGTTTCTTGACGATCTTCAAACCGTTTAAGTTGCTCTTTTTTATCAATCGCTAACCAATATTTGATAACCAACGTTCCTGCTGCTGCCAAGTCCGCCTCAAAACGATTGATCTCATCATATGCTCGTTGCCATTCATCAGTAGACGCAAATCCTTCGATGCGCTCAACCAACACGCGTCCATACCAAGTACGGTCAAAAATGGCGATACGGCTAATACGATTGGTTTGCTCGTCAGGCAATCTTGTCCAGAAACGCCACAAGTAAGGATGCTGAGTCTCATACAACATCGGCGCGCCAATATTATAAATTTGATACTCGCGAGGATCTAGCGGTGCGACCAACCTTTTGATCGCACCGCCTTTGCCAGCAGCGTCCATTCCTTCAAAGGCAAACACCACATGCCGACCTTGGCGTGCACGTAGCAACTCAGCAAGCCGCGCTTGCTTCTCTGCCAATGCCTCACGATAGTCGGATTTACTGATTTTTTTATCTTTAATAGACGTCAGCTGCTTAGGTATTGGTACAGGTTCAAACTGTTTTTGTTTAGTATCTGAGTTAAGTTTTAGTGTCTCGGACTGAGAATGGTTTTTTGATTTTTCATTATTATTGTCATTGCTATCTGTCTGACTACTCGCCAACGCGGTTTGTATAGCATGTAGCACCAAATGACAAAAGTTATCAGCGGCCTCTAACTTATCGTCACCATCGATGATGACCCAGTCATCCTGTTGACGCAGCAAAGTCGCAGCCACCTCATTAAACTTCTCGATGACTTGCTTGTTGTTCCAGTCAATTTGATACAGAAACTGCGGATCTGCTTCATTGTCCTTTAAGCGACTGTGCAACGTTTCGATATCAACATGAAACCAACATTTTAATAATTTGGTTTGATTGGCAATGAGATCGTTTTCAAATGCCTTTAGCGTGTCTAACTGCTGCTGTAGATAGTCTTGCCACTGAGCGATAGGAAGCGAATTTTTACTCTTTTGACCTTTATTATTTGATAATGCTTCAAGGTTCTCACTATCTGATGTCGCTAGTCGCATGACATTGTATAATAAATCAGCATACCAGTTGCCGAAATACACCATGACATCACCATGGCGCGGCATGGCGCTAGTATGCGCTTGCCAAATGGGTTGATAGTTCAATGGCGAATGACCAATGGTAGCCTCAACTTTAAGCAGCCTTGGATCTACCCATTGCCGTAACTGTTTAACGGCGGTACCTTTACCCGCCTGCTCCATTCCATTAACTAGTACTAACAGACCTGTTGGTTTATTGAGGGTCGGCGGCGTTTGCTGGCGAGTGGCTTTTAAAGCATACTGAGCTGTCACCAATGCCAATCTAAGCGAATCCTCATCCAGTGAAAACTGACTTAAAGGATTAGGCTTTAGACGCTGCTCTACAACTTGCTCACTAAATTGTGTACTTACCGCTTGTGGTGCTTTTGGTTCAGTAGTATCATTTTTTTTAGACATGTCTACACTCGCTATTATTCTTATTGGGCTGCTTTACTAATGAATGACTTATGGGATAGCTCTCGATAAGATAACTCTCAATATTTCGATCTTATTGTTCATTTTTATTTCATTTAATCATAGCACTACGCCAATCGGGTAAATAATATTACTGTGTAACAGATTGGTATTTGTATTCTTAATTATTTTCTTTTAAGGTGAACGCAATTTTGAGTATAGGATAGAACAGTTGTTCAAAAGCTCATAACCCTGAATCACGATACTTAAAACAACCATACTTAAATTTGATCACCCTATTTACTTCTACAGGATTCACTGCCATGACCGCTTTAGCTGATTTACAACAGCATTTAACACGTTTTTGGGCGATGCCTCATCACCAAGATGATGCATTAAACGCTAAGCTCAAAGAAGTACAATCATGGCAACAAGCACGTCTCCAGAAAACGCATCGCGAGCTATTTGAACAACCCAAAAACCAACTAATGGCAGATTACTTCCTCACCCAACTATATGGCGGCGAAGAATTCAAGTTATTGGCAGAGCAGTTAGCACGTATCTTGCCAAAAGCGAAAAAGCTAGAACGTCTTGCTAAAGAGTCAGCCCTAGAGGCTGGTAGCATGGGTATCCAAGCAGCGATTTTTGCTATTGAGCTAGATCTGCATTTAGCCCAGTGGTTACTCGCTCAAGATTTGCCAGTAAACGAAGAGAATATGCTAGCCGCCTACCGTACTGTCGATGAAGAAGACGAGCGACGAGTTCAGATTGCCAATTTAAAAGACGTCTGTTATCGCACGGACAAACACCTAAATTCGTTTATGCTCAAAAAAGCCTTTGCACTAGCAAAAAGTACAGCCTATCGTCATGGCTACCAGCCGCTTTATGATTTTATTGATACAGGCTTTAAGGCCATGAAACCTTTGAGCAGCGTCAGCGATTTTATTGAGCCGTTCTGCAAGCGTGAACTGTCCATTATTGATCAGGTTCATGATACGGATAATGGCAGTAAGCCGATAGCGTTTGGTGTATCATAAGGTCAATATGTTAAATAGCCAATTGACGCTTACTATTTAACGACTTCCTCCGATAAAGACAATCATAAAAATAAATTCTAGGACAACATAATGACTGATAATTCAAAAAATAGCAGTGCTCCTTTTAATCAAGCCACAACGACCAATGGTCATTTGCAAGACAAGCTGGTAAAAGACAGTATTGCTCATAATCAGCAGATTAGTGCGCAGATATTACGCAATCAAACAACCAATGTCGTGCCGAGCAAAAATAATAGCGTTGCTAGTGATGACAATAGCGACTTTACTAAAGTTCAAGACCTACCAACTGGGACGCCGCAAGGCCAACAAACTACTATGCCAAACAACGACAAAACGACTCGCACAAACACTTCAGAGCAAACCATAAAACAAACCCTGTTCAATCAGCGTGATGACATCAATAATCCGCACACGCCTGAAACAGACGGCAACGAGCAGACGCATTTCGGCTATAAGACAGTCAATAAAGCAGAAAAACAAGCACGTGTGGCTGACGTATTCACTTCTGTTGCCAAAAAATACGACATCATGAATGACTTGATGTCATTTGGTATTCATCGTCTGTGGAAGCGTTATGCGATTAGTCTATCGGGCGTGCGTGCTGGTCAGCATGTCCTTGATATCGCTGGTGGTACGGGCGATTTGGCTAAAGTATTTAGCCGTGAAGTCGGTAGAAATGGCCATGTCGTACTATCTGATATCAATGCTGCGATGCTAGAAGTGGGCCGTGAGCGCCTGATCAATGCTGGTTGTAATAACGTTGACTTTGTATTAGCAAACGCTGAGACGTTAGCACCATTTGATGACGAAAGCTTTGATTTGGTCACTATTAGCTTTGGTTTGCGTAACGTCACAGACAAAGATGCCGCGCTAAAGTCTATGTATCGCGTCCTAAAGCCAGGCGGTCGTCTATTGATTTTAGAATTCTCAAAGCCAGTATTTGAGCCACTATCTAAAGCCTATGATTTGTATTCATTTACTGCATTGCCAGTGATGGGTAAACTGATTGCTAATGACGCTGAAAGTTATCAGTACTTGGCTGAGTCAATTCGTATGCATCCTGATCAGCAGACACTTAAGCAGATGATGCAACAGGCTGGTTTTGAGAACTGTGATTATCATAACCTGACTGCTGGTATCGTGGCTGTCCATCGCGGCTTTAAAGCGTAACGATAGAGTACGATTAGCAAGACTATTACGTTTAACAGACCATATTGAACCTAACACGAACATACCATGCGCTGATGCAGCTAATGCAAAGGCGCTCACTTACCGATGCGAGAGCCTTATGCTGACTGTCCTTCTATTAGCTGGTGCCGAAAAGCTAATTAACATTGCCATTGCTAGTGATGAGATTACCAAAGCAGGTTTGGCACCACTTGCGGGTAAAGTATTGCGTCTCAATATAGGTATGCCTGATATTGATTTAGATGTCCTGTTCTCTCATGATCGCTTGCGTTTTGAGCCGGTCATGACTGAAAGTGTGTTTGAGCCAAGTGGCCAGATGAGTGAGCGTCAAAAAGCCAATATGGAGCGCGCACGTTTTGGTCATAGCCGACCAGACTGTACCATCACCGTAGACAATGCCGCTCAACTGCTCAATCTAATGCGTGGCGCTGAAGGTAACTTACCAATCGCTGGTGATTACAAAGTACTAATGCAGCTAAAGCAGCTGGTGGCAGGCTTTGATCCCGATGTAGCAGGTCAGCTTGAGCCACTGATTGGTAAACCGATGGCCAGTCAATTACATCTTCTCATCTCTCAGCTCAAAGGTACCTGGCGTCACAATGCCAAACGTGCTTTTGACGATGTTAGTGATTGGGCTAATGATGTCGCCGGTAATAGCACACCTGACCCTGTTGAAGTCGCTGAAGCCAATGACCTCAAACAGCAACTGTTGAAGCTGCGTGCTGATGTCGAACGTGAACAAGCCAAGCTTGCTGCTATCAAAGAAGAGCAAGCCCGTTTCCTCAACAATTCTTTTCATCAATAGTTCGTTTTATTAGGGCGTGTTATCATTTAGATAGCGAGGCTTAGAATGAGATAAACTGCAATCAAACAAGGAAAAAATTGCAGAGAATATCGACATATTCACAAAATTTTTGACGATATTTGGCAAAATTTAGCCGTTTTAAGACCGCTAAATGATTTAACGCGCTAATTGATAACATGCCCTAGTAGCGTATTTAATTCATGTTAAGTAAATACTATTGCTGATAGTACGTGCTTAGTATGAAACACAGCGCCTACCCTATTTTCGTTTTTGTCCAGAGTACCCAATCCCATGCTACTATCCCATCATGCCCGACTACGTGAGCTTTGGCGTATCGCCGCGATGTATCGTCTTGATACACACCTGCCTCTTGAAGACGCACCGCAGCTACAACCATTAGCACGCTTAATTCGTACGCACCGTGCTGCGTGGGGTAAAAAGCACCAGCCAAATGCAATCAAGTATGCGCTTGAGGACATGGGTACGCTGTTTTTGAAACTTGGCCAGTTACTCTCAACGCGTCGCGACTTGGTACCGCCTGAGATTATCGCTCAATTGATTCAGTTGCAGGACAAAGTTAAGCCTTTCGACGCTGATATTGCTGTCGCTCAAATTCAGCATCCTAAACATGGTCTTGGCCAGTCTATTGAAACGCTGTTTGCCCGATTCGATATCAAACCGTTAGCGGCCGCTTCTATCGCCCAAGTACACACGGCTGCTCTACATGATGGGCGTGAAGTCGTGGTAAAAGTGGTTCGCCCCGATATTCGCACTGTGATTGTTTCTGACTTTGAGCTACTGCGAGAATTGGCAAGTTGGGCATCTGCACGTATTGAAGCAGCACGTGCCGTCCATATCATTGATATTGTCGAAGACTATCGGCAAGTCATGCTCAACGAGCTAGATTTAACGCTTGAGGCTGACAACACGACGCAGATGCGTAATAACTTCTTAGGTTCAGCATTGATGTATGTGCCTGAAGTCTATGACGCTGCCAAAAACGTGATGGTCATGGAGCGCATCCAAGGCGTTCCTATCTCACAAGTTGAGATGTTCGATCAGTTAGGTTATGACCGTGCAGCGCTTGCAGAAAAAGGCCTAACGATATTTTTTACTCAGGTCTTCCGTGATAACTTCTTTCATGCTGATATGCATCCAGGCAATGTGTTCGTAGAGACGCCACCTGTGCAAACTCTACATGCAGGTATGGAAGCAGTTGATTTAGGTCATGAGCCACGTTATATCGGGCTTGATTGCGCCATCATGGGCACTTTATCAAAAGACGATCAGCTCATCGTAGCGCGGATGTTACTTGCCGTAATGAATAATAACTTTACCGCTGTAGTCGATATTGTGAGCCGTGCAGGTTGGATACCACCAAATGCTGATAAGCATGCCCTAATGCGTGATATGAAACGTACCGTTGGTCCTATGCTACAGAAGTCGATCGATGATATCGACTTTGCTGGCGTACTGATGCAGATTTTAGACATTGCGCGTAGACACCATATGAGTATCCCACCGCAGCTGATGCTTCTGCTAAAAACCTTGGTCCATGTGGAAGGACTTGGTCGTGATTTGTATCCTGACCTGGACATTTGGTCACTTGCCAAGCCAATTCTAAGCAGTTGGATTAAAGAGCAGTTAGATCCTATGCGTAATCTACAGCAACTGCGTCAACAACTGCCTGAAATGCTTCTGTCTACTACCGATATTCCTAAACTATTAGATCAAGGGCTACAAAGCCTTGCCTCACAGGGCTCTCGTCAGGACAGTCAACTACGCGAGATACAACAGATTCGCGCTGACATGCTAAACGACCGTCGTCGTGATTGGTTGGCACTTGCAGGGTTTGCTATTTTTATTGCTATCGCTACGCAAGTTATCGGCTGGCTATCACCTATATTTTATATACTGGCTATCTTGGTAGTTGTTTGGCGCATCCTAACTTAGTTATGATAGAACAAATGTCTGTCAACAAAGCATGTCAAATGGATATTGAATATGCTAAGTTAATGCTAAATATTCTCGTGATCTATAGGAACCCTCATGTCAGCGCTACCACTGTCACAGACCCATAATACTAATAAACCAGACTATAGTGAGGCTATCACAGCTTTGCAAGAACGCTTTGGCAAGCAACTGAGTTTGAACACTACAGTGCGTGAGCAGCATGGCCATACCATGACGTGGTTAGCCAATCAGCCGCCAGATGCAGTATTAACAGTACAGGACAAACAGGAAGTAGCTGCGGCCGTTGAGATTTGTCATCAGCATCAGATGCCAGTGATTGCTTTTGGTATCGGCTCTTCTTTGGAAGGACAATTAAATGCTCCCTATGGTGGACTGTGCATCGATATGCATGCGATGGATGCTATTTTACAGGTCAATAATGAAGATTTGACCGTTACCGTTCAGCCTGGCGTGACGCGTGAGCAGTTAAACCATTATTTGCGCGATACCGGGCTATTTTTTCCGATAGACCCCGGTGCTAATGCCAGTATTGGCGGCATGGTCGCCACTCGTGCCTCAGATACTAATGCGGTGCGTTATGGCACTATGAAAGATGTGGTACTCGCATTAGAAGTAGTGACCGCAAGTGGCAATATCATACGAACAGGCACACGCGCTAAGAAGTCTGCGGCCGGTTATGATTTGACACGCTTGATGATAGGCTCAGAAGGCACCCTTGGTATTGTCACTGAAGTCACGCTGAAACTATTTGGTATTAGCGAGTGTATAGGCAGCGGCATTTGTCATTTTTCAACCATTGAAGATGCTTGCCAGGCAGTAATGCTAACCATTCAGATGTGCTTACCTATTGCTCGTATTGAGCTGCTTGATGCAATGCAAATCAAAGCATGTAATCAATATGCCAATCTCGATTTAACCGAAATGCCTACGCTATTCGTCGAATTTCACGGTACAGAAGCAAGCGTTGCTGAACAGGCGCAAATGTTTGCTGATATTATCGAAGAATTTGATGGTCGTGATTTTGCTTGGGATACCAATGAAGCTGAGCGTAAACGTCTCTGGCAGGCAAGACACAATGCTTATCATGCTAGCTGTGCGTTACGTCCTGAGACAAGCGCCCTATCGACTGACGCTTGCGTACCTATTTCGCGCTTGGCAGAATGTGTCAGCGCCACTGCAAAAGATATTGAAGCATCAGGGATGATTGGACCAATTGTGGGTCATGTAGGCGACGGTAACTTTCATGTTTTATTATTGGTCGATACCAATAATCCTGAAGAGGTAGCTACTGCTGAGGGTATTATCGGTCGTCTCGCCACGCGGGCTATCGAGATGGATGGTACTTGTACGGGTGAACACGGGATCGGACAAGGCAAACAAAAGTATATGCAGCAAGAACATGGTAATGCGCTGATACTTATGGAAGCTATCAAGGCAGCCCTCGATCCTAAAAACATCCTTAATCCAGGGAAAATATGGCCTGAGGCTTTATCTATTTCCTAATACTATTATAAAGACTAAGACCATACTAAAATCAAACCAATAGCCAAAAAAAATGCGCCTACTTCTCATCAAAAGCAGGCGCATTTTTTTGGCTAAAAACTGATTGCTATAACATCTGGTCGATTGCCATCTGTGTCAGTACGCGGCCACGAGCCGTACGCAGCACATAACCTTGTTGAATCAGATATGGCTCAATTACGTCCTCAAGTGTACCCCGGTCTTCAGCCATCGCAGCTGCTACTGCTTCAACACCAGCAGGACCACCATCGAAGCGCTCGTGCAATATTTCGATATAACGTCTATCTAGATGATCAAGACCACGTCTATCCACTGCCAACATATCTAACGCGCTACCAGCAATCGCGCCATTAATACTACCGTCGCCTCTTACCTCGGCATAGTCACGCACACGGCGTAATAGGCGGTTAGCAATCCTTGGTGTACCACGTGCGCGGCGGGCAATCTCTACAGCGCCATCTTCACTCATTGGTACGCGCATTAGACGTGCTGCTCGGCTGACAATCGTCGTTAGATCAGCGATGTTGTAAAACTCAAGGCGCTGTACAATACCAAAACGGTCACGTAGTGGTGAGGTTAGCAGCCCTGCTCTAGTTGTTGCTGCTACCAAGGTAAACGGCGGCAAATCAAGCTTGATAGAACGTGCAGCAGGCCCTTCACCAATCATAATGTCTAATTGGAAATCTTCCATTGCTGGATAAAGGATTTCTTCAATAACCGAGCTTAGACGGTGAATTTCATCAATAAACAGTACGTCACCCGCTTCTAGATTGGTCAGCATGGCTGCCAAATCTCCTGGGCGCTCAAGCACAGGCCCTGAAGTAGAACGCAGATTACCACCCATTTCACGAGCGATAATATTAGCGAGGGTCGTCTTACCCAGACCCGGTGGACCAAATATAAGTGTGTGATCTAGCGCTTCGTCACGGCCACGTGCAGCACCGATGAACACTTCCATCTGCTCACGTACCACCGGCTGACCAATATACTCAGCCAATAATGCTGGTCGGATATTGGCATCAGGAGCGTCACTTGCACCTTCTAGCGGATTAATTAAACGATCTTGCGTCATAGAATTTATCATTATATTAAAAAATTAGTTAACAAATAGCATAAACAAACGCTGCGCATAAGTCATCCAAAACCTTATTAAGCGAGCACTAAAACGAAAATAAGCGACATTTAATGTCGCTTATTAATTTAATACATTATGTGGTTGTCATCGATAGACGACTAATTAATATAAATTAAAAGCCAGATAGCTGCTGCAAAGTAGCTTTTAACAAGCCTTGAGTATCAGCAAAAGTATCTCCTTTACTCTTAGCAGCTTTAATCGCTAGCTGAGCTTCTTTTTCTTTATAACCCAAGCTAATCAACGCGCCTTCCACTTCAGCAATAATACTACCTTCATGAGAAATCGTAGTTTCCTGAGGCGTTAATTCAAACGCACCACTATCAACGTCGATATTCTTTAACTTATCCTTTAGCTCAATTAATAAGCGTTGCGCCGTCTTTTTACCGATGCCTGGGATACGAGTTAATGCCGTCTCCGACTCTTGTTCGACGTGCATCTTTAGCTCAGCTGCTGACATTGCAGACAGCATAGCCAAGGCCATTTTTGCCCCAACCCCGTTAATTTTAATTAACTGGCGAAAGACATCACGCTCTTTTCGATCGATAAAACCGTAGAGCAACTGGGCATCTTCGCGAACATGGAAATGTGTCCAAATGCTGGCTTGTTCATTAAGCTGTAACTGACAAAATGAAGGCAATGGCAGTTCGATATCATAACCCACACCAGAAGTCGTCATGATACAAGCCGTCGGTGCCATCAAGTACTGCACCTGTCCGGAAATCAATCCAATCATTATTTACGACCTCTTATGTAAAATATTATAAAATCAGCTGCTACTTCATGATTAACAACTACGTTCTACAACAAAGTCTTATTGGTAAAAATTCACCATACCTTCAAGACTGGTTGGGCGAATTTTGTGTGCTTGACCTGCAGAGCCAAACGCTTCAAAACGATTGGTACAGATATCTGACATCGCTACCATAGATGCTTTAAAGTATTTGCGTGGATCAAATTCACTTGGATTTTTTGCAAGGAATTCACGGATAGCACCAGTTGAAGCCAGACGCAAATCCGTATCGATGTTTACTTTGCGCACACCATGTTTAATCGCTTCAACGATTTGCTCAACTGGCACACCATAAGTTTCGCCAATATCACCGCCATTTTCATTAATAACTTTTAGCCATTCTTGTGGCACTGATGAAGAACCATGCATGACAAGATGAGTATTAGGAATACGGGCATGAATCTCTTTTACGCGCTCAATAGACAAGATATCGCCTGTCGGTGGACGTGTGAACTTATAGGCACCATGACTAGTACCGATAGCAATCGCCAATGCATCGACATTGGTATCTTTTACAAACTGCTCAGCTTCATCAGCACTGGTCAAAAGCTGCTCATGATCCAATATGCCTTCAGCACCAGAACCGTCTTCTTCACCAGCCATACCAGTTTCAAGACTACCTAGGCAACCGATTTCGCCCTCTACAGAAACACCGCAAGCGTGTGCCATTTTGACGACTTCGCGCGTGACGCTAGCATTGTAGTCATAATCCATTGGCGTTTTGCCATCTTCACCAAGTGAGCCGTCCATCATCACTGATGAAAAACCTAACTGGATTGAGCGTTGGCAGATAGCTGGCGACATACCATGATCTTGATGCATTACTACTGGAATATGTGGCCATTCTTCGATCGCAGCGATAATCAAATGACGCAAAAATGCTGACCCTGCATAGTTACGTGCGCCTGCACTGGCTTGGACAATGACAGGTGAATCACAAGCATCCGCAGCCATCATGATTGCACGCATTTGCTCTAAGTTATTGACGTTAAAGGCAGGAACACCATAGCTGTGTTCAGCGGCATGATCTAGAAGTTGACGTAAGGATATTAGGGCCATAAGACGCTCTCTGATTAGATTTTGAATAGTATTTTAAAAAACAGCTTGATAGCAATCATTTCACTGTATATTCGACCATACTAACCGTATATAGGCTAGTAAAATTCTGAATGATATTGGATATGATTACCACGCGGTGATTATAGCAAAAATTGTTCTGTCTTCGTAGCGGTTGACCGACTATTTGTCAGTCTATACCGTCTTTTGATCTCAGTTTAACTTTCATAAAGTGACAGTTTATAAACTATCACAATGACGTACAACGCAAAAAGCCTTGGCAATCACCAAGGCTTTTCTAGTATTTTGAGGCTTATAAAGCAATGACAATTTTTAGAGATTATTTACCGCTGATTATCTATCAACCGATAGCGTCCCTTTAAATCAGTCATTATAGTGCTTAGTTATCGCGTAGCTTAGTACTGTTGCTCTGCATCAACTGCAACATCATTTGCGCCATCAGCAACAGCGTTAGCGCCATCAGCAACAGCTTCAGCAGTATTTTCAACCGCTGTGTTAGTGCTTTCAGCAATAGCATCGCCAGTGTTTTCTAGAGCGTCTGTCGCAGCTGCACCAGCAGTGTCAGCGCCTTCGGCAACTTCAGTACCAGCGTCTTGAGCAGCAGCTTCAGCTTCAGCAGCAGCTGCTTCTGTTTCAGCGGCAGCAGCATCAGCGTTTGCAGCAGCATCATCGCCAGCAGATTCAACAGCAGCTTCAGTGTTTTCTTCTGTTTGTTGGCTACATGCAGTGATTGCAAAGGTACCAGCAAGTACGCTAGCAAGTAATAAATGACGTTTTAACATAATAAACCTCTCGTAAATAATGCATGTCAAAATACATGGTCGCGCTATTTTATAGAGTGCGAATCAGACATGCAATAATAATTTTCAGTATATAAATAAATAATTACTGCTTAATAATAATCGATGGCTATTGCGCTTACTTATGTCAATAAAAACAAGCAAATCAACAGCCAAAATATTATTTTTACAGACTACCTTAGTTGTTTAGAGTTAGTTGTACGTCTAATGTTACTAAGCTACAGAGTATCGTTAATTAGTTAGGCATCTATTTGCAGTGCAGCAACTGCCGGAAGTACTTTACCTTCTACAAACTCTAAAAACGCACCGCCACCTGTTGACATATAACTCACGCCTTCAGCAACTTGATATTTATCGATAGCTGCTAATGTATCACCGCCGCCCGCGATAGAAAAACCATCGCTGTCTTTTACAGCAATAGCTAATATCTGTGTGCCTTGCCCGAAAGCATCGACCTCAAAGACACCCACTGGACCATTCCACAAAATGGTTTTTGCATTAATAATGGCATCGGCAAGCTGTTTTGCGCTTTCTGGTGCGATGTCCAATATCATGTCATTGTCACCGATCGCATCAACTGATTTGATCGTTGCGGTGGCTTTTTGCAATGAGCCAGTAAAGTCAGCGAAATCGATGTCTTTTTTATCAGCGACTACGACGTACTCAGGCAGCAAAATTTCAGTCTTGGTCATAATGTCACGTGCAGTATCGAGCAAATCTGCTTCGTACAATGAGGCGCCAACACTGTGACCTTGTGCTGCTAAGAAAGTATTGGCAATACCGCCACCAACGATAATTTGCGTGCACACTTCGGCCAAGCTGTGTAGCACTTCTAATTTGGTAGACACTTTTGACCCACCAACGATGGCGAGCATTGGCTGTGCTGGCGTTTCAAGCGCTAGGCTCAAAGCATCAAGTTCAGCAGCTAACAATGGCCCTGCACACACAGTTTTGTCTGCTTGACGCATTGCTTGTGTAACACCCTCTGTTGATGCCTGTGCACGGTGCGCTGTACCAAAAGCGTCCATCACAAACACATCGCACAAATCAGCGTACTTTTTCGCTAGTGTGGCATCGTTTTTCTTTTCACCGTCATTGAAGCGTACATTTTCTAATAGAACCACTTCGCCAGATTTTAGATTGACACCTTGGGTAAGGTAATCAGTATTAAGACGTACAGGTGTCGATAGTTGCGAGCTTAATTTTTCCGTCAAATAGTCAGCAACTGGTGCCAATGAATATACAGCTTCAGGATTGCCTTCTGTTGGGCGGCCTAAATGTGAGCAAACAATTACCGCAGCGCCTTTTTCGAGCGCCATCTTGATGGTAGGAAGACTGGCTTGCAAGCGCGCATCGCTCGTGACCTTACCATCTTTAATAGGCACATTTAAATCTTCTCGGATCAACACCACTTCATCCGTTAAGTTCAACTCACTCATACGCAAAAAATTCATCACCTGCTCCTATGTATCAATATATCTGTTAATTTGCGATTACTGTCGTTACTGATAGGACCATTATAGTCAGCTCTATATAAATCAGATTCAGTGCTAAGCTCGATCAATCTACTATTTTGTAGCACTCTCGCTCGCCTAGCTTATAACTACGCTATCTTATATCTAAGCTATAGAGTCACTATCAGCTTTATTACTTTTTAATGTTTTTTAACGCTTAGCTCTGACACTTATCAAACCACTCTGATGATTCGATCAAGTAAGCAGAATTCAGCGGCGGTGTATTCTACCAGTTTTCTAGCGCAGTCTCACAAGCAACCTGTCACAAATTTCAGCATGTTTAAAATATTTAGTCTATATTCTCAGACCATTATTCGATGACAACAATTGCAGTTGCTAGCTTTAAGCATAGTCAATAAACCGTAACATTTCGTGGTGGTACTCAGCAGTCAAGCTCTTTATGATAGAAACATTGACAATAAAAATAACCCATTAGGAGAAAATAATGAGCATCAATCTAGACACTGCTAAACAAAACTTATTAAAATTAAAAGATGAGTACGAATCTCGAATTGATAAAATAGAAGATCACATCCAAAATCCGCAAGATGATCTCAATGAACATTGGGAAGATCAGGCCATATCCTATCGTCAAAACGACATGCGCAAAAATTTGATGAGCGAGGCACGTCAAAGCTTAATCTATGTCGAAAATGCATTGAGTCGGATTGAAAACGGTACTTATGGCGAGTGTGAAGTCTGCGGCGAGCCAATCGAAGAGCAACGCTTAGAAGCGCTACCCTATGCTACCTTATGTATGGAGCACGCTGAGTAGCGCTATCATATTAATATTATATTATAAGACTATTGCTACTCCAAAACCTATCTAAGAAGCGTACTTCAAGTAGGTATTTTCCATTTAGAAAATGCCTGCTGCCATTCATGACAACGCTGCGCTATGTCTGCTACTGGCAAGTCCATAATATCCCCAACTACTGCTACAAGCGCAATGGGCAAATCTACTAGCTCTGAGATGTTTTCTGCGGTTAACCCACCTATTACACAGATTGGTATGCCTTGCTGACATCCTTCAAAAAGCTGCTGACGCGAAACGATGTTAGCATTTGGCTTAGTTGTAGAAGTAAATACAGCACCCATCGCAGCATAACTTGCGCCGTCATTTTTTGCTTCTTTAATCAGCGCTACATCACCATGGCAGGTACGACCGATTATTTGATGCGGCGATAAAGACTGTAGAGCATCACCGATACTGCCGTCTGTTTGACCAAGATGTACCCCAACGCCAAGCCTTTCGGCAAACTTCACGTCATCATTAATAACAACTGTCACGTTGTACTTTTTAGCTAACTCAACAATTTTTTGTGCCTCATCAAAAAGCTTTGTAGCTCCATCAGGCAGACTAAGAACTTGTTTACGACGAATTTGTAATAGCGCAATTAACCCTGTCGACAAGGCTGCCTCTAGCTTTTGATATAACAGCTCAAACTCATCATCGTTGGTCAATAAATATAGCTTAGGTATAACTGAAGAGAATGGTGAATAACTCATAGCATGTATCCTTAATGCTTAAATTCAACACAATAAAAAAGCCGTTATATGATATAACAGCTTTTTTATACATTTAGAACAGCAAACTTATACTGTACGGCGTGTAGCCAAACTATTTAAGATATTTTTAGCATCGCCCCAACGTGTTGCTGAGCTGTTTGCCCCTAAGATAACGATAATCGCAGGACGATTGTTGACACGAGTTTCCATCACAACACAACGTCCAGCTTCATTAATAAAGCCTGTCTTAGAGATTCCGATTGGATAGCTACCATCACGAACCAGCGTACTGGTATTACTGGCTTTGTAGGTACGGTTACCACTTGAGTAATTTGAGACAAAAAAGTCATAGCTCTTAGTGGTAGAAAAACGACGAATCACATCATAGTTGCCAGCAGCACGTACCATCTTGACCAAATCTTTTGACGAAGCTACATTACGCTTATCAAGTCCAGTTGGATCGCCAAAAAATGCCGTATTCATGCCCAAATCTTGCGCTTTACGATTCATCGCACGCATAAAGGCATCATATCCACCTGGGTAGTTACGTGCCAGACTCTTCGCCGCTGGATTTTCAGACTTCATCAATGCCATCAATAGCATCTCAGCACGGTTTAAACGATCACCTGATTTCAAACGCGAGCTTGCACGCTTTGGACCAACGAAATCTTCTGGATCAAGCGTGATTTCTTCACGCATATCAAGGCCTGCATCCAATACGACCATAGCCGTCATAACCTTGGTGATACTAGCCATAGGACGCGCGATATCAGCATCTTTTTCGTAGATAGATTCGCCTGTTTCAGCATCGATCACCGCAACACTACGTGAATCCGTACTAATCGGAATCATATCGCTGCTACCGAATGCCCCACGATAAGTTGTGTTATAGCGAGCACTATTGGTGTTATTACTACTAGCAAAACTATTAGTATTCGTAATATTGGTAGTGCCGTAGCCATTATCAACTTTCTTAATAGCAGAGCCATTGGACTTGTACATTATGTTACGAGCTTCAGACAAACTATCAGCGCCGCCCCAACTCAGGCGTGCACTAGAAGCAGTGTCAGTGCTACCATTAATTGTAAGTGCGGCTTGTGCAACACTGCCCAAACTCAATGAAATCATAGCAGCGATCAATTGCTGTTTGGTTAATGGTAGTTGCTTCATTATGCCTCCTGCTGTCGCTATTACGCCAGTTACATATTGTCTGACGCCAAAAACGTACGTAGCGTTTATAGATGTGTTTGTAAGTACTCACATAGAGCTTTTGTATTTTTAGTGTATCATGGTTTACATTTAAGTTTAATCTATCAAACTGATTTAGTAGTTTTTTTTGGTTTCGTTCAAACTTTACTACAACCAATTTATATTACAGAAACATCAATTCACACTGCAGCAATATAATTTAACTTCGAATGTTATGATTACTCGTATTTTGTTATATTAATCAGCGGTATTTTGAATATACGAAGATGACAATAATGGTTGAAATATATTCGTTTTTTATACTATTTGGACCTAATAAAGCGTTCATTCTGACAATCAATAAAGAGTATGGTTATGATTAAAGTATTAGTGGTAGATGATCATGATTTGGTACGGATGGGTATTAGCCGTATGTTGTCAGACAGCCCCGATATTGAAGTAGTAGGTGAAGCAGACAGCGGTGACATGGCTATCAAACAGGCCAAACAATTACATCCTGACGTGATTTTGCTAGACGTCAATATGCCGAATATTGGCGGGCTCGAAGCAACCAAACGCCTGATACAACTCGACATGGGTATCAAGATTTTGGCGGTCAGTAGTATGTCTGCACAGCCCTATCCCTCAATGCTGATCAAAGCAGGTGTTAATGGTTACATTACCAAAGGAACGCCACTTGATGAAATGATACGTGCGGTCAAAAAGATTTATCAGGGAGGTCGTTATTTCAGTCAGGATGTGGCTGAACAGTTAGCAGATGTTTTATTGTCTGATAATGCAAACTCACCTTTTGACTTATTAAGTGACAGAGAAAAACAAGTGGCCATGATGGTTGTTAATTGTCAGAGCCCTCAGCAAATAGCCGATCAATTGTTTGTTAGCGTCAAGACCATCAATACGTATCGCTACCGTATTTATGAAAAAGTTGGGGTTGATAGTGATGTTAAATTAACTCATTTGGCCATTCGTCATGGTCTGATTCAACCATAAACCATTTTAGCGTTTATTCTATTACGGCCAGTTTATGAACCCTGCTACCAATCTTAGCTCTGCCATTACTCGTTATGTTCATCATGACGATACGCTTCCTTTGCCGCAATTACGTAAATTAGGGCTAATCTATAGCAGTTATCGTTTCGTCGTCAGCCTGTTTTCTATGCTCATGCTATACATCTCTGCTCGTACTGGTGATAGCGCGTCTTTACCGAGTTTTTTACAACAAACGACTCTAAGCTTCTATATACTGTTAAGTTTGATACTGCTTGGATTATTTTATGTCGTTAGAAAACATATGCGCCGCCAATTGGCATTCGGACTGGCCTTAGACGTTATTATACTAAGCCTGCTGCTCTACACGACAGGCAACCCTGATTTGCAGCTAACCATGCTATACATGGTGGTCGTCGCGGCTAGCTTTATGCTACTACATGGCTCGCAAGCATTGGTTATTACTTTACTTGCCATCATTCTCGTTATTTATCAGCAGTTTTTTTACGCTATTGCTAACAGCATGAGTCTAGCCAATCTAGGTGATGCGCTACTGATGTCAGCGAGTTTTTTGGCAGTGGGCGGTTTGAGTTGGTCTATCTCTCAACGATTGGTACAGCTTGAGAAAGTCGCGGCAAACCATGCTAAGGAAGTTGAGCGACTAAATGTGATTAATCAAGAGGTTATCACGCAGATGGTGAACGGTGTTATCGTTATTGATAAGCAACATATTGTCTTAGCAAATCTCGCCGCACATCAGTTGCTGAGCCTTTCGCTTGTCACACCTAATACAGCACAGAATACCCTTGACGATGTGAAAGAGACTCATAACAAAGCACTTCTCTCCAATTTTGAGCAGCAACTCAATAAGCAGCATACACAGTTATTTAATGCCTGCTTGTCGGTAGCATCTGGGCAGTCACGCGCTTTTACCTACGATGTTCCGGCTGTGGCAAATGCCTCAATATTTGGCAAATTACGCGTACAGATTATTCCACTAAAAGACGATAGCAAACTTGTCATATTAGAAGATTTACGCCGTGAGCAAGCCAGTGCTCAACAGTTGAAACTGGCTTCTTTAGGGCAATTAACTGCCAGTATTGCCCATGAAATCAGAAACCCATTAGCAGCGATATCGCAAGCCAGTCAGCTATTAATGGAAGATGTTGCAGAACAAATGGAAGATGACAGTGCATCAACAAGTGAATCGAATACTGCCATAACCGGCAACCATGAGCTTTATGAGATGATATTTTCACAGACAAAACGTGTAAACCGTATCATTGAGGATATTTTAAAGCTGTCTCGTCAGCAGACGGCTACCCAGCAGGTGCTCGAATTGGCTGAATGGATGCCATCGTTTTTGGAGAATTACTTTCAAGGACACGACATTTTTCTACGAATAAAAACCAAACCCATCATATCATTTGATACTCATCAGTTAGAGCAGATATTAATCAACCTGATCAACAATGGCCTGCGTTATAGCAGCTATGCTCATCCCCACGCTTATGTGGAAATCGACATTTACTGCGCAGACAACGATGTTATAATCGATATATTAGATAATGGTAATGGTGTTAGTGCTGGAAATTTCGAACTTTTGTTCGATCCGTTTTTTACAACAGATACAGCTGGTACAGGACTGGGGCTCTATTTATCACAAGCATTTTGTGAAGCAAATCAAGCGCGTTTACTCTACATTCCTGAACATGAGAAAACATGTTTTCGATTAATTGTACCTTCTATTAAATCTGATAATAAATTTCAAACTATCGAAGAAAATCTTACCTAAATTTATCTTTTGAAAGCTATTACGCCCATTTAGACCCAGCTATTGACTTTATAGCCATAAAATACGATGAGATGATGTATGACAACAACCGCGCTAGTCGTCGATGATGAAGTAGATTTATGTCGATTGATGCAAATTACCCTTACTAAAATGGGTATCAAAAGTGATGTGGCTTATACATTGTCGCAAGCAAGAACGTTTTGGCAAGACAACGACTACGATTTTTGTCTGACGGACTTAAAACTGCCAGATGGCTCGGGACTTGAGCTGGTAAAAGAAATTAGCAATAGCTCTAATATTCCAATAGCAGTGATTACGGCTCATGGCAGCATGGATTTAGCTATTGAGGCATTAAAGCTTGGTGCCTTCGATTTTGTCAATAAACCGCTAGAACTACCACGTTTGCGCCAACTGGTAGAGAATGCCCTAAAAGTTATTCATCAAGATAACGAAGTACAGGCCGCACCGGAATGCTCTCCTGAACAAAAAATGCTAGATAGTAGATTGATTGGTAATTCTGCTGTCATGCATCCCCTCAAAAATACCATTTTAAAGCTAGCACGCTCACAGGCACCTGTGTTTTTATCGGGCGCTTCTGGCACAGGTAAAGAAGTGGTCGCCAGATTGATCCATGATTTAAGTCCACGGCGTGATGGCAGCTTTGTACCAGTGAACTGCGGTGCGATACCATCGGAGTTAATGGAGTCGGAGTTTTTTGGTCATAAAAAAGGTAGCTTTACAGGGGCTGTCGCTGATAAACAGGGATTATTCCAGCAAGCCAATGGCGGCACGTTATTTTTAGATGAAGTGGCGGACTTACCGTTAGCCATGCAAGTTAAGTTGTTACGTGCTATTCAAGAAAAAACAGTAAGGGCAATCGGTGATACAAAAGAAGTTCCAGTAGACATCCGCATTTTGTCTGCTACTCACAAAGACCTGAGCCAACTGGTACAGGATGGTGCATTTCGACAAGATTTGTATTATCGCATCAATGTCATTGAGCTAAAGCTTCCAACGCTTAATACACGACGTGATGATATTCCTGTGTTAGCAGACCACTTTTTGGCGATGATTGCTGATGACTGGCAATTAGAGTCGCCGCCGTCATTGACGATGGAAGCCTGTGAACGCTTACAACGCCACGATTTTGCGGGTAATGTCCGTGAACTACGCAACTTGTTGGAGCGTGCGGTTACGTTAGCTGATACCTCATATATAGACGTTAGTCATTTAGGTCTTCCTGACATTGAACCTGAGCTTATAAATACACAAGAGCAAAATCATAGTTCAGCTATCGATAGCTCTGAGCCACCTGCTCGTAACGTAGAAAATCAAATAGACGTTCAATCTACAGCCCAATCAACAAAGGACGATGAGCAAGTCATTCAATCTAGCAATATGGCGACGCCGGTTGAGCAAAGAGCTATCAATTTACATCCCTATCGTACTAACACCAACCACTACCCGTCAATGGTGCAGCATTCGTCAGCTAGTAATGGTAGTTCGTCAACCAACGTAGCAAGTACTTATGACAAAGAGTCGGTCCTTGACTCCGCCGACCAACAAGAAAGCGCTCAAGAAACTTCTAAAGACATATCAGGTTTACAAGAATTGTTCGACGGTCAATTACCGCCTCAAGGATTAGAGCATTATTTGCAGGAACAAGAAAAGCAGCTAATTATCACGGCACTCAAACAAACTGGCTGGAACAAAACCCAAGCAGCTGAATTATTAGGAACCACCTTTCGTTCTTTACGCTACCGTATGAAAAAGCTCGAAATTTCTGAAGATGCGTCTGATTAGCCTTTGTTAAGCGGCATCTTCAAATATTTTTAAGCGTTGAATGGTATGTGCTATCAATTAATTGCTACGAAAATCTATTCTTTCGTAGCATTTTTTCTAACAAAGCGAATGCCAGAATCAAGCGCGCGCGCCTTTACTAATTCTAATGCTTGCTGCTCCCACGTGTTCTCGCTGCCTGATAAAGTCACATCAGGTTCTACGCCGATCTCATCTATTTGTTTGCCTGCTGCCGTCATGTAATTGGCCACCGTCAATTTGACGGCTTGCTCATCGTTTAACGGTATGACCGATTGTACTGAGCCCTTACCATAGCTAACTTCACCGATAATAGTAGCGCGTTTTTGTGCTTGTAAACTACTGGCAAGCACCTCTGCCGCTGATGCTGAATAGCGGTTTTGCAATACTACTAATGGCAAAGGTTTAAGTATCGCATCACCTTGGGTCGATAGTACCCGTGATTTATTTTGACGTGCTTGCACCTGCACCACATCGGTATCATCCATAAATAAACTGGCAACACTCACTGCCGATGTCAGTACGCCACCTGGATTATCACGCATATCTAGTAAAATGCCTGATATAGGAGCGTTTAGGTTAATTAAACCTTCTAGTAATTTTTCACGGCTGTTGTTTTGAAACGCCGGTAATTTAACAATGGCAATACCATCAACCAGTTTGGTCTCGATAATCTGCGGATGACTATTATTACGCTGCAACGTCGTTGTGTGCTTACGGCGACCAGCTTTAGAAGTAATAATATCTACCTGCGTACCGGCAATACCCGTTAAGAGTTGCTCAACATCATTGACCTGTCGCCCTTCGTCTAGCTTAAACTCATCAACCTGATGCAAATAATCACCAACTGCGATGCCTTTTTTGTCTGCAGGTGAATCATCGATAACCTCTGTCACGACCCAATACCCCGCCTCTGGCTGGTAATTAACTTTAATACCAATATCACCAACGTCACCTTCAGTAAAAGCACGTAGATTCTCATAAGCTTCTGCGTCCAAAAACTCAGCATGGCTGTCAAGTTTGGTCAGCATACCGCTCATCGCATTGCTAAATAACTCTTCATCATTGACCGCATCAACGTATTGACGACGTACTAAATCCACCACAGCAACAAATGTCTTTAGCGTCTCAGGAGAGATAGCATTTAGCGATACTTGTGCAACTTCTGCTGGAGTCTCCGTATCAATATCATCGGCATCATCCGTTAGCGCGCTTTCATCTGGCACACTATCTATCGAGTCATCTGGCTCATCGGCAACATCTAACATATCAGCAATGTTAGATAAGTTATCAGCGTCGTTTTCATCCGCTATCTCATCTGCATTCAAACTGATGAGCTGTAGACCATTCGTAGGATTATTATTATTTGTAGAAGCTCCCACTGCTGCGTGTACATTTACGCCCATCGCACAACCAAGCATCCCTATTAAAATTGCAGGCGGCAAAACCGTGGACGCGACTGATGCCTTCCCTACTGATTTACTTAACCCTTTGGATAAAAAAGAACGTGCAAAAGAAATAGGCTGCATAAAAGAACTCATTTGAATAATAGAGAATACGAATTTATCGTTATATAGCGACTTATA
Organism: Psychrobacter nivimaris; assembly: GCF_009812035.1. Taxonomy (GTDB): domain Bacteria; phylum Pseudomonadota; class Gammaproteobacteria; order Pseudomonadales; family Moraxellaceae; genus Psychrobacter; species Psychrobacter nivimaris. Next base: position 51,538 of record NZ_VZIZ01000001.1, on the reverse strand, counting down.
AGATAGCACCAAACGCATATTTCGAACTAGCATAGTATGGCAAGTAAATTAAGTAAAATGTATCACAAAAAAAGGAAAGGATAATAGGTTATCCTTTCCTTTTTGATATCTTCTAATACAGCTAACGGATTGATATAAACCACAGTAATTCAAGTACTGTAGTTTAATTCGACTGGCCTAGACTGCTGGAACCAATAAGCTCTCACCTGTCATCTCAGCAGGGGCGTCAACATTCATCAATGATAAAATAGTCGGCGCCACATCACTAAGTTTGCCGCCACGGCGTACTTGTAGCTTTTGCTCGCCCACATAAATCAATGGCACATGCTCTGTCGTATGCTGTGTATGTACTTGTCCGCTTTCATAGTCTTGCATCTGCTCACAGTTACCATGATCGGCTGTGATAAGCATGTCACCACCAACTGCTCGCACTGCTGACTCGATACGGCCAACGCATACATCCAAAGCCTCTACCGCTTTTACCGCTGCATCAAATATACCTGTGTGTCCAACCATATCACCATTGGCATAATTGACCACCAATACATCATATTGACCAGACTCAATCGCTTCTACTAATTTATCAGTGACTTCAGGCGCGCTCATCTCAGGCTGTAGATCATAAGTTGCAACGTCTGGAGATGGCACTAATATACGGGTTTCACCCTGATACTCTTCTTCGCGGCCACCACTAAAGAAAAACGTCACATGCGCATATTTTTCAGTTTCAGCGATTCGCAGCTGGGTTTTTCCTTGATCCTGCAAGTACTCTCCCAATGTATTGGCCAAAGATGTTGGGTAGTAAGCAATGCTGGTTTTTGGATTGTCAGCTAGGACATCTGAATACTTAGTTAGCATCACAAATGCCGCCAGTTTTGGCTGTTTTTGACGCGCAAATCCAGAAAACTCATGGTCTGGCAAGACAAACGCTTGGGCAAGCTCACGAGCACGGTCAGCACGGAAATTCATAAAAATAAGTGCGTCGTTATCATTAACAGTATATGGCACTTCATCACGTCCAATTACGGTCGTTGGACTGACAAACTCATCGGTTTCACGCGCTTTATAAGCAGCTTGAACAGCGCCATCTGCCCGTGTCGATAGACGATCAGCTTTGCCTTCAGTAATCAGCTCATAAGCTTTTTGCACTCTATCCCAACGATTGTCACGATCCATTGCATAGTAGCGTCCGATGATACTCGCAATCTGTACGCGGCCACCTTCGTAATGAGCATTCAATTTATTGATATAATCGCGCAGACGATTGATGTACTTATCAGCAGATTTAGGCGGGGTATCACGGCCATCTAAGAAACAATGAATAAAGACATTCTTGGCACCATGGACCAATGCTGAATGACACATACCTTCGATATGGTCTTGATGTGAGTGGACGCCGCCATCAGAAAGCAAGCCCATAATATGGACATTGCCACCACGCTCATTAGCTGCTTTTACGGCATTGACCAATGCTTCGTTCTTATAAAATTCACGATTGGCAAGTTCACTTGAGATACGAGTTGAGTCCTGATACAGAACGCGACCAGCCCCTAAATTCATATGTCCGACTTCTGAATTACCAAACTGACCATCAGGCAAACCAACATCTTCCCCTGAGGCAGAAATTAGCCCATGAGGATACTGCTGATAAATCTTGTCTAAATTTGGCATATTAGCTGCAGCAATGGCGTTATCTTTATCTTCTTCACGATGACCAAAGCCGTCCAATATCATCAAGACATGCGGTATTTTTTTATTCTGTGCACCGTCTTGGTTATTGCTAAGCTGTGTTTTATTATTATCAATAGAGTCTGATGCTTGTTGGGTACTGGTCATATATTACCGCTCCTCGAGTGAATGAACGCCTATAATGCTGTGTAAGGGAATATAAAGCCCTCTATATTAACACACATCTTGAAATAGCTGAAAAACTGAGCATTTTTCGTGAGTTTATGAATAATTTTATAGGGTTATCTTGTGATGCTTTTTCTATGCAAGACAATATAAATGCGGCCAACTAACCAAGCTACGTATCAATCTGTAATTCAGACTTGCAATCACTCTTTTCATTGGTTAAGATAAAACTATTCTGAAGTGTTGGCTAGTAGATGTTTATTCCCTGAGCCGATAATGCTTTACCAGGATGTGGTACCTATTGTCTCATTGTGTATGCCTGCACCGCTTGCGGTGTATCAGGAAACCTGCAGAGATGATGACGCATCCGCCCTGAACTTCACGGTTCATGGGTCACCATCTTACAGCGGCACTTCGGTTGTTTCATTCGGTTAGTAAATATATCTCTTATAATTTATTTACTACCACTAAAAAGCCCCTTTCGTCATTGATGAAAGAGGCTTTTTTTATGCTTATGATTTAACTAAATAGTTATTCGTCATTAGCCGATTTGGTAATTTTCTTTACATCTTTAGGGATGTTTTTGGCGGTACCATCAACCGTAGTATGCTGTTTAAACACGTCACCAAATGGGTTTTGCTGCTGTTGACCAAATGGATTTTGACCATTCATGCCACCTGCGCCACCGAACGGGTTTTGACCGCCGCCCATTTGACCACCCATCTGCTTGGCCATTATTTCCATCATTTTTTGCTGGTTATTCATGACGTAATTATTGGCCAAGTCTTTTAGCTTTTTCTGCACAGGTGGCAATACCACTAACAGCGCCATCAAATCACTAAGTACCCCAGGAATAAGTAGTAAAATACCAGCAGCTGCCATCGCGATACTCTTGATCATCGTGGTCTCTGGTGGACGCATCGCAGGGTTCATCATGCCACCAGCTTTCATTTGCTGTGCCATTGGATTAAGAGCAGCCATGCCTTTGCGCATCAAAGAGATACCGATAACCGCAGCGATAATAAACCACATAAACACCCACCAGCCGCTCATAAACTGAGCAAGCAAATACCACAGTAGCATCTCGATAATAAACCAAACGATGGCTATACCAACTATCTGACCCATAAAGTGTCGTCCTATAAAATAAAAACCAATAAATTGAGCGCCATGAAAATTAAAATGGCTAACATATGATGTATATGGGGATTGGTTGCTATACTATCAAACTTAAGGCTAATTTTTAAGCTATATAGTCGGTACGATATAATTTGGATACAAGGAAGACAAACGTCAGTGCTACTAGCAGTAGGCTAAGCGAGTCTGACTCCATATCCAATTTATATAGGACTGAATATAAAATGACAGGTAAGCAAGACGGAATATTATGGCAATTATTATAGGAATTGATCCAGGGTCACGCATGACCGGTTATGGGATAGTACAGCAGACAGGTGACAAGCTGACCTATATCGATGCAGGGACGATTCGTACAGATACCAAAGAGATGCCTGAACGCCTCAAACGTATCTTTAATGGACTAACCCGTATCACACAGCATCATTTAAAATACGCAGACGAGCCTATCTATACGGCGATTGAGCAAGTATTTATGGCAGAAAACCCTGATTCTGCACTTAAGCTTGGGCAAGCACGAGGTGCAGCGATTGCAGCGATGGTTGCACTAGATTTAGAAGTGTCAGAATATACGGCTCGGCAAATCAAACAAGCCGTCTGTGGCTATGGAGCGGCGGCCAAAGAACAAGTACAAGAGATGGTCTGCCGGATATTAGCGTTAGAAGTTGTACCGCAACAAGATGCTGCCGATGGACTTGCCTGCGCCATCTGTCATGCTCACTCAAGCCATTCAATGAACAAATTAATATTGAACAGCGCCATGCGTGGACGCGGTGCTTCTAAGAAGAAAGGCCGTTGGCGTTTGACCGAAGAAGATTTGGGTAACTTACGTTAAAGATCAGTGTTAAAATAGCGAGGCGTTAAGATAGCGAGGCGTTGAAACATAAACGCGTGAAAATAGATAAACAGCAAAGTAGACATCCCATAAAAAAACACGCGCTATTAGACGCGTGTTTTTTATGACTATGAACATTTCAAATGCTCAAACTATAATAGGCTACTCTACAACTGCACTTTCAATCACAGCATCTAGTATATAAGCATATTTTTCATCAGCAGTATCATCTTTAGTTGGCTCACTGGTCTCTGATAATTCATCGCTGTTTAGCGGATAGCGTTGTAAGCGTAACACCTCTTCATGTTTGCTATCATGCTGATAGCCATCGATTTCACCAACGAATACTCGCCACTGTCCTTCGTGAGCTTTAATACCTTGATCATTATAAGTAATAGGCTTAACTTGTAGACATTGCTCAGGTCTGCCTGCTTCGCAAGATACTGTTTCGGAATTTATTGCCCAAAATACTGTTTCACCCTTACTGTTATATTTTGCTTGTGGAGTAAGCCTACCATTCCATACTAAAGTCACATCATCGTCGGTAAACTGGGTCAATACTGGGTGATCGCCTTGATCAATTTTGAACTCACTACTGCCGTGCATCAAAGTGTTTAAAGCATTTTCAGCCAAATCTAGCTCGCCACAAGACATCTTTGTACTCATACCCTCTTCAGTAGTTAAGGTATGCCCTTTTAGCTGATAGCCAGCACTAATCGTATTACAGCCTACGCTATAGCTTAGCGTGTCTTGCCCCTGATATTGGTTGAATGCAAGCGTTATCTGACTGTTGATATTCGCAAATTCAGCCATAGGTTGTTCATTGGCATCAACAGCATTTACTAACGTCCAACGATGATGAGATAAGGTGGTCGTCAGCTTGTCTTGAGCGGTTAATTCAACAGGTTCAGATTCGTCTGATGTAGGGCTCATACTAGATACCAGACCTTCACTTACGGCTAAGTCTGTCATCTCGCCAGCTTCAGCACCCTGCGATGTATCATTTTCGCTAGACGCCGCTTCTTTTTGACACGCACTTAGCATTAGACTAACTGCCATCATACTGGGTAATAGCAGTATTTTTAACGTTGGCTTATTTCGGCTACCTACCATATTACATACCTCTTAGTAAGCTTGTACAACTTATCTCGCGTACCATCTATGTTTTGAAAACCTATTCAAAAGAAGTCACAATTTAAAAGCATTCTTCTTAAATAAACGTTTTAAAAACATAATTGATATAACTAAGCTAGATTAACCACTATAACCTTGGCTCTATTAACCTATGTAACGAAATGTTGATTTTTATTATGTTTCATAAAAAAACAGCTAACGATTGAGGTTAGCTGTTTTGCTTTATAGCGATCAATTTACCAAATAGGTTAATAGATAAACTTTATGATTTAAACTATTTTTCTAGAACCTTTTAGTCATCCACACTTGCAGGTTTGGCTTTAGCCATATTTTTAATACTAAAGCGTTCATTCATCTTTTGATAAAAACGAGCTAGGTTTTCGCCTTGCTCATTAGGATTAATTTTTAATACTTTACCAAAATCTAAGCTGAGATATAACACGATATCCGCAAAACTTAATTGTTCACCTACTAGGTATTCACGGCTTTCTAGTATCGTCTCAAAATACGCCATGGCTTTGACAGCACGAGCAATTGATGGTGCGACGAACTCGGGCACTTGTTCAACACGTTGTGCTTTAGATGGATGACTGTGCTGAAACGCGAGCATCAAGTTATACATCACCTCAAACTCTGCAATACGGCGCATCGAGCAAACTTGCGCACGCTGTACCACATCATTACCCATGACTGAACGCTCACCGTAAACACGATCCAGATACTCACAAACTGCCTGAGAATCATTCAATACCGTACCATCATCTAAGGTCAAAACAGGTACGGTCTGCATCGGATTCATTTGCGTAAAGGCTTCTGACATTTGCTCATTTGCCGCAAAATCAATATCGATCACATCGACATCATCCATATCATCGACATCAATACCTTTTGAAGCCAATAAGATAAGCGCTTTACGTGGATTGGGCGCTGTACGGGTAATATATAGTTTTTTCATAGCAAACTCCTTGTAAGAATGATTGGACAGCGATTTGACGCTGATACGCTTTATTATGGTTGTTGTACTAATAAGCACAAATATTGATACGCTATACCACAGTTATAGCCTAATCTGGCCATCATGGCAAAGTCTTATTAATCATGAAATAGAAATAATAAAAGCCCCATAACCTTGAGTCATGGGGCTTTATTTAATCACATTTATACATCAGTCTGATTATTTATTTGGTGCAGGTGTGGTGCGTAAATACGGCTTAATCTCTTTGTGACCTTTTGGATATTTTGCAGCGATGTCTTCGTTTTTCACGCTTGGCGGAATGATCACGTCATCACCATCTTTCCAGTCTACAGGTGTTGCAATGTTATACTCATCCGACAACTGTAGTGCGTCAATTACACGGATAATTTCATCAAAGTTACGGCCACAGCTAGCAGGATATGTCAGCGTTAAACGAACTTTTTTGCTTGGATCAATGATAAAGACGCTACGTACTGTATGAGTGCTGTCGGCATTAGGATGCATCATGTCATATAGTTCAGCGACTTCTTTATTAGGATCAGCGATGATTGGGAAGTTCATATCTGTGCCTTGAGTCTCACCGATATCGCTCGCCCACGCTTTATGATCTTCTAGGCTATCAACAGAAATACAAATCGGCTTTACATTGCGCTTTTGGAACTCGCCATTTAGTGCAGCGGCGCGACCAAGCTCAGTGGTACATACTGGCGTAAAGTCTGCTGGATGCGAGAAGAACACGACCCAATGATCACCTGCCCACTCGTGAAAATTGATGTCACCTTCTGTGGTTGTAGCGTCAAAATTTGGTGCGGTATCACCTAAACGTAAATGTGCCATGCTTGATTCCTTAGCTATGTGAATGAACGCTTATATCGACACGTCGGCCTCGCGTTCTATTATTATCATCGACGTGCTCAGTTATCAAATATAACATAAAGCACATCCGTAAAAACTGACTTTATCTTAACAAACTGGTTATGAATGTCTTGTGACGGATTGTAATGCAGTTATTCCGTTTAACTCTAAGCTGATGGACAAATCTTTTAATGAATTTTATGGACAGGTAGCTTTGATAAATAAATAATTAAACCACCATACCTGCATCCCATAAGCAAAATTCGCACTATAATCATACTTAACTTTATATCTACACACAAAAAAGCCCATCCCTAGCGTACTAGAAATAGGCTAACTTGCAAACTACTATTGTTCAGTATTATTTCAAAATATTCATTTGGATAAGGATACTTTTAAATACTAAGCCAACATAAATTAAGCTGGCTTATAGCTATCACGTAAGCTAACGATTTGGTTAAATACTGGCTTATCAGTGCTGTGATCTTCGCTGTCAGAGATGAAGTAACCTTCACGCTCAAACTGGAAGCGCGTGCCAGCATCTGCATTGACCAAAGATGGTTCAACTACTGCATTTAGCTCAGTGAGCGAGTTCGGGTTTAGCGCTTGATGAACATCAGCAACGCCACTTGGATCTTCAGCACTGAATAGCTGCTCGTACATGCGTACTGTCGCTGGCACACCTTGACTGGCTGATACCCAATGAATCACGCCTTTGACCTTGCGTCCTTCAGGGTTGTTGCCCAAAGTAGCAGGGTCAATCGTCGCTTTTAGCTCAACGACATTGCCACTTTCATCAGTGATATGTTCAGTAACGGCTAGTACGTAGGTGTTACGCAGACGAATCTCTGGCTTTTCTGGAGAGAGACGCTTGTAGCCTGCTGGCGGTTCAATTTCATAATCACCTTGGTCGATGTATAGCGTCTCGGTAAATGGAATCTCACGCTCACCCATATCGACGTTAGGATGGTTTGGCTGAGTCAACCAAAGCGTCTGAGTCGCATCATCAAAACGTGCATTAACGCTATCGGCTTTTTGCGACTCCCAGCTGCTGACCGCTTCGCTAAAGTTAGTGATGGTCACCTTCAGTGGCTTTAGGACTGCCATACCGCGACCAGTAGTCGTCTCTAACGATTGACGAACGCTAAACTCTAGCAAACGGAAATCAACCACACTATCCGCTTTGGTCACACCCACACGCTCACAAAAATCGCGCAAGCCCTCTGGCGTATAACCACGGCGGCGCATGCCAGCGACAGTCGGCATACGGGGATCATCCCAACCGCTTACGATACTTTCATCGACTAGCTGCTTAAGCTTACGCTTACTGGTCAATGTATGGTCAACGTTTAAGCGGCTAAACTCGTACTGGTGTGGTGGTACGTCAAAGCCGATTTTTGCAATAACCCAATCATAGAATGGACGATGATCTTCAAACTCAAGCGTACATAATGAATGGGTAATCCCTTCTAACGCATCTGAGAGTGGATGAGCAAAGTCATACATTGGATAGATGCACCATTTATCACCAGTCTGATGATGCGTTTGATGCATCACGCGATAGATGACAGGATCACGTAGGTTCATATTTGGGCTAGCCATATCAATCTTGGCACGCAAAATAGCCTTTCCTTCAGCGTATTTACCGTCTTTCATATCGTTGAACAGCGCTAGGTTTTCTTCAACACTGGCATCACGATATGGTGAAGGCGTTCCCGCTTCATTGAATGAACCACGGTTTTCTTTGATTTGCTCAGGGGTTTGCAAATCAACATAAGCGTCGCCTTGCTCAATCAATTGGATTGCCCATGCATGCAGTTGATCAAAATAACCTGAGGCATGATGTGCCTCTCCTGCCCACTCAAAACCTAACCACTGCACATCGTTTTTAATATTGTCGATGTAATCTTGCTTTTCGGCAGTTGGGTTGGTGTCATCAAAACGCAGGTTACACACACCGCCGAACTCTTTGGCCACACCAAAGTTTAAGCAGATAGATTTTACATGGCCTAAATGCAGGTATCCATTTGGCTCAGGCGGAAAGCGCGTTACAATTTGCTGGTATTTTTGCGCATTGACATCGTCACGAATGATATTACGAATAAAATCGTTTTTTGGTTCGTCTTTTTGTGCATTGTTGCTTGAGTGATCACTCATCGGGCATTGCTCCTAACGCAAATTGTCAGTTCATGGTGCGTGCCATCACGCATCACGAAACGTTTAAACTAAAGTGTTAAAATAAAACGAGAATATTAAAATAAAGCGAGAATATTAAAACCTAGATAGTGCGACCGCATTATCAAAATTTGTCAAAAATGGGTAAAGTTGCGTTATTCTATCAGGTTTCGCAAACGCATTAACAGCCTGATACATGACACGGGATAAAAAAGCCGTTAGACTACCCGTAACTTTTTAACCACCACTCACAATAGTGCTATTTAAGGCGCTGCAATCAAAAAGGAATATCCCATGGTAGACATGCCACCAGTAGTAGAACTTGAAACCAATATGGGTGCGATCGTTATCGAACTCAACGAAGAAGAAGCACCAAAAACCGTAGAAAACTTTTTGAACTATGTAAAATCTGGTCAGTATGACGGTACAATTTTCCATCGCATCATTGATGGTTTCATGATTCAAGGCGGCGGAATGGACGCTGAGATGAATGAAAAACCAACCAATGCGCCTATCGAAAACGAAGCGGACAACGGTCTAAAAAATGATAAAGGTACTATCGCAATGGCGCGTACCCAAGACCCGCATTCAGCGACTAGCCAGTTCTTCATCAATGTAAAAGACAACGACTTCCTAAACCACTCTGGCAAAAACATGCAAGGTTGGGGTTACACTGTATTTGGTAAAGTAACAAGCGGTATGGACGTTATCGAAAAAATGCGTAGCGTACCAACGGGTCGTTTCGGCATGCATGCTGATGTGCCAAAAGAGCCCGTTGTTATCAACTCAGCAACCATTATTACTCAGTAATAGTCATTCAATAGCAGCTACTCAGTAATAGTTACTTAGCAATAGCTGTGAATGAGCGAGCGTTTTTTAATAGAGTTTATTAAATTATGCTTGCTATACGATAAGTCACGAGGACCAAGATAAATGCAAAGTTTTAATCACTTAATCACGACCCGCCCTCATCAAGTGCGGCAAGTATTGATTAGCGATTTGCATTTATCGCCTCAGGAGCCTGCCTTAGTGCAGGCTTTTTTGGCACTATTAGATGACTGTCTCGCCCTGCCAGCGCTCAAACGCCTCTTTATATTGGGTGATTGGTTTGAGGTGTGGCTAGGTGATGATACCTACTTATCCCTATTAAAAGAGAAAAGGTCAGAAGACGAGCAGATAGCGCATTGGCTCACCCCATTGATTGCAAAGCTAAAGCAGCTACGTATCAATGGCTGTGAGATATTGGTCATGCATGGCAATCGTGACTTCTTGTTAGGTCAGCCGTTTTGTAATTTGTTCGGTGGTGAGCTAATCAGCGAGCCGTATACTTTGCCTGTTGGTCAGCAGAATTATCGTTTAGAACACGGTGACGCACTCTGTACTGATGATAAAAAATATCAGTTCTTTCGCAAAATTATGCGCAATCGTTTAACTCAGTGGTATTTGCTTAATAAGTCATTAGAAAAACGCCTAGCCATCGCAGATAACATGCGTCAACGAAGCCAGCAGAATAATGCGAACAAAGCTGCTCATATCATGGATGTGAATGATAAAGCCGTACGTCAAGCTATTGCTACTAGTGATGCATTGTTACACGGACATACCCATCGTCCAGACATTCATCAGGCGACTGATGATAAAAAGCGCTACGTGCTTGGCGACTGGCGATTGTTAGATAAAGACACTCGCCAGCCGAAAGTCAGTGCTGTGATTGGCGCAGTAACAGATGACCAGCGTTCAAATGACAGCTTTAGTAGTAATGATTTAAGCAGTAATGATGCTAAGTTTGGATTATTTGAGTTTGAGTTTCTTATTCGCTGAAAAACGTTTGACAACTTTTTAGACAAAGTATCTTAAAAAATATCTCTTCAATTCAAAAAGGGTCTGTTGAAATATCAACAGACCCTTTTTATCTTTACTACAATTCTTTGACTACACTTTTAAATAGCTCATCGCTTGCTAGTTATTTAAGGTATTAGCTTAAAGAAATGCTGACGGTAATGCTTTAGCTCACGGATAGAGTCACGAATATCGTCTAAGGCTAAATGACTGCCACCTTTTTCGAAGTTCTTTAAGATATCAGGACGCCAACGGAAACACAGCTCTTTGATCGACGATACATCAAGATTGCGATAATGGAAGAAACGCTCAAGCTCTGGCATTTGGCGCGCCATAAAGCGGCGATCTTGGCAAATAGAGTTACCGCACATTGGCGACTTACCACTATCAACCCATTTATTTAGGAACTTGATGGTCTCCGCTTCGGCTTCTGCCAATGTCACCGTACTACGACGTACACGATCGACCAATCCTGATTGACCATGTTGCTTGGTATTCCAGTCATCCATCTTATTTAAGACTTGATCCGATACCTTGATAGCAAACACAGGCCCTTCAGCAAGCACATTCAAATCTTCGTCCGTAACGACAGTAGCAATCTCGATAATCTCATCGTTTAAGGTATCAAGTCCGGTCATTTCTAAATCAATCCACACCAGCCCTTTTTTGCCTTGATTTTTGATTTTAATCTTATTGGGATGGTCACCGGTAGTCATACAATATCCTATGGTCATTAAATTTTGGGACAGTTTTAAACATAATTTAAAAAACGTATTACGGTTGAATATTCATATTCAAGCAGCATTGCAATGCACTGATTGATTCAAAAAATTTAACAATCAGCCAAAATATTACAAAACCACTGTCTGCCGCAGACGCTTTAGGCTGTATGTTAGCAAATTTTCACGCTACACTTAGCAATATTTTTATAATAGGTCAAAAACCCATGGCATTAATCCGGCAACGCAAACTGACTAAACAACAGATTCGTCGCATCGACAAGCAGCAACTGTCCAATCAAGATAGTATTGATGACAGTTTGATGGATGGCGTGGTCATGGCGCATTACGGTAAGCAACTAGAAGTACAAGTCACTAGCCTGCCAGCTGTCATACCTGAGCAGCCAGAGATTGCCCCTGATGATCCTGAGCCGTTCTGGCAAACGCTTGAGTTAAATGATATTTGGCGCTGTCATGTGCGTACCAATCTACCGATGCTAGCTGCTGGTGATCAAGTACGCTGGAATGCTGACTCAAATACTGGCTTTGGACGTATCGAAGCGGTCAAACCGCGTACATCGCTGGTTTCTCGTCCTGACCGCTATCATAAGCTCAAACCTGTTGCCGCCAATGTTGATATTTTGGCGATTGTTTTTGCGCCATTGCCTGCCGCCGCGCCAACGCTGATCGATCGCTATCTCGTGGTATGCCATCATGCAGGTGTCAAACCACTATTGGTACTCAATAAAGCCGATTTATTGGCAGCAGAAAACGGTGTGGATACCAATGAGTTATTGGCACAATATGCCGCGCTCGGTTATGAAAGTGTTCTAACTTCGGTCGATTGCCCTGAAAACATCGCTGAGAGCGATGAGCAAGAAGGCCTTGATGAACTAAAACGCTATATAGATAAAAAGCTGGTCATCTTCGCGGGTCAATCTGGCGTCGGAAAAAGCAGTTTAATCAATGCCCTTTTGCCTGACTCTGGACAGAGCGTCAATATTATCTCGCAAAACTCTAAGCTTGGTCAGCATACTACGACGACCAGTCGACTGTTGCCATTCAATCCAGAAAACCTTACCCAAGGCGGTATCGTTGATACACCAGGGATTCGTGAGTATGGCATTTGGCACCTTACTCCTGATGATATTATTTCAGGCTTCGTTGAGCTAGCACCATTGGCCAGCGGTTGCCAATTCCGTGACTGTCGCCATACTCACAACAGCAAAGGCTGTGCACTATGGCAAGCCGTAGCTGATGGTGAAGTATTGCAGCGCCGCGTTGAAAATCTCGTCACGCTACGAGAAGAGGCAGATACGAAGCCTTATTAGTATTTGGCTTGTTACTGTTCGTTTTAATTAAACACGGTCTTGTGAGTAGATATTTTTATTAAGCTGAGAAGATCCATAGATAGGTGCAATAACCGCCCAATTATTGCCTATGTCATCGCCCGTTTACTATAGATGGCCTTATCGGTATAATAGCGCCTTGTTCATTATCATTGGGCTGTCTTCTCAGCTTAATAGAACACTTATTTTTTTGGAGGTATGGTTTGGATCGTGCGCTGGAATTTGTGGGCAACCACCCGTTTTTATTTGGTATATTAGCCGTACTTGCTATACTGTTTTTTACGATTGAAAACAAACGTAGCGGTAGAAAAATATCGCCTAACACGCTTGGCATGATGGTCAATTCTCAAAACGCGCAGCTTATCGATATTCGCGCTAAGAAGAAGTTTGAATCAGGCTATATTCAAGGCAGCCGCAACATACCATTCACTGACCTCAAAGACCGCTTAGAAGAGATTCGCGCGATTGAGCAGCCGGTGATTATCATCTGCGACATGGGCGTCCAAGCAGGCGCTGCGATTCAGATGATTGGTAAAGATAGTGTCTATCGCTTAGAGGGCGGTATTGGCGGCTGGCAAGGCGCTGGCATGCCATTGGTTGGTGTAAAAGACGCCAAAGCAAAGGCTAAAGGTAAAACAAAACCAAGTCTAAGCAAGTGATAGACTTGTATAAGCGCTTAAATAAAGCGTTTATACACGTCGCTTAGCCCATGTTTGTGTGACTTAACTGACGTTATCAGCGCTACCAACGCTATAAAGAAGACACCTTTTTATTGGGTGTCTTTTTTTGTGGTTTATTTTTTATGTTCTATTTATCATGTTTTATAGCACTAAAATACGTTTTGCGCCAAAACGGCTTGAATTTGTTATGCCCATCCCCACTTTAGTTATGAGCATCACCGAATGCATTTTTGCTTTACTCATTGATAACAGACTATACCAACGCTTAGACTATGATAATTTATCATGCTCTTTATAATACGTTTGTTATCCCATAAATTTATAAATAAGGATTTACCATGACTGTATCTGTAAAAGTTTACACTACCCCTATCTGCCCATACTGCTCAAACGCCAAACAACTACTAAAGACCAAAGGCGTTGATTATGAAGAAATCGGCATGCACGATATGAGCAGTGAAGAGCGCCAAGCGTTGATGAAAAAAACCAATAACTACCGTACTGTGCCGCAAATCTTCGTTGGTGAAACCTTTGTTGGTGGTTTTGATGAGCTCAACCAAATGAACCAGCAAGGCAAACTTGACGAGCTATTGGCTGGTTAATCTGCTACCTTTCTTTACTGTCTGTCTTTATTTATGTAAAGATAGACATTGTCAGGTTTTAATAGAGCAGTAAGAAGTAATAATAAAAAATATCGAGACAATACCAAAAAATAGTCTCGATTTATATTACAATGAACTTTTATTAAAATGACGATTTGCCCAATCATTTGATTTAATTTTAGAGGATTTACCATGGCTGAAGAACAAGCACAACCACAATTGGCACTAGAACGCATCTATGTAAAAGACATGTCACTTGAAGTCCCAGGCGCTAGCGTATTCACCAAAGAGTGGAACCCAGAGCTTGATATCAATTTGTCTAGTAACGCTGAAAAACTAGATGACGATCATTATCAAATCATCCTAACTGTGAGCGTTACTGCCAAAAATGCGGAAGAAGCAGCATTTATCGCTGAAGTGCATCAAGCAGGTATCTTCTTACTAAAAGACATTCCAGAAGATCAAATCGGTCAAATCCTAGGCGCATACTGCCCTAATGTATTGTTCCCATATGCTCGTGAAGTCATCAGCGACATCGTGACACGCGGTAGCTTCCCACAATTGCTACTAGCACCTGTGAACTTTGATCAAGCGTATGCACAGAGCCAACAGCAAGCACAAGTTGATGCTCAAGGTAACGCATAAGCATTAATTAAAATATATGGGCTTTATCAGTCGTATATTTGACAAAAGACCGTTTACTTATAATGAGTAAGCGGTTTTTTTATGGGTGTGTTTTATGAGGTATAAAATCATCAGCCATAAAAAAACCCTGTTATTAAACAGGGTCTTCAACGACTACATCGACTGGCTAAATCAATTAGCTAATATCGATAATTAGCCTTTTAATGCAGATAGGATTTGCTGCTTAACGTCATCGATACCTTGCGTACCATCAAACTTGTCATAGTTAGGCGCATCATCGCCTTCTTTGGCTTTGTCTTGGTAAAAACCAACCAATGCTGACGTTTGCTCATGATAAGTAGATAGACGGTCACGAATAGTCGCTTCTTGGTCATCTTCACGCTGGATAAGCGCCTCACCAGTAACGTCATCGATGCCTTCAACCTTTGGTGGATTGTGATCGACATGATAAACACGACCTGAACCTGGATGCTGACGACGGCCAGACAAACGGCTCACGATTTCGTCATCAGGTACACTGATTTCGATAACATGGTCAATAGCAACATCAGCGTCTGCAAGTGCTTGCGCTTGAGGAATAGTGCGCGGGAAACCATCTAGGATACAACCATTCACACAATCAGGCTTAGCGATACGCTCTTTCACTAGGTTGATAATGAGGTCGTCAGAAACCAAACCACCAGCATTCATGATATCTTTGGCTTTTTTGCCAAGCTCGCTACCTTCTTTAATTGCTGCACGTAGCATGTCGCCAGTTGAGATCTGTGGAATATCATATTCTTTAGAAATAAACTGGGCTTGGGTACCTTTACCGGCGCCTGGTGGTCCTAGTAAAATAATACGCATCATTACACGACTCTCCTTAATAGATAGGATTTTGGGATTAATAAAACTCTGGGATTAGTTGTTTGCAAAGCTACCTTACCTTGTGGCCCTGCAAAGCTCAAGTATTTTCATTATTGATGTGATAAGTTGGCATGACTTATCTGTTCATACATGGTCAATTCAAGATAAAAAGCAGCAGCATTGACTACGTTTGGAGTGCCCATTTATCTATCCATGTTCACTTCATATTTCTTTCAAATTAGAACAATCATAGCACTGTTGCTCGCGTCCATACTGAGCAACAGCGTCTATATAATAAATACCATTAGCGTCCAGTATTTATATTACTACTATGGCTATGGAACTTGCTGATTGATTTCCACGTTGACCTGATTTTGTTCTGCGCTGATAACCACTGGATTACCCGAGAGGTCGCCTGACTCTGCGGTAGCATTGCCACTATGACTGATACGAGCGATGACCGCTAGCTGTACTTTATCAGAACGAGCCGACCCTAGGGTACGCTCTGGCATCATAGCATCAAGATCACTTAGGCTAATAACCGCTTCGCCTTGTTTGATATTGCTAATCGGTAGACGCTTAGCCGCAAATGGTGGACCACCTTTCACGTCACGTATCGCTACAAACAGCGTATCGTCAGCTTTTACCAATGGTAACAGACTAGCATTTATTTTGACTGTCACTTCGACGCCTTCAGAAGCTTGCTGTTGCTGCATAACCACATTAGCGCTAAGCTCATCTAGACTTGATAGCGCTTGCGTATGATCACCTGGTTTGGCCGCGATACTGTCACGCAGACGTTTAATCCAGCCTTGCGCTTGATCGAAGTTGCTAGCACGTGCCTCACCCATCGCCATAAGCATTTGTGCGCCCTCATGCTCTGGGTTTTTGGCCAGTATGTTTTCTAACACTCGGCGGCTATTGGCATCTAACTGACCTTTATTAGCAAAGAAACTAATCTGCGCATAAGTGGTCGCAATCTCTTCGTTATCAGGTGATAGACGATAAGCGCGCGACAAAGCCTCTAATGCCGAATCAGTCGCCTCTAATGACAAGAACAGCTCCGACAGGCGCATCCAGCGATTGTAGTCGCTAGCATGACGATAGACGTTAGTCTGCATGGCGCTAATCAGTTGATTACCATCTTCAATTGCCCAAGCAGGTGGCTGATCGATTCTACCTGTTAATAGATCGTCCGCCACTTGACCGACTTTGTCCTCAGCAGCCCACAGCTCAAAGACAGGTGTGCGATCACCGACCATCAGATATGCCATAGCAGTTAATACAGGTACCCAAACCATAATAATCAATCGGCTTTTGATACCTGGCGTGACCATCGGTGACACTTCACGCTGAGCATCCAAAAGCTGACGTTCAAGCTCAAGTTTTTGGTTTTGATAGTGATGGTCATCAATGATACCACTGTCTTTGTCTGTTTTCAGCTCTGCTAGTCGCTCACGAAACACAGCAACGTTGATATCCAGCAGTTGATTATCCACAGGCTTACTATGCGAACGCGGTGCTCTTAACCACGGCTTAATGGTGATAATGCCCAATAGTAGAGCGACAAGTAAACTTAGCGCAATAAATAAGCCAACAGTAGAAAATATGGTCATTTTTTGCCCCCAAGGCTTGTAGTGTCGTCTTTGTCATCGTTATTGACTCGTGACAATAAGCGATCAAGTTCTGCTTTTTCAGCGGCAGACAACGCTTTGACATGGTTATCTACTGCTACACCACTCTCGCCGCTGGCGACAAGCTGACGGCGTTTACTTTGCCAAAACCAACCGACCAATAAAACGATCAATAATAATGGTGGGAAAAACCATAAAATCCATGTTGAAGGACGTACTGGCGGCTTATAACTTATAAAATCACCATAACGCTCTTGCATATAGGCTCGAATTTCGCCATCACTACGACCATCTTTTATCAAGTCATAGGTTTTTTGCTTTAAGTCTTGGGCAATGGGTGCATCAGACCCTGCCAAGTTTTGGTTTTGACATTTCGGGCAGCGCAGCTCTTCGATAAGACCGCGGTACTGGGCTTCTTGTTGCACAGAATCAAAATCGTAGACATCAATGGCAGCAAAGCTTGCCATGCTGAATAGACAAGCGATAAACAAGCTTACTAACTTTATGGTCGCGTTTCTTATTTGGTAGGCTATCATTTGCACGCCTCCGCAATTTGGCTCGGATCTGGACTGACACCATTATTACTAGCGTCATTGAGTACCATTAAGCAAGGCGTAATACGACTTTGCCAATTGCTCTCATTGATCTCACCGATGATATGCTGACGAATAATCCCATCACCATCGACGATGAAAGTCTCAGGTGCACCAGTCAGACCCAAATCTAGAGCAAACTGCCCTGACAAGTCTTGAATAGACATAGAGAACGGGTCGCCACCGCGATTCAGATACCCTAACGCATCACCAATATCATCTTTGTAGTTTACGCCCACTAAGTTAACACCGCGCTCTTCTAGCTTCATTAGAAAAGGATGCTCAATGATACAAGTTGGACACCAAGAGCCCCAGATATTCATGAGGAATGGCTTATCTGGCAAGTTGTCATTGGTCATGATACGACTCGTATCTGATAATAACGGCAACTCAAAGGCAGGTACTGGACGCTCAAGCGCTGTATTGGTCACGATATCAGTCGGTTTGCCCAAACGCATATAGAGCATAGCGACCAAACCAATAAAGATAACCAGCGGAATCAAAAACCCAATTTTAAGTTTTTTCTTAGTTTTTACTTTATTGCTGCTTGGTGTTTTGATCTCGTTGACAGATTCTTGCTGAGCTTTTTTATCAGATTCATTGTTTGAGGTAGTCATATTAACGCTCCCCTATCTTTGTAGCTGACGTATCCAAATCTGCAACCGTCGCAAAGCCTGATTTTTTGGCCGCGATTTGTGCAGGTGTTTTGGTTTTTTTGATACGGTAACGATTGTCTAGCATACTGAGCAATGCACCAAACGCCATGATAAGCGCACCCAACCATATCCAGCGGATCAGCGGTTTGACATAGATACGGAAAGCCCATTCATTACTGTCTTCAGCAATCGGCTCACCAAGTGCTACGTAGACATCGCGCATCAAATTGGCATCAATCGCAGCTTCTGTCATCGGCATCATACTGATAATATAGTTACGCTTTTCAGGATATAACGTGGTCACTTCTTGACCGTCTTTACTGACTGTTACTTCTGCTTGGGTGGCGTCAAAGTTACTGCCTTTTACTTCACTAAAGCCTTTTACCGTGAAATCATAGCCTTGAACATTGACACTGTCATTAGGCCCTAATGCCACATCGCGCTCAATGCTCAACGTAGTGGTAAATGCCACACCGATGACCGCAATGATAACGCCAATATGAGCGGTCTGTTGACCCCAATAGCTCAGACGCAACTGACGTAAACCGTTTAAGCGACTTGGTGCATTTTTGGTCTTGTCTTTGAAATCGACAACCATCCATAACAACACCCAAAAGCTCACAGCCAATGTGACACCGATATTTAGCATCGCTGATGGACTGGCAAAATAGGTAATAATGGCGGCCAATACCAAACTGCTCACCGCGATAACCATACCAGCACCCAATAACGGGCGGCTGTCTTGTTTCCAGCGGATATTAGAGCCCATACCCATCGCCACCAGTAGCAGCCATGTCAACGGCACAAACAGGGCGTTGAAGTATGGAGGGCCAACAGATACCTGACCTAAGTTAAAGGCATCAGCAATAATAGGATATAGCGTACCAAGTAGTACCACTAAGGTTGAAATTAGAATAATAACGTTATTAATTACCAAAAATGATTCACGTGAGATAAGTCGATACTGACTCTCGACCGTCAAACGCCAGCCACGTACAGCAAACATCAACAGACCACCGCCGACGATGATACCGAGAATGATTAGAATCACTAGACCACGCGTTGGATCAGCGGCAAATGAATGCACTGACGTAATGACACCTGAACGTACTAAGAACGTGCCAAGCAAGCTAAGCGCAAAAGCAAAGATTGCGAGCATGATTGTCCATGCTTTAAACACACCGCGTTTTTCAGTAACAGCAAGTGAATGCAGTAGCGCCGTCCCTGCCAACCATGGCATCAATGAGGCGTTCTCTACTGGATCCCAGAACCACCAACCGCCCCAGCCAAGCTCATAATAAGCCCACCATGAGCCAAGCGCGATACCGACTGTTAAGAAACCCCAAGCAGCCAATGCCCATGGACGCGACCAACGTGTCCATACCGCATCCAAACGCCCTTCCCACAATGCAGCCATACAAAACGCAAATGGCACAACCATACCCACGTAACCCATATAAAGCATCGGTGGGTGAATAATCAGACCAAAATCTTGCAATACAGGGTTTAGATCCGCACCATCAACAGGCAGATTGGGTAATGTGCGATCAAATGGCGATGAGGTAAAGATTAGCATCGCTAGCATCATCATCTGCACGCCTGCTAATATCACCAGCACTCGCGCACGCATAGACAACGGCAACCCACGGCTGAAGTAAGAGACCAATGCACACCAAGTGGCCATGATGGTCATCCACAGTAGTAGCGAGCCTTCATGCCCGCCCCATGTCGCCGACAGCTTGTAGTACCAAGGCAGCAATGTATTGGAATGCTGAGTGACATAGACGAGACTAAAGTCGTTATAATAAAAGCCTGCCATCAGCGCAGCAAATGAGGTAATCATTGCCGCAAATTGCGCCCATGCTAGACTTGGCGCCAAACGCTGCCAAGCGACGTGGTCACGCATGACGCCAATGGTTGGTAGTACCACCTGCAAAATCGCCAATATAAAAGCGGCCAGCAAGGCAAAATAACCCAATTCTGTGATTAACATACGGTCTAACCTTGTTTACCTTGGATACAATTAAGGGTTCACCGATGGCATTGCTAGCCACTGGCAAACGCTAATAGTCCTTTATGCGGTCATAGTTTACGGTTAAAAACTGAGGTTTCAATTGCTGTAGAAGCACATAAAACCCGCTACTATCATTGTGACGTACCAATATGAATGATTGATACAAATTGCTTATCTGTTGCTAATTTTACATTTTTTAGTTATTCAAAGCTTATTCAATATAGCCGTTCATGACTAATTAACAATACTTATTAATGCATTACTGCATTGAGGGGAAAAATACTAACACTAAATGCAACCAACCTGCTAGAAAACCAGTCAAACCGCCCAAAACAATCAACGTCATCTCATCCTCACGGAAAGCTGGACGCAACAGATTCTGAAACTCATTTGGCGTGAGCGCACGTATTCTATCGCGAAACAGACCAAATATCTTACTGGCTCGGCTTTCATTTAGCTCAGGATCTCGCAGTGGTACCATCGTTGCGACAATAGACTTGTCAATAATGGTGTTTTTTAGTTGTCCATAATCACGGCGTCCCAACCCCACACGTAATGTCGTGCTAATCACTGGTGACTCTAGCACCGTATATAGATGCGATTTCATCAAATCACGGGTTTGTGCTGAGCGATCACCATACATCATTTCATTCATGATGTTTTCTAGAGTGACCAAATCCTTCACCACAATTTCAGCAAAAACCTCGGAAACTTCCTCTTGGCGCTTCATGAAGCCGCCTTGTAAGCGATACTTTGCGATATGCGGTATGACGGGCTTGATAAATGGAAAGCGACTCTGCACCGAAAACAGCTTCAAATAAGGTATGAAGTGCGGCTCTACTGGATTAAACACCATCCAAATGGCAATCCAATTGGTAAGAAAACCCCAAATCGCGGCAAAGAACGGTACGGTCCAATGCTGCGGCACCACCAAAAATATAAACATCTGGATAATACCAAATACCAGACCAATCAAAGCACTAATGTGCCAGATAAAGTCTATCTCTTTTTGCCCCACTTTTAGAAACATATTGACCATCAAACGACGATCATTTTCCATGGTGTTGACAATCATTTTGCGCATATCGACCAAGTCTTCGACATGATAAGTCAAATCTGTCACAAGCGACTGCATAATACTAGGTAGCTCTTTATGAGCTTGCGCATAGACACGGCGCTTTAGGGCGTAAGGTAGATTGCCCCACAATGCTGGCGAGTGATCCAGCATAATCTCATCAATCAATGGCTCAAGATTTTTGTCTACCGTATCAGTAACAAATATCGCCATTTGCTCAGGCTCCATCGCCTTAAAAAACTCATCAAGCGAACCGAGTTTTGAGAGCGTCTGGTCAACGATAACTCCTGATATCTTGCCCGCTTTGCGCGGAACGATACCTTGCCAACCGATACCTGGCAACCCAAAAAACGGGAAGTTAGGAATACGAATACCCCAGAACTTAACCGGATAAAACAGCATCTTGAGCGCCATCCACACATGTACCCAAGTGACGAATGCCGTCACTGGTGGGATGGTCAGCATGGCAAAAAACTCTGGGTGTTCAGCTATCGTCTGCCATAATGAATTTACGTCCATGACTTATCTAGTCCCTGACAGGTTGATTGTCGTTGCTAACATTATCGCTACTGATAACGAAACTTTAGCAAAATGAGAACGTTTCAAAAGACGCTCCGCCCATAATAACTACTATAAAATAAATCGCCTGATTTTAGCATACTTGCCATTTATTAGCACATATAGACCAGCGGCAAGTTGTGACTAAAGATGACATGGTTCATATCGTCTGTTAACCAACAAAACCTGAATATAAGCCAGTTCTTGGCTATCAGATAACCAGAACAAAATATATGACTGAGTACTGCGCCTGCTCATTTGTTCTGTTATAATTTGTAGTGAAATAACAAAAACTACCTACGTATAAATGACTGCATGACGATTTCACACCATACCCTTCTATGTGATTGAAACCATTTGCATTATCTTTTAGACTCACCGCACTTTGGTTAACCAACCTGCCCTCTTATTTTTCTTTTATTGACTCACTGACCTTTTGGGCTCTGATCTTCTATGAATAAACCGATAACTCCCAATACCGAACAGGTCAACAGTACCTTTACCAATCGTATTATCATCTTTGGGATTATAATATTGATTGGTTTGGGCGGTTTGATAACACGTTATGGGTATTTGCAAGTCTACGCTCATGATCAGTACACAACGCAAGCCGATAACAACCGTATCAAACTGATATCTGCGCCGCCTAGTCGTGGGTATATCTATGATCGTAACGGGGTAATACTGGCAGACAATCAGCCTGTATTTACAGCGATGCTCAGCCCTGATGAGGTCGAAAATCCTGAGCGCACGTTGCATCTGCTTGCGCCGATTTTTGATTTAACCGATACAGATATTACTGATATCTTGGCGCGTCTAAGTAAAAATAAAAATGACCCTGTAACGATCAAGATCGATTTAACAGAAGCACAGTTGGCTCAGTTTAGTGAGCGCAAGCCGTTCTTCCGCGGGGTCTCTATCCAAAGCAAGCTTACGCGCTCTTATCCTTATGATGAGCTGTTTGCCCATGTCATCGGCTATGTCGGACGTATCAATGACAAAGAGTCAAAGCGTATTGATAAAGACCGTTACGCTGGTACTGACTTGATTGGTAAGATTGGTATCGAAGACTACTATGAAGATATTTTGCTTGGGCAACCGGGTTATCAATCGGTAGAAACAGACGCACATGGGAATATTTTGCGTCAACTGGATACCAAGCCGCCGATAGCGGGTAACGATATTACGTTGAGCTTGGATTATGGCTTGCAAACTATCGCCCAGCAGCAACTTGATGGACGTCGCGGTGCAATCGTTGCGATAGACCCAAAAAACGGTGATGTATTGGCATTTGTTAGTAATCCAAGCTACGACCCTAACCCTTTTATATCAGGTATCTCTTTTAAAGATTACGACGATCTGCGTGAAGATTTGGATCAGCCACTGTATAACCGTGCCCTCCAAGGTACCTACCCACCTGGTTCTACTATCAAGCCATTTGAGGGTTTGGGCGGTATTCATTATGGTCTACGTGATTGGAACAGTACTATCTATGACCCTGGTTATTTTAGCTTACCTGGTGATACGCATCGATTCCGCGATTGGAAACGTGGCGGTCATGGCACGGTAGATCTAAAAAAATCCATCGCGATGTCGGTCGATACTTATTATTATAAGTTGGCTTATGAGATGGGCATTCAACGTTTGCATGATTGGATGGTACGCTTTGGTTTTGGTGAAGATACTGGTATTGATTTACCTAACGAAAAATCAGGCATCATGCCATCGCCAAAATGGAAAAAAGACACTTACGATAAAGACTGGCTACCGGGCGAAACGATCTCGGTCAGTATTGGACAAGGGTACTTCTTGGCCACACCGCTACAGATTGCCAACGCTACGGCCATGACAGCCAGTAAAGGTCAGCATATCACCCCGCACTTATTAAAGAGCAGTGACGGCGCCGCGGACGTCAAAATTATCACTAAGCCAGATGGTAAAATCGACTATAACGGTAAGCCGTCTGACTGGTTGCGTATGCATGATGCGATGGAAAGCGTGGTAGAAAACGGTACAGGACGTGGCATCTATACCCCGCGCTATCGTATCGCTGGTAAAACAGGTACTGCACAGGTGAAATCTATCGCGCAGGGCAAACGCTATGACAAGTCGGCGATTGATAAGCGTCACTGGGATCATGCTTGGTTTAATGGTTTTGCCCCAGTAGAAGACCCGCAGATTGCCCTTGCAGTATTGGTCGAAAATGGCGGCGGTGGTAGTGCTGTTGCAGCACCTATTGGCCGTGCTCTATTTGACTATTGGGTATTACAACGTAAAACAGATCCTGTGCTGCCACCTTCTGCTGACGAGCTAAAAGTTATTAAACGCCAAAAGGCTTTTGAAAAAGCGATGCGTGACGCCATTCGTGATAAAGAAGCAAAAGTATTGGAAGAAAAAGAAGCCGCGGAAGCCGAAGCGGCAGCAGCGACGTCTGAGTAACTAGACGTTTGAGTACTTAATAGTATAAAAAGCAAAACCTAGCAAAGAATTGGTAAGCGAGACACAATAATGAAAAAAGCCTCAAATGGACGCGCACCAAAGAATAACCGTAAAGTGAAAAGTGCGGCAGCGGGTGATGTGCGCATTATCGGTGGTCAGTTTAAGCGCCGTATTGTAAGTTTCATCGATGCAGATGGCCTGCGCCCGACCCCAGATCGCTTGCGGGAGACTTTATTTAACTGGCTACTCGCTGACATTCATGATGCCCATGTACTCGATAGCTGTGCTGGCAGTGGCGTACTGGGGTTTGAAGCGCTATCTCGCGGTGCGGCCCACACAACATTTATCGAAATCAATCCAGCACAAAGCAACATGCTACGTCAGAGTGCTGAGCAATTACGTCTTGAAGCTGCTGCTTATCAAATCTTCACTGGCACTGCTGAGCAAGTATTACGTCAAGAGCATCTGACTGCACGCCCCTTTGACATCGTATTTATCGATCCACCTTATGCTCAGGATTTATGGCAGCCTATTTTGACTGCGCTTATTACCAATACCTTAATAAATACTAAAACACTAATTTATTTAGAAGCTGATACAGATTTGGCAGCACAGCTTAAGCAATTGGAAGCGTCACTAAATGAGAATTTAGACCCTCAATCGAGCGTTACTCAGCAACTAATCGCTTTTGAATGCTTGAAACAAACCAAAGTCGGACAAGTTGTTGCTGGACTTTATCGTCTATCATCGTCATAATTGTCGGGTTAATGAAAGCCGTTAACATATTTTACAAATGTTTAGAACCGCTAAAAACTGGCCGACGCTGCAGTTTAATGTATATAAGGCGAAAATAAACCCCAATGCAGCTTGCAAGCGTAGGCGCTACTGCTTATAATGTGCAGTCTGTTTTTTGAGAGCCCCGTTCCCAGCTAAACTCTCAACGAATTCTAATTTTAAGGTTTTATCATGAAAACACTTAGTGCAAAACCAGCTGAAGTGACCCATGACTGGTATGTCGTAGATGCTGACGGCAAAACCCTTGGTCGCTTAGCCACTCAAATCGCAACTCGCTTACGTGGCAAGCACAAGCCTTCTTTTACTCCGCACGTTGATACTGGTGACTTTATTGTTGTCATCAATGCTGACAAAATCACGGTAACGGGTAAAAAAGCACAAGACAAAAAGTACTATCGTCACAGTGGCTACCCAGGTGGTATTAAAGAAACCAACTTCAATAAGTTGCTTGCACATAAGCCTGAAGATGTTCTACACAAAGCAGTTAAGGGTATGCTTCCAAAGGGCCCTCTTGGCTATGCGATGATCAAGAAGCTGAAACTTTATGCGGGTACTGATCATCCACATACTGCACAGCAACCTAAAGAACTAGACATCTAAGGATATACTTATGGAACGCAATTACGGAACTGGTCGCCGCAAGACGTCTACTGCTCGTGTATTTTTATCAAAAGGTACTGGTAGTATCGTTGTTAACGGTAAGCCACTTGACGAATACTTCAGCCGTGAAACTTCACGCATGGTTGTACGTCAGCCATTAGAACTACTAGACTCTGCTAACGCATATGACTTATATGTAACTGTTGCAGGCGGTGGTATTAGTGGTCAAGCTGGCGCAATCCGCCACGGCATCACACGTGCATTAATCGAAGCTGACGAAACTTTGAAGCCTGCCCTAAAAGCAGCTGGTTTTGTTACTCGTGATTCACGTCAAGTTGAACGTAAGAAACTGGGTCTACGCAAAGCACGTAAACGTCCACAGTTCTCAAAACGTTAATCAAAACTCTCTCTTATATTTTTGCTGCTGTTGTCTTTTTCTCAGAGCTTCAGTAGCAAAGTTAAATAAGAGTCTGGTTTTGCAAAACCTTATAAGCTGGTCACAGCTTATAAGGTTTTTTTATGCCTACTGATAGCACTTTAATTGTCTTAATCAAACCAGCTTTGTCTTACAGCGATAATTAACATGAGTGCCTTGTTTCGACACTACAAAGTAGAGCGTCTGTAGAAATTCTAACTTGCAAAGCATTAAACGCTACCCCATCATATCAGTAACTTTTTATTATTAGCCATGATGCCTCAAACCGTGCCGCAGAAGGATATTATGAAAGCGCCAGAACAATTCGACCCTAGCAAGCCATCTGCCAATAGCAGCGTGCCGCCTAGCATGAAACAATCGGCTAAGTCGCCTGCTATACCTGCTGGCACACCGACGATTACTCAAAATCATAAGCGTACAGCGCAAGCAGATAACAAGCCATTTCAGTGGCAGTTTTTATTACCAAAGAATTGGGGCATTTGGTTATTATTCTTAATAATGCTACCGATGATATATCTGCCGTTACGTTGGCAGTTTTGGCTAGGTCGTAAGCTTGGTATATTGATTTATAAAGCTGCTGGCTCACGTAGACGCGATACGCTAATCAATCTTAAGTTGGCTTTTCCAGAGAAGCCTGAAGCTGAACGTGAATTAATGGCCAAGCAAGTATTTGTCAATCAAGGCATTGGTGTGTTTGAAACATTATGCGCTTGGTTCCGACCCAATATATTTACTAGAACTGTATCCATCTCAGGGTTACAGCATATTGTTAATGCGCAAAATGAGCAGCGGCCAGTTATCCTGCTCGGTGCGCATTATACGATGCTAGATTTGGGCGGCCTATTATGTGCACAGTTTTTCCCTGTAGATTGTATGTATCGTACGCAAAACAATCCTTTATTAGACTGGTTTATTTATAATGGTCGTACCAATATATTTGGTAAGCAAATCTCTAGTCGTGATATGCGTAGCCTAGTTACCTCTATCAAAGCAGGACACGTCATCTGGTACTCTCCTGACCAAGACTATGGTCTCAAGCAAGGTGTCATGGCGCCATTCTTCGGTGTGCCAGCCGCAACGATTACTGCATCGCGTCGCATGGCGAAACTGGGTAGCAAAGCACAGCCGCCAGCTGTCATGGCACTGCATACTTATCGGCAAACGCCTGACAACTTGCCGCGCGGTAAACGTCCCCATTATCATTTAACAATTACGCCAGAATTAGACAATTATCCAAGTAAAGATGAAGTCGCTGATGCTACTCGGGTCAATGAAGTCTTAGAAGGGCTCATTCGTATTGATCCCACTCAGTGGATGTGGTTCCATCGCCGCTTCAAACATGGGCCAAACGGTCGTACCGATATTTATAAGTAAGCCTTTATTCCCAAAAATATTGGTGAAGTTTGCTATACTTTGCGTCTAATAATTTGCAGTTTAGCTATGCACTGATAATAATTTGATAAACAAAATAACGGATTTTCCATGAGCAATAACAGTACTCCTGACAATCAAACTTCTGATACTTCAACTGAAGCCAAACGTATTCTGACTGGTATCAAACCGACTGGTATTCCGCACTTAGGTAACTATGTTGGCGCGATTCGTCCAGCGATTGAGTCTATTCAAAATAGCGATCATGAAGCGTTTTTCTTTTTGGCAGACTACCATGGCATCATTGGTTGTTATGACCCTGCTATCATTCATGAATCGACGAGAGCCATTGCCGCTACGTGGATTGCTTGTGGTCTAGACCCTGAGCGTGTGACGTTCTACCGTCAGTCAGACGTGCCTGAAATTCCAGAACTTGCTTGGATCTTGAACTGCTCATGTGCCAAAGGTTTGATGAACCGCGCCCATGCCTATAAAGCAGCCGTTGATATCAATACAGAGAAAGCCGATGTCGATCCTGATCAAGGTGTCACCATGGGTCTGTTTGGTTATCCCGTACTAATGGCGGCTGATATTTTGATGTTTAATGCGACCCACGTGCCTGTTGGTCGTGACCAAGTGCAGCATATCGAGATGGCGCGTGATATCGCAGGTACTTTTAATCATCGTTATAAATCGCTTTTTACGTTACCGTCCGCAGTCGTTGATAACGATATACCGCTGCTTACTGGGCTTGATGGCCGCAAAATGAGTAAGAGCTATAGCAATACGATTCCCCTCTTCGGTGAGCCAAACCCGCAAGTCAGTCCTGAAAAACAAATGCATAAAGCCATCATGAAGATCGTGACTAACTCACAGTTACCTGATGAGCCAAAAGATCCAGATGACTCAGCTATCTTTGAGATTTATAAAGCATTTGCGACCCCTGAAGAGATTGCTGATATGCGTGCGCGTTATGCCGCTGGTATTGGCTGGGGCGACGCTAAGCAAGCCCTGTTTGACAAGATTAATGATGAAATCGCGCCATTCCGTGCACGTTACGAAGAGCTGATGGCCAATCCAAAAGAGCTGGAAGAAATCTTGCAGATGGGTGCGAATAAAGCCCGTCGTCATAGTCGTAAGCAACTAGACAAAGCTCGCCGTGCTATCGGCATCCGTCCGCTTGCTAAGCTTAAATAATCGTTGCTGGAATAGTCGTTTCACTGACGCAATTTATGATCAAAGCGGGTGCTAAACGTGCAAACTGAACCAAACACCAAACAGGCGGCTTTGTCTAATGCCGCCTTATCTGCTATGGCTGATTCAACTTCTGAGCCTATGGACAATCAGAGCGATCATGATAAATCAGTCAACCATGATATGTCGCTACGTATCTATCAGACGCCTGTACAGCATTTGCCAGAAGATCTATATGTACCGCCGCAAGCCTTTGCTATTTGGTTAGAGCAGTTTGCTGGTCCATTGGATTTTCTATTGTATTTGGTCAAAAAGAACAACGTCGATTTGACCCAAATGCCTATTCTGCCTATCACTGAACAGTACTTAGCTTATATCGGTGAATTGGATACCGAGCACTTTGAATTAGCAGGTGATTATCTGTTAATGGCATCAACGCTCATCGCTATCAAAACCGAACTGCTATTGCCTGCCCCTGATACTCCAACCGACGAGCGTGATCCAAAAGCAGAACTTATCGAACGCCTCGAAGAGTACGCGCAAATCAAAGTGGTCAGTCAGCGCCTAGACAATCTAGTACGTCTAGAGCGCGATGTGTTTTTGGCCATGGTTAGTATGCCTGGTCAAGACGTTATGAATGCGGAACTGCCAAGCTACTCACCTAACTTGCTGATTGATAGCTTATTTAAAATGCAGTTACAGCCTAACTATCAAATGCATACGATCAAAGTTGATGCAGTACCCCTTGCCGATCGTATTGCCAGTATTAGCAGACAATTAAGTACAGATGGGGCGCGCTCCTTTTATGAGCTACTGGATAAGGCACAAGGTAAAATAGGCGTGGTCGTGAGTTTTGTCGCCGTACTTGAGCTTATAAAGCGGCAGTTAGTTGGTGTGGTCAATATTGAGACAGATAGCGGTATCGTCAACTCTGTTTCCAATAATTCTGATCAGAATAATATGAATAATGAATCCACAAATCTCACATTACAGTGGTTAGCCTAGTAGGCTCTAAGACTGTCTCTTAGACTACTCTCTATTAAAATCACAATATTGAAATAAGAGCATACTTTAGATGGTAGATATTGAAGACCCAAAGCAACATGACGAGACCCAAGAACCAATAACTATGACTACATCTCCATCGGTTGAGGCACAGCATGATTCTTTGGAAGAGTTGAGTAAATGTATTGAAGTACTGTTGCATGCATCAGAAGCACCGCTGACCGCTCACGCGTTAAAGAAACATTTGTCATTATCTACTAAAGAATTAAATCAAACCCTAGAGGTGCTGCAACAACGCTTAGATACAGGTGTGCTTAGGCTACATGAGACAGCCAGCGGTTATCGCTTACAGATATCTGATGACTATAGCAGTCTAATTCAGCGTACTTTTCCGCAGCGTCAAGAACGCCTGAGCCAAGCCCTACTTGAAACCCTAAGTGTCATTGCATACAAGCAACCTGTGACGCGTAGTGATATCGAGCATGTGCGCGGAGTAACATTATCGAGCAATATACTGCGCCAGCTGTTTGATAAAGGATGGATTGTGGAGAAAGGCTTTAAAGATACTCTAGGCCACCCTGCATTGCTTCATACTACTGCGCAGTTTTTAGATGCGTTTGGATTAAGCCATCTGGATGAACTACCACCTATGCCAGATATGGAAACCATACGAGCCATGTCTTAAAATTTCTGCTGAACAAACTATAGTTACTCACACAAAAAAGGACAGACCGCATAGGATCTATCCTTTTTATTACGTTGCTGATTTTGAACTGATATCAAAACCTAGCAATATATCTGTTAATTACTGATTAATCACATCAACACCCTTTGGTGGTGTAAATTTAAACTGACTGCTACCAATACTTGGGTTCATCTTAATACCGCTGAACTTGATAGAAGTTGTTTGACCCAAGGTGTCATTCAATACCATCATGACAGGTTTGCCACCACTAAAGCTTATTGAGAGACTTTTAAAACTTGCACTGTCTGACTTGGGATAGAGTACATAGTAGTTCTTGTTGTCATATGGCTGAGTGATTTTAAAGTTTTGATCAATCTTGCTTGGATCACCTGACAGTAGTAACGCTGGTGTATTACCTACTTGACTGTCAACATTCTGCTTAGTCGCTTGCTCTAAATCCTTGTCATAAACCCACATAGAGTTCCCATTAGCAACGATAAGCTGCTCTGATGGTGACTTGGTTTCCCAGCGGAAGTTATTTGGACGTTGAACACTCATAGAGCCTGTAAACGTACCACTACTCGCGCCTTTAGTTGTTTGGCTAAAATTGGCCGTCATACTCTTGGTATTGGTCAGCAATTTATTCAAACGTTTAGCAGCTGTTAGGTTATCAGCAGGAGCTGCAGTAGCCGTTTGAGTCAATGCCATCATTGGCGCTGCGATACCTAGCGATGTCATTAATATACCTGCTAAAGCACCACTCATCATCTTCTGTTTGGTTGATTTTTTCGTAGATAAGTTCATCATAAATCCTCTCTAAAAAAGCATAATCACTTTAAAGTTGTCGCTAAAAATAAAATATTCTATTGAAATTTTTGTTTTCTATAAATACTGATTTTACCGAGCTAAAACTGGTAACCATCAGCAATGGCAACAGTGTGCCAGTTTTTTTATTACGCGCCTAGTCATGATTTGCAATCTTTACTACGGCTGCCATACACGCTTGTAACCAATGCAGTTACACGGTAAGAGTTTGCAGTTAAAACTATTAGCTACAGTAATTATGCTAATAATGGCTTTAAAAATATCGCTCAGAAGAATTACTATTGATTTATATCACCCCACAAACGTAAAAAGCCCCTACTACCATAAGGCAGTAAGGGCTTTTTTAATTATCTAATCATTCTATCCAAAGAATAAAACGATCTAAATAGATAATTATGCGTTTTCAACCGTAACATAACGACGGTTAAATTTACCTTTGGTCGCAAACTTTACAACACCGTCATTCAGTGCAAATAAAGTATGGTCACGACCCATGCCAACGCCTTCGCCTGCGTGGAATTCTGTACCACGTTGACGAACGATGATGTTACCAGCTGTGATAGCTTGGCCACCAAAGATTTTTACGCCTAGCATTTTTGGGTTTGAATCACGACCGTTACGGCTCGAACCGGCAGCTTTTTTATGTGCCATGAGAAAATCTCCTTGTTAATTTGACTTATCGCTGATGCGATAACTCTTAAGCATTTAGTGCGCTATTTAGCAATAATTGCTAAATGGATAATTAGGCATTAATCGCTTTGATTTTTAACAAGGTGTACCATTGGCGGTGACCTTGTTCTTTGTGATAATGCTTACGACGGTTGTGCTTGATGATACGGATTTTTTCGCCGCGACCATGCTCAACAACTTCAACTTCTACGCTAGCACCGTCAACAACAGGCTGACCGATTTTGACGTTATCGCCGTCAACAACCATCAACACGTCTTCAAATTTGATTGTTTCGCCTTTTTCTGCTTTTAGTAGTTCAACTTTAAGCAATTCATCGACGACTACACGGTGCTGTTTACCACCAGTTTTGATTACTGCGTACATTGTATGACTCCGTTTAACCCGTGTGCCGTGGCTGATGTTATACCAACGCTTTTACGACGAACACGACAGGGAAAAATTAAAGGCAAGATTTTACGGCTTTTTGCTCATAAAAGCAAGCCGCGCCTCTCGTTTTTGCAAGGTAGTTACACTAATGACCATCTCTCATTTGGCTATAACGGCTGCTCATCAAGGAAAGTCGATAAACGACAATGCGAATATAAACATGAGAAATAGTAATGATAAGTGATAGATTAAGCCCAACAGCGGCCATTATAACTTATGCAATCAGTTACTTACAGCCCTTTATGAATCATTTATGTGACCAATAAGCTTAAAATGAGCTAGAAGATATATCTGTAAAACACAAGACATTTCTTATCGTTTTTATTCTATTCAATAGGCATAGTAAGCCCTATATATCATACGCCTGACCTACTTGTGCTATATACTTTAACCAACAATTTAAGCAGATAGCTATGCTATCATAAGCGAAATAATACCTTACCTATAGATAGATAAAGTCAAGGTTATACCAACTCTCTTTACTCTTATTAATATGACTATTTATTATGACTAGTACCTCTTTAAATAATACCGTGCCTGCCCCTCAATCGACGCCTAGCTATGCTGATATTCAAAGTATTGTAGCCAATGATTTTGAGGTAATGGACAAGCAAGTGTTTGGCAGTTTGAACTCAAAAGTACAACTCGTCATGAGCGTCTCGCAACACGTGATCAATGCTGGCGGCAAACGTATGCGTCCGCTGATTACGTTGCTCTGCGCACGTATGTTTGATGACAACCCATCAGAAAAGGCCATGCATCTAGCTGCTATCACGGAAATGCTACATACCGCTACCCTAGTCCATGACGATGTCATCGATGAGTCAGGGCAACGCCGTGGAAAGCCGACGGCAAATGCGACGTGGGACAATGCTACTGCCGTATTGGTCGGTGACTATTTGATTGCTCGTGCGTTCAACCTATTGGTTGGTTTTCAAAGCCTGCCACTGTTGCAAGTATTCTCCGATGGGACTTGTGATATTGCTGAAGGCGAAGTATTACAGCTACAGCATCAGCATAACCCTGCTGCGACAGAGGAAGATTACTTACGCATTATCGATGGCAAAACTTCACGCCTGTTCATGATGGCGACCCAAGGTGCTGCTATCTTGCAAGATAAGACAGAATATATGACGGCATTGGGCGATTTCGGACAGCATTTTGGTAATGCGTTCCAGATTATCGATGATGTGCTCGACTATAGTGGCGATAGTGAGGTGATGGGCAAAAACTTAGGCGATGACCTTGCTGAAGGCAAACCTACCCTACCGACTATCAAAGCACTCGAACTACTCAAAGACAGCGACACTGAAGGCTATGAGCAGTTACGTATTGCCGTTCAGACAGGTAAGACACCAAACGCTGAGCAGCTGATTGAGTTGGTACGTAGTTCTGGCTCATTGGCTTATTGTAAGCAGCGCGCGCTGGAGGAAACCAAACTGGCACAAGATGCACTGAGTACGCTACCAGATAACCGTTATCGTACAGGCTTATATCAATTAACTGAACTCGCTAGCGCCCGACTAGTATAGTTAAAGCTGAGTCGTCTGTGTTATTAACTAATTAAGACGACTCTTTTTTTTGACAGAATTTTTTAGCATGGCTTTTTAGCAAACTCCTTCAGCAATTGATGAATAAGAAGCTCATAAATTAAGAAGTACCTTCTCAAAAACTAGCATGTCAGCCAAATCGTTACCTTTCTTTAAGTTTCATACATTCTTGCAGTACTATAATCGTATAAGGCTTTTTGGACAGTCGGTCAAAGTTTGATGACGTTTGTTAGAGAGATACTGATAGTTATTTTTTATGACTGTAATTAGGGGTTGCTAAAATTGTCATTTTGTTGACAAAGTCGATTTTCTATCGTTTAAAAACCTTAATTACTATAGGGCTTTAGGTTCATAACAAAAATTTACAATATATTTTGATACTAGGTTGTGCATGGTTCTATTAGCTGTTAATAGAGACGACGCTTACTATGACGGTAATCTATTAATTCGTAAACTGTAATATTACCGCTTTTCGATCCAGCTCGTATTGCAAACTACTTGACTGTGGGGTTACCCCAATAGTTTATAATAACTCATTAAATTTATTAATCCATTCTGTGGTTTGCTTAAACAATTAATGCTAAATAATCCTTTCGATACTTAATCCATATCGATGTCAGATTTTCTATTAGTCATATTTCACTGACGGAAACATCTGAAACTGGAATAAATAATACTAGCTTAGGCTATTTATTCTCTTTCTTCAGCATTAGCAAGTTATTTAGCATTAGCAAGACCCTTATATTCAGTACGCCAAACTTATTGATCGATTTTTATACTGTCACTATTTATATATATTGCCGAGGACATTGATGAAGCACTCTTATCTTTCGCTTGTAATAGCATCTGTACTATCTGGAGCTGTACTGGTTGGCTGTGACAAAAACGAGGACGCCGCTGGTGAGCAAGCCGCACAGCAGCAAATGCCGCCTGCGGTTGTCAACGTTCAGACAGTCACTCTCGATACCGTCCCTCAAGTACAAACTTTTTCTGGTCGTACTGCAGCTTATCAAACTGCTGATGTCCGCCCGCAGGTCAACGGCGTGATTGACGAAGTACTATTCCGTGAAGGAAGCAACGTCAAAAAAGGTCAGCCACTGTATCGTATCAACACCGACAACTATGCCTCATCTGTAACGAGTGGCCAAGCCGCCGTACAGCAGTCACAAGCTAACTATCAAACTGCTGTGGCAAACAATGCCAATGCAAAAGCTGAATTGGTCAGCCGTCAAGCGTCATTAGCACAAGCGCAAAATGACTTACAACGTCTGCAGGGTCTGGTCAGTATTGATGCCATCTCAAAGCAGCAGTACGATCAAGCACAAACAGCCGTACGTACAGCACAAGCAGCAGTACAAAGTGCCGCCGCCGCTGTCGGTCAAACTCAAGCAGGTATTGAGAGTGCAAAAGCAGGCATCCAGACTGCAAAAGCAGGTTTAGAAGCCAGTACCTTAGATCTAAACCGTACAATCGTACGCGCACCGCTTACCGGTCGTACTGATCGCTCTAGCGTCACTGCTGGTACTCTAGTCAGTGCTGGTCAAGCAGATCCATTGGTGACTATTTCACGCTTAGACCCTATCTACGTCGATATCAGCCAGTCTTCTTCTGAGTTGCTCAAGCTTCGTCAGCAGATCGCAGATGGTACTGCTCAGCCAGGTATGAACTCAGTTGAATTGGTACTAGAAGATGGTTCTGTCTATCCAGTACGCGGTAAGCTTGCACTGTCTGAGGCCAAAGTTGATGAGTCAACAGGCGCTGTCACCTTGCGTGCTATTTTCCCAAACAGCAATAACATCCTGCTACCAGGTATGTATGTCACAGCACGTTTGACGCAGAGCGTTATTACCAATGCAGCCCTTGTTCCGCAAAGTGCGGTCACCCGTACGCCGAAGAGTGAGACACAAGTCTATATCGTTGACGAAAATAATAAAATCCAAGTACGTCCGGTTACCATTAATGGTACTTACGATGGACAATGGGTCGTCACTGAAGGCTTGAAAGCAGGTGACAAAGTGGTTGTGATTGGTGGTGCTAAGGTCAAGCCTGACCAAGAAGTGGTCGCCAAACCATTAGAAAGTGCAAATCCAGCACCAGCTGCACAAAGTGCGCCTAATACCAAAACGCCGCAGCAAGCCGCAAAAACGATGGATAAAGAGCCAGCTGGCGATGAGACTTCTACCAAAAAACCAACAGAAGCCGCTGCCAACTAATTCCATTCAAGACAGGAAGACTTAGGGATATACTATGTCACGTTTTTTTATTAATCGCCCTATTTTTGCATGGGTGCTGGCTGTTTTGGTCATGCTCATCGGGGTAATATCCGTTC
This sequence comes from Psychrobacter nivimaris, assembly GCF_009812035.1. GTDB lineage: Bacteria > Pseudomonadota > Gammaproteobacteria > Pseudomonadales > Moraxellaceae > Psychrobacter > Psychrobacter nivimaris. The sequence continues at coordinate 15,016 of NZ_VZIZ01000001.1, read as the reverse complement.
TTAATCTACCGATTGAACAATATCCACGTATCGCACCACCAACGATTTCAGTCAGTGCAAGCTATCCTGGTGCCAATGCGCAAACCGTAGAAAACTCAGTAGTACAGATCATTGAGCAGCGTATGAAAGGTCTAGATGGCCTGATGTATATGTCATCATCGAGCTCGTCAAATGGTAGTGCGTCTGTGACGCTAACCTTTGAAAACGGCACAGATCCTGACACAGCTCAAGTACAAGTACAGAACAAACTGCAAGCAGCGATGAGCTCCTTGCCTGAGTCTGTTCAGCGTCAAGGTGTCAACGTCAATAAATCGTCTAGCAGCTTTTTGATGGTGCAAGCATTTATTTCTGAAGATGGCACCATGGATCGGGCAGATATTGCCGATTATATTAACTCTAATGTCGTCGATTCGATCAGTCGTGTAGAGGGTGTGGGTGAAGTTCAAGTCTTTGGCTCTACCTATGCGATGCGTGTATGGCTTGACCCTTCACGCCTACGTAGCTACAACATGATACCTTCAGATGTCGTCAATGCGATACGAGCACAGAATGCTCAGGTATCTGCTGGTCAATTGGGTCAAGCACCTGCCGACACAGACAAACAAGTTATCAACGCCACTGTTACTGTACAAAGCTATCTTCAAACGCCTGAAGAATTCCGAAACATTCTACTAAAAACAGATACCTCAGGCGCACAAGTGCGCTTAGGCGATGTGGCAGATGTCGAGATTGGCAGTGAAAACTATAGCGTTGTCTCTCTCTACAATGGTCAAGAAGCAGCCGGTCTTGGTATTTCGCTTGCGGGCGGTGCTAACGCGCTTGAAACTCGCGAAGCTGTTGGCGCACGTATGGCTGAGCTGGAGCAAAACTTCCCAATTGGTCTAGCCTCAGTCGTTCCGTATGACACCACACCCTTTGTACGCTTGTCTATCGAACAAGTCGTTATGACCCTCATTGAAGCGATTGTGTTGGTATTTATCGTTATGTTTATTTTTTTACAGAACTGGCGTGCCACCATTATCCCGACCCTTGCCGTACCTGTCGTACTCTTGGGTACCTTTGCAGTGTTGTATATTGCAGGCTTTAGTATCAACGTCTTGACCATGTTTGCTATGGTTCTCTCCATCGGTCTGCTGGTCGATGATGCGATTGTCGTGGTAGAGAACGTTGAGCGAATACTAGAAGAAGATCCACATATCTCTATCAAAGACGCGACCACTCAATCGATGGGGGAAATCAGTAAGATCGTTATTGGTATCGCGCTGATTTTATCAGCGGTATTCGTACCGATGGCGTTCTTTGGTGGCTCAACAGGTGTGATTTATCGCCAGTTCTCTATCACCTTGATCACGAGCATGGTGCTATCAGCCATGGTCGCGCTTATTTTTACGCCTGCGCTATGTGTTACTTTACTCAAACGCGGTAAGAGCCATGAAAAGGGCAAGGACGAAAAGCAAAAAGGCTTCTTTGGCTGGTTTAACCGCTCGTTCTTTAAGCTTAGTCGTTCATACGAGGGCTTTGTTGGTAAAAGCATTCGTTTCAAATGGCTATATTTGATTGGTTATGCGGCCATTATCGGCGTCATGGTGGTGGTATTCTTACGTATTCCCGGCTCGTTTTTACCAGAAGAAGATCAGGGTATTATGTTTACCTTGGTTCAGCTTCCTGCTGGTTCGACATTAGATGAAACGCAAGAAGTGCTCGATAAAGTCAGAAACTATTACGACACTCAAGAAACCGATAACATTGCCTCTGTCTTTACCATTGCAGGCTTCAGCTTTGCTGGTCAAGGCCAAAACATGGGACTCGCATTCGTGCGCTTGTCAGATTGGGACAAGCGTTCCGGTGATGAAAACACAGCGCAAGCCGTTGCTGGTCGGGCAATGGGTTATTTCTTTACTCAGATAAATGAAGCACAAGTATTTGCCATTGTACCACCAGCCATTACTGAGCTTGGTAATGCCAGTGGTTTTGATTTAATGATTCAAGATAATGGTAACCTTGGTCACGATGGCCTACTTGAAGCACGTAATATGCTCTTAGGTATGGCAGGACAGAATGATCAAGTCGCTGGTGTACGTCCAAACGGTCAAGAAGACTCACCGCAGTTAAAGGTGAACATCAACCAAGAGCAAGCCGCTGCTTATGGCTTGTCGCTAGGTAATATCAATAGCGTCATCTCGACTGCATGGGGCTCAAGCTACGTCAACGACTTTATCGATCGTGGCCGTATCAAACGTGTCTATGTACAAGGTGAAGCCAGCAGCCGTACCAACCCTGATGACATTGGTAAGTGGTATGTACGAAACGAGACGAATGATATGATTTCATTTGATGCATTCTCTAGCAGTGAATGGCAGTCAGGCTCACCGCGTCTGACCCGCTATAACAGCTTACCATCAATGAATATCCAAGGTAGTGCAGCCCCAGGTTTGAGTACTGGTGAAGCCATGAGCTCAATGGAAGCCATGATAGACAAATTACCTGAAGGCATCAGTTACGAGTGGACGGGTATGTCATTGGAAGAGCAAAAATCAGGTGCCCAGGCGCCGATGCTTTACGCGCTTTCAATCTTAGTCGTATTCTTGTGCTTGGCGGCACTATATGAGAGCTGGTCTATCCCCTTCTCTGTCCTATTGGTTATTCCACTTGGGGTATTGGGTGCGGTGATATTTACGTGGTTACGAGGCTTCGCCAACGATATCTACTTGCAAGTAGGTCTACTGACGGTGGTTGGTCTATCGGCTAAAAACGCCATCTTGATTATCGAGTTTGCTAAAGACCATCAAGAGGAAGGCTATAGTCTAAAAGATGCGGTCATGACGGCGGCACGCCAACGTCTGCGTCCAATTATCATGACCTCACTTGCCTTTGGTCTGGGTGTTGTGCCATTATTCTTGGCGACTGGTCCAGGTTCAGGCAGTCAAAATGCTATTGGTACCAGTGTGGTTGGCGGTGTCGTAACGGCAACCTTGTTAGGCATCTTCTTTATCCCGATGTTCTACATTTGGGTACGCAGTGCGTTCCCGTACAAATATGCCAACAACAAGCCAAATGATAAAGGCGATGGCGGCGATGACAATGGTACGCCTGGTCCGCAGAACCCAACTCCCTCTGAGAGTTATCAGCCTGCAAGCTTTGGAGATAATACACAATGAGTTCACAACCTTTTACTACTAACTCAGCAGCGGTAGTCACAACTACTGCTCATGTGCGCCCAATGTCAGGCGAACAGGCAGCGCTGGTTGCTAGATTTGCGAGCCCAACTATTGCACGAGTGCGCAGAAATAGTGTTCGCTTAATCAGCTTAACGGCTTTAGCGATGAGCATGGCGGCTTGTAATACCATTCCAAAAGCCGATAGCCGTCCTGTACTTGCCGAGCCTAACATCCCTATCGAACAAAGCTACGGTGCCTTTGATAAGGAAACGGCCAGTAACGCAGCCCAGCCTAGTATTGCGGGACAACGCTGGCAGAACTTCTATAGTGATGAGCGCCTAAAAGGGCTAATTGCATTAGGATTAGAGAACAATAAAGACTTTGAGAGCGCACGCCTAGCTATCGAAAAAGCACGAGCGCAATATCAAATCACCGATATTAACGATCTGCCGACCATCAATGGTAGTGGTGGTTACACGCGCCAAGCACAGAACAGAACGGACAAAAACCCCAATAGTAGTTATAACGTCAACCTAGGGTTGGCCAATTATGAGCTGGATTTTTGGGGTAAGATTGCTAGTCTAAAAGACCAAGCTTTGCAAAATTTCTTGGCGACCACCGCAGCCAAAGATTCGACGCAGATCAGTCTGATCAGTAACATTGCGCAAAGCTACGCCAATCTAAGCTATAGCTTAGCGCAGCTTAAGTTGGCAGAAGCCACGGTTGAGAGTCGTGAACGATCGTTATTCATTGCGACCAAACGGTTTGAGGCAGGGATTGATCCTAGACTGCCTTCGTTGCAAGCTAGTGCTTCTTTAGAAAATGCTAAACTTGCCGTATTGCGGGCGCAGAGCAGTATCTTGACCTCGCGCAATGCCCTGCAATATTTGATTGGTGCGCCGATTCCTAACGAGCTGATTCCAACGCCTGCCGTTAGCAATATCACTAGCCAGAAAATCTTTAATGCTGGCCTACCAAGTGAGTTGTTGCGCTATCGTCCTGACGTTCTGCAAGCGGAGTACAACCTAAAAGCCGCTGGTGCCAATATAGAAGTGGCACGTGCCTCTTACTTCCCTTCTATTAGCCTAGCGAGTAGTATTGGTGTCAGTAGCGGTAGCTTAGATGATTTATTCAAGAGCGGCGCTGTCGGCTGGTCATTCGGCCCAAGTATTAGTGTCCCAATCTTTGATGCAGGTCGTTTAGATGCAGAATATGATGTGGCCAGAATTGAACGTGAGCAAACGCTTGCCAACTATGAAGGCTCTATTCAAACGGCATTCCGTGAAGTCTCGGATGTACTAGCGACACGCGCCACCTTGGGTGAGCAGCTAGAAGCACAGTATCGTCTACAAGATAACTTTGAGCAGACTTATCAAATTGCCGATGCACGCTTTAAAGCCGGTATCTCAAACTATCTAGATGTACTCGATGCCCAGCGTTCGCTATTCTCGACCCAACAGGGAATTTTGGATCTAGAACTACAAAAACTCGTCAGCCAAATTGAGTTATACCAAGCGCTCGGTGGCGGTGCCAACCTTGATGTGCCAACGGTGATTCCTGTGCCGCAACACACCAACTTGGTGCAAGCGGTCAATTTCCCTGCGTATAGCAACAAAACCAAAGCAGCCAACGCGATTGATGCAGCTAGCTCTGCACGAGTGGCTTCTGTGCAAGAAGCTCAAGCGATTAAGCAGTCACAACCATCAGAAATCACTACCTTTAACCCCACGGCTGTCGTTGATGTCAATAACGATGGCAAAACAGACGCGGCAGTGGGTGTGATTACTGAGGAGACGACTTTTAAAGAAGCTGGCGTTGAACAAGTTCCTGTGACTCAGATTAATGAGCCTTAGGCTATTCTGAAACCTTTGTTTGATGACGTTGCTTACGCATTACGTTGACAGTCGATACGTACTATCAGCCCTACCGACTTAACGTGGTGGGGCTTTTTGCTTTTATTGACGTCTTTTGGTTATAGTAGGCTCACTTTATGCAGGCTCTCTTTATTTATAGCCACTTATAAAGCAAAGATTTTGATAAGCTAATTCTATAAAATACCGCTTATAGCGATATTATTTTAACCATGTAACATGATAACTATTAGGGCGTGTCCTCAATTCAATTGATCATATCTAAACGGGCTAAAAATGGCTAAATTTTGCCAAACATCGTTAAATAGCTGGTTAATATCCCGATATTATCTACGCTATTTTCCTTGTTTGACTGCAATTTATCTCATTTTTATCACCATTTTTAAAATGAGGACACGCCCTAAAACAATCATAAGGAATTATTATGAGCTATACCTTTAACCGTCAATACCCTGCCACTCGCTTACGTCGTCTGCGCTACAACGACAATGTACGTTCAATGATTCGTGAAGTAGAGCTGCACCCTAAGCACTTTATTGCGCCTGTCTTTGTCTTAGAAGGCGAAAACCAGCGCGAAACCATTGCTAGTATGCCGGGCGTTGAACGCTTATCGATTGATTTGCTAATCAACTATGCCAAAGAGCTGTTAGCAGAAGGTGTCACGACCATCGACCTTTTTCCTGTGATTGATAACGCTTTGAAAACACCAGATGGTAGCGCCGCTTATGACGAAAACGCCCTGACTGCACGTACGATAAAAGCGGTCAAAGACGCTGTGCCAGAAATGGTCGTCATGACTGATGTAGCGCTAGACCCTTATACTTCACATGGTCAAGATGGTCTGCTTGATGACAGCGGTTACGTCATCAATGATGCAACCATCGAAGTACTGGTCAAGCAAGCGCTGGTACATGCGCGTGCAGGTGCAGATATCATCTCTCCTAGTGACATGATGGATGGCCGTATCAAGGCCATGCGTGATGCGTTTGAAGCAGAGGGTTTTGTGAATACAGCTATCATGGCTTACTCAGCCAAATATGCATCTGCTTACTACGGTCCCTTCCGTGATGCCGTTGGTAGTGCTGGCAACCTAAAAGGTGGCCATAAGAAGCAATATCAGATGGACTTTGGCAATCGTGCTGAGGCGTTACATGAAGTGGCTATGGATATCAACGAAGGCGCAGATATGGTCATGATCAAACCAGGTCAGCCTTATCTTGATTTGATTCGTGAAGTCAAAGACACCTTTGGTGTACCAACCTTTGCGTATCAAGTATCTGGCGAATATGCCATGCATATGGCAGCCATTCAGAACGGATGGTTAAGTGATGCAGTGATTTTAGAGTCGCTGATTGGTTTCCGCCGTGCTGGCGCTGATGGTATCTTGACCTACTTTGCTCTAGAAGCGGCCCGCCAGCTAAACAATGCCTAATAGTAGTTAAACTACCTTTTATAATGTAAAAGCCCCAGCTACCTATTAGTAGCTGGGGCTTTTTTATGCGGTTACTCTATTAAAATAAAACTATAGACGTGCACGATCATGTGGCTCATTAAAATCAATCACTGGGCCAGCAGGGACAATACATGTGGGATTAATATTGGCATGACTGGTGTAATAATGCTGCTTGATATGATCCATATTTACCGTATCTGCAATGCCAGGTACCTGATATAAGTCACGCAGATAGTCCCAAAGGTTTGGATAGTCAACGATACGGTGCAGATTGCATTTAAAGTGCCCAACATAGACAGCATCGAAACGAACCAACGTCGTAAACAGTCGCCAATCTGCCTCAGTTATAGTGCTACCTGTGAGATAACGCTGATGTGCTAAGCGCGTCTCAAGTGTATCTAATGCCGCAAACAGCTCAATCACGGCCTCTTCGTAAGCCTCTTGTGTGGTAGAGAATCCTGTCTTATATACGCCATTGTTGATAGTTGAATAGACAAAGGTATTGATATCATCAATTTCTTGTAATAACTCTGCTGGCACAAAATTACCTGCTAGCGCACCAACCTCATCAAAGGCAGAGTTAAACATGCGAATGATTTCAGATGACTCATTACTCACGATTGTGTTTGTTTTTTTATCCCACAAGATAGGTACGGTGACACGGCCTGTATAGTCTGGCTTGGCCTTGGTATACAGCTCATAGGCATAGCCTGCATTGATAACTGGGTCAGCAACGACGCCTGCACCTTCTGCAAATGTCCAACCATACTCACCCATATATGGATGTACTACAGATAGCGGAATGATATCTTCTAAGCCTTTGAGCTTGCGGTAGATAAGGGTACGGTGTGCCCAAGGACAGGCTAGCGACACATATAGATGATAGCGGTCAGGTTCGGCTTTAAAGCCCTCAATACCTGTGGGCCCTGCGCTACCATCTACCGTTACCCAGTTCCTAAAACCAGCATCTTCACGCTGAAAGCGGCCGCCACTCTCTTTTGTCTCATACCACTTGTCTTGCCACTGCCCTTCTACCAAAAGACCCATGTTATTCTCCAACTGTTTTTAATATTTGTTTAACGCTTACTCAGCATGACTGACTTGAGGCCATTATTATCATGATGATTACATCAATTATAAAGATATCATACCAGCTATAAGAGTTTAATCATTAGCATCACCAACTTATTAACAATAAAAACCAAACTTACTAAATTTAATGTTTAGTAGATATACACAAAAATATATCCAGTTAACTAATATAAGCCTGAATAGCAGATATTATGACAATAAAAGAGGTTTATGCTAAAAAAGACTTGCAAAGTCTGGGAAACTTGCTAAAATGCTCAACCTAAATAGGCGTATAGCTCAGTTGGTTAGAGCGCTACCTTGACATGGTAGAGGTCGTTGGTTCGAATCCGATTACGCCTACCAAATTTAGAAAGCCCCAATCTTAAGATTGGGGCTTTTTTTTGTCCGTGAAATATGGGCTGTAGAGAAAAAGGAAACTATACGTCGATGCAAATTTCCTCTTTTCTCACTTTCCGCAAACGTTATCAAAAAACGTGTGTGCCTAAATTGTGCCTAAGTTGCGCCTGCCTTCTATTTTGCCTTTCTTTCAGAGTAGCACTTTCGACCTCTACCCTAAATGATCTAAAACACTCTCAATATTTATTTACTTCTCTTTATCTAGCGACTCGTTAGGTACATAAGTAAATAAATCACCTACTTCAATATCTAGTGCCTCACAAATTTTATCCATAGTGTCAAAATCTATTCTTGAAGTCTGTTCGTTATAGATCTTGTGCACTGTCGACTTACTAATTCCTGTCATTCTTATTAGATCTGCCACCTTCATACGTCGTTCAGCTAGTAGCACTGGTAAATTACATAAAATCATTAATAATTCCTTAATAGACTAAAAAAGTACTTGCATCGACTAACGATAGCTAGTAAAGCACTTCTATCGAACAACAAATTACTTTTATAAAACAATTTGTTATTTCAATAAAACAACCCAGTTATTTAATTGGCTTACAAGGAATTTATTATGTCACATACCTACCTAACTACCCAAGAGCTTTCTGAACTCATCAAATATAACCCTCGTACTATCCGTAATGAGCTCAAGGATAGTGTGCTTATCGAAGGCATTCATTATATACGCCCGTTCGGTGGTCGTAAGATTTTATACATTTGGGAAGAAATCGAAAAAGATATGCGCACTGGCATTGCCGGTAGCATCAACGCCATGGCACTACAATAAGGAGAAATAGGATGGCTAGTATCAGAAGGCGCAAAGGAAGCAATATGCTATTTGTCGATTTTTATTATATGGGTATACGCTGTCGGGAGACGACAAACCTTACAGACACGCCGGCGAATTGCAAGAAGCTTGATAAGGTGATTGAGAAAATGGAAGCAGAAATCACCCTAGGTCTGTTTAATTACGCTAAGTACTTTCCAAAAAGTGATAAAGCGGCACAGATGGTTGCGTTAAACGATCGCAAGGAATGCATTAGTACCGATACGCCTTCTTTTGAACAGTTTGCAAAATTATGGTTTTCTGAAAAAGAAATTGAATGGCGTGATACTTACAAGCGCAAAATAAAGGAGATTATTGATATGTACTTGATTGCTAAGTTTGGGACTAAACCCATTCATCTCATAAAAAAGACAGATGTATTAGCTTTCCGTTCATCCCTCGCCAAAGTAACATACGGAAAAGCTAACAAACATCTGTCAGCGGCACGCATCAATTCGATCATGGTACCTTTAGGTATGATACTAAAAGAAGCGGCTAAACGCTATAAATTTGATAATCCTTACTACGATATCAATGCGCTCAAACAGCCCAAAACGGATATTCAACCATTCACACTGAATGAGGTTTGGACGTTTATCAATGGGGTGAGAGCAGACTATCGCAATTATTATCTGGTACGTTTTTTCACAGGGATGCGTACGAGTGAGATCGATGGGTTAACGTGGGAGAACATTGACTTTGATCGACGTGAGATTGTGATCAAACAAGCTTATGTTAAGGGCAAAATTGTTCCTCCTAAGACTCAGGAGTCTTATCGTGCGATTCAAATGTCACCTTGGGTCTACGATGCTCTGAAGGAACAGCAGACCATCACTTATAAGCGATCTGACTATGTATTTTGCGCGCATACAGGTGAACCACTTGATTATAACAACGTAAATAAACGTGTTTGGCACCCTACTCTTAAGATTTTGGGTCTCAAAAAGCGCAATGCTTATCAGACTCGTCATACTGCAGCAACGCTATGGTTAGCTGCTGGGGAAAGTCCTGAATGGATTGCTAGTCAAATGGGACACGCTACGACTAAGATGCTGTTTAATACTTATAGTCGCTACGTACCGAACATGACTAGGCAGGATGGTAGTGCGTTTGAAGCATTGGTCAATCGGAGTCAGATGGCTCAAGTATCTACTGACAAGGAGACGTCACGATGAAAATGATTGATTACGATAAACTGCATGCGACGTTTAAACCTAGTGGCTATGTCAGTAATGGCGCAGATAATATTGCTAACTACCTCATTTGTGAGATCTGTATTCAGTCAGGTACTGGTTTAGCTAGGTTCCTGAGTGTTGATAGTTGCTTTGATAATCATATGGCGCTGCGCATATGGGTTCAGACGCGCTTAGAGACCAATCCTGACTATGTCGTTGATGATATGTGTAGTCAGCTACAGAGTGAGCTTTACGAGCTACTACCACACACTGGCTATGGATACTAAGGAGAATGTTATGAGTTTGAACTTTGTCTTTGATTCAGCTCTGGATGATACAGCAAAGCGTCTGTGCTATGAGTATTGGTCCTATGCGTCGCCCAGTGATTATATAGCGCATTTAGAACTGCTTTGTTATGACCACAACACGGAGATTAATGCATTATTTACTGCACTTGCAGAATGTCAGGTTTATTTAGATGACGTACACTGTGAGTACTGTGGTCGTCCCTATCAATTAGATGTCCCAGCAGATGTACCTTATGCAAGGAGATTAAATTCTTGGTTTTGTGAGGGGTGCATTAGCTTTTCTGGTGGACAGCTTGTCCTAGGTAAGTAAATCTTGAAATAGTTATAATCAGAAAAACAAAAAAAGCCTCAGCTCAAAGTTGAGGCTTTTTCAGTTTAGCTATATTTTAGCTAAAACTTTTGTGAGATTACACTTTACAGACTACACTAGCTTCTTTAGCCTTATCATAGACCCCGTAAGAATCTAGTCCTAAAGACTCCACATCATCAAGATATTTCTTTGTACCTTTTTCAAGTGGGCCTTTCCAATCTGGGTCATTGAGTGGGTCTAGGATATCGACAACTTCATCTCCTTGATCGATAGCTGCTTGTAGCTGCGTTGAATAAGTCTTATCCCACATGGCCCCTACTTTCTTGCTAAGCGCCATACCTGAATTGTCATCAATAACTTGTTTCAAGTCCTCTGGCAGACCTTCATACTTAGCTTTATTCATAGTTACCATTAAAGCAGAACTATAAAATGGCATATTAGTATGATACTTCGTCAACTCATTTAGTTTGAAGGTCTCCATAGCTTCCCACGGAAAGCTTAATCCATCAACTACACCACGCTGTAAAGAAGTATATATATCATTGGCAGGCAGCCCCACAGGAGAAGCTCCCATACTTTCGATGATGTCACCTGCAACTGCTGAAGGCCTACGAATACGCATACCTCTCATATCCTCAGGAGTTCTGATCAATTTATTAGTACTGTGCAAGGTTCCAGGTCCTGTGGCAAACATAAAGAGCAAGTGAGAATCTTTATACTCGTCAGCAATCGTACCATTGTCATACAAGGTTTGCAGCATACAGCCTGTTTGTGTTGATGAGTTAGATAATCCTGGAAGCTCTGCAATCTGAGATAGTGGGAATCGACCACTTGTATAACCTTGTACTTGTGAGCCAATATCAATGGTTCCTTTTACAGCAGACTCATAAGCTGTATCCGCTTTGCTAATAGTGGCCGAAGGATATACCTCAACTTTAAGACGCCCGCCCGAATCAGCTTCGATTTTTTTTGCCCAAGGTTCAAAAATCTCTTTATTAATATCAGATGTTGCAGGATAGAAATGTGAGAAACGTAAAACAGTGGTCTCTTCTGAAGAAGTCGTACCATTACTAGATTGGTTTGAACAACCTAAAAGGCTCATCGCGGCTAGCACACTTATCGGAAAAATGGGTGCTAATTTCATTATCAATTCCTTTTGATAGTAGTCATAAGTTCATTAATTTAACTTATGTTTTTATAGTATTTGACAGGTAAGTTAAATACACCATTAGTAGTGGTTATAAATAATTAGGTCAATATATACTTAACGTACAACTGAACACTTACCTGAAATTAGCAACTAAAGTGATAGCTGTCAAATCATTTAATGACTATTCTCTAATGTTTATGATAATGTAATACTTTACAAACATCGGCTAGTTAAGCATGCTAATAAATTCAGATATTGCTTGCTTTTCTGGTACCTAGAATCTTTTAATACGTTTTTTTGCAGCTCACTGCACACTGCTCTTGTAAAAAATGTATTGAAAGTAAAAATGTTAATAAGGTAAGTAGTTACCTAATACGCTTGAAAAGCATTAACGCCTTATAAGAGTCTAATCAATATAAAAGCACTCTTACTTTTGCATCGTTTGTTCTCAACAAGTGAGTATATATATACAAGGAAGAACAGAATGACAGGGATTGAATTTTATACTAATGGTCATATTGTCAGCGAAGCTGACAGCATGCGCCAAAAGCTAGGGATCTTAGCAAAACAATATTCTGCCACCTCAGCTATAATCATTACAGATGCTGGCATCTCCGAACTAGGCTATGTCAATATCGCCCAGCAAGCCTTACAGGAAGCAGACGTTAGTGTCGTTGTATTCGACAATGTCGTTGCTGACCCACCTATTGAGATTGTTGAAAGCGCTATTGGGCTTGCAAGAGACAATCAATGTGACTTGATCATTGGTTTAGGGGGCGGAAGCTCTATTGATACAGCAAAGATTGTCGCCTTATATCCAAACGACTTTCAGTCCGTTAACGATATTTTAGATAGAGATATTAGTGGTTTCAAAAAACTGCCGCTATTTGCCATACCGACTACTGCTGGTACGGGCGCAGAATCTACCTTTGTCTCCGTAATTACCGCAAAAAATGGTAGTAAGAAAGCCATTTATACTCCTAAAATCCTACCTGACGTCGCCATTTTAGATGCAACATTAACACTAAAATTACCCCGTCATATCACTGCAGCAACTGCGCTTGATGCCATGGTGCATTGTATTGAAGCCTATACCAGTCGCACTAAAAAGAATCCTATTTCAGATGCACTAGCCCTAAAAGGCTTACAGATGCTTTGGAATAATTTTGAAAAAGTGTTAAACCAAGGTGACGATATTGATGCTCGTGCCGATATGCTGTTAGGTTCCACACTGGCAGGCATAGCCTTCGTCAATGCCTCTGTAGCCGCCGTTCATGGACTCTCCTATCCCCTTAGTATTAACTTCCACATTCCACATGGACATGCTAATGCACTCGTCATGTGCGGTGTTTTTACATTTAACTTATCAGAAGCTACTCCTCTATACGCAGAGCTTGCTCGTGCTGTCATGCCTACTCAAACAGCTGGAATGACAGATTTAGACGCAGCGACTTCATTTATTAGTCAACTAAAAATGTTTTTGGAAAACAGTGGTCTTAAATACCGTTTAAGTGAATTGAATATTACGAAGAACGATATTCCTGCCCTAGCCGACATAGTTATCAATACCTATGCACGGCTAATCGCCACCAATCCCAAAGATATGACTTTAGAGGAAGTCACTGCAATATATGAAGAAATAGCCTGATAAGAAATATTGTTTAAATAATTTTGTCTCTCAATCAAGGAAGATGATTATGTCGAAATATGAAATAGAAGTTGCTGTTGATGGCTTTCACTATTTAGAAGGACCTCGCTGGTATCAAAATGCGCTATGGTTTGTCGATTTCTATACTCAAGGCGTTTATCGAGTTAATGATGAAGGAGTAGCAGAGAAAATCATTCATGTTGAACAGCAACCTTCCGGTTTAGGATGGTTGCCTGATGGGCGTTTGCTGGTTGTATCGATGAAAGACCGCAAAGTCTTACGACTAGAAAATGATGGTAACTTGGTCGTTCACGCTGATATCTGGGAGCATTGTGGTGGTCATGCCAATGACATGGTGGTTTCAGCCAATGGTAATGCTTATGTCGGCAACTTTGGTTTTGATTTGATGGGTGGCGCTGACCATGAAAATACAGGGCTTGTATTGATCAAACCTGATGGAAGCTCACAGATCGTTGCCGAAGGGTTAGCTTTTCCAAATGGTATGGTTATCTCTTCAGATCAAAAAATATTGATCGTTAACGAGCTATTTGGCAACAAAGTTACGCAGTTTGATATCAAAGAAGATGGTAGCCTCGGAGACAAGCGTGATTTTGCTAATTTTGGAGAATTAGGTGATGAGCCAAATCTGGGTCTACGTATAGAAAATGCCAGCATATTACCTGATGGTTTGGCCTTGGATGCCGAGGGTGCTGTGTGGATCGCAGATACCATAAACCAGCGAGCGGTACGCATAGCAGAGGGTGGTGAAATTTTAGAAACTATCGATACTGCACCTGATGGTATCTTTGCGGTTACTCTTGGTGGACATGATGGTAAGACATTATTTATGTGCGCGGCGCCAGACTGGGATGAGGCCTCTCGCAAGGTAGAAACCAAAGGACGTATGTTAGCTGTGCAAGTGAAAGTGGGGCATGCAGGTACGCCATAGTTAAAAAGCGTTTCAGAACTGAACTTAAAATAACCCGCCTGACGCGGGTTATTTTAGTTGATAGCTAGCTACTTTTTTGAAGGTGGTTTTTATGTTAATTGCGATAAAGGTATTATGATTTACTCATTCAAATAAAGCTCTGCCATACCATCAAGCCTAGCCTTCACCTCTTTCCAGTTCGACATTACTTGCGTTAGTAACCGCCAGAAATGCTCGCTATGGTTGTGCTCAGCGATATGACAGAGCTCATGGAGTATCACGTAATCGATGCATTCCTTTGGTGCTTTTACTAAGTGCGGATTGAGGATTAAATTACCTTTCACTGAACAACTGCCCCACTGCTTCTTCATAACTAACAGTCTGAAAGCTGGCGTATCAGTTACCCACGCTGCTTTAGGTAATACCACCTCTAGGCGTTCTATAAAGATAAGCTTGGCTTTATTCTTATACCATTCATCAATTAGGCTTTTTACGATAGCAGTTCGTTCTTCAATATTTAGTTTAGAATCACTTTGAGACAATTCTACGTTTAACTTACCGCGACTGAGCTTCACAGTGCTATGTATTACATCGGCAGTTTCTATATTGGTTATCACTTTTAGTACATAACGACGGCCTAGATAAAACTGGGGGCTGTAGTAGATAAGCACTATGCTAGACTACTTTTATGAAGATAACCCGTTGTAAAC